>NZ_CAJUHF010000010.1 GCF_910585845.1 uncultured Bacteroides sp. | reverse complement strand
TGGTCAAATTAGCCACTATAAGATTATTATTGAGGAAAATTTAAACAGGCTCTTATATTGCATATTATTAGATAGTTATAGACAAAGAAAATGCCCTGTTTTGATCTGCTATTCGAAAAAATAGTTAATGATAGACTTTTCGTTTGGAGAAGAAATGCTACCTTTGGGAAATTTTAAAAATAAATCTGGTATTCGGTGACGTACAAATGAAATGTTGGTGATGGAAAGTGCTTGCTAACGGATATCAAAAAATGAACGGTGAAACGGAATGAATTTCAATTGCATTAGAACAATCTTAATAGCTGCGTCGGCAATGGTAAGTCTGAATTCTTTTTCTCAAGACTTGATTGCGCGCCAAGCTCCTATCGACAGAAAACTGAAAAGTGTTGATTCTCTGGCTTTACAGAAACAGATACGTGCGGAACAATCTGCCTATCCTGGTTTAGACCTGTATCCGAACTGGAACAACGAATATGTGCAAGCCTACGGTGATGCCATCGTGCCGGAGAGTTACCAGATTGATCTGACTGGTTTCTGTATGCCTACAACGCATACGAAAATCACGGATATATTCGGATATCGCCCCAGAAGACGCAGGGTGCACAATGGTTTGGACATTAAGGTGTACGTAGGTGACACCATTTGTGCAGCCTTCGACGGCAAGGTGCGTGTAGTCAAAAACCAAGGTCGTCGGGGATATGGCAAGTATATCGTTATTCGTCACGACAATGGTTTGGAAACGGTCTACGGCCATTTGTCCAAACAGATCGTTGACATCAACCAGTTAGTCAAAGCGGGAGAACCCATTGGTTTGGGAGGTAACACCGGACGTTCTACCGGTTCGCACTTGCATTTTGAAACCCGTTTCTTGGGAATCCCTCTTAATCCGGCATTGATGTTCGACTTTGAGAAGCAAGATATCGTTGCCGACCATTATGTCTTCAATAAGGGCAAGGCTAAAGGTACGACAGCGCGTAGCTTGGCTTCCGGCGAGGGATTGTTCTACAAAGTGAAGAGTGGCGATACGTTGTCGAAGATTGCAGCGCGCCAAGGTGTTTCCATTGATACGTTGTGCAAGCTGAACCGCATTACCCGGAAAACTATTTTGCGTCCGGGACAAGTTTTGCGTTGTTCGTAAGCGATAGATAACTTTATAAGGAAGAGGGTGCTTTAATATAAATTAGAGCACCCTCTTTTTCTTTTTTTCTCTAATTATTCCTACCTTTGCCCCGAATAGTGAAAATGGGTCGCAGCCTATGTGTAAGGAAATGAAAGATACCAAATTACAATTTGAACAAGTTATAGCCATCTGTCGTGACTTATTCTCGAAGAAACTGCATGATTACGGTCCGGCATGGCGCATTCTCCGTCCGGTTTCCGTGACAGATCAGATATTCATTAAGGCAAATCGAATCAGGAGCATTGAGACCAAAGGCGTAACGCTGGTGGACGAAGGAATACGTTCCGAGTTCATCGCGATAGTCAATTATGGCATCATCGGACTGATACAGTTGGAACTGGGATATGCCGGAGCGGCAGATATCACGAACGAGGAAGCGATGGCATTGTATGATAAATATGCCAAGATCTCATTGGAGCTGATGCTTGCCAAGAATCATGATTACGATGAAGCATGGCGTAGCATGCGTATCAGTTCGTACACCGACTTGATACTGATGAAAATCTACCGCACCAAGCAGATCGAAAGTCTGTCGGGACAGACACTGGTCTCCGAAGGGGTAGATGCCAACTATATGGATATGATTAACTATTCCGTCTTTGGACTGATTAAGATTGAGTTTGGAGACTGAGCAGAAACATATCATTAGGGAAGTGTGGGTGAATGCGTGCCGTTTCTTGCTGGCAGCGGTATTCATCTTTTCCGGTTTTGTGAAGGCGGTTGACCCGTTGGGTTCTTTCTATAAGATTCAGGATTACCTGACTGCATTCGGAATGGCATCATGGTTTCCTGACTATCTGCAACTGTTGTTTGCCATTGTTCTGTCTGCATTGGAATTTTCGGTAGGCGTCTTTTTGTTTTTCGGCATAAAGCGGAAGTTTGCCACTACGATGTCGTTGCTGCTGATGATTGTGATGACGCCGTTGACACTGTATCTTGCATTGGCGGATCCGGTTTCGGACTGCGGATGTTTTGGCGATGCATGGGTGCTGACCAACTGGGAGACGTTCGGCAAGAATGTGGTACTGTTCGTAGCGGCGATGTCTGCCTTCAGGGGCGGAAAGCTGATCGGACGTTTTATCACGGCGAAAGTGGCATGGATGGTATCGATGTACACGTTCCTGTTTGTCTTTACCCTTTCCTTCTATTGCCTCAGCAATCTGCCGATTCTGGATTTCCGTCCTTACAGGATAGGGCAGAATATCAAAAAGAACATGGAGATACCGGAAGGGGAGAAACCGGATGTGCTTGAAGGCAGGTTCATCCTGGAAAAAGACGGAAAGCGGCAAGAGTTTACGCTGGATAACTATCCGGACAGTACGTGGACATTTGTCGAAGCCCGTACGGTGGTGAAGGAGAAAGGCTATGAACCGATCATCCACGACCTCTCCATAACGAGCCTGGAAACCGGAGAAGACCTGACTGACAGTATTCTTTCTGATAAGGGATATACCTTCCTGCTGGTTGCCCACCATATAGAGGCGGCGGACGATAGCAATATAGACCTTATCAATGAGATATACGACTATAGTGTGGAACATGGCTATGGATTCTATGCCCTGACCGCTTCATCGGAGGAGCAGATAGAGCTATGGCGGGATAAGACCGGAGCAGAATATCAGTTCTGCGGGGTAGATGACATTGCGTTGAAGACGATGATCCGTTCCAATCCCGGGCTGATGCTGATCAAGGAAGGCACCATTCTGAACAAGTGGGGAGACAACCGGTTGCCGGATGAATATGTGCTGACGGACCGGCTGGAGAAACTGGAGATCGGGCAGCTGAAGCAAGAGAGCGATTGGCATACGATCGGTTATGTACTCTTGTGGTTTATCGTTCCCCTGTTGCTGGTGGTCGGTGTGGATGTCTTGGTCGTCAAGCGCCGGGAGGAGAAAAAGCCGGAGGATGAATCGGCAAGTGATGAGGCAAGTGAATCGGCAGGTGAAGAGATACAGGGCGAGACAACGGACGAGACGACTGAAAAGCCGGAGAACGAACTGCAGGAAACGCCCCAGGCGTAACATGAGAATAAGAGAATAAAAGAACTATTAACCCTTTTAATAAATAAAACAAGATGAGAAAAAACATTGTTGCAGGAAACTGGAAAATGAACAAAACCCTTCAAGAGGGTATTGCTCTTGCAAAAGAACTGAATGAAGTATTGGCTGCAGAGAAGCCTAACTGTGATGTAATTATCTGTACTCCGTTTATCCACTTGGCATCGGTTACTCCGTTGGTAGACCCTGCTAAGATCGGTGTAGGTGCTGAAAACTGTGCCGACAAAGAATCCGGAGCTTACACCGGTGAAGTATCGGCTGCTATGGTAGCTTCTACGGGAGCCAAATACGTGATTCTGGGTCACTCAGAGCGTCGTGCATACTATGGCGAGACAGTAGCTATCCTCGAAGAGAAAGTGAAATTGGCTTTGGCTAACGGTCTGACTCCGATCTTCTGTATCGGCGAAGTATTGGAAGAGCGTGAGGCAAACAAGCAGAACGAAGTGGTTGCCGCTCAGTTGGCATCTGTATTCTCTCTGTCTGCCGAAGACTTCTCTAAGATCATTCTGGCATACGAACCGGTTTGGGCTATCGGTACGGGCAAGACGGCTACTCCTGCTCAGGCTCAGGAAATCCACGCATTCATCCGTTCACTGATTGTAGAGAAGTACGGTAATGAAGTGGCTGAAAATACATCTATCCTTTATGGCGGCAGCTGCAAGCCTTCTAACGCTAAGGAATTGTTTGCAAATCCTGATGTAGACGGCGGTCTGATTGGTGGTGCTGCTCTGAAGGCTGCTGACTTCAAGGGTATCATTGACGCTTTTAACTAAATAAAGGCGACAAGAACCAGGAAACAGAGTTGGCAAAGGGAGGATGGGACATGCTTCCTTTGCCGGCTTTCCGCACTAAGAGTGTCAACCGTATAAAAAATAACTATCTAAATGAAGAAACTTGGTTTACTTTTAATGGCATGTTTGGCTTTTGCCACTTTTGCCTCGGCTCAGAATAGTATCGTGAAGAGCCTGGAACGCAGTGTGCCGGGACAGGGCAAGGTGACGATCCATCAGGACGCCCGCATCGAGGCATTGATAGGTGAAGAGTATATTCCTACGGGAACGAACAACAAGGTGCTTAAAAGTCAGGGTTACCGCGTGCAGGTGTACGCCGGAAATAACACCAGTAGAGCCAAGAACGAAGCCCATGCCGTGGGCTCACGCATTAAGGAACATTTCCCGGAACTTTCTGTTTATACCTCTTTCCACTCTCCCCGTTGGTTGTGCCGCGTAGGAGACTTCCGCAGCATCGAAGAGGCCGATGCCATGATGCGTCAGCTGCGTGCTACCGGCGTATTCAAGGAAGTATCTATAGTGAAAGAGCAGATAAACATCCACTTATAAATCTTATCATGTTAGGAAAAGAAGAAATCGTATCTCCCGCACTGGACGAACTGAAAGAACATTATCAACGTATTATCACCCTGCTGGGCGAAGATGCCGGGCGCGAAGGCTTGCTGAAGACGCCTGAGAGGGTGGCAAAGGCGATGCTGACCTTGACAAAAGGATACTTCATGGATCCGCATGAAGTGCTAAGCTCTGCCAAGTTTAAAGAAGAATACAGCCAGATGGTGATCGTGAAAGACATTGATTTCTTTTCACTCTGCGAGCACCACATGCTTCCGTTCTATGGGAAAGTGCACGTGGCTTATATTCCCAACGGCTACATTACGGGGCTGAGCAAGATAGCCCGTGTGGTCGATATCTTCTCCCATCGTTTGCAGGTGCAGGAGCGAATGACGTTGCAAATCAAGGAGTGCATACAAGAAACGCTCAATCCTTTGGGCGTGATGGTGGTGGTAGAGGCCAAGCACATGTGCATGCAGATGCGCGGAGTGGAAAAGCAGAATTCGATTACCACTACATCCGATTTTACCGGAGCATTCAATCAGGCAAAGACGCGTGAGGAGTTCATGAACCTGATTCGCCATAATTCGTAAATTATTTCCCTATCATATTTGTCCCGCGAGACGGATGATTTCGTCCCGTGAGACAAAAAAAATCATCCCGTGAGCTGAAAATTTTCGTCCCACGGGATGGATTTTTTCATTCCACGGGACGATTTTAATCTTTCCCGTGGAATACAAATATTATCTGAAGAACTCATATTGTCCGCCTGTCCCTTCGAAATAGAGGATACCGTCGTCCGAGCGGACTTCGATGGCAGGCAGATATACTTTGCCGTTTTTCTTCACCTGCCAGATGCCGGGTGCAAGGTCGGTGAGGACAAACTGCATGTTCTGATTGCCTTTCAGCTCCAGAGTGAACTTTCCGGAGAGCGGCTCACTGTTCTTGCTGAAAGTGACGATGCGGTCGGCAATCTGCACGCCTACTACCTTGTCGGCATCGATGCGCTGTGCCTCGTGCATCTTCGGGCAGTCGTTGTCGGCCACTTGCATGACATTCAAGAAATAGTTTTCGGCAGCGGGCGTTGCCGGAGAAACCTCTACGCGCCATGCACCGCGTTCGTTGGCGTCGTCGGGACGATTGGGCAGCGCGTCGTTCGGATAGTTGGTACCGAACACCCAGAACTCTTTTCCCGGTCCGCCTACTTTCTCGATGCGGGCATCGCCGGCTTCGGGCAGTAGCACCTGGTCTTGCAACATGCCGGAGTCTCCGTTCTTTGTGCGCTTCACGATGAAGCGGTTGCCTTCGATGACGGGTTCCTCCACGCTGTGCAGCAGCCAGAACTTCTTGAAATCGGGGTTGGAAGAGACCACCTTGTCGAATACGATAAGGGCGGCAGGTATCTTGTCGGACTTGAAGTTCAGGAAGACAAAAGAGCGTTTCGCCTCTTTCACTTTGGCGGTGTATGCCTGCGTGATGTCACCTTTCAGGTAGGAGTAGTCCGGTGCTTGGGCATCCTTTCCCATGCCGTGGGCCAAGACTTTGCCCGTGGTGTAGGCCTTGCTCAGCAAATCCTTGAAAGAGCGGCAGGTCTCCCAACGGTCACCCGGCATGCGCTGTCCGCCGTCGTTGGTGGCGAACTCGGTCTTGTCGCCGCCGCCATAATTCCAGCAGGCAAACTTCTCGTCGGGGTCGTAGACCAGTAGGGAGTTGTGGGCGATGGTACGCTTGAAGAAATTCTTGTTGTGCGGGCTGTTGTATCCACCTGCGCTGCCCTGGTAGGCACCGGCGTCGATGGCCAAGGGACCTTTATAGTAGAGTTGGAAGGAACCTCCGTCCAAGTGCTGGTGGTTGCCGACGAAGTTCTCATTGATCTTCATCTCCGCGATTACGCTGTTTTCTCCCCAGCCAGTGCGGGCTATCATCCATCCGAAGGGGGTACCTGAATATCGCGTCAAGGGCAGGCTCTCGGGCGATTCCGGCCGGATGTCGAGGTCTCTCCACAGGATGTCGAAGATGAGGCAATGATTGTCTACCTTGGGACGCCGTTCGTACTCGTATGCCAGATAGCCGTCTTTGTAGTAGCTGTATGCCAGCATGGCGGGTAGTCCGTATGAAGGGCTGCTCCGGCGGATGGGGTTGGTGTCGCCGGCGGGCATGACCTGTCCGTCGGGACGTCTGCGGTAGAGGAAGTCGTAGAGGACAAACTGCTGTGCAGGGTCGAAGACCTGCTCCACGCCCATGCGTGAGAGTATCCATGTGGCTATGAGGTCATTGCTGAAGCGCACGTTGGCGTAGCTGGTGCCCTGATGATAGTTGTGGCCGGCATAGACGAAGTTGCGCACGGGGATGTAATCCCTGTAGAACATCGAGATGACGTGGTTGTACATGTCGGGATACTCATCATAGATGGCGATGCCGGCAGAGAGCATGTCGCGCATGATCATCCATTCCGAAGAGTGTCCGGCAATCGGTTCGCGGTTGTGGGGCGGATAGCCGCACTCCATCGTCTTGGCTATGCGCACGAACGATTCGATATAAGCCTTCTTCTCTTTCTCCTTCATCTGGTCGTAGCACCAGTCGTAGACCATGGCGCCGCACATCAGCATGGAGCCGCTGGCACGCGAGAGGTCGCCTTTCGTGCCGTAGTGGGTGCGCTGCAGGGTGTCGAGCATGGCGGTGATGGCTTGTCTTGCCTGCCGCTTGTCTTTGTAGACGAGGTAGTTGAGCGCCTGCAACTGTGCGCGGGTGGTAACGCCACGCATCTCGGCATAATAGCGGAAGCCGTCTTTGGCGGGGGCTTTCGCCTCTTCTTCGGGCGTGCGGTCTTTCCCTAACTTCTTCATGGCCTCCAGGGTCTGCTTGATTTCCGGACGGTTCATCCGCTGTTTCAGTTCCGGCAGGTCGGAAGCGCGCAAGTACAGCCGGGGGTGTACCTGCGGGGGGATGGGAACGGTGACGTTGTCCACCTCTTCCCATGTGACTTCATTCCTCTCTTGCGCTCCGAGGGAGGCAGAGAACATGAAGAGGAAAGTCATTACGGATAGGATAGATTTTCTTTTCATGATATGTATTGGTTTTCGTTATGATTGATGCGGCAAAGGTAATGCGAAATCACGGTATAGCCCCTCTATTTGGTCTTTTCCTGTCGGATTGCTGTAGCATGGGGGAGCACTTCTGTGCAGAATGATGCAACAAATGTCCAAACGGGGCTCAGGGCCACACTACCGTACAGACGGGGCCTCAGGGCAGTACGACGCGGTCGCCCAGCCGTTTCGCCATGATGCTCTGTATCTTCCGCATTTCGCTGTAGCGCTTCATGATGTCGTTGCATCGGGCTTCGTCGTTGGCGATGGCAGGGTCTTGCAGGGCGAACATCATGTGCTTCAGCTCTTCGCAGACAATGGCGTACTTGAAATTGATCATCAGGATAGGCACCAGTTCGTAGAGGCGCTCCTCGTCCGTGACGATTTTCTGCCCCTTCGAGTGGTATTTGCTGAGCTGGTAGCGGTTGCTGATCAGTTCTACGCTGAGGCGGCTGATGTTGGCGTCGGGGTGGGCGAGGAAGTATCGTTCGGCAATGAACCCTTCGTTGTGTATGCGCTCGGCGGCTTCCGACAGGATTTGCCGGTGGAGGGGATTGTGGAAGGCAAGCTCATCCTCCTGCAGGTCGCTGACCACGTACTCCGTGACGGTGATGGGAATCTCCTCCCCGTCGTCGTTGGTGAGTTTGCACATGACCCTTTCGCCGTAGCGTATAATCATTTGCAGGATGAGCCGCTCGTACTTGTAGAACTCCTGACCCTCTTTCTTCTCCTGGGGGATGAAGGAGACGTAGTCGTTGTTCAGCGGGAAGGGGGCTGCTTCTTGGGCGGGAGTCGTGTCGGAGGGCAGCGGGGTGCTTCCGGCGGTTTGCCCTGCCGGGGCTTGTCCGGTTGCGGTTTGTCCTGCCGCGGTGCCGCCCGTGATGCCTGCCTCCGCGTTGGCTCTTGCCGCATTGGCGGCGCGCCGTTCCCTTTCGATGCGCTCGGCTTGCTTCTCGGCCTGCATCTCGCGCCGCTTGGCGACTTCGGAAACGAGCAGCTTGTCTTCTACGTGCAGCAACTGGGCACACTCCTTGATGTAGACATCGCGCACGATGGCTTCGGGGATGACGGAGATGCTTTGCACGAGGTTTCCTATCAGTTCGGCGCGTTTGATGGGGTCTTTTCCGGCGTCTTCCAGCAGCAGATTGGTCTTGAAGCGGATGAAGTCCGTTTCATGCTTCTGGATGAACTCCTGAAACTCCGTGCTGTTGTGCTTGTGGGCAAAGGAGTCGGGATCCTCCCCGTCGGGCAGCAGGCAGACCTTGATGTTCATCCCCTCTTCGAGCAACATGTCGATGCCTCGGATGGAGGCTTTGATGCCGGCTGCGTCGCCGTCGTAGAGCACGGTCATATTGTTCGTGAAGCGATGGATCATGCGTATCTGTCCGGAGGTCAGTGCCGTGCCCGAGGATGCCACGACATTCTCCACGCCCGATTGGTGCATGGAGATGACGTCCGTGTAGCCTTCGACCAGGAAGCAGCGGTCCTGCTTCACGATGGCCTGTTTGGCGAAGTAGATGCCGTATAGCTCGTTGCTCTTATGATAGATTTCCGATTCGGGCGAGTTGACGTACTTCACCTTCACCCCCTTCGTGGCACTGCTGAGGACGCGTCCGCCGAAGGCTACCACCTTGCCCGAGAGGGTGTGTACGGGGAAGATGACCCGTCCCCAGAAGCGGTCGCGCAGTCGGTGGTCTTCGGTCTCGTAGCAGAGTCCGGTCTTGATGAGGTAATCCTTCTTGTATCCCTTGGCCAGGGCCTCGCGTGCGAAGGCGTCGTGGCTGTCGGTGCAGTAGCCCAGTTGGAACTTCTCGATGATGTCGTCGCGGAAGCCGCGGTTGCGGAAGTAGGCCATGCCTATGCTCCGTCCGTCCACGTGGTTCTTCAGGATGTTCTGGAAATAGTCGCGGGCGAAGTTGTTGACGATGAAGAGGCTTTCGCGTTCGCTTTGCATCTGCTTCTCTTCGCTGGAGAGTTCGCGTTCCTTGACTTCGATGCCGTATTTCCGGGCCAGATATTTGAGGGCTTCGGGGTAGCTCATCTGCTCGTGCTCCATGATGAAGTGCACCGCGTTTCCTCCCTTTCCGCATGCGAAGCACTTGCAGAGCCCCTTGGAGGGCGATACGTAGAAGGAGGGGGTCTTGTCATCGTGGAACGGGCACAGGCCTACGTAGTTCACCCCCCGCTTGCGTAGCGTGACGAAGTCTGAAACGACATCTACAATCTGGGCGGCATCCAGAATCCGGTCTATGGTGGGTTGGTCTATCATCGAAGTCTTGATTTTCTTTTATTGAAGTCTTGATTTTCTTTTATCAAAATCTTGCTTTTCTTTTTTCGGCGGTAAAGGTACGAAAAAAGAGAATAGGGTGTATGGCAGACGGCTTTTTCGTTCCGATGGTTTCGGCGGATGGGGCGGTGGGGCGGAATGGGCGGGAGGAGGATGGAATGAAGGCAGACCGAAGACAGGATGAAAGCAGACCGAGGACACGCACATCCTCCCCGTCCGAAAAAGCGGTTCACGGAAAACGGTTAAATAAGTTTAAAGCTTTTCTCTTTTTTTTCCACTCTTTCCCCCCTCTTTTTCCCGTTTTTTTTCCACTCTGCCTCCGTTGTGCCTCCGTTCCTAAGGAGTGGCGTTAAACTGGCGCCGTAGTTTTAACACACTGGAGCGACAGTGTTACGGAAGGTAAACGGCTATTTTCCCCCTCCGTTATAGTTGCATTGTTGGCTTTGCATGTCCACACGAACCTTCATAATCCGAAACTCCACGGCCCGATGCCCGCCCTCCCGTACGATAGCCTCCCCTCATTTCTTGATTTAGGTCAAGAAATATGTTATAAAACATGTTTTTCCGCCATTTTTTGCTTGTCGTCTCAAACAAAGGCTCTACTTTTGTGTTGTAAAACATAAAATGAATAGGATAACACTAATTTTTAAGGAGGATAACAAAATGAAAATGTTAAAGAGCATCTGGAAACGTTTCGGCGAAGCCGATAAGCATGTATGGGGTTACTCAACAATGTATTGACCCCTTGGTTATAGTTTATATTTTAAGGTATCAGATTAATTTTAAGGTCATGAAAAAGAGTATTTTGAAAACATGGAAAAGCATCCTTGCCGAAGTAGGCAGAAATGAAATGCTGATGATGGGTTATACCCTGAAGAAGTAAGTACGTATTCTGAATGCGATTAGGTATCGTATCGAATGCGATTAGGTACGGTAGCGAATGCAGGCCTGTCAGGCTGTGTTGATCATCAGAGAGATATGGCTCAGGCTTGAATATGAATAATTCAAGACAAATTATTGTAGATTGGGGATGTCCTGAAAGCCGGATATCCCCTTTTTTATCCCTATTGAAAGGTTTTTTATCATAAAAACCATGTTTGTTTAAACATTATTCCTTTTCTTTGTTGTTAGTACAAAGACTAACAGAAGAATATTCATGAAAAGGATTCAAAGAATTTGCAGTTTGGTGCTGCTGGCAGCACTATGGGGAGGAATTCCCGCGTTGCGTGCGCAGTCGTTCGACAAGTTGTGGAAGCAAGTAGAGCAGGCAGAGCGACAAAGCCTGCCTCAAACCGCAATCAGGCTGACGGACGAGATATACCGGAAGGGAAAGGCAGAGAAAAACATCTCCCAGATGCTGAAAGCCGATGCGTATCGGAGAATGAGCCGGAATACGCTGACGCCCGACAGCTTCTACGTCAACCTGCAAGGGTTGGAACAATGGGCGGCATCGGAGCAGGATATCGTCGGGCGTGCCGTGCTCCACTCGTTGCTGGCAAGCAGCTATGCCGACTATGCCGGCAGGAACCGGAGAGCACTGCGCGAGCGCGCCAAGCTCAGTACGGAAGAAGGCACCTGGCCGGAAGATATCCGCGAGTGGAGCGGCAACATGTTCGTGCGGCGCGTCGTGCAGCATGCCGACAACGCCCTGAAAGAGGTGCCCCAACTGCTGAAAACCTCCTCAAGCAGCTATGTGCCTTTTGTCCTTTTGGAGGATGGCAGCAAATATTATCACCATGATATGTATCATCTGCTTGCCTCACGATGCATCGAAGCCTTGCAAAGCGTGTCCGATTTTGATGCCGACACACTGGTAAACAACAAGATATCCTCCATCTACGAACAGATGACAAACTCCTATCGTCAGCTGCCCGACCGTGAAGATGCAGCTCTGCTGACCATGCTCGATTACGCAAAGTGGTGCTATCAGTCCGAGAAGGAATATCCCGTTCCCCGCGTCCGGAAAGTCGGCAGCGAGAATGCCACAGACTGGTACCGGTGCCGTTTGGACAGCATTATCAGCGAGTATGCCGGACGCGATGTCTGTGCAGAGGTTTACCTTGCCAAGGCAAACCATTACAACAACACGGGGCGTAAATCGGAAGCCCTGAAAGTTTGCGACGAAGCCATCGGACGCTATTCCGGTTACAAGCGTATAGGAACATTACGCAATTTGCGCGAAAGCATCTTGCAACCCCAACTGATGCTGGAGGTGAACAAGATTGCCTATCCCGGCGATTCACTCTCGTTTCAGGTACAGCATAAAAATCTGGATGGATTTACCCTCAATCTGTTCCGTACCACCTTGGCGGAATCGCCTGTAGATATGCCGAACATCAATGCCGCTTTCTATAAACAATACGCCCGCAAGGTTCGTACGGCGCACTTTTCATTGACCCGCCCCGCGGACTACAAGGTAGCCTTCAGCCATCATCATATAGCCTTGCCCGACGAACCGGGAAATTACATCCTGCAACTCGTTCCGGACGACAGGAGAGGCCGAAGCACGGACTGTTTCATCAGCCTGACACGTTTCAAAGTCATGTCGATCGCCCTGCCCGAGGAGGAGAAAGAGTTTGTGGTGTTGGACAGAAAGACTGGTCATCCGGTAGCCGATGCACAAGTTTTCTTTTATTCCACCGAGAATAGAAAAAGCAATAAGGAAATAGAACGGAAGACGACCGATGCGCAGGGTAAGATAATCAGTAAATGGAAGAAAAACGACTTCCTGCTGACCGTCAGGAAAGGCAATGATACGGCTATGCCGCCCCAACATCTGTACATCGGCAGCTATAGAGGGTGGGGAGAACCTAAGAACGAGGCACACAGCCAGCTGGTGCTGTTGACCGACCGTTCAGTCTATCGTCCCGGACAAGCAGTCCACGTGAAAGGTATCATCTATGCCTCCAAAAGCGATACTGCCGATGTCGTACCGAATGTCGCAGCCGAAGTAGCGCTGCTTGATGTGAACGGCAGGGAAATCTCGCGGAAAGAGTTGCGTACGAACGAGTTTGGTTCGTTTGCAACCGAATTTATGCTGCCCGCTGCTTGCCTGAACGGAAGATACGCCATTGAGGCTACCGCTGCCAAAGGCAAAGGATGGACAAGCATACAGGTGGAAGAATATAAACGTCCCACTTTCGATATCGTGTTCGATGCGCAGAAAGCATCCTATCAGGTGGGCGACAGTGTGCAGGTGAAAGGCAAGGCAAGCTCCTTCAGCGGCGTGCCCTTGCAAGGGCTTGAACTGAACTATACGGTGACACGGGATGTCTATTCCTGGTGGTGGGGATATGAAGATGGCGGCACACCGCTTGCCTCCGGCAAGGCGCTCATCGGCGAGGATGGCAGTTTCACCATCCCCGTCCGTCTGGAAAGAGATAAGGACAAAGACGATGCCGACGATGCCGATACTGCTGACGATGATGAAGTGTATTATACCTATCGGATAGAAGCCTCTGTCACGAACTACGCCGGCGAGACCCAGGTGGGAACCACCACTTTGGCGGCAGGCAGCCGTTCGGTGGTACTTTCCATCGACGAAGAAGACGAAATCTGTAAGGGTGACAGCATTCGCCTGACTTTTCGCGCAAAGAACCTTAATGGAGAACCGGTAGCCTTGAAGGGGGAGTATCGGCTGATGCAGGTGGTAGGTAAAGATTCCCTGCTTCGTATCAGTGGAACTTTTGAATCGAACGTCTCTACGTCATATCCCGAATGGGAAAAGTTGCCCTCCGGCGAATATGTGTTGCAACTCTTTGCTAAAGACGACCAAGGTAGGAAGGTGGATTATGAGACGGATTTTACGCTTCTCTCCTACTATGACACCCGGCCGGTGAAGCATACCGACCTCTTGTGTAATATCCGCAACGATGAATTCGACACCGCGCATCCGGCACAATTCAGCTTTGGAACTTCGTTTAAAGACGCTTATGTGATGCTGGATATCTTCAGCGGCAAACAACGTCTGGAAAGCAGGATGCTCCAGCTGTCCGATACCATTGTCCGTTTCGACATCCCTTATCAGGAAGCGTACGGCATGGGGATTGAATACCTGTTCACCTTCGTCAAAGACGGCAGGATGTATTCCAAGGAAGTGAAGCTGAAGAAACGTTTGCCGGACAAGGAGCTGGCAATGAAGTGGGAAGTCTTCCGCGACAAGTTGCGTCCCGGACAGGACGAGGAGTGGCGTCTGACGATAAAGACACCGCAAGGCACTCCCGCTATGGCGGAAATGCTGGCTACGATGTATGACGCTTCGCTGGACAAGATATATCCTAATCCTAAGAAACTTTTAGTTAATTATCCTGCCTTCTTCTCTGGAAACAGTTGGAGGGATAGCTATATAGGCCGTTGGTACAATTCCTGCATTTTCCCGTTGAAATCTTTGAAAGTACCGATGCTGGCGTATGACTATTTCTATTCCCCAACGTCTGTGTCGGAAGCAGTGGTGACTGGATATGGAACGATGAAGCAAGCTGCTCTTGCGGGAAGCGTTGCAGGCGTACAGAGCAGGGCTATGGCGAATGCCAAAGAGAGGGTATATGCAGAAGATGCGGTATTGGCCACGGAGCAAATGGAATATGCCGAGGCTGGTGATGCAGACGGCGGAAACGCCGTAGAGTTGCGAACCGATTTCTCCGAAACCGCCTTCTTCTATCCGCAGCTGCGCACCAACGAGCAAGGCGAGATCTCCTTCTCCTTCACCCTGCCGCAAAGCCTGACGCGCTGGAACTTCCGTGGCTATGCCCACACGAAAGGCATGCTTACCGGCATGCTGGACGCTTCGGCCGTCACGTCGAAGGAGTTCATGCTCTCTCCCAACATGCCGCGTTTCGTACGGGTGGGCGACAAGACGAGCATTGCCGCAACGATCACCAACCTGACGGGTAACCCATTGAAAGGAACCGCCAAGTTTATCCTCTTCGACCCGACGACGGAGAAGGTGGTCTCTACGCAGAAACAACCCTTCGCCGTGGAAGCCGGAAAGAGCGTTCCGGTCGCCTTCCGTTTTACTGCAACGGACAAGTATACCCTCTTAGGTGTCCGCATGATTGCCGATGGCGGCACATTCAGCGACGGCGAGCAACACTTGCTGCCCGTATTGAGCGACAAGGAGTATATCACCGAAACCCTTGCCATGCCGATACGCGGTGAAGAGACCCGCACTTTCCGTCTGGACAGCCTCTTCAACCGCAATAGCCGCACGGCCACCAACCGCCGTCTGACCGTAGAGTTCACCGGCAATCCCGCCTGGTATGCCGTTCAGGCACTGCCTGTGTTGAGCCAGCCCCATACTGACAATGCCACTGCCTGGGCCGCCGCTTACTATGCCAATACCCTCGCCGCTCACATCGCCAACAGCCAGCCGCGCATCAAAGCCGTCTTCGACAGCTGGCGCATGCAAGACGGACGGAAAGAGACCTTCCTCAGCCAGTTGCAGAAAAATCAGGATGTGAAGAACATCCTTCTCGAAGAAAGCCCGTGGCTGCTGGAAGCCACTACGGAAGCGGAACAGCAGGCACGTATCGCTATTCTGTTCGACCTGAACAACCTGTCGAACGGAAGCATCACCGCCCTGACGAAGTTGAAGGAACTGCAAGGAGCGGATGGTGCCTGGAGCTGGTATAAAGGCATGCCCGGAAGCCGTGTCATGACGGGATATATCACCGAACTCCTTGTCCGCCTGCCCCTGCTCACCGGAAACAAGAATACCGCTGAGGCACTTGGTATGCAGCAGAAAGCTTTCAGTTATCTGCATCAGCAGGCATTGGAGGAATACAAGAACATCCGTAAGGCGGAGAAGAACGGGGCAAAGATAACCGGTCTCTCTTATCCTGCCCTGCATTACCTCTATCTGCTTGCCATAGCCAACGAAAAAGTGCCTGCCGCCAACGAAGCCGCTTACCGCTACTTCCTTTCTATGGTAGGCAGTAACTTGAACTCCAAGTCGATGGGCATCAAAGCGCAGTCTGCCGTCGTCCTGCAAAAGACCGGCCGCGCTTCCGAAGTAAATCAGTTCATCGCCTCCATCAAGGAACACCTGGTGCAGACGGATGAACGCGGCGCCTACTTCGCCTTCAACGAAACACCCTTCCTCTGGGGAAGCCAGCCGATCTCCGTGCATGTGGACGTGATGGAAGCACTGCACAAGGCAGGCGGTAACGATACGCTGGTGGAAGAGATGAAACTCTGGCTGCTGAAACAGAAGCAGACAACCAGTTGGGATTCGCCGGTAGCAACGGCCGACGCCATTTATGCACTGCTTTGTCAGGGCAGCGACCTGTTGGCATCGCGTGGTGACGTGCGCATTACGCTTGGCGGCAAGGTCATGGAAACCTATGCTCCTGCCCAATCCACTGTCCCCGGCTTGGGATATATCAAAGAGAGCTTCGCACAAGGTAGTCCGGAAGTGCGCGCCAAGTCCGTTACGGTAGAGAAGCGGGATGCGGGCATTGCCTGGGGTGCCGTCTATGCACAATACCTGTCCCCGATCTCCGACGTCAATCGGCAGGGCGGCGAACTGGCTGTCGAAAAGAAACTTTACGTTGAACGTACCGTGTCCGGCGGAAAGACGGAGTTGCAACCAGTCACGGCTTCTACCCGCCTGAAGGTGGGCGATAAGGTAGTCTCCCGCCTGACGATACGCCTCGACCGTGCGATGGACTTTGTCCAGCTGAAAGACCAGCGTGGCGCTTGCTTCGAACCGATGGGTGTCCTCTCCGGTTATCGCTGGGCGAACGGGGCTGGCTACTATGTAGAGGTCAAGGACGCTTCCACCAATTTCTTCTTCGACGGTCTGGGCAAGGGCGTCTACGTGTTGGAGTATAGTTATCGGGTGGCCCGTAGCGGTCACTACGAAACCGGTCTGGCAACCATACAGTGTGCATACGCTCCGGAATATGCGGCGCATTCGGCGTCGGTGAAGGTAGATGTGGAGTAGACTTCTTACGAATGTGTGGAGTAGACTTTTTTGAATAGCCTTTTAGGAACTCTCGCCTAAAAGAATTACTTTTGCGAGTGATAACATGAAGAATCGAGGAGGTACGCCAAAGCTCTCACTACAGATTACGTGGATTAACACAGAGATTTTTTCTTTAAATATTTCATAGTTAAGTTGAATGTCCGGTGATAATCTGAGTAATCTGTGGTAAAAAGCGGTTATGACGCACTGTCCCTAAAAAGAAAAACCAGATGAAACGAATCTTGATAGGTATATATGCGCTTGCCGCAGCATTGACAGCCGTGGCACAGCCGCGTTTCTCGTCCAATAAAGAAACGCATAACTTCGGACAAATAGAGTGGAAACATCCCGTCAGCGTGGAGTATGTCATCACCAACACGGGCGACCAGCCTTTGGTGTTGACCGACGTGGACCCATCGTGCGCCTGCTCGGTGGCACAGTGGACACAGACGCCCATCGCTCCCGGCGAGAAGGGAACCGTCACCGTGGAGTTTGATGCGAAAGCCTTGGGACACTTCGAGAAGTCAGTGGGCGTCTACACGAATGCGGCGCCCAATTTGGTCTACCTGTACTTTACGGGCGAAGTGGTGCGTGAGATCAAGGACTTTACGAATGCCTATCCCTACCTGATAGGGCAGATACGTATTGACAAGAATGAAATCGACTTCCCCTATATCTACCGGGGAGAACGTCCGGTGATGCGTATCGGCGTGGCGAACCTGTCGGACCGCCCTTATGAGCCGGTACTGATGCACCTGCCCTCTTATTTGGATATGGAAGTGGAGCCGAGTGTACTCCAACCGGGGGAGAGCGGACGGATTACGCTGACACTGAACACAGACAAGCTGGCTGACTTGGGATTGAATCAGGCCTCTGTCTATCTTTCCCGCTTTACGGGAGACAAGGTCAGCGATGAAAACGAAATCCCGTTGTCTGCCGTCCTTTTGCCCGACTTCTCTAATCTTTCTGCTGCGGATATGGCTGCTGCTCCCGTTATCCACCTTTCGGATACGGACATAGATCTGAGTGCACAGCTTGCAAAGAAAAATAAGGTGAAACAGGATATCGTGGTCAGCAATACCGGGCAGTCTCCGTTGCAGATCATCAAGTTGCAGGTGTTTAATCCGGCTTTGAGCGTAGGGTTGAAGAAGAGCGTATTGCAACCGGGTGAATCCACACGTTTGCGTGTAACCATAGACAAGAGAAACATTGTCAGGAAGAAACGCCACTTGCGCATCCTGATGATCACGAATGATCCGGTACAGCCGAAAGTGGAGATTAACATAAAAGCGAAGTGATAACTTAACTCAAGTTTCGCAAGTTCAACTTTCGTATCTTGTTTCCTACTCAAGTTGAGCTTGCGAAAATTAAATAACTTAATTGTATGATGGAACATCCCGAAAACAATGAAGCTTACAAAGGATTGGTTGTCAATGCAGGCGTTGAGCAACCTTCCTCCGTCAATCCCTACCGCCGCCCGAAACCGAAGAAACAACTGCTTTCTGTGGCGGATTTTGTAGAAGGCATCGTAAAGGGGAATGTGACGGTGCTGAGCCAGGCAGTTACTCTGGTGGAGAGTGTGAAACCGGAGCATCAGATTGTGGCACAGGAGGTCATCGAGAAATGTTTACCCTATTCAGGCAATTCGGTCCGCGTGGGCATCAGTGGGGTGCCGGGTGCAGGCAAGAGTACTTCGATCGATGTTTTTGGTCTGCATGTGCTGGAGAAGTATGCGGGCAAACTGGCGGTGCTTGCCATCGACCCCAGCAGTGAGCGCAGCAAGGGCAGCATCTTGGGCGATAAGACGCGCATGGAGAAACTGTCGGTTCATCCTAAATCTTTTATCCGCCCCAGTCCTTCGGCAGGCTCGTTGGGAGGAGTGGCACGCAAGACGCGGGAAACGATCATCTTGTGTGAGGCCGCAGGGTTCGACAAGATATTTGTGGAGACGGTAGGCGTGGGGCAGAGCGAGACGGCTGTTCATTCGATGGTCGATTTCTTTCTGCTGATCCAACTGGCAGGTACGGGCGACGAGTTGCAGGGCATCAAACGCGGTATCATGGAAATGGCGGACGGAATTGTCATCAACAAGGCGGACGGCGATAACTTGGACCGTGCGAAGTTGGCGGCTACGCAGTTCCGCAATGCATTGCATCTGTTTCCTGCCCCTGAATCCGGATGGACGCCGCAAGTACTGACCTATTCCGGTTTCTACAACCTGGGGGTAGAGGAAATATGGACCATGATTTATGACTACATCGCTTTTGTGAAAGAGAACGGTTACTTTGAACATCGCCGCAACGAGCAGAGCAAGTACTGGATGTATGAGAGCATCAACGAACGCTTGCGCGACAGCTTCTATCACAATCCCGCCATCGAAGCGATGCTGGCGGATAAGGAACAACAAGTCTTGCAAGGTAAACTCACCTCTTTTGTTGCGGCAAAGACACTGCTCGATACCTATTTCGAAGGTCTGAAAGGGGGACAGACAGAAGGTTTTTAGACAGAAAGACAAAAAGACAAAAGGAGTATGAATCTGCCAAATTATGAAGGAGAAGAATATATCTTTTTGTCTTTTTGTCCGAAATCTTATATTTCCTTACCGGCCCGCTCGAAGTCGGCTTTTGATTTACTTTTCGTCACGATATATACACCAAGGAATACCAGAGCTACGGCCACTCCCTTTTCCCATCCGAATACGCCCAATCCCATGATAATGGCAGCGACAGATGCTACGATGGGTTGCATATAATTATACATACTTACCACAGTGGGGCGCAGCAGTCGCTGGGCATTCATGATGAAGATATAGGCGAGGAAACTGCCACCCACCACCACATAGCCGATCTGGAAGAAGGCTGCCGCGGAAATCTCCGTCCACTGGATGCTTGCCACGTCGTGATAGGAGAGCGGGATGTAGCACATGGATGCGTAGACGAACATCCATTTGTTCAGCGTGATGGGAGAGTACTTTTGCGACAATCCTTTGAACACGGTCAGATAGATGGAGAAGCTGATCTGTGCCACCAGACAGAGCAGGTCGCCGATGATGCTGCCGTTGCCGCCACCGGCGGTGTGGCTGCTCATGATAAGTATCAATGCACCTATGGCACCTACGAAGATACCCAGTACTTTCAGGTTGGTGATAGGTTCTTTCAGGTAGATGGCGGCTATGATCATGGTGACGATGGGGAGCGTGGTGGTCACGATGGAGGCGTCGATGGGCGAAGTCATGGAAAGCCCGAAGATGTAGACACCTTGGTTGAACACCAGTGCGAAGAGTGAGGCGAAGAATATCTTCAGCATATCCCGATGATCCACCTGCTCACGCTTGCAGAAGGCGGACAGCAGCCAGAAGCAGGCCGCCGCTCCTACCATACGGAATGTGGTCACTGACAGGGCGGAAAACTCCATGAGTGTGGATTTACCGATGGGAGCCATCAGCCCCCATAAAATATTGGCGGTCAGGGCAAAGAGGTGCCCTTTTAGGTTCTTGTTCATACTATATCTATGTTTTGAGGGTGCAAAGGAACAATTATTTTTTGAAATAGGGAAGAGCTTGTCCGCTTCTTTCCGTAAGAGAGGGGGAACAAGGGGAGAGGTTTAAAGTCTACACCTCTACACCCCATCTTCATTTTTTCCCTTTCCTGTCATACGGAAATCAGAGATAAACCCTTATATTTGTTCCAAATTAAAAAAGAAGACTATGGAACAGCAAGCCAATTATATCCAGCAAATCGAGATTCGCGGACTGTGGGACCGTTATGACATCACTTGGAATCTCCGTCCCGACGTCAACATCCTCTCCGGCATCAACGGCATTGGGAAGAGCACTATCCTCAACCGTTCGGTTCACTATCTTGAACAGCTCTCCGGTCAGATAAAGAATGGCGAGCGTGAAGGCGTACGTATCACCTTCGACGACCCTGCTGCCACCTTCATCCCTTACGATGTCATCCGTAGTTATGACCGCCCTCTCATCATGGGCGACTTCACCGCCCGCATGGCAGACGCTAACGTAAAGTCCGAACTCGACTGGCAACTCTACCTCTTGCAACGTCGTTACCTCGACTATCAGGTCAACATCGGCAACCGCATGATCGAACTTCTTTCCGGCGACGAACGACAGCGTGCGCAAGCCGCTGACCTCTCCGCCCCGAAGCGTAAGTTTCAGGACATGATGGACCAGCTCTTCGGCTACACCCGTAAGACCATCGACCGCCGCAGCAACGAAATCATCTTCCTGCAAGACGGCGACCGCCTTCTGCCCTACAAACTCTCCTCCGGCGAGAAGCAAATGCTTATCATCCTGCTGACCGTCCTCGTGCGCGACGGTGTCCACTGCGTCCTCTTCATGGACGAGCCCGAAGCCTCCCTGCACATCGAATGGCAGCAGAAGCTTATCGGCATGATACGCGAGCTTAACCCGAATGTCCAGCTGATACTTACCACCCATTCCCCTGCCGTCATCATGGAAGGCTGGCTGGATGCGGTGACTGAGGTAAGCGATATATCGGAGAGTTTGAGAATGGAAAATGGAAAATGGAAAATGGAAAATTAGAAAAACAGTGGCTACTTCCCTTAAACATAACCTCACTTCCGCTTACTTCACGGCTGCCGACCGGCTCTATCCTAAGAAGAGCCGCCGTCGCATAGTTGCCTATGTGGAGAGTTACGACGACGTAGCCTTCTGGCGCACCCTGCTCTCCGAGTTCGAGACAGACGAATACTATTTTCAGGTGATGCTTCCTTCGTCCACTTCTCTTGCCAAGGGGAAGAAAATGGTGTTGATGAATACCCTGAACACCGCCGAGTTAGGCAAAAGCCTGATAGCCTGCGTGGACAGCGACTACGACTTCCTGCTGCAAGGCAAGACGAATGTATCACACAAGATCAACAGCAGCCCTTACATCTTCCAGACTTACGCCTACGCCATCGAAAACTTCCATTGCTATGCCGAAAGCCTGCATGAAGTTTGTGTGCAGGCAACGCTGAACGACCGTGTGCTGATAGACTTTCCTGCTTTTCTGAAACACTATTCGCAGGCGGTCTATCCCCTTTTTCTATGGAACATATTCTTTTATCGTCGGCATGACAATAACACGTTCCCAATGCATGAGTTCAGTACGTGTACCCGCTTATACGAAGTCAATGTCCGTCGTCCTGAACAAGCCTTGGAGACCGTCCATCGCAACGTTACCCGCAAACTTTCTGAATTGCGACAACGTTTTCCGCACCATATAGAGCCTGTAGAGCGTCTGGCGACAGAACTCGACCGCTTGGGGCTTACTCCTGATACCGCTTATCTCTACATTCAGGGGCATCATCTGATGGACAACGTCGTGATGAAGCTTCTCGTTCCCGTCTGTACGGTGTTGCGGCGCGAACGCGAACAGGAAATCAAACGCCTTGCCACCCACGATGAACAGTTCCGTAACGAACTGACCAGTTATGAAAATAGCCAGGTCAACGTCGGTGTTATGCTGAAGAAGAATAGTGGATACAAGGATCTTTATCTCTATCAGTGGTTGAAGGAGGATATAAAGGACTTTCTGGAACAAGGGGGATGAAGCGGAGTGTAGTGTAGTGTAGTCTAGTCTAGTCTAGTCTTAACACCCCAACACCCTAAAAACTTAAAAGTAACAAACAAAGAGCAGATATACAATATTATGAACATCGTACAACAAGTCAATGAAACACTTCAATCGTTAGGTTTCAGCCATTCGGTAGCCGACCAGCTGGACCAGTTTATTGTTTTTCTGGGGGTATTCCTCATCGCTTATCTGGCGGATGCCATTTGCCGGAAAATTCTGTTGAATGCCGTGGCTCGCTTGGTCAAGCAGACTAAAGCAACGTGGGATGATATCGTTTTCGACCGTAAAGTGATGGTACACCTCAGTCGTATGGTAGCACCTATTTTCGTCTACTTCCTGATTCCGTTGGCGTTTACTGATGCAGGTTCGGTAACGCTTGCGTTGATTCAGCGTTTTTGTTATATCTTCATTATCGTCATGTTCCTCAGCTTCATCAATGCCTTGCTGAAAGCTGTCTATACGGTCTATAGTGAGAAAGAACAGTTTCGCGACCGTCCGTTGAAAGGACTTTTGCAGACAGCACAGGTCACTCTTTATTTCATTGGCGGCATCGTCGTGGTCAGCATTCTGATAGACCGTTCGCCCAGTGTGTTGCTCACTGGTCTGGGTGCTTCGGCGGCAGTACTGATGCTGGTGTTCAAGGACAGTATCATGGGCTTCGTCTCCGGCGTGCAGCTCTCCGCTAACGACATGCTGAAGGTGGGCGACTGGATCACTATGCCCAAGTACGGCGCCGATGGCGATGTGATAGAGGTTTCGCTGAACACCGTGAAAGTCCGCAACTTCGACAAGACCATTACCACCATTCCTCCTTATCTGCTCGTAAGTGACTCCTTCCAGAATTGGCGCGGTATGAAGGAGAGTGGTGGACGCCGCATCAAGCGCTCCATCAACATTGACATGAACAGCGTGAAGTTCTGTACGCCTGAAATGCTGGAAAAGTACCGCCGTATCCAGCTCCTGACCGATTACATCGACCGGACGGAAGAGGCGATAAAGGAGTATAACCGTGAGCATGACATTGACAACTCCATCCTTGTAAACGGTTCCCACCAGACGAACCTTGGTGTCTTCCGTGCCTATCTGAACAACTATCTCAGGCAGCACCCCGGAGTGAACCATGACATGACCTGCATGGTACGCCAGCTCCAGCCTACCGACCGCGGCATTCCCTTGGAACTTTATTTCTTTTCCGCCACTACCGTTTGGATTCCCTATGAGAACCTTCAGTCCGATGTGTTCGACCATCTGCTGGCCATCATCTCCGAGTTCGACTTACGTGTGTTCCAATTGCCTTCCGGTGGTGATTTCAGGAATGCGTCTCCGGAAGGAGTGGATGTGCCTTCCTGAACTCACTGATGGAGTATCCCTGCTTATAATGTTCTGAATCCACTCAACAGAAACATTTATGCCATGTTTTTATTGTGATAACTGCGTGTGTTGATAAAGTTAACATACGGGTTTGATTCGTTATCCACGGTCGTGGAACAGCTTCTCCACATTGGTGGAGCACGTGTTCCACAAGCATGAAACACGTGAACCACAACCGTGGAATACGTGAACCACAACCGTGAAGAACGAATAAAAGCAGGGGGTTGAACGAATAAAAGTAGGGGTTCGAATGAATAAAAACGGGAGTTCGAATAAATAAAAACAAGGGGAAGAATCTATAAAAGGTCTATATGAATTATAGTATCGTGCGGTGTATTGAATCCTTCACCGTAAATGTTTGTGCAGTATGTATTTAAATGAGCGGGTGAAAGATGTGAAGAGTGTAGACCCTTTAAGTTTTTAGTTTTCTCTCGGACTGTTTACAGTCCGAAAGAAAACTTGTCTATATTCTGATAAATCACACTTGCGAAGCTCAGCACGATGATGCCAATTGTACAGATGATGAGGCTGGCACGCGTGTAATTATCACTGCGGAACGTGGCGATAGGTTCATCGTTCCGGTTGATATACATCGCTTTTACGATCTTCAGGTAGTAGTAGAGCGAAAGCACCGTATTGATCAGCGCAATGAATACCAGCAGATGGAAACCACCGTTGAAAGCCGCTGCGAAAATAAAGAACTTCGAGAAGAAACCAGCAAACGGCGGAATACCTGCCAGCGAGAACAGGGCAAGCGTCATGAGGAACGCCAGTTTGGGATTGGTTCCGTACAACCCGTTATAATCCTCGAGCGTGAAGCGATGTGCACGCAGAGCGACAATCGTGATCACGGTGAATACGGAGAGGTTGGCAAACATGTAGATAAGTACGTAGTATACCAACGAGGCCATACCCTGAGCACTGCCACTGATGACACCCAGCATGATGTAACCTGCTTGCGAGATACTGGAGAACGCCATCAGACGTTTCAGGTTCTCCTGACGCAGGGCGAAGAGATTTGCCAAGGTGATGGAAGCGATAATGACCCAATAGAGCACTTCCTGCCACTGGTCCGTCATGGGAGCGAACACCTTAATCAGGATAGTCAGCAGGGTGAAGGCAGCCGCACCTTTGGATATGACACTCAGATAAGCCGTCACCGTACTTGGGGCACCTTCGTAAACGTCTGCCGTCCAAAGGTGGAAAGGAACAAGAGACAACTTGAACCCCATGCCGGAGAAGAAGAATACGAATGCCATGATTTGCAACGGACTACCGCTCAGTCCGGCAGGAATGTCTTCGAAGTAGAGGGTACCCGTCGTACCGTAAATCAAGGAAATACCGTACAGCAGCAGACCACTGGAGAACAATGCCGTAAGAATGTATTTGGCACCGGCTTCGGCCGAGTGATGGCGATATTTGTCGAAGGCCACCAAGGCTGCCATCGGAACACTTGCAGTCTCCAGTCCGACGAAGAACAGCAGGAAATGTCCGGCGGAAATCATGAAATACATACCCAGCAGCGTACAGAGTGTCAACAGATAGAACTCACCTTGCTTGATGATGGTATCCGGCAGCTTCATCCACTCATGTGCCATCAGGAAGACAATCAGTGTACCTATACTGAGGATGGACTTCACGATGCTTTGTATCGGTGCATTGTGATACATGCCGCCGAAAGCATCGATAACCGGACCGGGGATGATCGTAACCAACGTGTGTATGGCAAGCAACACGACGGGAAGTACAGTGTTGAGCCGTGCGTTACCATCCTTCTTGTGCGCGTCAGGACTCATGAAGAGGTCGGCAACGAAGAGGATGACGATGACTGCTATCAGCGAAAGCTCTTCTTTAAGAATGAGAAATTGGGAATAATCCATGTTTTTAAATTTTGAATTTTGAATTATGAATTATGAATTATGAATGATGCATTCTGAATGGTGCGTTTGCTTATGGCTATGATTTATGTATTGCATTGTACATCCCATAAATCATAAATCCTAAATTATAAACTTCACCACACTCTCTCCGATCATCGTACTTATCCACAGCGGAGCCATACCCAGGCATGCCACACAGACGATGAGGATGATGACGGCAGTACGTTCGTCCCACGTAGCGTCGGTCAGGGTCAGGTGGTGCTTATTGGTACAGGTGCCGTAGAGTATCTTACCGACAAGCCGGAGGATATAAACGGCAGTAGTCACGATGCTGGTACAGGCAATGATGGTCCACGTGCGATGGAAAACATCGGTATGCTGGAAGGCACCATTGAAGATGGTCATCTCAGCCACGAAACCGCTCAGCCCCGGAAGTCCGAGGTTGGCAAGTCCGGCAATGACGTAGCACACGGCAAGGAAAGGCATGATTTTCATCAGTCCGGAAAGCTCGCGTATGTCCCTCGTGTGTGTACGTCCGTATATCATACCGATCAGGGCAAAGAACAAGGCAGTCATCAATCCGTGGCTGAGCATCTGCAGGACGGCACCCGTGCAGGCTGTCTGATTCATCATCAGGAGAGCGAAGAGCACAAGTCCGCAGTGGGATACGGAGGAGTAGGCGTTGATGTACTTCAAGTCTGTCTGCACGCAAGCCGAGAAGGCACCGTAGACCACGGAGATGCCTGTCAGTATCAGGAATATCCACCCTAACTCCTGGGCAGCTTCCGGCATCAGGTACATGGCGATGCGGAAACAGCCGTAACCTCCTAACTTCATCAATACACCGGCGTGCAGCATACTGACAGCGGTAGGTGCGGAAGCATGTCCGTCGGGACTCCATGTATGGAACGGGAACAGGGCGCCCAACACTCCGAATCCGAGGAACGTCAACGGAAACCAGATGCGTTGTTGCTCGATGGGGATGTTGTGCAGTGCGGCGATATCCAGTATATTCATGCTCGTAGCGCCGGCACCATAGTAGATGCCGAGGATACCAATCAACAGGAAGGCGGAACCACCCATCAGCATCAGGGTCAGTTTCATGGCGGAGTACTCTTTGCGTCCGCTGCCCCATACGCCGATCAGCAGGTACATCGGGATGAGCGCCACCTCATAGAACATGAACATTGTGAACAAGTCAGTGGAGATAAAGAAACCGAATACGCCGAGCGAGAGCAGGGTGAACCAAAGGAAATACTCCTTGGTCAGCGGCTGCAAACGCCAGGAGGCGAATGTGCCGGTAAAGACGATGATGGCGGAAAGCAACAGTATGGCTATTGAGATTCCATCCACACCGACCGAATAGTGTATGTTGAGTGCCGGATACCAAGGCATATCCGCGCAGAAAAGCATGGTGCCAGTCTCTCCGGCGGCGCGGGCATGCAGGTAGGCAATGGTCAGGCATATAGCAGACAGTAGCAATGCTGATGCACCGGTCACCATTACCGTACGTATCTGCCGAACATTGCGGCTCAGCCAGAGGCCGAGAAGCATCAGCAGAGGGATGAGAACAAAAATACTTAATATGTTCATCTTTACTATTGTGTTTTTTACTGTTTACGAATTACGATTGACATTTCTCTATTATAACAGCAACAGCAGGATTAGCGCCAGCGTACCCAACAGGAATACGTAGGTGTATTGCTGAATCTGTCCGCTTTGCAGCCCACGTATCTCGTCGCTGGTGGCATTGGCACTCCAGGCAAGGAAGTCGAAGAAGCCGTCCACTACATGACGGTCGAACCAGGCGATAGGACGGGAGATGCAACCGAAGATGATTTTGTGGGTAACGAACTGATAGACTTCATCCATGTAGAAACGATGATAGGCTGCCGTCCACAAACCGTGGAAGCGGCGGGCAAGTGCATCGGCAACGGGTTGCTGGGAGCGTGCATACAGGATTGTAGCAATCGCGATGGAGGCAACCGCAATAGCAATGCTGCTACCTGCCACTGCCCAGTCGAGATGAATCGTATAGGCTGTGCCATCGGCAGAAATGAACTTGCCGAAAGGAATGAAACCTGCCACGACCGTTACGGCAGCGAGGAACATCAGCGGGAAGGTCATTGCCAACGGACTCTCATGAGGAGTGTGCTCGGTATGAAGTTCCTTGTTCTCCTTCCCCCAGAAGATACCGTAATAGAGGCGGAACATATAGAACGCCGTCATGGCCGCAATGGCTGTCATCACCCAACCCATGACAGGGCTGAACTGGAAGCATGCCGCCAGTATCTCGTCTTTAGAGAAGAAACCGGAGAAGGGAGGAATACCGGCAATGGCAAGGCAGGCAATAAGGAACGTGACATGTGTCACGGGCATATACTTGCGCAAACCTCCCATAGCAGACATCTCATTGCTATGGACCGCATGGATGATACTGCCCGCGCCAAGGAAGAGCAATGCCTTGAACATGGCGTGTGTAAAGAGGTGGAACATCCCCGCCATATACCCCAAACCGCCATGATGCGGGTCAGCAGAAGTGCAGACGCCCAAAGCAACCATCATGAAACCTATTTGCGAGATGGTAGAGAAGGCAAGTACACGTTTGATGTCACTCTGTACGCAAGCCACGGAAGCGGCATAGAATGCCGTGAATGCGCCTACGTAGGCCACTATATGCAACACGTCCGGTGCATAACCGATGAACAACGGAAACATTCGCGCTACCAGATAGACACCCGCCACGACCATCGTAGCCGCGTGAATCAGTGCGCTGACCGGTGTAGGACCTTCCATCGCGTCCGGTAACCAGATGTGCAACGGGAACATCGCACTCTTTCCGGCACCGCCGACGAACATCAGTCCAAGGGCAAGAGGAAGCATTGCAGCGCCTCCTGTCAGCAAGGACATCTCATCGGGTTGGAAAGTGTACGTGCCTGCGTAATACCCGTAGATAAGAATACCGATCAGAAATCCCAAATCGGCAAAGCGGGTGACAATGAAAGCCTTCTTGCTTGCCGCGATGGCAGCCGGTTTCGTATAGTAGAATCCGATGAGCAGATAAGAAGAGACGCCCACTAACTCCCAAAACAGGTACATCTGGAAAATATTGGTTGCCACCACCAGTCCGAGCATGGACATGGTGAACAGGCTGAGGAAGGCGTAGTACCGTTGGAAACCGCGTTCCCCTTTCATGTAGCCGAAAGAGTAGATGTGTACCATCAGCGACACGGTAGAGATGACGATGAGCATCATGACGGATATGGGATCGAGCAGGATGCCCAAGTCTATGCTCAGTGTCTCCGTGAAAGGCAGCCAGGTCATGTTGTAAGGCATAAGGGTGGCGAAAGTGCCATCTTCAAGGCGCGGGGCGGAGAAATATTGCCAGGCAGTGATATAGCTCAATAGGGTCACTACCGCCAATACCGTGCTGCCGATGAAGCCTGCCTTCCGATGCGTCATCCATTTGCCGGCTATTCCCAGCGTGAGGAAGGAGAGGAACGGAAGGAGCAGGATGAAAATTGTATATTCCATATATAACTTTATTTATCAGTTATTGTAATCTTGATACTACCATTTCATGTCATTCAGTTTACCCACCTGGATGCTTCGTATGTTACGGTAGATGTTAATCATAATCGCTATCGCCACTGCCGTTTCGGCTGCCGAGATGGCAATGGAGAACAGGGCGAAGAAATAGCCTTCCAGCCCGTCCGGGAACAGGAAACGGTTGAACACTGCGAAGTTGATGTCCGTGGCGTTGAGTATCAGCTCGACGCTGATCAGTATGGCCAGTGTGTTGTGGCGGGTAAAGAATCCGTAAATACCGGCGAAAAACATGATAGCGGAGACTATCAGATAATATTCCATGTGTATCATAATCAATTCCTTTTTATCGTTTACGTGCAATCATCAGTCCGCCTACGATGCATGCCAACAGCAGGATGCTGACTGCCTCGAAAGGAAGCAGGTAGCCATATTTGTCGCTGCTCAACATGGCGTTTCCGATGGTTTTGATATTGATTTCCAAAGGAGCGAGGTCGGTGGTGGTGATAAATTTATGCTTCAGCGTGATAAACACCACGATAAGTGCTCCCGCCCCGGTGGCTCCCAGTCCGGCGAGTAACCGGCTGCGTTTCATTTTGTTGATGGTTCGGTCTCCTTCGCCACTAGTCAGCAGGATGGAGAAGACGTAGAGTACGACAATACCGCCGGCATATACCATGATCTGTACCGATCCCAGAAAGGTATATCCCAGCAGGAAGTAGATGCCTGCCGTACCGAAAAGCGTGAACAGCAGATACGTTGCCGAGCGTACCATGCGGCGTGTGGTCACAGTAAGAATGGAGCACACGGTGATGAACACGGCAAGAAAGTAGAATACTACGGTTTCAAGGGTTATTTCCATATTCTTGAATTACAAATTACTTTAGTTTCGGATTACTTGGCTGTTTCACCTTGCGGAACAGCTGTTTTCTTTTTCTCTATGACGTGGCTACCCGGACGATTGAGTGTTTTCACCAGTTTCGTGCGGTCGAACACGGCATGCTCGAAAGCAGTATCGAACGTGATTGCGTCGTGCGGGCAGGCTGTGACGCAAAGCTGGCAGAACATGCACGAGCCGAGGTCGTATTCATATTTTGCCAGTATCTTCTTTTTCTTTCCGTCTTCGGTCTCTACTGTTTCACTCGTCACCTTGATGGTACCGTTAGGACAGGCCATCTGGCATAGTCCGCACGCCACGCAATGGTGCTCGTTCTGTTCGTTATGAGGCATGGTCAGCGTACCTCGGAACCGGTCGAACATCTGTAGGGTGGTGCGGTTTTCGGGATATTGTTCTGTCACTTTCCGGCGGCAGAAGACGGTCATGGTTGTTTTCATACCTGTCAGCAGGGAGCGGATGCCATGCACGATTCCACCTAAATAGCTGTATGTTTCCATAATTTAAAAGTGTAGTTCAAATACGACAATCAGTACCATGATGATGAGGTTCACCATTGAGATAGGTACCAGATATTTCCATTCGAGTGCCAGGATCTGGTCGATACGCAAGCGGGGGAAGGTCCACTTGATCCACATCAGCAGGAACACCACGAAGAATGCCTTGCCGAAGAACCATACAAATCCTGGAATGCAATCCATCACTGCGTTGAAACCGTCCATGCCTACGACGTGGAACGGCATCCAACCGCCTAAGAAGATTGTGACGGCAACACTGGCCACAATGAACAGGTTCAGGTATTCGGCGAGGTAAAAGAAGCCGAAGTGCATACCGCTATATTCGGTGTGATATCCTGCCGTCAATTCGCTTTCAGCTTCCGGAAGGTCGAACGGTCCGCGGTTACATTCGGCGTTTCCGGCTATCAGGTAGACGATGAAGGCTATCAGGGCAGGGAGGTGTCCTTTGAAGATGAACCAGCCGTCCGCCTGTCCTTCCACGATTTCGGAGAACTGCATGGTACCCATCAGCACTACCATAGTCAGGATGCTCAGTCCTACGGACAATTCATACGAGATGATCTGTGCCCCGCTACGCATGGCGCCGATTAGTGAGAATTTGTTGTTGGAGCCCCAGCCTGCCAGCAGGATGCCTATCACACCCATGCTCGATGCGGATAGGAGGAAGAATATACCTACGTTGAAGTTCAACACCTCCATACCTTTGTTGATGGGCAGGCAGGTGAACGTCAGGAACGAGGCTATGATCACCATGAACGGTGCCAGGTTATAAAGAAAGCGGTCGGCGGCATTCGGAGTGAAGATTTCTTTGGTCAGCATCTTCAGCACGTCGCAGATGACCTGGATGCTTCCCCATTTGCCCACACGGTTCGGACCGAGGCGGCATTGGAAAAAAGCGCAGATCTTGCGCTCCATATAAATAAGAATGATGGCGAGCAAGGCATACATCAGAATGATGCATACGCCTATCGCTATACATTCCAGGAATATAGCCAGACCTTCGGACATGTAAGATGTCAGCGTCTGGTGAATCCAGTTGGTTACTATACTAAAGTCAAACACGTTATTTAATTTAATAATTAATAATTAAGTTTCTCAAGTAATAAGCATGTGGCAGTTAAGTAGTAAACTCCTCAACTTCTTTAATCTTCAACTCCTTTAATCCTTTAACTCCTCCATACCCATTACTTTCACCTTGATCTGTTTATCTGTCAATATCCGGAACTACATAGTCCAGTGTTCCACCTATGGCTATCAGGTCGGCAATCTTTGCTCCGCGGCAGATGGTGTCTACGGTGCTTACCAGCGGCAATCCCGTAGAACGGAAATGCAGGCGGTAAGGGGTCTTGTCGCCGTGGCTTTCCAGAAAGACGCCGAACTCGCCGCGGCTTCCCTCTACCGAGGTATAGTATTGCCCTTCCGGCACGCGGATTATCGGTTTCATCTTCTCCTGATAGGGACCTTCGGGAATGTTGTCGATGAGCTGTTCGATGATGTTCATGCTTTCCATGATTTCATCCATGCGGACCATGTAGCGTGCCCATGAGTCACCTTCGGTATAGATGATTTCCTTGAAGTCCACTTTGTCGTACACACCGTACGGATGACGTTTACGCACGTCGCAAGCCCAACCGCTGGCACGTCCTGTGCCGCCCGTGGCTCCGAAGGCGATGGCATCTTCGCGGCTCAACACGCCTACGCCCTTCATTCGTTGTTGGGCGATGATGTTGCCGGTGAATACCTGATGGTACTCGTGGATGATTCCACGCAGGTACGCGATAAACTCTTTCACCCGTTTCTGGAAGTTGGGATGGAGGTCTGCCTGTACTCCGCCGATGGTATTGTAATTCATGATCAGACGGCCGCCGCATGTCTCCTCGAAGATGTCGAGTATCTTCTCGCGGTCGCGGAAACCGTAGAAGAAAGCGGTCAGGGCGCCTAAGTCCATGGCCAGACAAGAGAAGAATAACAAATGCGAGTCGATGCGTTGCAATTCGTCCATGATGGTACGGATATACTTCACGCGGTCGCTTACTTCGATACCCATTGCCTGTTCGATGCATGAGCACAGGGCGTGACGGTTCTGGTGTGCGCCCAGATAGTCGAGGCGGTCGGTCAGTGCCAGTGTCTGCGGGTAGGTGAGGCTTTCGCACATTTTCTCGATGCCCCGGTGGATATATCCGCAGTTGGCGTCTATCTTCTTGATGTTTTCTCCCTCCAGGGATACGCGGAAACGCATCACACCGTGCGTGGCGGGATGTTGGGGACCGATGTTTACCACGTATTCTTCATCGCCGAAGAGCACGAGTTCCTTGTTCTTCACCGTGCCGTCCGGATTCAACTCAAGCTCGGTGGTGGTATCTATGGTCTCTTCGTTATCCATGCGCAACGGGTTGTCCTTTTCGGGATCATTGTCCTTACGCATCGGATGGCCCACCCAGTCGTTGCGCAGGTAGAGGCGGCGCATGTCGGGATGACCGATGAAAACAATGCCATAGAAGTCGTACACTTCGCGTTCCAGAAAGTCGGCTGCTTTCCAGATGTCGCTGACAGTGGGCAGTTCGGGGGTATTGCGGTCGGGGGTAGAGGTGCGTACAGCTGTACACTTGCCTGTGGCGGTAGATTCCAGATGATAGACTACGCCCAAGCCGTAAGGGCGGGTCGGGTCATTCTCGTCTGCTTCTCCCCAGTCCATGCCGGTCAGGCATTTCAGGAAGTCCATCTGTTCGTCGCGATACAGGCGGAGCATCTCGTCGTGCAGGGCTGCCGGTTCTATAAATCGTATATTATCCATATCTTGATGATGTTTCGTTTATTGTCACTCTTCGTTTTCCGGTTTGGACTCTTTCCGGTTCACTCCGCCGAAGAACTTCTCTATTTTCACTTTGCGCTGCAGTTGCATCATGCCGTAGTAAAAGGCTTCCGGACGGGGAGGGCATCCCGGAATATAGACATCTACCGGCAGGATCTTGTCGACTCCGTTTACGACATGGTAAGACTTCTTGAACGGTCCACCACTGACGGCGCATCCGCCTACGGCTACTACATACTTCGGGTCGGGCATCTGGTCGTACAGTCGTTTCAGTACGGGCGCCATCTTGTTGGTGATGGTTCCGCACACCATAATCATGTCTGCTTGTCGCGGACTGGCACGGGCTACTTCAAATCCGAAGCGTGCCATGTCGTAGCGTGCGGCGCCCAGAGCCATGAACTCGATGCCGCAACAGCTTGTTGCAAACGTAAGTGGCCACAGCGAATTGCTGCGTCCCCAGTTGATGAAATCGTCCAGTACGCCGAGGGCGACGTTTGCACCTCCGGCATTAAGTTCGCGGACGAGTTTCTCCAAAGTCTCGTTATCCGTAAATTCTTCATACGGGATAGATTTTATTTTGGGTTTCTTGTTTATTTCCATTCCAATGCTCCTTTCCGCCAAGCGTAGGCAAGTCCCAATACGAGGATGAGTAAGAAAAACAGGATACTGAACAGTCCGGTCAGCCCCAGGTCGCGGGTGATGACTGCCCACGGAAACAGGAATACCGTCTCCACATCGAACATCAGGAACAGGATGGCAAACAGGTAGTAACCTACCCTGAACTGCATCCACGACCTGCCGCGTGTGGGAATACCGCATTCGTATGCTTCCATTTTCTGTGGGTTGAATGAACGGGGTGATATCGCCTTGGACAGCGCGATCACGATACCCACAAAAGCAATTGCCGTCAGTAAGACGACTACTAACAAAGTAAAGTTCATAAATCTAACAGTCTTTTAGATGTATATGTCTGATGTATATATTTTAGATTGAAATGGTTTGCCGATGAGAACAATCCCACTGAATCGTTTCCGGCAGGTTAGGGCGGTTGGAATGCCCAAACAGTTGGTTAAATGATTATCTTCCTCAGCCCGAAGACGTAATAGCTGAGCGGGTCCGAGGCAGAACGGTAAGCCGGCGGAGAGAGGGAGACATCTCCCGAGGAGTGGGTGGCTTTTCCTGTTCGTAAGTAGCTTAACAGCAAGTATATGCTCTTGTTGTCTCGTACTTGCATGGTATCTACTTTATCTATATATAAAGGTGTAGAAAGAAAATAGTGATAGATATTACGGATATGAGTATGGGATAGCTGCAAGGCCGGAGCTTGAGACAAGGTGCAACGTTCGCTTTCATTACGTCTGAGAGTACATGACATGCTTGCTACCTGTACCATACCATCATACAGCAATATGCTGAACAGAATGGTCATGAGGTATTTGATGCACTGTTTCATATAACTACTTTTTTCTTTTGGACTGCAAATGTATAACAAATATTGGCTGTTTTGTTATATGGAGATGGCAAAATACTTATTTTTTAGCACTTTTTGACCATCTATCAGCTCTTAGTCCAAAATTCAGGAGTGAAAAGTAGCAGGACGGTAAACAGTTCGAGTCGTCCCAGGAGCATGAGGAAGGACATCAGCCACTTGGCAAGATCGGGTAGCGCGTTCCAGGAGAACGCCGGTCCTGTATCACCCAATCCGGGACCCATGTTGCTGATGCTGGAGACTACGCATCCTACAGATTCCAGAAAGTCGATGCCGAGGCTCATCATGATGAGCACACTGACGATGCTGATGGCGGCATAGATAAAGCAGAATGCCAACACCGTGGATTGTACGGAGGGCGGAACCACCTGCTTGTTGAGACGCACCGGCAGGATGGCATTCGGATGGAGGATATGCTTGAACTCGTTGCGGGCTATCTTGGCGAGGATGACCATGCGGATGCACTTCAGACCGCCCGACGTACTGCCCGCACAGGCTCCCATCAGCATGATGATGGTCAGCAAGACCCACGTCACGGCGGGCCATAGCATGTAGTCGTTGGTGGCGAATCCGGTGGACGTGTGCAGCGAGATGACTTGGAAGAGGGATTGGCGGAAAGCCTCTTCCACACCCATCGGCTGGGTGTAGTAGAGGATAACGGCGATGGCAGCCGTGAAGAGCGCTACCGACCAGAAATACCACTTCAACTCAGCATCGTGGATGGCTTTCTTGAACTTCCGGTTGAAGAAGAGCAGGAGCAGCATGAAGTTGATGCCTGAAATGAACATGAAGACGGACAGGACGTATTCGATGTATGGGGAGTTATAGTAGGCTATGCTGGCTTGCTTGGTCGAGAAGCCTCCGGTGCTGATGGCCGTAAAGGCGTGGCAGACACTGTCGAACCAGTCCATGCCGCCCAGCATCAGCAGGACGACCAGGATGCCGGTGATGCCGGCATAGATGCTCCATATCCACTTGGCGGTGACGCCTATGCGCGGGTGTATCTTGTCGTGCGTCGGCCCGCTGGCTTCGGCGGCGAAGACCTGCAAGCCGTTGACACCGAATATCGGGAGAACGGCGATGGTGAACATGATGATGCCCAATCCACCTATCCATTGCATCATGCTGCGCCAGAAGAGCAGTCCGTGGGGCAGTGCTTCGATGTCGTCCAATATGGTGGCACCGGTGCTGCTGAAGCCGGACATGGTCTCGAAGAAGGCGTTGGTGATGCTGGGGATGTATCCACTGATGTAGAATGGAAACGTGCCGAGTATGGAGAAGGCTATCCAGGTGAAGCTGACGAGCACGTAGCCGTCCCGGCGTGTCAGTTGTCGTTTGCCGTTCTTGCCCCAAAGTGCCATCAGGATTCCGGTGCCTGCCGTGATGCCTGCCGATATGCAGAAATCTATCAGGTCCTCGTCCTGATAGTAGAGTGAGACTCCCGCGCAAACCAGCAGCATGATGGTTTCCAGCAGGAGGAGGATGCCGATAATCCGTATGACTGTCTTGAAGTTTATCATTTCTATCAATTAGAATATTTCTTTCAACTTATTTTTCTCAACTTAGAAGATTCTTTCAATTAAAATATTTCTCTATCTTCTTGATCATCATGCTGAGGCAGAATACTACGACATGATCTCCCGGCAGTATCTGGGTGTTTCCGGTCACCACCACACCTTCGCCGTGTCGGATCAGTCCGCCGATGGTTGTCCCTTTGGGCAGTCCCAGGTCTTTCACCGGATGCTTGGTGATTTTCGAACCTTCCTTCACGGTGAACTCGGCGACGTCGGCATTGGCAAAGGTCAGGCACTTCACGTTGCTGACATCGGCGTCGAGCATCATCTGGTAGATGTGGCTGGCGGTGATCATCTTCTTGTTGATGACCGTGCCGATGTCGAGGCTTTCGGCCATGCCGATGTAGTCGATGTTTTCCACTTCTGCCACGGTTTTGCTGACACCCATCCGTTTGGCGGCGAGGCAGGAGAGGATATTGGTTTCCGAGTTATCGGTCAGGGCGACGAAAGCTTCCGTGTTCTCCAGTCCCTCTTCGATGAGGAGGTCCATGTCGCGGCCGTCGCCGTTGATGATCATTACTTTGTCGTCCAGCAGTTCGGTCAGTCGGTTGCAACGGTTCAGGTTGTTGTCGATGATTTTCACCTGCATGTAGTCGGGGACGTACTGGGCGGTGCGCACGGCGATGCGGCTGCCGCCCATGATCATGACGTTGCGCACGTCGGCGTAGTCTTCCTTGCCGGCTATCTTGCGTATGTAGGGGACATACTTGCGGGTGGTGGTGAAGTAGACGATGTCGTGCAGCTGGATGACGTCGTCTCCGCGTGGGATGAGTGTCTCATTGCCCCGCTTGATGGCTACGACGTGGTAGGGCTTGTCCGTTCCCGTGAGCTGGAAGAGGGGGATATTCAGGATTTCGGCTTTCTCGCGCATCTTGGTACCTATCAGTATCAGTGAGCCGCCGCAGAATTCCCACCATTGGCGCACCCAGCTCATGCGTATGGAGGATACGATCTCTTTGGCGGCAAGCATTTCGGGGTAGATGAGCGAGTCGACGCCCAGTTTCTGGAAGAACTCTTTGTGCTTGGGCAGGAGATATTCGTAGTTGTCGATGCGGGCTACGGTCTTTCGGGCGCCGAGATTGGTGGCGAGCATGCAGGCGGTCATGTTCCGGCTCTCGTCGGGGGTGACGGCGATGAAGAGATCGGCGTCTTTGGTTCCCACCTCTTTCAGTCCTTGGATGGAGGTGGGGGAGGCGGTGACGGTCATCAGGTCGAAGTTGGCGCTGAGCGGGCTGAGCCGTTCTTCGTTGTCGTCCATCAGGATGATGTCCTGCTTCTCGCGGGACAGCAGTTTTGCCAAGTGTGTGCCTACTGCGCCGGCACCTGCAATAATGATTTTCATGACCTTATTGTTTATTTATCAGCCGTTTGGCCGGAGGTTCGGGGTTGTTCTTTATTCGGCATGTCGTTTTCGATGCCTTCTTTTTTATTCAGTATGGTGGCGGCGATGCCCTCTTCGTCCATGCCGCAGAGGTGGTAGAGCTGCTGCACGGTGCCGTGTTCGATGAACCGGTCGGGGACGCCGATGCGTTCGAGGCGGGGGGAGTAGCCGTTTTCGGACATGAACTCCAGGATGGCGGTGCCCATGCCGCCCGTCTTTACGCCGTCTTCGATGGTGATGATGCGGGAGAAGCGGCGGCCGATTTCGTGCAGCATCTCCGTGTCGAGCGGCTTGAGGAAGCGCAGGTCGTAGTGTGCCACGGAGAGGGTGCCCTGTTTTTCAGCTTGGGCGATGGCTCTGGCGGCGGTATTTCCTATCGGGCCGAGGGTGATGACGGCGAGGTCTCTGCCCTCTTTCAGTTTGCGTCCTTTGCCCACGGGCACGGCTTCGAGCGGGCATCTCCACCGGGTGAGCACTCCGCGGCCGCGGGGGTAGCGGATGACGAAGGGACCTTGGTCGGGGAGCTGCGCGGTGTACATCAGGCGGCGCAGTTCGTGCTCGTCCATGGGCGAGGAGATGGTCAGGTTGGGGACGGGGCGGAAGTAGGCCAGGTCGAAGACGCCGTGGTGCGTGGGTCCGTCTTCGCCCACCAGTCCGGCGCGGTCGAGGCAGAGCACGACGGGGAGGCGGAGGAGGGCGATGTCGTGAATGACGTTGTCGTAGGCGCGTTGCATGAACGAGGAGTAGATGTTGCAGAACGGCTGCATGCCTTCCTTTGCCATGCCGCCGGAGAAGGTGGCGGCGTGTCCTTCGGCGATGCCGACGTCGAAGGCGCGGTGGGGCATGGCCTGCATGAGCAGGTTCATGGAGCAGCCTGTGGGCATGGCGGGGGTGACGCCGACGATGCGCGGGTTGGCTTGGGCGAGTTCGACGAGGGTCTCGCCGAAGACGTCCTGGAAGAGGGGGGGCAGGTGGCTCGTGTCGGCGGTGAGGCGTTCGCCGGTCTCGGGGTTGAACTTGCCGGGGGCGTGCCATATTTCGGGGGCTGCTTCGGCGGGTTTGAATCCTTTTCCTTTGACGGTGTGGAGGTGAAGGATCTTGGGGCCTTTCAACTCTTTGATATCGCGCAGGATGCGGGCTATGTTGACGACGTCGTGCCCGTTGACGGGGCCGAAGTAGCGGATGTTCATGCCTTCGAAGATGTTCTGCTGCTGGGCGGCGATGGACTTGAGGCTGTTGCTGAAGCGTATCAGAGCCTTGCGGCGGTCTTCGTTGAGGATGCCGAGTCGGAAGAGCATCTTCGAGATGTTGAAGCGCAGCTGGTTGTAGCGGTTGGAGGTGGTGAGGTTGAAGAGGTATTGCTTCATGCCTCCTACGCTGCGGTCGATGGCCATGTCGTTGTCGTTGAGGATGATGAGGAGGTTGTTCGGGGTGGAGGAGACGTTGTTGAGTCCCTCGAAGGCGAGTCCTCCGCTCATCGAGCCGTCGCCGATGACGGCTACCACGTGGCGGTCTTCTTCGCCCTTTTCGGCGGCGGCAACGGCCATGCCCAGCGCGGCTGAGATGGAGTTGGAGGCGTGTCCGCAGGCGAAGGTGTCGTATTCGCTCTCTTCGGGCGAGGGGAAGGGGCGTATGCCCTTGAAGCGCCGGTTGGTAGAGAAGGCGGTGCGGCGTCCGGTCAGTATCTTGTGTCCGTAGGCTTGGTGGCCGACGTCCCAGACGATGCGGTCATAGGGCGTGTTGAAGACGTAGTGCAGGGCTACGGTCAGCTCCACTGTGCCCAGGCTGGCTGCGAAGTGTCCCGGGTTGCACGATACTTCTTCTATGATGTCCTGCCGTAATTCTTTACAGACTTCCGGAAGTTGCCGCACATCGAGGCGGCGCAGGTCTTCGGGTTCAGAAATGGAATTTAGCAAGTTGTATGTCATTGTTTCTGTCTTCATCTCTGTTCTGAGGATTACAATTTGCAAATTTAGTAAAAGAAAACGGAAGGTATTTCCTTTTTCGGGGAAAAAATGAGGAAGAGGTGCGGAGTGACGCGTCACGGGGGGCGCGAGGCGGGGGGTAAAGGTGCAGAGTGATAGGGGAAAGGAGTGCGGACGGAGTGCCGCGCGCCACCGGGGCAATTGGATACACAAATCCAACAATGCAAGCATAACGGGGGCGGAAAACACCTGATTAACGTACGTTGACACTATCGCGCTGGTGTGTTAAAATTGCGGCGCCATTTTAACGCCAATTCCTAAGGAACGGACCTGAAACGGAGTAGTAACGGAGCAGTAGCGAAGGTAGAGTGGTCGAAAAACGGCGAAAAACCGATGAAAAACCGGTTGAAACATTGAGTTTATTTAACTGATTTTCGTGAACCGTTTTTTGGGGGAGAGCCGTTGCGCCTTTGTTTGTCGCCTGTCGTTCCTTCGTCCGTCACGCGTCGTTTCTTCGTCCGTTACTTGTCGCCCCTTCGTCCGCCGCCTGTTGTTCTTTCGTCCGTCACACGCCGCCCCTTCCTTTTCGGGAATTGCTTAATCCGGATAGATTTATTACTTTTGCCGCATGTGATGAGATCGGTTTCCGGTCTCGTTCTATTAAAAACCTATTAAAAGCCTGTTATTCTTCTATTAAAAGCCTGTTATTTTTATGGATTTTTTCACCCCTGTTGAACTGCCGTCCGGCATGCCCCGTCTCAGCCAGTCGGACGAACTCCTGCTGATGGGTTCCTGCTTCGCCACGCATATCGGCGAATGCCTGACGCATGCCAAGTTCCGCACGGACGTCAACCCTTTCGGCGTCCTCTATAATCCGTTGTCCATCTCGGCGGCGTTGCGCGAGGTCGTGGCGGACAAGGTCTATACGGAAGACGACCTCTTCTTCTTCCGCGGATGCTGGCATAGCCCGATGCACCACGGCGATTTCTCCGCCTCCTCCGCACCGGACGCCTTGCGGCACATCAACACCCGCCTCCGCGCCGCCCACGCCCGCATCCACCGGCTCGACTGCCTGATGCTGACCTTCGGCACCGCCTGGGTCTACGAGCAGGCGGGGCACGTCGTGGCCAACTGCCATAAGCAGCCGGATACGCTCTTCACCCGCCGCCGGCTCAGCGTGCAGGAGATCGTGGCCGACTACACCTCATTGCTCTCCCGCCTGACCGTCCGCAACCCGAAGCTGAGGGTCCTGCTCACCGTAAGCCCCATCCGGCACGTGCGCGACGGGATGCATGCCAACCAGCTGAGCAAGGCGGTGCTCCTCATGGCCGTCGACCAGCTGTGCGAGGCTTTTCCGGGGCAGGTCTTCTACTTTCCGGCCTACGAGTTCCTGCTCGACGAGCTGCGCGACTACCGCTTCTACGCCGAAGATATGGTGCACCCCTCCGCGCAGGCCGTCGGCTTCGTCTGGGAGAAATTCGTGCAGCTCTGCCTTTCGGACGAGGCGAGGGACATCATGCAAGAGACGGAGCGTGTCAGGAAGGCACTTTCTCATAAGCCCTTCCGTCCGGACTCGGCGGAGCATAAGCATTTTTTAGAACAAATAGTGTTAAAAATAGACCGACTTAACCAAAAATACCCGTACTTAGACTTCCAAAACGAGAAAGAGATATGTCTTATACAATTGAAAGAATAACCGAACTTATTGGCGCAAAGCGCATTGGCAGTGCGCCCGCCACCATAGACTGGCTGCTGACCGACAGCCGCTCCCTGAGTTTCCCCGAAGAAACCCTCTTCTTTGCCTTAACTACCAAGCGCAACGACGGAGCACGCTACATCCCTGAACTCTACGCGCGCGGCGTGCGCAACTTTGTCATCAGCGAAGATACTTATCAGAAAATAGAGAGCGGAGCCTTGCCGTTCCCCTGCGCCCTGCCGTGTGACAGCCCGCAGCCTGTTTCCTCCGCGCCGAGCGATAGCCCGCAACCTGCCGTCGACGCGCCAACCTCTGCTCCCAACCTGCTGGTAGTCGCCAGTCCGCTGAAGTCCCTACAGAAACTTGCTGAGCTGCATCGCGAACAGTTCCAGATCCCCGTCATCGGCATCACGGGCAGCAACGGAAAGACCATCGTGAAGGAGTGGCTCCACCAGCTGCTCAGCCCCGAACGCGTAATCGTGCGCTCACCGCGCAGCTACAACTCGCAAATCGGCGTCCCCCTCTCCGTTTGGCAGATGGACGAGGCATCGGAACTGGGCGTCTTCGAAGCCGGCATCTCCGAGATGGGAGAGATGCGCGCCCTGCAGAACATCATCCGCCCCACCATCGGCATCCTGACCAACATCGGAGGCGCGCATCAGGAGAACTTCTTCTCCCTGCAGGAAAAGTGCATCGAGAAACTCAGCCTCTTCAAAGACTGCGACGTGGTCATCTACAACGGAGACGACGAGTTCATCAGCAACTGCGTCTCCCGCTCCATGCTCAGCGCCCGCGAGATAGCCTGGAGCCGCCGCGACATGGAACGCCCCCTCTTCATCAGCTCCGTGGAGAAGAAAGAGGAGTGCACCGTCATCTCCTACCGCTATCTGGACATGGACAACTCCTTCACGCTGCCCTTCATCGACGACGCCTCCATCGAGAACTCCCTCAACTGCCTCGCCGCCTGCCTCTACCTGATGCTCCCCGCCGAGAAGATCACCGAGCGCATGGCACGCCTCGAGCCCGTAGCCATGCGTCTGGAGGTGAAGGAGGGCAAGAACAACTGCCTGCTTATCAACGACAGCTACAACAGCGACCTTGTCTCGCTCGACATCGCCCTCGACTTCCTCTACCGTCGCTCGCAAACGAAAGGCCTGAAGCGCACGCTCATTCTCTCGGACATCCTCGAGACCGGTCAGAACGCCCCCACGCTCTACCGCAAAGTCTCGCAACTGATCAACAGCCGCGGCATCCAGCGCATCATCGGCGTGGGAAGCGAAATCTCCTCGTGCGACGACCGTTTCAGCATCGAAAAGGCGTTCTATCCCCATACGGAAGCCCTGAAGCGTGCCATCTCGCGCGGTGAACTGTGTCTGCAGGACGAAATCATCCTGATAAAAGGCGCCCGCCAGTTCGGCTTCGACACCCTGACGGAGGAGCTGGAGAAGAAAGTGCACGAGACGATTCTCGAAGTCAACCTCGGTGCCATGACCGCCAATCTGAACCACTACCGCAGCCGCCTGCGTCCCGAGACGAAGATGGTCTGCATGGTGAAGGCTTCCGCCTACGGCGCCGGCTCCTACGAGATTGCCAAGACCCTGCAGGAGCATCATGTCGACTACCTTGCCGTTGCCGTTGCCGACGAAGGCTCCGAGCTGCGCAAGGCGGGCATCACCTCGAGCATCATCATCATGAATCCGGAAATGACGGCTTTCAAGACCCTGTTCGACTATAAGCTGGAGCCGGAAGTCTACAGTTTCCATCTGTTCGACGCCCTCATCCGCGAGGCGGAGAAGGAGGGCATCACCCATTTCCCCATCCACGTCAAGCTGGACACCGGCATGCACCGCCTGGGCTTCGCCCCCGAAGACATGCCCCGCCTGATCGAGCGGCTGAAAGGGCAGAATGCCGTCATCGCCCGTTCCGTATTCTCGCACTTGGTGGGTAGCGACGCGGCACAGTTCGATGCATTCACCCGCCGTCAGATAGAGGCTTTCGAGGCAGCCTCCCTGCAATTGCAGGCTGCATTCCCTCACAAGATACTGCGCCATATCTGCAACTCGGCAGGTATCGAGCGCTTCATCGGCGCGCAGTTCGACATGGTGCGCCTGGGCATCGGCCTGTACGGGGTCAATCCGATAGACAACAGCATCATGCATAATGTGAGTACCCTGAAGACCACCATCCTGCAAATACGCGAAGTGCCCCAGGAAGACACCGTCGGCTACAGCCGCAAGGGCCATCTGACCCGCAATTCACGCATCGCCGCCCTGCCCATCGGCTATGCCGACGGCTTGAACCGCCACTTGGGCAACGGGAATGCCTACTGTCTGGTGAACGGACAGCGTGCCCCCTACGTAGGCAACATCTGCATGGATGTCTGCATGATCGATGTGACGGACATCGACTGCCGCGAAGGCGACACGGTGGAGATCTTCGGCGATCATCTGCCCGTCACGGTGCTTTCCGACATCCTCGGCACCATCCCTTATGAGGTGCTGACGAGTGTTTCCACGCGGGTGAAGCGGGTGTATTATCAGGATTAGAAAGGGGAGTCGCTTCGGGGAAGGAGGTATTCGGGGAGGGAGTTGACGGGAGTCATAACTCTCAACTCTCCATTCCCGGCTCTTAACTTAAGAAGTAAATTCTCTGCATCGTAAGGGAAGATTCTCTGCTTCACAAGGGAAGATTCTTAGCATCGCAAAGAAATATTCTCTGGTGAAATCATTATATTTGCATCGAATTAAAAATATATAGTAACGGATATGACAAATTTATATTTATTAGGCGTTCTGCCCAGTGGCTCTGAATGGGTTATCATTGCATTGCTGATTCTGTTGTTGTTCGGTGGCAAGAAGATTCCCGAATTGATGAAAGGACTCGGAAAAGGCGTGAAAAGCTTCAAAGAGGGTGTGAACGAAGCCAAAGAGGAAATCAATAAAGCTAAAGCGGATATAGACGAACCGGTTGAAAAAGATAAGTGAGTTAGTTGCGGGTGACGAGTTACAAGCTACAAGTGGTGGCGCTATGTGGGCGTCAGAGAGGGCTTGTAGCCCGTCACTCGTGATTTGTCATTTGTCACTCGTAGCTCGTCATTTGTCACTCGTAGCTCATTTACTATGGCAGATAAGGAATTGACTTTTTGGGATCATTTGGATGAATTGCGCCGTGTGCTGTTTCGTGTACTCGGGGTGTGGTTCGTGTTGGCCGTCGGATATTTTGTGGCGATGCCTTGGCTGTTTGACAATGTCGTGCTGGCGGCTTGTCATAACGATTTTATCTTCTACGACATATTGCGTTATGTAGGCAAGGTCTTCGATCTTCACGACGACTTCTTCACGCAGGAGTTTCATGTCAAGCTGATCAATATCAATCTGGCTGCCCCGTTCTTTATACACATGTCCACCGCTTTCTGGATGTCGGTGGTGACGGCAACTCCCTATATATTCTTTGAAATATGGAAATTCATCAGCCCTGCGCTCTATCCCAATGAGCGGCGCGGGGTGAAGAAAGCCTTGTGCGTCGGTACGGTCATGTTCTTTCTGGGCGTGCTGCTGGGCTATTTCATGGTCTATCCCCTGACGCTGCGTTTCCTCTCCACTTATCAGTTGAGTGCGGCCATCGAGAATCAGATCTCCCTGAACTCATATATAGATAACTTCATGATGCTGGTGCTCTGCATGGGACTTGCTTTCGAGTTGCCCTTGGTCACCTGGCTGCTTTCGTTGCTGGGGCTGGTCAACAAGTCCTTTCTGCGCAAGTATCGTCGTCATGCACTGGTGATTATCGTAATCGTATCAGCCATTATAACTCCTACGGGCGATCCCTTCACGCTGACTGTGGTTTCCGTTCCGCTTTACCTGCTCTATGAGTTGAGCATCTTGATGATTAAGGACAAGACGCCCGATGCAGACGAGGATAATGCGGACAATGCCGATAAAGCCGAAACTGACGCTGACAAGTCCGGCAAGAATGATGCGGACAGGACTGACGAAGACAAGGAGGGATGATGGGGGAAGAAGCGCGTGAGTATTATCATTTCCTTTTCACACTCTGCCGGGATGAAGGTATCCCTTTGACGGTAGCTTATCGTCAGCTTCGCGAGTTTTTGGAACGCCTTTGCCGCACACAGATGCCGGACGGCAGCCTGCAAATGACCGACCTCTCGGCACGCATCAGCTTTGTGGCTTCTAAGGTGGGCTTGTCTGTGGTCGAGCAAAATCGCTTGCATACCTTCCGCCTGACCTCTAATGCCGTGCTGAACCGGCAGTCCGAACCTTCGCGCGAAAGCCTGTTGCGCGATGTCAAGACGCTGACTTTCTTCGTGAAACGGCTCTGTGGAGAAGATATACCTGCGCAGCTTTATCAGTTGCTGCCCCGTGCGGATGCCACCTATTTGGTCGCCCCGCCCGCCCTGAAGCGGGTGAAGCGGATGCGGGTCAGCTTCCAGTATGCCGACGACACCTTCCTGTATGTCTTTCCCGTCGACACCGTTGCCGAAGAGCCTCTGCGTGTGCGCTATAACGTGCCGCAGGTGAACGAGGAGTTTGCCGAAACCTGCCGGCAGTTGTGGCGGCATGCACAAGTCAACCTGCTGGATGTAGCAGTGGATGAGGCGGGTATCCTGACGCCTTCGTTCATCATTCTGGAACCCGACTACCTGCTGGATATCAGTTCGCTTGCCGAATGCTTCAAGGACTACGGCCACCATCCTGCCAATTATATGTTGGCACGCTTGCAGTCGCCCGACAATACACGTCCCCTCTTGCTGGGTAACATTGCCAATCTCTTTCTGGACGAATGGATCTATGCACAGGAAGCTCCCGACTATCTGGCTTGCATGAAGAAGGCTTTCCGTATCTATTCCATCGAGCTTGCCGCCTGTGCCGACCTGCAGGATAAGGAGAAGGAGAGGGAGTTCTTCGCCGATTGCAAGCGCCATTTCGACCACATACGGCAGACCGTGACCGAGACATTTCGTGCTCCCGGTTATGAGTTGGACAAGACGGATGCCGTGCTGGAACCTACTTATGTCTGTGAGGCTTTGGGATTGCAGGGACGTCTGGACTACATGCAGCGCGACATGACCTCTTTCATCGAAATGAAATCGGGCAAGGCGGATGAGTATGCCATTCGGGGCAAGGTGGAACCGAAGGAGAACAACAAAGTACAGATGTTGCTTTATCAGGCCGTGCTGGAGTACTCTATGGGGATGGAGCACAGGCATGTGAAGGCATATCTGCTCTACACCCGTTATCCGTTGCTTTATCCCGCACGCCCTTCCTGGGCGATGGTGAGGCGTGTGATGGATGTGCGCAATCGCATTGTAGCAAACGAATATGGCATGCAGTTGCGCAACAGCCCGCACTACACGGCGGAATGTCTGAAAGCCATCCATCCGGACACGCTGAATGAGCGCCAGTTGGACAATACGCTGTGGAAACGCTATCTCTATCCGGCAATTGATGCCGTGACGCAACGCATCGGCCGGCTCACTGCACTGGAGCAGTGCTATTTCTATACGCTCTACAACTTTATAACCAAAGAATTATATACGTCCAAGTCGGGAGATATCGCCTACGAAGGCCGTACGGGTGCTGCCGCCCTGTGGCTCTCTACGCTTGAAGAAAAGTGTGAGGCGGGCGAGATACTGCATGACCTGACTATCAAGGAGAATCACGCAGCAGACAGGCATAAGGCATATCTCGTGCTGGCACGGGCAGATAGCAGCATCTCCTTGCAACCATCCGCCTCCTCAGAGTCCGGCACGAACGTACCTCGCCTTTCGCAAGCCTTGCCGAATTTCCGCGAAGGAGATGCCATCGTCCTCTACCAGCGGGACAAAGATACGGACAATGTGACCAATAAGATGGTATTCAAAGGCAATATCGAGCAGATGACCGATAAGGATATCCGTGTGCGCCTCCGTGCTTCGCAGCAGAATACGTCCGTGCTTCCTGCCGATAGTTGTTATGCCATCGAGCACGACTATATGGATACCTCTTTCCGCAGCATGTATATGGGGCTTTCCATGTTTCTCTCTGCCAATAAGGACCGCCGCGATTTGTTGCTTTTCCAGCGTGAACCGGAGTTTGATTCCTCCTTTGATGCAGCCATTGCTGCTGCACCGGACGATTTCTCCCGTATCACACAAAAAGCTTTGGCTGCGAAAGATTATTTTCTCTTGGTGGGTCCTCCGGGAACAGGGAAGACCTCACGTGCCCTACGTGGCATGGTGGAGGCGTTCTATCGCGAGGGGAAACAGATTTTGTTGCTCTCTTATACGAACCGTGCGGTGGACGAGATATGTAAGGCGCTTTCTTCCATAGAGCCTGCAATTGATTTTATCCGTGTGGGTAGTGAACTTTCTTGTGATACGACTTACCGCCCGCATTTGATAGAGAATGTACTGGAGTCTTGTTCCACACGCCGCGAGGTACGTGCCCGGATAGAACGTTGCCGTGTCTTTGTGGGTACCGTCTCCACGCTCTCTTCCAAGACGGAGCTTTTCCGCCTGAAAGCGTTTGATGTGGCGATTGTGGATGAGGCGACCCAGATTCTGGAACCTCAGTTGTTGGGACTTCTTTGTGCACGTAATGTGGCGGGAGGAAATGCTATCGGTAAGTTCATTCTGATAGGCGACCATAAACAGTTGCCTGCCGTGGTGCTCCAGTCGGAATCGCAATCGGAGGTATGTGAGGAGTGCCTGCGCGATATCGGGCTGCATAACCTGAAAGATTCCCTTTTCGAGCGTCTATATCGGAGAGTCGCTTTTTCGGCAGATGAACCTTCGTCTGCTACGAGTCATTTCTATGATATGCTTTGCCGTCAGGGACGTATGAATGTAGAGGTGGCACGCTTCCCGAACCAAGCTTTCTATGGCGGTTTGCTGGAGGCTGTAGGTTTGCCGCATCAGCAAGGAGGGCTTACATTGGCTCCGGGGCTTGAAGACGATGAATTTGCAGATGTATTGGTGCGTCGTGTTGCCTTTTTTCCTTCCGAATCGGAACCTGCATCGCAATCGGCAAAGGTTAATCATTTTGAGGCGCGGCTTGCGGCACGGTTGTCGGCTGCTGTCTATCGGCAATATGAGGCTTCCGGTGTGGGCTTTCAGCCGGGGCAGACATTGGGTATTATTGCTCCTTATCGCAGTCAGATAGCGCTTGTCAAGAGGGAGATTGCGGCTTTGGGGATTCCTGCTTTGAATGACATTTTGGTAGATACCGTCGAACGTTTCCAGGGCAGTGAGCGTGATGTTATTGTTTATTCTTTCTGTGTGAATCGGGCTTATCAGTTGAAGTTCCTTGCCAATCTTACGGAGGAGAGGGGAGTTTGGATTGATCGTAAGTTGAATGTGGCTCTTACTCGTGCCCGTCAGCAGTTGTTTATGATAGGAGTTCCTGGTTTGTTACGGCAAAATCCAATATATTCTGATTTGCTTGATGCGGTGAATTAAGATATATTTGTTCTGTTTAAAGTTCTGATTTAATAATTCTTAAATACTTTTCTTTTCTTTATATGTTTTATTAATATCTTTATATGCGGTAAAGCTCTATCTTTGCCAAACGTTTTTTTCATAGAGATTTAGATTTAAGGTTAGAAGAAATGTGGAAGTCGTGAGACTTCCCTTTTTTTCATCTTGAATTTTTGCGCTTCCGTATGAAATAAAAATAGTGTTGGACAAGAGAAAACGTATTGTAATTATGTACGGAAGAGAGCAGAGAAGAGCCACTTCGTGAGAAGAGGCTTTTTTTATGTATTCTTGAAAGGTTTTGTTTGATATCTTATAAACTATATTCTCTCAGCTCAATGATAATTTCATGATAATGCGGAAATTACGTAAAGAAGTCCTGCGACCTTTTTTCACCCGTATAGCAAATAACATGCTCTGCTTTTTTATATAAAATGCCGGACATGTTTACATCGAATACTGGGCATGTTTGCATCGAATGCCGGGCATGTTTACATCGAAAGCCGAGTATGTTTACATAAAAGGCCAAGTATGTTTACATCGGAAGCCAAGTATGTTTACATAAAAGGCCAAGTATGTTTACATCGAATGCCGAGTATATTTATATAAATGGTAAAGTCATTTGATTTTAGTCTTATTTGGGCAGATATAAATAAAGGAGGGCTTTACAAAAGCCCTCCTTTATTATTGTACAGATCAAAAATGGAATCTTATCGCTTTACACCTTATTATATATAAGGTATAAGAGTGAAATCTTATTTGATGTTATTCCGTATTTTATCCGATATTATTCCAATACGATAGGTTTGTACTTCGGAACCAATGCCTTCATTACAACCCATCCGATCAGATAAGCTACTGCACATACGCAGAAGATGACGAAATAACCGGCAGGTTTACCTGCGAAGCCCATGAAAGTCATGTTGGTTTCTCCAGCGTAAACAAAGAGTTCACCGGCAATGTATTGCAGCAACATAGAACCTACACCACCAGCCATACCGCCGATACCCGTGATACTGGCAATGGCAGATTTCGGGAACATGTCACCTACCGTAGAGAAAATGTTGGCAGACCATGATTGGTGAGCTGCACCACCGATACCGATCATGATTACCGGGAACCACGGAGAAATCGTACCCAAAGGCTGTGCCAGCAATACCACCAACGGGAAGAAGGCGAAGATCAGCATCGCACGCATACGAGCGGCGTAAGGATTCAATCCGGTCTTGTTGATGATGATAGTAGGCAACTTGCCACCATAGATGGAAAGCATTGTGATAGCGTAGAGGGTGAAAATCAAGGCGATACCCAAACCTTCGGAAGTCTTGATACCGAACTGCGTGTTCAGGTAAGAAGGCGTCCAGAACAGGAAGAACCACCATACACCGTCAGTCATGAACTTACCGAAAGCGAATGCCCAAGTCTGTTTGTAGCTGAAGCATTGCCAGAAATTCATCTTCTTCTCTTCTTTTTCCTCTACAACCGGAGCGGCACCTGCTTCATCCTTGTCTTGTTCGATGTATTCCAGCTCGGCTTTGTTCACGTGCTTGCTGGCAGAAGGTTTGGAGTACATGAATACCCAGAAGCCCATCCAGATGAAACCGAGGGCACCGATAACGATGAAAGCCATCTCCCAGCCCCATGCTTTAGCCAGCAAAGGAATGGTGAGCGGAGCAATCAAAGCACCGATTGAAGCACCGGCATTGAAGATAGAAGTAGCGTAAGCACGGTCTTTCTTGGGGAAATACTCGGCAGTTACTTTGATGGCTGCGGGGAAGTTGCCGGCTTCACCAAGTGCCAGCACACAACGGGCTGCAAGGAAACAATACATACTGATGGTAGCGATCGTTACCACTACATCGCCCGTAGCTCCCATCAATTCGGCTGCATTGTGCAGGCCTACGAAATGTTCAGTCACAACACCACAGAAAGCGTGAAGGCAAGCACCTGCCGACCATACGCCGATAGCCCAGAGATAACCTTTCTTAGTTCCCATCCAGTCGATGAAACGACCGGCAAACAGCATGCAGATTGCATAAACGATAGAGAATACGGAAGTGATGGTTCCGTAATGTGATTCGTCCCAGTGGAATTCAGGTTTGATGAACTCATCCCACGTCAGTGACAGCACTTGGCGGTCAAGGTAGTTTACTGTTGTCGCAAAAAACAACATAGCACAGATGGTCCATCTATAGTTGGTCATCTTTCCCATTGCATTTTGATTTAAACTCATGATACATTGATTTAAAATTATTAATTCTTGTTTCTGGGGTCAAAAATACGCATTATTTAATGTATATCAATATAAAAATTGTCTCTTTTTCTGTATTTTTTGTCTTAGATGCGAATAAATGCCGAAAAAAAGCGTTATCGTGCACGAGAAACCTCGTTTTCGTACACGAAAATACTCGTTCCCGAACACAAAAAAGGAACTTCGCGGAAGGCAAGAATAAATAATGCACCTTTTCAGTCGAAAAATACACAAGGGATAAGGAGAGAACCTCTATCTTTGCCACATTACTAAAATAATCTATATACCTAAAAAACAAAAGTAAGATGATGAACACTCTGTTTGGTAAAATTTTCATCGTGGGGGCATTCTTCTGCTCCACCCAGTTGGCAGCTCAGAAGGTGAACGATAAGCAGCCGTGGTCGGTACGTATGGTAGAGTCTGAAATGATCCGTTGTCCGGAGTCCTGGCAATTGGATTTCCAGCCGAAGCTGAAATGGGACTATTGCCACGGGTTGGAGTTGCAGGCGATGCTGGATGTGTATGATGCGTATGGAGACCAAAAGATATTTGACTATGCGTTGGCCTACGCGGACACGATGGTGCACAAGGATGGGAGCATTGAGACTTACAAACTACATGAGTATAACATAGACCGTCTGAATTCGGGCAAGTTCCTGTTCCGCATCTATGAGCAGACGAAGGAGGAGAAGTACGGGAAAGCTCTCGACTTGTTGCGCAGCCAGCTCGACACTCATCCGCGCAATGAGGATGGCGGATTCTGGCATAAGAAGGTGTATCCTAACCAGATGTGGCTGGACGGTATCTATATGGGTTCTACGTTTTATGCGGAATACGCTTACCGGAATAATCGTGTGCAGGACTATCCTGACATCGTAAACCAGTATATTACGGTGGCACGTCATACCTACGATCCGAAGAACGGGCTTTACCGTCATGCTTGCGACGTGAGCCGGAAGGAGCGTTGGGCAGATCCCGTGACGGGGCAGTCGCAGCACAGCTGGGGACGGGCTATGGGCTGGTATGCGATGGCCATTGTAGACGCGCTCGATTTCATCCCGAAACATGAGGCAGGGCGTGACTCGATGTTGGTCATCTTCAACAATATAGCTGCTCAGCTGAAGCGCATACAGGACACGAAGACCGGATTGTGGTATCAGGTTCTGGACAAGAGCGGCGAGGAGGGGAACTATCTGGAGTCTTCTTGTTCTACGATGTTCGTGTACGCCCTGTTCAAAGCGGTACGCAAGGGATACATAGACCGGTCGTACCTGAAAGTGGCACAGAAAGGTTATCGAGGTATTCTGAATCACTTCATAGAGGTGGATAAGAATGGCGTGGTGACCATCACGAAGGCTTGCGCCGTTGCCGGCTTGGGAGGAAAGAACTATCGTATGGGCGACTACACCTATTATATAAATGAAACCATTCGCAACAATGACCCGAAAGCGGTAGGCCCCTTCATTATGGCAAGCTTGGAGTGGGAGCGGTTGCAGCAGGTGAAAGAAATCGTAAATCAGAAGTAAGGAGATGAAACGACTGGCTTATATCTTGTGCACGATGGTGCTTTGGTCGGCAGGAGCCATCTCCTTGTCGGCACAGTCTCAGTGGAAAGACACTCTTGTGGTTGCCCGGGACGGGTCGGGGGATTATCGTACCCTGACGGAGGCGATGGAGGGCATCCGCGCCTTTATGGATTATAAGGTGACGGTGCTGGTGAAGAATGGAGTATATAAGGAGAAGTTGGTTATCCCGTCCTGGATTCAGCATGTGGACTTCATCGGTGAAAGTGCGGAAAAGACGGTGATCACCTACGACGATCATGCCAACATCAACAAGATGGGCACTTTCCGCACCTACACGGTCAAGGTGGATGGGAATTGGATTACCTTCCGGAACCTGACTATCGAGAACAATGCCGCACGTCTGGGGCAAGCTGTCGCGCTTCATACGGAGGGTGACAGGCTGATGTTCGTGAACTGCCGTTTCTTGGGGAATCAGGACACGGTGTATACGGGTGCTGAGGGCACGCGCCTCTACTTCTCCGATTGCTACATCGAGGGGACGACGGACTTTATTTTCGGTCCTTCTATCGCCCTGTTCGAGAATTGCGAGGTGCGCAGCAAGGCTAATTCGTACGTGACGGCGGCTTCTACGCCAAAGAAGTATGCAGTGGGATATGTCTTCCGGAATTGCAGGTTGACGGCTGAGCCTGAGGTGACTAAGGTCTATTTGGGGCGTCCTTGGAGGCCATACGCGGCTACGGTGTTCATCAATTGCGAGATGGGTGGACATATCCGTCCCGAAGGATGGCACAACTGGGGAAAAGCGGAGAACGAGCAGACCGCCCGTTATGCGGAGTATGGAAGCAAGGGAGAAGGAGCGTCAGCTGCCAAGCGTGTGGAATGGGCGAAGCAGTTGACAAAGAAGGAGGCTGCCCGATACGACGACACGGAATTTATATATGGGATGTCCAGCAACTGGAATCCTGTGACAGATTGAAACCCTGTTGCCTGTACTCCTGTAACAGACAGAACCCCTTCTGCTTGTACTTCAGTAGCTGAAAAACATTAACCCAAGTTTCGCAAGCGAAACTTTCGACATTTATATATCAACTGTATACTAACTGTATACTAACTATATACCAACTATATACTAACTATATATGAACTATATATCAACGACTATGAGACATAAATTAGCATTACTACTTGTATTCTTTTTCCTGTTCTCCGCTTTCAGGGCGGACAAGCAGGTGATAACGATCTTTATGATCGGCGATTCGACGATGGCCAACAAATCCCTGGAAGGCGGGAATCCGGAGCGTGGCTGGGGACAGATGCTGCCCGGCTATCTTTCCGAAGAGATCCGTGTGGACAATCATGCGGTGAACGGACGCAGCTCCAAGAGTTTTATCGACGAAGGGCGCTGGGAGAAGGTGATCTCGCAGGTGACGAAGGGCGATTACGTATTCATCCAGTTCGGCCACAACGACGAGAAGCCGGACCCGAAACGCTACACCTCGCCGGGAGGCACTTTCGACGATAACCTGAGACGGTTTGTGAATGAGACACGTGCCAAGGGCGGTATTCCGGTCCTGTTCAACTCGATCGTGCGCCGCAATTTCGGCACGGCGAGCGGAAGTGCGGTGGCACAGGCCATCAACCAGGACGATGTGCGGAAGGGCGTGAATCCGGATGCCAAGCGGGAAGCGTCAACGCAATCGGCCGAGGGTGACAAGCTGATAGACACGCACGGCGCCTATCTGGATGCCCCGCACAATGTGGCGAAGGAACTGGGAGTGGCTTTTGTAGACATGAACAAGATAACGCATGAACTGGTGGAAGGCATGGGTCCCGTAGAGTCGAAGAAGCTCTTCATGTGGGTGCCCGCCAACCGGATTGCCGCGATGCCCAAGGGGCGCGAGGACAACACCCATCTCAACGTGCACGGCGGGCGCGTCGTGGCGGGGCTGGCTATGGATGCCGTGGCAAAAGAAGTGCCCGAACTGGCAAAGTACGTCCGTCACTATGACTTCGTGGTGGCGCAGGACGGCAGTGGAGACTTCTTCACGGTGCAGGAGGCAATCGATGCTGTTCCCGACTTCCGCAAGAAAGCGCGTACGACGATACTGGTGCGCAAGGGGGTGTACAAGGAGAAGATCGTGATACCGGAGAGCAAAATCAATGTATCGCTGATAGGGCAGGACAGCGCGGTGCTCACCTACGATGACTATGCGCAGAAGCAGAACCGCTTTGGCGAAGAGAAGGGGACTTCCGGCTCAGCTTCCTGTTATATCTATGCGCCTGATTTCCACGCAGAAAACATCACGTTCGCGAACAGTTCCGGACCCGTGGGGCAGGCGGTGGCATGCTTCGTCAGTGCCGACCGTGCCAGCTTCAAGAACTGCCGTTTCCTCGGCTTTCAGGATACGCTCTACACCTACGGGAAGGGTTGCCGTCAGTACTACGAAGATTGCTACATCGAAGGCACGGTGGACTTCATCTTCGGCTGGTCGACGGCAGTGTTCAACCGTTGCCACATCCATAGCAAGCGCAGCGGGTATGTGACAGCGCCTTCCACCGACCGCGGGCAGAAGTACGGCTATCTCTTCTACGGCTGTCGGCTGACAGCGGATGACGGGGTGAAGGATGTCTACCTATCGCGTCCCTGGCGCCCGTATGCGCAGGCGGTCTTTGTCCGTTGCGACTTGGGCGGGCACATCGTTCCTGCCGGTTGGCACAACTGGGGGAAGAAGGAGGCGGAGAAAACCGTCTTCTACGCCGAGTATGAGAACACGGGCGAAGGTGCCCATCCGAAAGCGCGCGCTCCCTTCTCTCGTCAGTTGAAAAACCTGAAGGGGTATGAAATGGAGGACGTCCTTGCCGGAAACGACGGATGGAACCCGATGAAAGGGGCTGAGGGGGCACACGTCGCGAACCGCTAAACTACGGATTACGTACCGTTAAACTACCTGTTGCGAACCGCGGAGCTATGAATCGCGGGCTGCAGAACAGCGGATTATTAACCGCAGAACTGCGAATTACTAACCGCGGAACTGCAAATTTTCTACCTGCAGCCCCACGGAATATAGCTCCGTCATGTACATGCGAATCCAACAATGCAACTATAACGGGGCGGAAAAACACCGATTAACGTACGTTGACATTTCGGCGCCAATGTGCCGCCAATACGCCGCCAATGTACCGCCGTTTTAACGCCAGTTCTTAGGAACGAAGGTACGACGAAGGTACGACGAAGGCAGAGTGGCGAAAAAACATCGAAAAACCGTTGGAAAACCATCGAAAAAACAGCCCAACCATAATCGGTTTCCGTGAACCGCTTTTCCGCCCTAAGCCCGGACACCTCTGTCCGTACATCCGTACCCCCCTGTCCGGGCCTGCGTTTTCGCCCGCCGCACCGCTACTTCAGCCACTTGTCGAAGAACTCCAGCACCTCCCGCTGCATCGCCTTGCTGAAGAAATGCTTCTCGTCCCAGAGCTTCGTCACCAGTCGGTCGGCAGCATGCTGGCTTTGCCATACATCCTGCATGATGCCGTACGCCGCTTCCACCCCTCCGACCGGAAACAGCTTGTCGCGCCTGCCGTTGAAGAACAGCGTAGGCTTGGGGCACGCGATGCTCGCCGTGTGCGGATAGTCCAGATAGCGCCGCAGGTTCGGAATCAGCATGGAGTATGCCGAGCCACCCTTGTTCTGATTGTTCGTCAGCGACATCAGCTCGTCGGTCGTGTTCATCCAGCAGATGGAGGCAGAAGCCTTGATGCAGTCGGTGATGGCCGAAAGCATCCACGAACGATAGGCGCCCATCGAGAAACCGAGGCATCCCACACGCTCCTTGTCCACGAACGGAAGAGAGCCCAGGAATTCGGCACTCCTCACGTCGTCCATGTTGATGAGAGCGCCCCACGAAGCCCCCATTTGCAGGAAATTGCAAGCCAAAGCCTGCTGCCCGTTATAGTCCGCGCCCTCCTTCCTACCGCGTTCTCCCCAGAACAGGGCGTCGATAGAGAGCACCACATACCCGTGCGCGGCAAAGTAGTCGCCCGCATACTGCCCGTCGTAGCATCCCACCGCCCACTTGTCGGCATCCGCCATCACCTCGTCCGACACGCCGAAGGGGCGCACCATTTTCTCCTTCCCGATCGTGAAGTGCGCGCCGTGGTCGTGCAGCATCACCACAGCCGGAAAAGGCCCTTCCCCCTCCGGCACCAGCAGGTAGGCAGGAATGCGGCACCACGCCGAGACGTTGAACCATATCTTCCGCGCCTCATACCCCTCGCGCTGCTCCGTATCCACCACCTCCATCTCGTACACCTCGGGAGCGGGCGGAACCATCTGCATGCATTCCATCAAGACCCCGCGCGCCTGCGCGCGCCATTTGCCGAACTTGCGCACGGGAGCCTTTCCCCATGCCATCGGATAAGTGAGCTGCTGCTTCAACTGCCCATAGAAGAGGGGCATGTTCTTGACCACGCCATAGACGGCAGTATCCGCCTGTGCAAGAGCAGAAATGTGTACGGTAAGAATCGCAAAAAGAATGATTGTAATACGTTTCATAGCTTCCATGCAGTTAAAATATAGACAAAGGTAATGGATTTTTGCCTGAATTCACTATCTTTACCGCACAGAATAGGCATGCTATGATAAAATATATCTTCTATCTAATCGTCGGTATGATGTGTGCAGTGGCAGCAAAGGCGCAGCCGGACTGCTTGTTCACCCACTACTCGTCGGAAGACGGTCTCTCTCAAAATACGGTCATGAGTATCCTGCAAGACCACAAAGGCAACATGTGGTTTGCCACGTGGGACGGCATCAACAAGTTCGACGGATATTCATTCAAACCCTACAAGGCAAGGCTCGATAACGGCCTCGTGCTGAGTCATAACCGCGTGGACTACATGACGGAGGATCGCTACGGCTTCCTCTGGTTGCAGACCTACGACAACCACGCCTACCGTTTCGACCCGCGCACGGAGACCTTCGAAGAGGTGACGGGAGAAGACGGAACAGCCTCCGCCACGAACGTGACGAAGATAAAAGTCCTCCCGGGCGGAAGCGTCTGGCTCCTGTCGGAGAAAGAAGGCGCCGTCCGCGTCCTGACCGATCCCCGCAGCCATCGCCTGCGCGCGCAAAGCTTCCCCCCTCAGACAGGACAGACGGCAGCCGCCTGCGTCTCGCATGTCTACGAAGACCGCCTGGGAAATGAATGGATCTTGTCCGATAACGGGCTGGGCATGCTTTCGCCCGGCAAGTCGCCCCCAGTCTTCTACTTCTCGGAAGCCGCCGAGCGAGGCGAGAAGAGCAGCCAGGCCTTCTACTCCTGCCTGGAGCGGGACGAGGAGATACTCTTCGGTTCCGGCAACGGCCGTGTCTGGCGCTACCAGAAGCAGAACGGGCAATTCACGCTCCTCAACCTGGATGCCTCCTCGCCCGTAGTCTCCATCGACAGCGTAGGCAGCGGCGAACTGCTGTTCACCACCGCCACCGATGGCTTCTTCTCCCATCGCCCCGCCACGGCAGCGACGGAACACTTTCCTGCCTCCCTCTTCCCGAAGGCGCCCATCCGTTCGGTCTATGTAGACAAGGCATCCGAGGTCTGGTTTGAGCAGTACACTCCGGGCTCGGTCGTCCACTTCAACCCCTGCACCCGCGTGCTGAAGCGCGAAAGCATCGTCGTAGAAGCAACCAGCACCGACCGCTCGCGCCCCGCCTTCCATATCCACGAAGACATCGGCGGCAGGCTGTGGGTACATCCCTACGGCGGCGGCTTCTCCTACTTCGACCGTGGGAGCAACACCCTGCGCCCCTTCCACAATAGCCTGGAAGGGCACACTTGGCGCTTCTCCAACAAGATTCACTCCGCCTTCTCCGACAGCCAGGGAAACCTCTGGATGTCCACACACTCCAAAGGGCTGGAGAAGATCACGTTCCACACCTCACAGTTCAGGGTAATCACTCCTGCGTCGCTCGACTACGAATCGCTGAGCAACGAAGTACGTGCCATCTGCGAAGACGCCGACCTCAACCTGTGGGTAGGCCTCAAGGATGGCAAACTGCGGCTCTACGACAAGAACCGTGCCTACAAAGGCTACCTGACCGAGACGGGCACCGTGTCGCAAAACGGACTCCCGATGTGTGGCAACGTATACTTCATCCTGCAAGACAGCAGGCAGAACCTCTGGATCGCCACCAAAGGCGACGGACTGGTGAAGGCCGAAAAGACCCCCATCCCCTACCGCTACAAGCTCACCCGCTACCGGCACCGGGAAGAGGACATCTACAGCCTGAGCGACGACAACGTCTACTGCGTCTACGAAGACAGCCAAGGTCGCATCTGGATCGCCACCTTTGCCGGCGGCATAAACTACATGTCGCCCGATGCGGACGGCTCCCCCCGCTTCGTCAACCATCGGAATAACCTCAAAGGCTACCCCATCGACCAATGCTCGAAGGCACGCTTCATCACGGGCGACCGTCAGGGACACCTTTGGATCGGCACCACCGTTGGCGCGCTGATGATTGACGAGCGCTTCGAGAGTCCCGAAGACGTGAAGTTCCGCCACTTCCTCCGCATCCCGGACAATGAACACAGCCTGAGCAACAACGACGTGCACTGGATCATATCCACCCGCAGCGGCGACCTTTTCATCGCCACCTTCGGCGGCGGACTGAACAAACTGACGTCGCTGGACGAAGAAGGAAACGCCTCGTTCAAGTCCTATACCGTCTCCGACGGGCTTCCCTCCGACATCCTGCTCTCCATACGCGAGGACAGGAACGGAAACCTCTGGATGAGCTCCGAAAACGGGATCAGCAAGTTCATCCCCTCCCAAGAGCGGTTTGAGAACTATGCCGACAAGGAGGTCTTCTTCCGGACACGATTCAGCGAGGCAGCCTCGGAGTATACCGCTTCGGGCAATATCCTCTTCGGAGCCAGCACGGGCATCCTCAGCTTCAACCCCGACTCCATCTCCAAGAGCGACTATGTGCCCCCCATCGTGCTTACCAAACTGCTGATAGCCAACAAGGACGTCCTGCTCGGCGGGCGCTCCGTGCTGAGCCAAACCTTGGACGACACGGAACGGCTGGTCTTGTCGCACAAGGAGAATATCTTCACGATACAGTTTGCCGCCCTCGATTATTCCGCCCCTGCCGAAATCCAGTATGCCTATACGCTGGAGGGTTTCGAGAAGGACTGGAACGCCGTAGGCAAGCAGCGCACCGCCACCTACACCAACCTGCCGAAAGGACACTACGTCTTCAAGGTACGTTCCACCAACGGAAACGGCGTCTGGACCGAAAACACGCGCATGCTCGACATCGAGATCCTGCCCTCTTTCTGGGAGACTCCGTTCGCCTACTTCCTGTATGCCCTTTTCTTCATCATGATTATCGTGGCAGCCGTATATATCCTGTTTACCATTTACCGCCTGAAGCACGAAGTGTCGGTCGAGCAACAACTGACAAACATGAAGTTGCGCTTCTTTACCGACATCTCCCACGAACTGCGCACCCCGCTCACCCTGATTGCCGGCCCCGTGGAGTATGTCCTGAAGAACGCCAAACTCCCTGACGACACCCGCGAGCAGCTGCAGGTCGTGGAGCGGAACACGAACCGCATGCTGAGGCTTATCAACCAGATCCTGGACTTCCGCAAGATTCAGAACCGGAAGATGAAGATGCAGGTACAGCGGATCAATGTCGTGGCCTTCACCCGCAAAATCATGACCAACTTCGAGTCGGTAGCCGAAGAGCATCAGATAGACTTCCTGTTCGAGACGGAAAAAGACGAACTGTTCCTTTGGGTGGACGTGGACAAGTTTGAGAAGATTGTGTTCAACCTGCTTTCCAACGCCTTCAAGTACACCCCGAACGGAAAGATCATCACCGTCTTTGTCCGCGAAGACGAGAAGACCGTCTCCGTCGGCGTGGAAGACCAGGGGATAGGCATCGCCGAGAACAAGAAGAAGTCGTTGTTTGTCCGCTTTGAGAACCTGGTGGACCGAAACCTGTTCAATCAGTCGAGCACGGGCATCGGCCTGTCTTTGGTGAAGGAGTTGGTCGAAATGCACAAGGCTGTCATCACGGTAGATAGTAAGCTGGGTGAGGGCAGTTGCTTCAAAGTCGATTTCCAAAGAGGAAAGGAGCACTACGACGAAACAGTGGAATTCTTGCAGGACGACACGACCGCAGGCATGGAGGTGATGAAGCAGATGCCCGATGCCGTCAACGGAGAACCGCTCCCATCGGACGCCGGAACCGCTCCGGACGAAGCCGGCAGTAGTACTCCTGATGAAGCCGGAACCGCCTCTGACAAAGCCGGAACCACCCCTAATGAAGCCGGAAGTGCATCCGCTCCTCAAAGAACTATGCTTCTGGTGGAAGACAATTCGGAACTCCGCCTCTTCTTGCGCAGCATCTTTGCCGCCGAATACCGGATCGTGGAAGCCGTGGACGGCATGCAGGGCTGGAGCAAGGCTTTGAAGTTCCTGCCGGACATCATCATCAGCGACGTCATGATGCCCAAAAAAGACGGTATCTCCATGACCCGCGAACTGCGTTCGGACATGACCACCAGCCATATCCCCATTGTCCTGCTGACTGCCAAGACCTCCATCGAAAGCAAGTTGGAAGGATTGGAATATGGTGCCGATGACTATATAACGAAACCCTTCAGCGCCACCTATCTGAAGGCGCGCGTAAAGAACCTGCTTACCCAACGCCAGAAGTTGCAGGCCATCTATCGTGACAATCTCTTGGCGGGAAACTCCGCCACCGAGTCCGCATCGGAAGCTGTGGAGGAGAAGGCTCCGGAGATGTCGCTCAATGACCGCAAGTTCATGGACAAACTGGTGGAACTGATGGAGAAAAACATGGACAACGGTGACCTGGTGGTGGATGACCTGGTACAGGAGCTGGCTGTCAGCCGCTCTGTCTTCTTCAAGAAACTGAAGACGCTGACGGGATTGGCGCCCATTGAGTTCATCAAGGAGATGCGCATAAACCGTGCGGTCCAGCTGATAGAGACGGGCGAGTTCTCCATGACGCAGATAGCGTATATGGTAGGCATCAACGACCCACGTTACTTCAGCAAGTGCTTCAAGCAGAAGATGGGCATGACCCCGACGGAGTACAGGGATAAGACCGTGCGGAGAGGGTAGTGCCGGCCGCATTTTTCCGGTATAGCGTAGAGGGCTGGTTATGAATCGGGTAATTGTTGGTTATGAATCAGGCAATTGTTGGTTATGAATCGGACAATTGTTGGTTATGATTCGAGTAACTATTGATTATAAATCGGGCAACTAAAGTTTGTTTTCTCAACGGTTAATAACTTAAGTTGCGATCGTAATATATGTGTTTTGAATTAAAAGTTTAATATCGTAAAATGGAAAGAACAGGAAGCGAATCATTTGTATTCAGTAAAGATGTGCCTTGGGAAGAGCTTGGCGGAGGCGTAAAGCGCCAGATTTTGGGATATGACGGCCAGCTGATGATGGTGAAAGTAGTATTTGAGAAAGGTGCCGTAGGTAGTCTTCATCACCACTATCAGAGCCAATGTACGTACGTGGCCGAAGGAAAGTTTGAGTTTACCATTGATGGAGTGACGAAGGTCGTATCCGCAGGCGACTGTCTGTTTAAGACTCCGGACAAGGTGCATGGCTGCGTATGCCTGGAAGCCGGGGTACTGATTGATACGTTCAGTCCGATGCGCCCCGATTTCTTGAAGAAGTAACCGCGTGCGGACGCTTGTCCGAACTCAAAGCTTACGCCATTCAGGATATCGGCTGGGGCAGTAGAAACTCAGCAATCATAACCGTTAATTTTGTCCCACGAGATGAGCAAATTCGTCTCGTGGGACAAAAAAATCCGTCCCGTGGAATGAAATTATTCATCTCGTGGGACGGATTTTTTTGTTTCGTGAGGGTAAAATAATATGTTCGAATAATATATAGGGCTAAGTATACTAATGCTAAAATTTGATAGTGTAAACATGAACTTTAGATACTGTAAAATAGGCAATGGCTTTGATCTGAAGTTAAGTGATTCTTATCTAAAATAAGATCCCCTCGCTATAAGTATCTATAACGAGGGGATTTCATATTCAGGGGATATTTAATTCATAAATGGATTATTGCCATTTAGAAGCTCCTATACCGGATTCACCGATATTTCCTATGACTTTATAATCACCTTTTGAAGGTTCATTCCATAATTCGCTTTCACTCATAGATAACTCTATCAAGCCGTCTATTGGATAAGTTGTTTTGTTATCGCCTATTTCAGTCCATTTGAAATTGGTTTTGTAACTTTGACTTGCAGATACTAATGCAGCACTACCATTTAAGAAGATTGAGCCGGCTGTTCCTGCTGTATAAGTCTTGATTTTAGAACCTGCACTTCCTACTGAAGCCATAGATGGTCCGAAGAGTGTTTTATTGATATTTATCAGAACTGCATTTTTATCGCAACGGAGCAAAGGAGTATTTGCATTTGCCGTTGTTTCCATAGGAGCGTAGCAGAACGTACAATTCTCAATGTTTAAGGTTAATTGATCTGCTGTAGAGCGGAGGTCACCTAACATTACTATATTGGTAATAGTACAATCTCTGAAAGTAATATTTTTCCAGTCTGCTTTTTTATTATTTGTTGTCACCATTCCTTGATCACCAATACCATTGATAGTGCAATTTTCAAACAGTAAGTTGTTAATGTTATCGTTGGCAGATTGTGTACGTACAATAGCACGATATCCTTCGATGTGGCAACCTTTGAAAATAAGCTCTTTAACTGTAGAATTTGTTCCGTTCTCATTGAATACCTGACGTCCGCCAAATCCTTTGTCATCAGTAGAAGCTACTTCTTTTCCTCCTCCAGGTAGTGCTACATCGCTGTAGAAATCGACATTTTCAAATACGATTTTATCTATATTGGCATTTTTATTACATTGCATTCCTCCACTTGAGATGAAACGTGCATTACCTCCTAAAGTAGCAGCAGTTCTAAAAGTTACAGAACGATTAAACTTAATGCTGTTGTTAACCTTATAGTCAAAGTCTCCTCTCAATATGATAGTCATTCCATCTTCTTCGATTTGCTCCCAGAATTCATTGGTTTTTAATGTATCTGCAGCCTCCGTTTCATCATAACTACGGATATCGATCCATTTTCCTACACCAAATAGAGTATCGAAATCCATAGGAACTGTTGTCTTACCTGTTATCTTTCCAGCATATGTGGCATTATTTTGTTCTTCTACACTACTATATGCATATATAGTATAAGACGTTTCTGATGTCAGTCCTGTTATGTCAACACTACCGTTGGCATATTCTTCTTCCGAAACTTCCTTAATAACTGTTTCTAAACCTTCGGTTGCAGGAACTGCTTTTATTAATCTAATGACACTTCCACCTTCTTCCCATGTGATACGTGCTGCATTATCGATGAGTTTCAGATTTTTGATTTTAGAAATATAGGTTACATTGATAGCTGTAGTTTCGTACATTTCAGATTCTTTGTTTGAACCTATACATTTAATCTTAACCATGTATTTTTCATCCCAATTCAACCCTTCAAAAGTATATGGTGAACGTTCACAGGAGGCTTCTGTATACAATTCATATATATTATTTCCTGCATCATCTGTAGATGCGACACGGTATAATTGCAACTGGTATTCTGTCGCTCCTTTGATGTTTTCCCAAGTCGTTATAATATTGTTGTTCTGAACTTCCAATGAAGCTACCGGGCGGAATAGGCGGGGAGCATTATTTGTAAAGTCATCATCATCGCAACTGATGAATGTACTGCTTGCCGTAAAGGCAAGCAATATCATTGTTATATATTTCTTGAATTTCATAATTTTACTGTTTTTTATTTGTTACGGATAGCATAACCATCGTTAGACAATACACCATTAGATGAAACGACACGGTCGGTCGGTATCGGGAATACGTATGGAGTTACTTTGTTTCTTAAGCTACTGATGTCTTCAGTACCTTTGATTAGAGCTCCGTCAGTCAAACCATGCCATGAATACATGACGCGTTCATGCAATGTACCTTTTTTAATATCATTGCCGTTCTCGTCTTTACCATAGGCCTCACCTGTTTCTGGGTTTGTAGAACTTACACTGATGAAACTGTCAGCGAACCCTATACGCTTTAATCCCTCAAATGTAGCATTAGGCGTTTTGATATCATTATCGCTTAGAGTTGTGGCTGAACTATATGTGCTATTTGATTGGTCACGGTAAGTGAAATAATCATTTTCAAAGATGACACGTCCGTTTATATATTCATAATATAAACGCGGTGCGACATTCATGTCTTCAATTTCTTTTTCAGAGTTATATATAAACTCACCGTTTATGTTTTCTAATTGATTGTAATTCATTGCTACGTCACGCATCCATTCTATTGTATTGACAATAGCATCACTATAATAATTCCAACGAATTAAATCGAATTTGCGGATATTTTCACCGCCAAATTCCCAACCTCGTTCATCAATAATGGCTTTTTTGAAAGCGTCATAGTTTCCTAATGCGTTTATATAGTTGTCTACCATCTCTGATTTATTATTTGCATTGATAAATGCACGTTCGCGTACTCGTTTCAGCATTTCTTTGGCTGTTGCTGTAGGACCGTTGTTTATTTCATTTTCAGCTTCTGCTAATAAAAGTAATACATCGGCATAGCGGAGCACAGGCCAGTTGATTCCTGTACCTTTACTTGCTACAGACGTTTTCATGTCTAAACGACACCATTTTGCCGGTTGAATGCCCCAAACATCTACTGCTGCTTGCTTTTCATCATACAGCCAACGATAATTAGCACAAGTAACGGGCAGACGTTGGTCTTGTGGATCGAAAGAGCAAGCGTAACTCGGTGTTAAGTTAGTATATGTCGTTCCTGCTCCTTTTGAACCATCTACAACACTTAAACCATGACACCAACCTATGTCACCTCCTGAATTGGGAACGAAGCCCATTTCAAAAAGTACGTCGCTGTTTCCAGGATTGCAACCATTGATTTGGTTGTCAAATATTTCTTTAAAGTTGGCATTCAAACCACGGTCTTTTAACTTAATAAGTTTAAGAGCGTATGCTTTAGCTACTTTATAGTAATCATCCGCACTACTTGCAGTAGCTTCTACTCCATTCTCGTCCATGTATGTCACTGTATACTCTTCACCTGTTTGTGTACAACGAGCCATAGTACCATCGGCCTGCATAGAATATCCAGCACGGAACATTGCTAATTTAACGATGAAACCTAATGCAAAATCACGGTTCATGTATTCCACAGTCAAAGCGTCACTCCATTGCATCTCTTCCTCTACATTGATAAGATCTTGAATGAGATGAGTATAAATGATGTTTTTGTCTGTTCGTGGGTCGTTGTGCATATTCTGGGCAGTTGTTGGAGTTGTAGCAAATGGAACATCTCCCCAAAAATTACACATCAGCCAATACCAATATGCACGCAAGCAGTATGCTTCTCCGTGCAATTGTTTCATGTCTTTATTGCCATTTTTGTACATGTCGCTATTTTCAATACCTTGAATACATTGATTGGCAAAGTCTATAGCTTTTAGACTGTTATCCCAACAATTCTTGATATCGTTAAATTGTTTCATGTTCAGACACCAAACGCCACGACGGTCTGTATTTTCAGATTGCGATTTTGCAATGAATCCTATTTCAATATCGGTATTCTGCATCCAGTTGGTACTCATACGTGAGGTATAAGTATCCTCACAGAAAAATGAGTAAACATGAGCTACCATCTTACGGGCATCGGTGGGATTGGAAGTCAGATATTCCAAGTTATCAGTTGACAGGGACTTGGTATCCAGCATATCTTCACAAGAGGTTGTGAGACACATTCCGGTAACTAAAGCTGTTATATATAAAAATCTCTTTTTCATTTCTGATATTGTTTAATCGGTTAAAATGTAATATTTACTCCAGCAGTCCAAGAGAATGACTTGGGATATGCAGAGAAATCAGCTCCTGGGGTTAAACCGCTAGTCTTGCTGTTGCGGATAGCAGTGTTGACTTCGGGGTCGTAACCAGAGTAATTAGTCAGACAAAATACATTGTTCAATGTACAATACAGGCGGAGTTGATTGCATGCAAATTTCTTCGTCCACTCTTTAGGAAGTGTGAAGCCGACTGTCAGATTTTGCAAACGAAGGAATGAACCGTCTTCTACTGCCCAAGATGTCGGTACGGGATTATTGTCAGACATTGTAGCAGCAGACCAATATGTAGCATTAGCATTCATGCTCTTTAAAGTCTCATAATCAGTAATGATAGTGCCTGTTGCATGATCTAAATAAGTCCATGCTTTACCTCCTAATGTAACAGGTGTCATATCTGCGCGTAAGTTGGCATAGCTATTACGATATGATTGTGATGAAACCATTTTATCCATATTGTATACGTCATTGCCGACAACAAAGTTGAAGTTTGCAGAAAAATCAAACCATTTATAAGTTGCGTTTAAGCCAAAACCACCAGTAAATTTAGGTTGAGTTTTGCCGATAATAGTACGGTCTTTATCTTCTGAGATCTTACCGTCACCATCCAAATCTTTTAATTTCATGGCTCCTGGACGTAATTCACCATAAGAACTGGCTGTCATGTAAGTGTTATCTACAACACCTTCCTTGAGGATGTATTTGCCGGATTGGTCGAATTGGAATTGTGTTTTACCATTAGCATCGGTATAGGTTACAAAATCATCTACACCATATACTCCATCATATACAAATCCCCATACAAGACCTAAAGGTTGTCCTACGATTACACGATAGTCATCTTGTCCACGCATGTCAGAAGAAAAAGCTCCAGAATTAAATGACATAGAATTTACTCCATCTGCGAGTTTGTCTACTTTATTCTTGTTGAAGCCAATGTTGAAATTGAAATTCAAAGAGTAATCTTTCTTTTGAAGAATAGAAGCATTCAATGATAATTCGACACCTCTATTAGATGTTTGGCCAAGATTCTGCTGCATACTGGTGTAACCGATAGCAGTAATAGGCATTTCTATCAACAGGTCTTTGACTGTATTCCAATAATAGTCAATGCTACCGGAAAGTCTTTCATTAAAGAAACCAAAATCTAATCCGATATTACGTGTGATTGTTGTTTCCCATTTCAAATTAGAATTGGCCAATTGATTGTTGTTTAATGTATAGTGGGGATTTTGTTCACCTCCTTGACCATAGTATTTTCCACTGGAATATGCTTTATATGTTGTTTCGTACATGGCATCTCCAATGCGGTTGTTACCAGCTGTACCGTATGAAAGACGTAACTTCAAATTAGACATCCATTCTTTTGTGTTTTCCATGAATGGTTCTTCAATTATACGCCATCCTAATGCAGCTGCAGGGAAATATCCCCATCGGTTACCTCTAGAGAATTTAGAGGATCCATCAGCACGCATGGTTACTGTCAGTAAGTATCTGTCATATAAACTGTAGTTCGCACGTCCAAAGAATGAGATTGTCCTGTCTTCTTTACCAAGAGTTGAAGATATTGTTTGAGCACCTGTAGCTTTAGAGTTGTTGGCCATGCTTGCAAACATTTTCTCAGGAGAAATGTCTTCTTGGAAGAATTTGCCTATCATGTTGTTGCTTTCACTATTAGAAGCAATATATTCTTGTCCCACCATGATATTGACATCATGAATGTTTGCGAACTTTTGTTTCCAAGTCAAGGTGTGTGTGCCACGCAATTTCCAAGAGTCTTTCTTAGACCACTCACCCATAGGAAGTTCTCCACCATCCTGTACCGCTTTGTTACTCTTCGGACCATACCAGTCTTTTTGTTGATTGAATGAATAGTCATAACCTCCTTCTGCACGATAAACAAAATGTTTAGTGATATCCCAAGTAATTGCAGCATTGAAGTTGTAACGACGATCATTCTTTCTTCTCCAATAATCGTTTACTTGGTCTTTCAGTGAGCGTGTTGCATTCATATATTCTTGATATTCATCTTCAGGTAATGTACTGGGATCGATATCAAGCTGATCATACAAACCAAAAACAGGTGCTTTCATCAATGCATCATAAGAACGTATTTTATATGTACCACCACCAGTACCTACACCTTGGGTCTCAGTATCGGCTAATCGTACTCCAAAATCTAAATTCAAGTTTTTGTATAATTCATGTTTTAACTTGAAATTCATGTTGTAACGGCGGTAACCATTATCTTCCATTAAGCTTTTATCATTGGCATAAGTTCCGCTTAAAGTAAATTTGGTTTTCTCACTACCGCCTGTAACACTGATGTTATGCGATTGGGAAAGTTCATTATTACCAAACATTTCTTCTTGCCAGTTATGTCCTTGCTGATATTGGTATAAATCTAAATCTCCGTATGCACCATAACGCTCTTCAAAAGCTTTGATGGAAGAAGAACCTCTGAGTGCTTGTCTTTCGTAGTTATACATGACGAATTGATAAGGATCCATTACGTCAAGGGTCTTGCGAATGCTTTTGCCTTGTATGTAGCCGTTATAACTAACGGTTGTTTTTCCTCCTTTGGCTCCTTTGGTTGTGATCAGGATTACACCGTTTGCTCCTTGCGAACCGTAAATAGCTGTAGAAGCTGCATCTTTCAATACCGTAATGTCTTCAATATCTGATGGTGCGATGTCGCTCATACTTGATACAGGAAATCCATCTACGATGTAGAGAGGTGAATTGTCACCAGTGATGGAACCACCACCACGAACTTTAATAATCATTTCCGCATCAGGAGAACCATCTGCAGTTGTAATTTGTACACCAGCCAATTTTCCTGTTAAAGCTTCTGCTGCATTAGTTACAGGTACTTTGGCTAGATCGGAACCTTTTACTGTGCTGACAGCACCGGTCAAATCTTTCTTTTTTGCCGTACCATAACCGATTACAACTACTTCTTCCAACGCTTGCGAGTCGTCTTCCATTATTACATTAATCACAGTTCTGCCTTTCAGGGCAACTTCTTGTGATTTCATTCCCACGTAGGAGAATACTAATGTGGAATTGGCAGGAACGTTAAGCGTGAAGTTACCGTCAATATCGGTAATCGTACCGGTGCCGGTGTTCCCTTTCTGTACTACGGAAGCGCCGATAACGGTTTCTCCCGTCTTGTCTGTCACAGTACCTTTTACGGTCACATTTTGCGCTGATACGCTAAGCGATATCAAGGCTACTAAGCAAAATAGCAGCGCTGCGCGCATGTTTTTCATCTTGTTAGACATTCTTTGCATGATAATATTAATTAAATTATGATTGTCAATAGTGTGTGTTTGGCACACTGTTAATTTTCCGTCCGCAAATGTATCAGGATGTAAAAAAAGTAATGTGTAATATCTGTTTTTAGGGTGGTATTTTTTGTTATTTACCACTGATATTGTGTGTACTGACTGTCAAATTGATGTTGTATAGCAGAAAAGAAGAGGAGGGTGGAAAAAGGCGTTCTCGACTTGAGGTTACTGGTTTCAATTCTTGACGGATACTGCAGAGGAGTGGTAACTCCTTCTGATAATTTCTATTCGAGTGCTATCGTTGCTATTTCTTCTGCTTTGTCTACAATGTGTTCGGGATGGAACGTTTCCAACTCCGTACGTGGGCGAAATCCCCAAGTGACGCCGCAGGCGGTTATTTTGGCATTGACAGCAGTCTGCATGTCTACACCGGAATCTCCAACGTAGAGGACATCTTCTTTGGCAATGTGCGCAATCTTCAAGATGTCGTGTACGACGGTCGGATCTGGTTTCACGTTCACTCCTTCCCGTTGCCCGAAGACGGCGGTGAAACGGATGTTGGGGAAATAGTGGGCTATCAGTTTTTCTGTAGCAGCTTGATATTTATTGGAAGCAACGGCGAGTTGCAACCCCTTTGCTTGCAGTTCGGCCAGAAGTTCCGGTATGCCGGGATAAGGGCGGCTCTTGTCGGCGTTATGCTGGTCGTAATAGGGGATGAACCCCTTTCGTACACGCATGATATTCTCTTCAGTCCGCTCTGTTGCAGGCAAAGCACGCTCAAACAGCTTGTTGATGCCGTTGCCAACCATGAAGTTGTATTCTTGCTCTTCGTGTGTAGGATAGCCTAATACAGCCAATGCGTGGTTGGTGCTTTGTGCCAGGTCGGCAATCGTATTCAGTAGAGTACCGTCTAAATCGAATATAACCAGTTTCCTCATAATCTTTTTCAGCAGTTTTTTAGTGGCTGCAAAGATAAGGATTTAACTTGAATAATGCATTCTGCCATCAGTTGATTTCATTTTCAATTGACAACAATCTATAGTTAACTTACTGATCTACATATTAAATATATCGGCTCCGCATATCCACCGTACTGGATATGCGGAGCCGTATGCAGAAGATACAGATACGGAATACTGTATGTATAGATACAAATTGTCGTATCGGAGGAGTCGTCCTTATTTCTTGGTGATGCGGAACCAGTCGACATCAGCCCAGCCACCGTCGTTGGTTGTGATGGCAGGCCGTGTGCAGAACGTTCCTACCTTGGCACCTATCCATTTGCCCTCTTTGGCTTGGAAAGGTTTGCCGAGCGGCTGGAACTTCTTGCCGTCGAGGCTGTAACTGAAGTTACATATCACTAACAAGTCGTGTCCGCCTTCGCTCTTGGAGATTTTCTTTCCGTCGCTACTGAACTTGACCCGCAGGTAAACGGTATTGTCCGTCAGATTGGCGGTACCGTTTACTGTCTCCGGAGTGCCTTTGTCCGCTTTGGGGCAAGATACTTGCGAGAGGACAAGCCCTTGGTTTGTATTTTCCAGTACGAGGGCAGCGTAGTCCAAGCCCATAACTACCAGTCCGGTACGCTCACCTTTGTATTTCTCACTTGGGGTGAATGTCAGTTTCATTGTGGCGGTGAAGTTGGGGGCAGGAGTCTTCTGCAACAGCAGATTGGCTACGTCGAAGAGGTTCTTATACTCTTTCACAACCGGATAGGAGTAGAGGCGCATGATGCTGCGGTCGCCTGCATAGTAAGCCCACTTCTCGTTGATGTTGGCATGCCACTGCCATTGCGGAGAGAGGGTGTAGCCATCAAACTCGTCGCTCTCTTGCGGAGTACAGATAGGATAGGTTTTGCCCACGTTCGGCTTCTTGTACGTCAGCACGGGTTCGCCACAGCCGTCGCCATCTTTGTCGATGCCGATGACGGGCCAGTCGTTCACCCACTTCATGGGTTGCAAATGTACCAGACGGCCATAGGCACCTACGTCCTGGAAGTGCAGGAACCAGTCTTCACCTGTCGGAGTGTCTACCCATGCACCTTGGTGCGGGCCATTCACCGGACTATTGCCCTGAGCCATTACGGTTTTCCATTCGTACGGACCATAGACATTCTTCGAACGGAGTACGACCTGCCAACCAGTCGGGACACCGCCTGCCGGATGGAAGATGTAGTAATAATCGTTTCGTTTGAAGAACTTCGGACCTTCGCAAGTCTCATGCGCCTCATGTCCGTCGAAGATGATGCGCGACGGTGTGATGGCTTTCGTAGCTTCGGCATTCAGTTCGCAGACGGCGATGACACTCTTCAGTCCGGCACGGCTACCGGCATAGGCGTGCACCATGTACACTTTGCCATCCTCGTCCCAGAGCGGGCAAGTGTCAATGATGCCTTTGCCGGGTTTCACCAGCACCGGTTCGCTCCACGGACCTTTCGGATCTTTGGCTTTCACCATGAAAGCGCCCTGGTCGGGGTCTCCCCAGAAGATGTAGAACTCGCCGTTGTGATGACGGATGGAGGGTGCCCATACGCGGTTGCCATGTTCGGGACGTTCGGGCATCTCTATGGGAGCAAGGGCGTAGGGTACGGCAGCACCGATGATGGTCCAGTTCACAAGGTCTTTGGAATGGAGTATCTGGAGACCGGGCAGACAGTTGAAACTGGAGGAGGTCATGTAGAAATCCTCTCCTACGCGGCAAGCATCCGGATCGGAATAGTCTGCATAGAGTATCGGGTTCTTATACTTACTGTTCCCTTGGTCGGCTACCCATACCTCGGAAACATAGTTCTTCTCCTGTGCCGCCATTGGCAGGGCGAGCAACAGGCACAGACTCATCAGGGTCTTTTTTGCTTTCATGTTCTTTTAGCTATTAGTGACTTAAGTTAGTTATTGGTCGATTAATAAGTTACGGGTTTCGCACATGGCTCTACTTCAGCACTTTCACGGTTGCCGGATGCTCCAGCTCCTCTTTCCACTGGCGGATATAGGCAAACCAGGCTTCGGGAGTCTTGTATCCGAAGGTCTCCTTCATGGAGGTGAATGTGATGAAGTGGGTGAAGTAGTTACTACCCTTGGCGCCGATGGTGTACAGGTAGTTGACTTTGTCCTTCACTTCGTTCTTCACGTATTTCTGCGGGATATAGGTACCCAGTCCTACGGTCTCTTTGGTATACTTCACTGTGTCGTTCACCGGCCAGTCCGTTCCCCAACAGCCTATCAAACCTTTGTGGTCGGAGTAAGATACGGAACCTTTGATGTCGATGACGCCGGTGCAGAACACTTCGTCTTTCAGTGGCTCTTCGAAGAACGTTTCCACGAAAGCGTCGCGGTGTCCACCGTAGAGGGTATAGCGGTTGGTCATGTTCAGTTCAGAGCCTTGGTACTGCCAGTCGGTTACTTCAATTTCCGAAATGGTGCGTACCGGACCGTAAGCGATGATGCGTTCGGTCAGGGTTTCCACGGGTTCGATGTGCGTAGCCTTCTTGCCGTTCCAGCCTTTCAGGGCACCCAAACCGCAGCTACCGCCCACAAGGAGCACGTCATCGCCGAAGCCGCGTGCCAGTTGTTCGTCGGTCGGATAGAATTGCGATTCTTTGATTTCAAATCCTTTGTTGAACTTACCGTAGATATCTACAGTCTGTTTCTGGTCGAAGTAGAGGCGATAGGCCACCAGCTCCGATTCGAAAGCCGGGCCGTGGTGGTGCATCTGGTTGTAGATGTTGCTGCTGCCCGGAATGGTTACGGAATGTACAGGCACATGCTTACCTTTCTTGTCGCTGACGAGCATCTCGGCAAATACGCGTGCCGGATAGGTCTTGTCGCTTTTGGCGGAAGAGAGGGTGACGGTCAGTGTTTTTTTGTTCTTTGCCGGCAGGTCGATGACGAATGCCAATTCGTCCGGGCGACGGTCGCCGTCCAGATCATCCAGTTGCGAAGGAATTTCCTCATTGCCGTTCATGACTACTGCTGAGCGTACACGAAACGAAGGATTGATTTCGCTGAGTTTGATTACTACCGGTTCGTCGGCTTTCGCCTTATTCCAATTGTTACTTACTTCTACTGTAAAACTTTTCTCTGCCTCTTGTGCTTCTGCAACAGCTGAAAGTCCGCACAATAACAGCAATACTGTAAAGATTTTCTTTTTCATGGTTATGATCATATTACTAAGTTTGCTGCAAATGTACTGCAAACCTCACGTAAATCCTTTCCTATTTTGACATAAATACTGTCATCTTTGTGAGTTATTCCCTTTCGTCCGGCTTTTTTGTGGGAAGTGATTGGCACTTTTTACAATCCGGCGCGTCCTATCCGAAAATACGATCGCCTTGTGCCGCGTAGATAAACGGGCGGCACAAGGCAATCTGTATGACTGTTTGCCGGTTCATTCATGCCTTGCCGCCATAGGACGTGCTCCGGTTATAGAGCGATATCTATGGCTTTGGCAGTCTGATTGTTGTAAGTCTTTCCGTTCACTTTCAGGTCTTTCACGCGTTTAACCTGCAAGGTCTTGCCTTTGGCGTCCACTTTCACGTTTTCGATGGATACGTTTTCCGACTGGCTGATAACGATGCCTTCCTTGGCTTCGGTGATAGTCACGTCCTTCACGTAGACATTACGGATAGGCATTTCCGGCAGGCCATTGAAGAACATGGCGCGTCCGGCACCTTTGCAAGTGATGTTGCTGATGTGGATATCGCGGAAAGCAGGAGTCTTTTCCGTTACGGGCGGAACGGGCGTCCGCATTCTGCCTGCCAGCTCTTCTTCCGTCTCTTCACCTGCTGCCTTGCCGCCGTAGAAGAGGTCGAACAGCAGAGCTTCGTTCGGGATGTCGATCATGTTGATGTTGTGGATGTAGATACCCTCCACCAGACCGCCGCGTCCGCGTGTACTCTTGAAGCGTAGACCCACGTCGGTGCCCAAGAAAGTACAGTCCGTTACATAAACGTTCTTCACGCCGCCCGACATTTCGCTTCCTACGACAAAGCCGCCATGTCCGTGCAGTACGGTGTTGTTCTTGACAATTACGTTCTGGCAAGGTTCGCCACGTCTACGGCCATCCTCGTCTTTACCGGATTTGATGCAGATGGCATCGTCGCCTGCATCGAAGATGCTGTTGATAATCAGTGCGTTCTTGCAGGATTCCAAATCCAGTGCATCACCGTTTTGCGAATACCAAGGGTTGAATACTTTCACGTTGTTTATCGTGATATGCTCACACGACAGCGGATGCAGGCACCAACTGGGAGAGTTCTTGAATGTGACGCCATCCAGCAGCACCTTCTTGCCCTTCACGATATTCAGCAGCACCGGACGCAACCACGGACGGATTTCATTCCATTCTTCATCCGTATTGATACCCTCAGGGTTGTTGAAATCTTTGGTCGCCATAGCGCCTTTCAGCGATCCGGCTGTGGGATACCAAATGTTGCCGGAGGCATCGACAACGCCGCCGGATTTCACCAGAGCATTCCATTGCGAGGAGGTCAGTTTGCCTTTCTTGACTGGTCGCCAGCTGTCGCCCGAGCCGTCGAACACGCCGTGTCCTGTGATGGCGATGTTTTCAGCATTCCATGACGAAATCGGCGACTGGCAACGGCGGGTATCCAATCCCTCGAAAGAGGTCTTTATGATGGGATAAGCCTCGAAATCGTCTGTAAACAATACCACTGCATTTATTTCGGTGTATAGATTGACGTTACTCAACAGTTCGATAGGACCTGTCAGCCATATACCTGCGGGGATGACAACCTTGCCGCCGCCCTTGGCATTGACAGCCTTGATAGCATCGTTAATGGCTTTGGTATTCAGTGCAATGCCGTCCCCTTTGGCTCCGAAATCAGTGATGCTGACCGTGTAGTCGGGGAATGAGGGTTGTTCTACTTTCGGCATATCGAAAGGCAGGTTCTTGTAGATACTGTTATCTATATAACCTTCGTTTTGTGCTTTCACCGTATTCTGAACGGGGAGCAAGGGGAGGGTTAGTGTAGTAAGCACTAATAATTTTCTGATAAATGTGTTCATCCGTATTATATATTAAATTGATGATTGATGATTTATGATTCTTTGCTTCGGCATAAAAAGGTTTTTTCCGGTCGGTTTCCAGTTTCACCTTCTTCTGATTGTCGCCTTTCCGCATACCGTTCTCTCGAGTGGACTGCGGAAGAGGCAACAACTGATTCAAGCTAACCTAATTCTAACCTTAAATAAATATTATGAAAAAACTTCTTTATTTACCGTATGCAAAAGTATCGGGCTTTAGTGTAATCCATGTGTACAATTTGTTAGTTTAGGTGTATTTTTTGTGGTTTTCTCCTTTTTCTTTCAGTACTTTCGGCATTTCGGGGCAGAATTTGAGTTTTTGGTTGATGAGTTCTTGAGTTTTTAAGTTTGTGAGCTGATGAGTTTTTAAATTAATGAATTTGTAAATTGGCACCCTAATGAGGATAACTCAAAAACTTAAAAACTCAAAAACTAAAGAACTCAAAAGCTATTCCTGTCATTCAAAAATAGGTGGGCTTATTTTGCGGTACGTTCATTTTGCACTATCTTTGCGGCCTCAAAATCAGTAGGCAAGGCGCAAAGGAATCGTCGGATCAGGCTCTGTTTTGCCGGTTTGTTTCCTGCGAACCTTGTCCCGCTATTAATTATTATAGGTATGAGTTATAATTTGTTGAAAGGAAAAAAAGGTATTATTTTCGGTGCTCTGAATGAGCAGTCCATTGCCTGGAAAGTTGCAGAAAAAGCCGTAGAAGAAGGTGCGGTGATCACATTGTCGAACACTCCGGTAGCAGTGCGCATGGGTGAAGTATCCGCGTTGGCGGAGAAGTTGCATTGCGAAGTGATTCCTGCCGATGCTACCAGCGTAGAAGATTTGGAAAATGTATTCAGACGTTCGATGGAAGTATTGGGAGGTCAGATCGATTTCGTGCTTCACTCCATCGGTATGTCTCCGAATGTCCGCAAGAAACGCACGTACGATGATCTGGACTACGACATGCTGGACAAGACGCTCGACATTTCCGCCATCTCTTTCCACAAGATGATACAAGCCGCCAAGAAACTGAATGCGATTGCCGACTACGGTTCCATTCTTGCACTGAGCTATGTAGCTGCACAACGCACGTTCTATGGTTATAATGATATGGCTGATGCCAAAGCATTGTTGGAGTCTATCGCACGCAGTTTCGGTTACATCTATGGACGCGAACACAATGTGCGTGTCAATACCATCTCTCAGTCGCCGACGATGACTACTGCCGGTGCAGGCGTGAAAGGTATGGATAAGTTGTTCGACTTTGCCAACCGCATGTCTCCCTTGGGCAATGCGTCGGCAGACGAATGTGCCGACTACTGTATCGTGATGTTCTCCGACCTGACCCGTAAGGTGACTATGCAGAACCTCTATCATGACGGAGGTTTCTCCAGTGTGGGTATGAGTCTGCGCGCTATGGCCACTTACGAAAAGGGGTTGGATGAATATAAGGATGAGAATGGAAACATCATTTACGGTTAAACCGTAAACGAGGACATTCATTCTCGTTTCAACACTACATTTGAAACATGCCGGCTCCATATTTTTCCTGTGTTTTATAGCATGGAGAAACTATGGAGCAGGTATGAAACAGATACGGATTTTAATTTTTCCCATTTTTTTCGTTTGATCAAACTTTTAGATTCCCATGCTTCCCGCTCTTTATCTTTTGCCAGTTACGTTGGGGGATACCCCTATTGAAACCGTATTGCCTTCATATAATAAAGAGGTCATACTTGGTATTCGTCATTTCATAGTGGAGGATGTACGTTCGGCGCGCCGTTTTCTGAAGAAGGTGGACAGGGAGATCGACATTGACACGCTGACTTTCTATCCGCTCAATAAGCATACGTCGCCCGAAGATATTTCCGGTTACCTGAAACCGCTGCTGTCAGGGCAGTCTATGGGAGTGATATCCGAAGCCGGTTGTCCGGCTGTAGCCGATCCGGGAGCAGATGTTGTTGCCATTGCCCAACGAAAGAACCTGAAAGTCGTTCCGCTGGTGGGCCCCTCTTCTATCATCCTGTCCGTTATGGGATCGGGATTCAACGGGCAGAGTTTCGCTTTCCACGGCTATCTTCCCATCGAACCGGGTGAACGTGCCAAGCGGCTGAAAGCCCTCGAACAGCGGGTGTACGGCGAACATCAGACGCAGCTTTTCATCGAAACGCCTTACCGCAACAATAAGATAGTGGAAGACATCTTGCAAAACTGCCGTCCGCAGACCAAGCTCTGCATTGCCGCCAATATCACGTGCGAGGGTGAGTATATCAAGACCAAAACAGTCAAAGAGTGGCAGGGGAGAGTGCCCGACCTCTCTAAGATTCCTTGTATTTTTCTTTTGTATAAATAACCTCTTTCAGGTGCTCATATTCATTTTCAAAGCAGCTGCTGAAGAAGTTCTTGCCTAAATTCTGCTTTATCTGTTGAAAGGTCCAGAGTTTACCGTCTTTGGTGTGCTTGTTGTGCAGCAGCCTTTCATCCTTTATGTCAATGAGGAAAAGGTAGATCAGGCGGTTTGTCGTCTGGTTTTCGAAGTGATATCGGACATTGAACTTCAAGTCTTTGATCGGGATTTGCGGATAGGTCTGCTTCATCAGGCGGACAATGCCATGCTCCAGCGTCTCTTTGTATAGGAGGTAGCACTCCATCGGTATGTCCGTTCTTCCCCCTTCGAGAGTGTAATGTTGCGGGCGCGGGCGGAGATAGAGCATGCCGTTGTGGGAGATGGCGATGCGGATGACGGGGTTGATGTATTTGTTTTTCCGGTTGACGGCATCCGTAGCCAGACACTTTCCAATGACGTCTCCTTTGGTGTTGACGATGGGGACGAAAGCCGTATCCTTCATCATGGAGTTGAAGTAGAGGATACCGAACTGATTGAACAATATGCTCAGGATGAATACGGCGGGCGGACAGAAGCAGAACAGGATGTTCTGGACGGCATCATCCAGCGGACTGAACAGCAGAATCGCCACGAGAATCGTCAGGAAATGGAGTAAAGCCATTAGGATTACCACCCGTGAAGAGACGATGGAGGCTTCCGCTCCTTGGGTGAAATTCCGCATCCTGCACCTCCTCGGATGCGGGAAGCGGCGTGCAAGAAGCCTTTTCCGGTTCAGGAAAATGATGACCGACGGTATGAGCGTGCTGATTTCCAACGTCAGAGGCAGCATGTCGGGAGCACAGATGTCGCCAAACAGGAGAGTGGTGACAGTGAGCAACAGGAACATGCCGGTAGTGCCGTAGAGCGTGAAGTTGGGAATCGTCTCATTGCGGTCCCAAAACGTATATAGACTATAAATTATCCCTACACTTGTACTGGTGTAGATAGAGATGTCTTGTGCTATAAATTTGCATAGTACGATAGATACAATGACAGGGATGAACCCCAAAGACATATTATACTTAGATGATAGAACTCCTTTTCTTGACATTGCTGGCGATTATTTTGTCGTTATCTTATAGGTAACAAATAAACCTGAGCAATTGTTTTCTCATTCTACCTCTTTTTTATAATATCTGATTTGTTTCTCGGCATGATAGGACGAGCGCACCAATGGAGCGCTCTCTACCTGGTCGAATCCCTTGGCCAGACCAATCTCCTTGTATGCGGCAAACTGTGCGGGAGTAACGTATTCGGCTACCGGATAATGCTTGAACGAGGGTTGCAGATATTGTCCGATGGTCAGGATGTGGCACCCTGCCTGCCGCAGGTCGTCCATCAGCTCTTCCACTTCTTCGGGAGTTTCGCCCAGACCCGCCATGATGCCCGATTTAGCGGTTGTCCCGCTGTCGACTATCTGGCGTATCACCTTCAAGCTCGTATCATACTTGGCAGCACTGCGCACCAGCGGGGTGATGCGTTTCACCGTCTCCATGTTGTGGGATATGATATCCGGACGGGCTTCTATCACTTGGGCTATCAGCTCCTCCTTCCCCTGGAAGTCCGGGATGAGCACTTCGATGGTCGTTTCGGGATTCAGTCGCTTGATTTCACGGATAGTCTGTGCCCAGTGCGCGGCTCCCAAGTCCGGCAGGTCGTCACGGTCTACCGAAGTGATGACTGCGTGCGACAGCTTCATCAGGGATATGGATTCCGCCACATGGTTAGGTTCGGCAGGATCCAGCGGAAGGGGGACACCCGTTGCGGTGTTGCAGAACTTGCAGCAGCGGGTACAGATGTCGCCGCTTATCATGAAGGTGGCAGTCCCTTTGCCCCAACACTCACTCATGTTGGGGCAGCGTCCGCTGCTGCAAATCGTGTGCAGACAGTGAGATTCTACGATGCGTTTCGTCTCGGTATATCGTTCGTTGGCTCCTATACTTATCTTGAGCCATTCGGGTTTACGTACTCTCATGATATTAGATGATAGTTGGTCAGCGTCCGCTGATTACAGGTTTTTCTCAAAAAAGTTGGTTAGTTTCGTATAAAGGTGATAGCGGGTATTGCCACCATAGATGCCGTGGTTGCGGTTGGTGTAGACCTGCATATCGAACTGTTTGTTCAGTTGCACCAAGTGTTCGGCATATTCCGTGCAGTTCTGGAAGTGGACGTTGTCGTCCGCCATGCCATGAACCAACAGCAGGTTGCCATGCAGCTTATCGGCACGTGTGAAGGCGGAGGAGTTCTTATATCCCTCGGCATTCTCTTTCGGGGTACGCATGAAGCGCTCGCCGTAGATGGTGTCGTAGTAATTCCAATCGGTCACGGCGGCTACGGCAACTCCCGCTTTGAAGACGGGCGTACCTTCACTCATGCTCATGATGGTCATGTATCCGCCGAAGCTCCATCCCCAGATGCCGATGCGGTTCTTGTCCACGTAGGGCAGGCCACCCATATAGAGGGCTGTAGCCACCTGGTCTTTCGCTTCCTTCACGCCCAGATTGAGGTAGGTGCACTTCTCGAATTCCGCACCGCGTCCGCCGGTTCCGCGTCCGTCTACACAGACTACGATGAAACCGCGGCTTGCCATATAGGTTTCCCAACTGATGCTCCAGCTGTCGAGCACCTGTTGCGAGCCAGGACCGCTATACTGATAGAGCAATACGGGATACTTCTTCGATGCGGAGAAATCCGTCGGTTTCATCATCCATCCGTTCAGCGATACGCCGTCTTGCGTTTGGAAAGTAAAGAACTCTTTCTGCGGCAGGTTATATTTTGCCAAGGTCTGTTTCAGTTGGGCGTTGTCCACCAACGTAGTCAGCACCTTGCCGGTGTTGTCGTTCAGTGTGATGACGGTAGGGGTGCTCAGGTTGGTATAACGGTTCATGTAGTACTTCATGTCCGTACTGAACTGGGCACTGTTGATGCCTGCCTGTGCCGAGAGGCGGGTTTTCTTTCCTTTGCGGTCCACCTTGTACACGGCCTGGCGGAGTGGGCTTTCTTCGTTGCTGGTGTAGTAGAAACAGTTGTCGTCGGCACTCCAGCCTAAGAAATCCTTCACTTCATACTTTCCGGAGGTGACTTGCTTGATCAGGTTGCCGCCCATGCTGTACCAGTACAGATGGTTGTAGCTGCTCTTTTCACTCAGGTAACTGAAGTTTTCGGGGTAGAAGATTATGTTGTCGAAGACGTTCTCCTTGATGTAAGCATCACTTTCGTCGCGCAGTACCTGCTTGCAGACTGTGGAACGCGGATCGCCGAAATACATGTTCAGTTGGTTCTGATGGCGGTTCAGGGTGATAATGGCAAGCTTGTTGGGGTCTTGCGTGAAACGGATGCGTGGGATGTAGCCGTCGGCATCCAGGGGCACTTGCATCTTTCGGGTCACTTTCGACTTGATGTCAAAGGTGTGTACGGATACTTTGGAGTTGACTTCACCGGTCTTCGGATATTTGTAGACATACTCGCCGGGATATTTCTCTAAAGCAGAGTAGTGAGGTTTGCTTCCGGCAAAGAGCGGGAAACTATAGGAAGGAACCTCCGTCTCGTCAAAACGGATGTATGCCAGCATTTTGCTGTCTGCGCTGAACTCCAGCGCACAATTGAACGAGAACTCCTCCTCATACACCCAGTCGGGAATACCGTTCAGCACGGCGTTGCGTTTGCCGTCTTCCGTAACTTGGCTTTCGCTGTTGCCATACAGGAACTTCACCAGATAGATGTTGTTGTCCCGCACGAAGGCAACCATTGTTCCGTCCGGTGAGAAGACCGGAACTTGTTGCGGTCCGCCGTCGGACAGTTTTTCCACTACATTGTTGATTTCTCCATTGACGTTTCGTCTCAGGCTATATATATAATGTATGGCAGTGTAGGAGCGGCGGTAGATGGGTTCCGTTTGAGTGGCGATCAGCAGTTTGCTGCCGTCCGGCGAAAAGCTGTAGCTGTCGAACGTCTTGAAAGGACATTCGCGGGCTGTGGCCGCATCAAACAGTACTTCCACCTGTTTTCCTGTCTTGAAAGAATATTTGATGATCTGAGTGCCTTTCGCATTCATTTGCGAATAGTGTTCTCCGTCTCCGGGGATGGGAATCACCCCGTAGATGTTTTCCGCACGGAATTTTCCCGATACAATGTCTTTTAAGTCAAGTGCTTGTTTGCCTTGTGCGAAACTTGTCAATGCACAGAGGCAAATGAGAATTGCAATACTTAGCTGTTTCATAATTCTGATTGATTTCTTTGAATGGCAAAGATAGTCATAAAAAATAAAATATGGCTCTTTGTGCCTGATTTGCCCTGATATCCCGAAGAAAAATTCTATTTTTGTACTTAAATAGTTGAGATATGAATGCTACTCCGATATTATACAATGAGTTTCCACTCTTTCTGAAACGCTATTTTCCGTATAAAGTACAGAAAATATCACTCAACGCCGGATTCACTTGTCCCAATCGAGACGGCTCTAAAGGCAATGGCGGCTGCACCTACTGCAACAACCAGACTTTCAATCCCGAATATTGCAGCACCGGAAAAACGGTCACGCAGCAACTGGAAGAGGGAAAACTCTTCTTCGCACACAAATACCCCGAAATGAAATACCTTGCCTACTTCCAGGCATATACCAATACCTATGGCGAACTGGAGGCGTTGAAGCGGAAGTATGAAGAGGCGCTGGCAGTGCCCGATGTCGTAGGGCTGGTCATAGGCACCCGCCCGGACTGCATGCCGGACAGCCTGTTGCACTACCTGGAAGAATTGAACAAACATACGTTCCTGCTTGTTGAATACGGTATAGAGAGTACCGACGACGCCACGTTGTGCCGCATCAACCGCGGACATACTTACCGCGATACGGTGGATGTCGTGGAACGTACGGCAGCCTGCGGCATACTGACTGGCGGGCACATCATACTGGGGCTTCCGGGAGAGTCGCACGAAGCTCTGGTGGCACAGGCATCCGTCCTGTCGCGCCTGCCCCTTTCCACGTTGAAGATGCACCAGTTGCAACTGATACGAGGTACCCGCATGGCGCATGAATACGAACAGCATCCCGAAGACTTCCACCTTTTCAGCGTGGAAGAATATATTGACTTGGTAGTGGATTACATCGAACATCTCCGCCCTGATTTGGTGTTGGAACGTTTTGTTTCACAGTCACCTAAAGAACTGCTGATCGCACCAGACTGGGGCGTGAAAAATTATGAATTCAACCACCGCCTGCAAAAAAGAATGCGTCAGCTTGGTGCTTATCAGGGAAAGAAATATGATATGTGAGAAAAAAAACTTATTTTTGCAGCAATATAAGAGCCTGTTTAAATTTTCTTCAAAAAGTTTTTTATTCAGCTTCTTTAGAGTTTCTTTTCGGTCTGTTTTCCTCTTTTTATTCGTCACATAGCCCGCTATGCTCCTCATAAAAACAGAAAAACATCCTCAAAAAGAACTCTCAAAAGAAGACTGAATAAAATTTAAACAGGCTCTAAATGTGGAATCAATCTAAATAAAGAAGTATTATGGATCAAAAGACACTGATCAAAGGTAAAATACACTACGTAGGAGTGAACGACCGCAACAAACATCTGTTTGAAGGGATGTGGCCGTTGCCTTACGGGGTGTCCTACAACTCTTATCTTATAGATGATGAAACCGTGGCATTGGTTGATACAGTGGATGCTTGTTTTTTCGAAACCTATCTTCGCAAGATCAAAAGCATTATCGGCAACCGCCCCATCCAGTATTTGATAATCAATCACATGGAACCCGACCATTCCGGTTCTATCCGTCTGATCAAACAGCATTATCCGGATATTGTTATCGTGGGTAACAAGCAGACTTTCGGCATGATAGAGGGATATTATGGGGTGACGGGAGAAAGATATATCGTGAAGGACGAAGACTTTCTGGCACTGGGACATCATAAGCTGCGCTTCTACCTGACACCGATGGTGCATTGGCCCGAAACGATGATGACTTTCGACGAGACGGAAGGCGTGCTCTTTTCCGGCGATGCATTTGGTTGCTTCGGTACTTTAGATGGTGGTTTCCTCGATACACGCATCAATACGGACCGTTATTGGGACGAGATGGTGCGTTATTACTCCAATATTGTGGGCAAATACGGTTCTCCGGTGCAGAAAGCTTTGCAGAAATTAGGCGGACTGCCCATCAAGACCATTTGTTCCACTCATGGACCTGTATGGACGGATTGCATTGGCAAGGTAGTAGGCATTTATGATAAACTGAGCCGTTATGCCACCGAAGAGGGCGTTGTGATAGCCTATGGCTCTATGTATGGGAATACGGAACAGATGGCGGAAGCCATTGCTGCCGAACTTTCGGCACAAGGCATCAAGAATATCGTGATGCACAACGTAAGCAAGAGCAATCCTTCTTACATCCTTGCAGACATCTTCAAATACCGTGGACTGATCGTCGGTAGTCCTACCTACAGCAATCAAATCTATCCGGAGGTGGATGCGTTGCTGTCCAAGATATTGTTGCGCGAGGTAAAGGGCCGTTATTTAGGCTATTTCGGTTCGTTCACTTGGGCAGGGGCTGCGGTGAAGCGTATGGCTGAATTTGCCGAGAAGAGCAAGTTTGAAATCGTGGCTGATCCGGTCGAGATGAAGCAGGCGATGAAAGACATCACTTACGAGCAATGCGAACATCTGGCACGTTCTATGGCAGAACGCCTGAAGAAAGACAGGGCAGATAATGCTTAAGAGTTAGGGATCAGGGAGCCGCATGGCTCCTTGTCCGTTAACCACAGTTGTTAAAAAAACATGTTTATTAATCTTATAAAAAGACATTTACAATGAGACTAATTATCCAACCGGATTATCAATCCGTATCTCAGTGGGCTGCACATTATGTGGCTGCAAAAATCAAGGCGGCTAATCCTACGCCCGAAAAACCTTTTGTATTGGGTTGTCCTACCGGTTCGTCACCGCTTGGCATGTACAAGGAACTGATCGACCTGAACAAGAAAGGTATTGTTTCCTTTGAGAACGTAGTTACTTTCAATATGGATGAGTATGTAGGATTGCCCAAAGAGCATCCCGAAAGCTATTACTCCTTCATGTGGAACAATTTCTTCAGCCACATCGACATCAAGCCGGAGAATACCAACATCTTGAATGGCAATGCTGCCGACCTGGATGCTGAGTGTGCGCGTTACGAAGAGAAAATCAAGTCTTACGGTGGCATCGACCTCTTTATGGGCGGCATCGGACCTGACGGCCACATCGCTTTCAATGAGCCGGGTTCTTCATTGTCTTCACGTACACGCCAGAAGACCTTGACGACAGATACCATCATCGCCAACTCCCGCTTCTTCGACAACGACGTGAACAAAGTGCCTAAAACGGCTCTTACGGTGGGTGTAGGCACTGTGCTTGCCGCTAAAGAAGTAATGATCATTGTCAATGGACACAATAAGGCACGTGCGCTTTATCATGCAGTAGAAGGTCCTGTGATGCAGATGTGGACCATTAGTGCCCTGCAGATGCACGAAAAGGGTATCATCATCTGCGACGATGCGGCTACCGAAGAACTGAAAGTAGGTACTTATCGTTACTTCAAGGATATTGAAGCTGACCATCTGGATCCGGAAAGCCTGTTGAAATAAGAAAGCAACCGATATCCGGGTGATAAAGAAAAGCGCATTGGTGGCAAGACCTTCCATTCAGGTCGGTTGTCCAATGTGCTTTTTTATACTATCTCCCTATGCTTTTTTGAATGGCTTTTCACCGTTCACATCTTTCACCTTTTTATCAAGTGCTTAGGTAATAAGTGCTTATGGTGAAGGATCAACCTGTTAAGTTTACGATAGGTTACATATTCATCCGTTGGGTGGGTACTCATAAAGATTACGATAAAATAGATTGTTCAACCATTTAGTTTTGGTTTCATTGCAAATACGTGTGAGTCCACTGTCTCGCTTCTCTCTCTTTTTTCTAAAGAAAAAATCTTTTCTTTATCCTGCCGGTGTGAGATTCTCATGATTTTCATTTATATTTTTACTGCGTAAAAATACGCAATCCACTGCGTAAAATGTAATGTCATGTATAAAAGGTCAGAATATCAAACTATTAAGTGTAGACTCGAAGAACAACGAAGGTTCATTCAAGTTGTTATGGGGCACGTCAGGTCGGTAAATCTACAGTTGTGAAACAAGTGTTGAAGGACTTGGAAATCCCTTATCAATTCTTTTCTGCCGATAATGTTCCGACAATGAACAGTGCATGGATCTCAAATTGTTGGGCGGCTGTCCGCAGCTTAAAAGAGAGTAACCGTCACCGATCGTAAGACGTGGGGACGTATCTTCGAGTCGGGAATCGGTGCTTATTTGGCCAGCCAAGCATTTATCCACCGTTTAGAGATATTCTACTGGCGTGAACGTAATGACGAGGTGGATTTCGTACTTCGTAAAAAAGGTTCTGTTGTTGCCATCGAAGTCAAAAGCAATGCCGAGAAGCGGACGGAAGGATTGGATAAATTCAGACAACAGTTCAATCCTACAGCTTCATTCGTTGTCGGTGACGGCGGTATCGGAGCGGAGGAGTTTTTGGCAATGGATCTAATGAAATTGTTTTAACCTGCATCATCCTTTCACCTTGACCTTGAGGTGACTAAAGCTCACGTTTACGCTGCTAAACCTTAGCTTTAATGAGAAGATATCTGTTTTCTTGGAACTCTATATTATTTTGTCTACTTTTGTCATAATCAATCTTTTTGAGAATTAAGAATATGGCCGGAAACAGCAACCAGATAATCCGCTTCGATTGGGCGATGAAATGCCTGATCCGTAACAAGGCAAATTTCAGTGTGTTTGAAGGCTTGTTGACCACACTGTTGAATGAAAAGATCGTCATCCAAAACCTCCTTGAAAGTGAAAGCAACCAGGAAGATGAGTACGACAAGTATAACCGTGTGGACATGCTTGCCGAAAACTCCAAGGGAGAACTTATCCTGATAGAGGTGTAGAACAACAATGACTTACAAGATGTTTCACCATAAATATCTGTATACTATATTGTTAATGATTAGGTGAAAGATGTGAGGAGTGAAATATAGTATTTATTGGTTCTTCGTCACTTTTGGGGCAACCCAATATGCAAAACGCCTTTATCTATAGACTATACCAGCTTATTTAAGGGAATAAAATTAAAGCTATCAA
>NZ_CAJUHF010000009.1 GCF_910585845.1 uncultured Bacteroides sp. | reverse complement strand
TTGACAATTACAATTGATAATTGACAATGGAAAGATACTTCAATTTCTTTTAGGAATTTAATAATTGATAATGGAAAGAGGAAGCTCTCGCACCCCAAAAAGGGTTACCCAATAACTCCTTCGGAATCTCTTGCTTTACTTTTCCCGCCATATTTTCTTTGTTTTGTCGCTTCATTTGTATTATTAAGGAATAAAAAGAGGATAAAAAACTTTTTTTAGCGGTTATCTTGTTTTTATTTTCTTCTTTCTTCTTTTTATCTAAGGGATTTTACTACTTTTGAGGTCGAATCTAATAAGAGAGGAAAAAATCGCAATTATATAATTATTAAAATAATTCCTGTAGATATGGAAAACAAAATTCAAGAGTTAACTGATAAGATTTACCGTGAAGGAGTCGAGAAAGGCAATGCCGAGGCTCAGAAACTTATCGCTAACGCTCAAGATGAAGCCAAGAAAATTGTGGAAGACGCTCGTAAGGAGGCCGAAGCAATTGTGGCTGCTTCACGCAAGTCTGCCGATGAACTGGCGGAAAATACCAAGTCGGAACTGAAACTGTTTGCCGGACAGGCCGTGAACGCGTTGAAGTCTGAAATCGCCACTCTGGTGACGGACAAGATCGTGACGGCTGACGTAAAGGCTTTCGCTGCCGACAAAAACTACCTGAACGCATTTATCGTGGCACTGGCCTCCAAATGGAGCGTGAACGAGCCGATCGTCATCTCTACCGACGATGCGGAAGGACTGAAGAACTATTTCGCCGCACAGGCAAAGGATTTGTTGGACAAAGGCGTGAGCATCGAGCAGGTGAACGGCAACAAGGCTCTGTTCTCGGTTTCGCCCGCCGACGGTTCTTATAAGGTGAATTTCGGTGAAGAAGAGTTCATGAACTATTTCAAAGAATTCCTGCGTCCGCAGTTAGTGGAAATGCTCTTCTAAAAATCTGCACTGGATATGAGTAAATGCTATTACTACTTGGTGGCCGGTTTGCCTGAACTTACGCTGGAGGACAGTAAGCTGAGCTATACGGTAGCTGATTTCAAAACGGAACTGTATCCGAGCCTGTCGGACGAAGACAAAAGACTGGTCGACTTGTTTTACTTGAAGTTTGACAATGCGAACGTCTTGAAGCTGCTGGCAGACCGGGATGCGGCTATCGATCCCCGTGGAGTGTACTCCGCAGAGCAACTGTTGGAGGTCATCTCGTTGCTGAAAGAGGGTGACGAGGTGCCCGATTCTGCATTTCCTTCCTATCTCTCTACGTTCATTTCCGAATATTTCGCAACTCCTGCCGAAGAGGGCTTCTTGCACGAAGACCGTCTGGCCGCACTCTACTACGGCTATGCCATGAAATGTGGGAACCGTTTCGTATCTTCTTGGTTTGAGTTCAACATGACGATGAACAATATACTGGTGGCACTGACGGCACGGAAATTCAAGATGGACGTGGCGCCGCTGATCGTGGGCGATACGGAGGTGTGCGAGGCTTTGCGCACGTCGACTTCGCGCGACTTCGGACTGGCGGGGGAAGTGGACATCTTGGAGCAGTTGGTGAAGATCAGCGAAACCGCCGAACTGCTGGAAAGGGAGAAGAAGATAGACCAGCTGCGTTGGAAATGGATGGAGGAAGCCTCTTTCTTCGATTATTTCACGATAGAGCGCCTCTTCGTCTTCCTGCTGCAACTGGAGATGATAGAACGGTGGATTTCGTTGGATAAGGAAAAGGGTAATCGGATGTTCCGCAGCATCATAGCCACGCTGAAGGACGAAGTGAAGATTCCCGCAGAATTCAGATAAAACAAATAACATGATTATATGGCAACAAAAGGAACTGTTAATGGCGTTATAGCCAACATGGTAACCCTCGTCGTTGACGGGCCGGTGGCACAGAACGAGATTTGCTACATCTCGACCGGAGGCGACCGACTGATGGCGGAGGTGATTAAGGTGGTAGGTACCCATGTGTACGTGCAGGTGTTCGAGAGCACGCGCGGACTGAAGGTGGGCGCCGAAGCCGAATTTACCGGACACATGCTTGAGGTGACATTGGGCCCGGGTATGCTTTCGAAGAACTATGACGGTCTGCAAAATGACCTCGACAAAATGGACGGCGTCTTCTTGAAACGCGGTCAGTATACTTATCCGCTGGATAAGGAAAGCAAGTGGCATTTCGTGCCGCTGGTGAAGGTGGGCGACAAGGTGGAAGCCGCTGCCTGGCTCGGACAGGTGGACGAGAACTTCCAGCCCCTGAAGATCATGGTGCCTTTCACGCAGAAGGGTGTCTGCACCGTGAAGTCGATCGTGGCAGAAGGTGAGTATGCCATCGAGGATACCATCGCCGTGCTGACCGACGAAGCGGGTAACGACGTACCGGTGAACATGATACAGAAATGGCCCGTGAAACGCGCCATGACAAACTATAAGGAGAAACCGCGTCCTTTCAAACTGCTGGAAACGGGTGTGCGCGTGATCGACACGGTGAACCCCATCGTGGAAGGCGGTACGGGATTCATCCCCGGCCCGTTCGGTACGGGAAAGACCGTGCTCCAGCATGCCATCTCCAAGCAGGCGGAAGCGGACATCGTGATCATTGCCGCCTGTGGTGAGCGTGCCAACGAGGTTGTGGAGATCTTTACGGAGTTCCCCGAACTGGTGGACCCGCATACGGGACGCAAGCTGATGGAGCGTACGATCATCATCGCCAACACCTCGAACATGCCTGTGGCTGCCCGTGAGGCGTCGGTATATACGGCCATGACGATTGCAGAGTACTACCGGAGCATGGGACTGAAGGTGCTGCTGATGGCAGACTCCACTTCGCGTTGGGCGCAGGCATTGCGTGAGATGTCGAACCGTATGGAGGAGCTGCCCGGACCGGATGCGTTCCCGATGGACTTGTCTTCCATCATATCCAACTTCTACGGGCGTGCCGGATACGTGGTGCTGAACAACGGCAAGACGGGTTCCATCACCTTCATCGGTACGGTGTCGCCTGCCGGCGGTAACCTGAAAGAGCCGGTGACGGAGAACACGAAGAAGGTGGCACGCTGCTTCTATGCCCTCGAACAGGACCGTGCGGACAAGAAACGTTATCCTGCCGTGAACCCGATCGACTCCTACTCCAAGTATATCGAATATCCTGAATTTGAGGAGTATATCAAGCAACATATCAACGGCGAATGGATCGGCAAGGTGAACGAAATCAAGAACCGCCTGCAACGCGGAAAGGAGATTGCCGAACAGATCAACATCCTCGGCGACGACGGTGTGCCCGTGGAATATCACGTGATCTTCTGGAAGTCGGAACTGATCGACTTCGTGATCCTGCAACAGGATGCCTTCGACGAGATTGACGCCGTGACGCCGATGGAACGTCAGGAGGACATTCTGAACATGATCATCGACATCTGCCATACGGAATTTGAGTTCGACAACTTCAATGAAGTGATGGAGTACTTCAAGAAAATGATCAACGTGTGCAAGCAGATGAACTACTCAAGGTTCAAGTCCGAGGAGTACGAAGGATTCCGCAAGCAGTTGCAGGAATTGATAGAAGAACGTAAAGCATAACTTTAAGAATAAGATGGCAACAAAAGCATTTCAAAAGATATATACTAAGGTCACTCAGATAACGAAAGCCACTTGTTCGCTGAAAGCGACGGGGGTGGGGTATGACGAGCTGGCAACCGTGAACGGCAAACTCGCCCAGGTGGTGAAGATTGCCGGTGACGACGTGACTTTGCAGGTGTTCGAGGGTACGGAAGGTATCCCCACCAATGCAGAGATTGTATTCCTGGGCAAGTCGCCTACGCTGAAGGTGAGCGAGCAGCTTGCCGGACGCTTCTTCAACGCTTTCGGTGACCCGATCGATGGCGGACCTGCCATTGAGGGAGAGGAAGTGGAGATCGGCGGACCGTCTGTGAACCCCGTACGACGCAAACAGCCGTCCGAGCTGATTGCAACCGGTATCGCAGGCATCGACCTGAACAACACGCTGGTGTCCGGACAGAAGATTCCCTTCTTTGCCGACCCCGACCAGCCTTTCAACCAGGTGATGGCGAACGTGGCGCTCCGTGCCGAAACCGACAAGATCATCTTGGGCGGTATGGGTATGACCAACGACGACTACCTCTATTTTAAGAACGTGTTCTCCAATGCCGGTGCGCTCGACCGCATCGTCAGCTTCATGAACACCACCGAGAACCCGCCCGTTGAGCGTCTGCTGATTCCGGACATGGCACTGACGGCAGCTGAGTATTTCGCAGTGAAGAACAACGAGAAAGTGCTGGTACTGTTGACCGATATGACCTCCTACGCCGACGCGTTGGCTATCGTGTCCAACCGTATGGACCAGATCCCTTCGAAAGACTCCATGCCCGGTTCGCTCTATTCGGACTTGGCGAAGATCTACGAGAAGGCAGTGCAGTTCCCCAGCGGCGGTTCCATCACGATTATCGCGGTGACGACCCTGTCCGGAGGCGATATCACACATGCCGTGCCCGACAATACGGGATACATCACGGAGGGACAGCTCTTCTTGCGCCGCGACACGGACATAGGCAAGGTCATCGTCGACCCGTTCCGCTCGTTGTCTCGTCTGAAACAGCTCGTTACGGGAAAGAAGACGCGTAAGGACCACCCGCAGGTGATGAATGCCGCCGTGCGTCTGTATGCCGATGCCGCCAATGCGAAGACCAAGCTGGAGAACGGTTTCGACCTGACGAACTACGACGAACGTACGCTTGCCTTTGCCAAGGATTATTCCAACCAATTGCTTGCCATTGACGTCAACCTCGACACGACGGAGATGCTCGACGTGGCGTGGAGCCTGTTCGGTCAGTACTTCCGTCCCGAAGAGGTGAACATCAAGAAGGAACTCGTGGACCAGTATTGGCCGAAATGAGAGAAATCCAATCTTTAATAATTAGTTTCGTATGATTAAGTTTCAATATAACAAAACCTCTCTCCAGCAGCTGGAAAAGCAACTGAAGGTGCGGGTGCGTACTCTGCCTATCATCAAGAACAAGGAGAGCGCGCTGCGCATGGAAGTGAAGCGCTGCAAGTCGGAAGCTGCCGTGCTGGACGAGAAGTTGGAACGGGAAATCCAGGCCTATGAAGCAATGTTTGCCCTTTGGAATGAGTTCGACCCATCGCTGATCAGGGTCAACGATGTCCATCTCGGGGTGAAGAAGATTGCCGGCGTGCGGGTACCGTTGCTCGAAAGCGTGGATTTCGAGATACGGCCATACAGCCTGTTCAATGCGCCCAAGTGGTATGCGGATGGGGTATATCTGCTCAAGACACTGGCGCATACGGCTGTCGAACGGGAGTTCATCGTCGCCAAGCTGGGCTTGCTGGAACATGCACGTAAGAAGACCACCCAAAAGGTGAATCTTTTTGAGAAAGTGCAGATTCCTGGCTATCAGGATGCTCTGCGAAAGATCAAGCGCTTCATGGAGGATGAGGAAAACCTCTCCAAATCGTCGCAGAAAATCATGAAATCCCATCAGGAAAGCAGGAAGGAGGCAGAGGCATGATTACAAAAATGAAGAAGCTGACATTCCTTGTCTATCATAAGGAGTATGAAATGTTCCTGGAGCGGATCAGGGAACTGGGAGTGGTGCACGTGGTAGAGAAGCAGTGGGGCGAAATGGACGACTCGCTGCAACTGATACTCCGCAAGCAGACTCTCTATAAAGGTGTGCTTCAGTCGATGTTCCTCTTGGCGGACAAACAGCCGGACGAGCATGTGCACAGCGAACTGGCGCCCGATGCGCTGGTGCAGCAGTACGAAGACCTGAAGAACCGGATTCAGAATCTGAACCAGCAGGCGTCCGTCCTCGACAAGGAGATCGACCAGATGGAAGTCTGGGGCGACTTCGACTGGGAGGTCGTGCGTAAGCTGGAGGCGGCAGGATGGCACGTGCAGTTCTATGCCTGTCCGAAGAAAGACTATGATACCGCTTGGGAAGAGGAGCACAACGCGATCATCGTCGGCGATGACGGCAATCTGATCCGGTTTGTGACGGTGACCTGTTCGCCTGTGGCCCTGGACATCGACCCGTTGCGGCTTCCGGCACGGAACCTTTCGGAACTGAAAGCCGGCAAGGCGGAGAACGAGAAAGCCCTGCGGCAAGCGGACGAAGACCTGAAGCAATTCTGCAAGGCAAACTACGCTACACTCAAAGAGGGCGAAAGCAAGCTATACGGCGAGATCGACTGGATGAAGGTGAAGCTGAGCAGCGAGGAAGTTGCCGAAGGAGCAGTTGCCCTGCTGGAAGGCTGGGTGCCTGCCGATCAGGAAGAAGAGCTGAAGAAGTATCTCGACGAGAGCTGCGTGTACTACGAGTCCAGAAATGCGACCCGTGAGGACGACGTGCCTGTGAAACTCAAGAACAACGCCTTTACACGCATGTACGAGGTGCTGACCAAGATGTACGGTATGCCCAGTTTCACGGATTTCGACCCGACACCGATTGTGGCTCCGTTCTTCTCGCTGTTCTTTGCATTCTGTATGGGCGATGCCGGGTACGGTCTGATTCTGATCCTGCTGGGCTTCTTGCTGAAGAAGAAGCTGGGTAAGGAGATGGCAGGCATGATGAATCTGGTGATTACCTTGGGTATATTCACAACGGTCTTCGGAGCCTTCTTGGGGACGTTCTTCGGCATGAGCCTGATCGACTCCGACTTGCCTCAGAACCTGAAGAACTTCATCATCGCAGGCAACGTGGAACTGTTCGGTTCGACGTATGACAAGCAGATGATACTGGCGCTTGGAATCGGCGTGGTCCACATCTCGATAGCCATGACGGTGAAGGCCATCAACAGTACGGTGTTCTACGGCTTCAAGGAGTCGCTGAGCGCATGGGGATGGTGGCTGTTTATCGTGGGAGGTGTCGTAGTGGGTACGCTTTCTTTCCTCAGCATCATTCCGGCAGAGGTGTCCAAATGGGCATTCATAGCCGTGGCCGGTGTGGGAGCGGTAGGCATCTACCTGCTGAACAACCTTCGCCGTAACGTGCTGGTGAATATCGGCGCAGGACTGTGGGACACTTACAACATGGCGTCCGGACTGCTGGGCGATACGTTGTCGTACATCCGTCTGTTTGCCCTCGGTCTGGCAGGCGGTATGCTGGGACAGACGTTCAACAATCTGGCACTGATGGTGGTGGATGGAACGGAAGGCGTGTCTGCCGTGTTCGGTTGGATCGGTTTCGGGCTGATCATCCTGGTGGGCCATACGCTGAACATCGCCATGTCTTGCTTGAGTGCGTTTGTGCATCCGTTGCGTCTGACGTTTGTGGAATATTTCAAGAATGCCGGTTATCAAGGAAAAGGTTTGCAATATAAACCTTTTAAGAAATAAACAGGATATCAATCCTTTAAGAGATAAAACAATATAGAAATAATAAACAAATATAAAACGAAGAAAACATTATGAACGAATTATTAGGTTATTTAGGAATGGGCCTCATGTTGGGTCTTGCCGGTATCGGCAGCTGTTATGGTACAACAATTGCCGGTAATGCCGCAGAAGGTGCTCTGAAGAAAGATCCCTCCAAGTCGGCAGGTTACATGATTCTTTCTGCACTTCCCGCTACGCAGGGTCTTTACGGTTTCTTGGCTTTCCTGCTCCATTTCGGTAAGGTGACGGCTGAGACGGGTGCGCTGTGGTTCGGTGTAGGACTGGGCGTAGGACTGGTATGCTTGTTCTCGGCTATCCGTCAGGGACAAGTCTGCGCAAACGGTATCGTAGGTGTGTCACAAGGACACGACGTGCAGACCAACACGATGATTTACGCAGCTCTTCCGGAGTTCTATGCTATCTTGGCACTGGTGGCTACCTTCCTGGTATAAGGAACATAGAATAGCAGAGAATAACATAGAATGACATAGATTTTGGGGATGACCGCAGATTAGATTGATTCTATCTGCGGTCATCTGCTTTATAGGCAATTGCCCAATAATGTATCTCGCTCAAATTTTGAAAGTTACGTATAAATGAGCCTTTTTTTGTAATCCCGTCAGCTATGCAATCAGCCCCTTTATGGAGCATTTGCAGATTGATTTTCCGATTCCTTATCTCATACCGCAAACGATTGTTTATCTATATTTCATTAGTTTTTTTGATTAATAGGCTATTTTTCAAAGAATAATATGTAATTTTGCAGCCGAAATAAAGTAATAGATATTAAAAGTAATATGACAAAAGCACTGTTAACCCCCGATTACATCTTCGAATCGAGTTGGGAAGTATGCAATAAGGTTGGCGGTATCTACACAGTTTTGTCTACGCGAGCAAATACGTTGCAGGCAAAATTTCATGATAGATTGTTTTTTATAGGACCGGATTTCTGGCAAGGAAGAGAGAATCCTTTGTTTATCGAGTCCGACAACCTTTGTGCGGCATGGAGAAAGCATGCTGCTGAAAAAGATAACCTTTCCGTCCGTGTAGGACGCTGGAATATTCCGGGCGCTCCGATTGTTATACTGGTTGATTTTCAACCGTTTTTCGCACAGAAGAATGAGATTTATACCGAAATGTGGAACCGTTTCCAAGTAGATTCGCTGCATGCGTACGGCGACTATGACGAAGCCTCCATGTTCTCGTATGCCGCCGGAAAAGTGGTGGAAAGCTTCTACCGCTACAACCTGATGGAAACAGACAAAGTGGTCTATCAGGCACATGAGTGGATGACCGGTATGGGCGCCCTCTATCTGCAAAGCGCCGTACCCGAGATAGCCACCATCTTCACCACACACGCCACGTCCATCGGACGCTCCATCGCCGGAAACGGAAAACCCCTCTACGATTACCTCTTCGCCTACAACGGCGACCAAATGGCAGGAGAACTCAACATGCAGTCCAAACATTCCATCGAAAAACAGACCGCACACTACGTGGACTGTTTCACCACGGTGAGCCAGATAACCAACAACGAATGCAAAGAGCTGCTCGACAAGCCGGCCGACGTTGTGCTGATGAATGGCTTTGAGGACGATTTCGTACCGAAGGGAACCACGTTCAGCGGAAAGCGCAAACGTGCACGTGCCGCCCTACTGCGTACGGCAAACTGCCTGCTGGGCACGAACCTGGGCGACGACACGCTGCTGGTAGGTACCAGCGGACGCTATGAGTTCAACAACAAAGGCATCAACGTCTTCCTGGAGTCGCTGAACCGCTTGAACCGCGACAAAAACCTGAAGAAGAATATCCTTGCCTTCATCAACGTGCCCGGATGGGTGGGCGATGCCCGCGAAGACCTGCAACAGCGTCTGAAGAGCAAGAAGAAGTTCACCACTCCGCTGGAAGTGCCCTTCATCACCCACTGGCTGCACAACATGACGCACGACCAAGTGCTCGACATGCTGAAATACATGGGCATGGGCAACCGTCCGGAAGATAAGGTGAAAGTCATCTTCGTCCCCTGCTACCTCGACGGCAAAGACGGCATCCTCAACAAGCACTACTACGACCTCATACTGGGTCAGGACCTCAGCGTCTATCCCTCGTACTACGAGCCGTGGGGCTACACGCCGTTGGAGAGCGTTGCCTTCCGCGTGCCCACCATCACGACCGACCTTGCCGGTTTCGGACTTTGGGTGAAGAGCCTGAAGAACCAGCACGGCATCGACGATGGGGTAGAGGTGCTGCACCGTTCGGACTACAACTACTCCGAGGTGGCAGACGGCATCAAGGACACCATTTCGGCATTCTCCGCCAAGACAGAGGCCGAAGTGAAAGAGATACGCAAGCGTGCCGCACAGGTTGCCGAGCAGGCTTTGTGGAAACATTTCATTGAATATTATTACGAAGCCTACGACTTTGCGCTCCGCCGTGCGAAAGAGCGCCTGTTGGGCTGAGTGAAAGAGGATATATCAATGCGGATATGTCAATGCGGATATATCAATAAGAATATATCAATAAAGGATATACCAATGCGGATATATCAATGAAATGGCAAAAAAGAATATATCAATGAGCGAGAGCGAAAACATAAACAAGAATTATTAATCAATCAAGTAATTATACAATGAAGATTAAAGTTAGTAATGTAAACACTCCAAACTGGAAAGATGTGAATGTGAAGTCTCACATTCCAGCCGAGTTGGAGAAATTGTCAGAATTGGCGCGTAACATTTGGTGGTCGTGGAACTATGAAGCCACCGAGCTGTTCAGAGACCTTGACCCTGCTTTGTGGAAAGAAGTCGGCCATAATCCGGTTCTTCTGCTGGAAAGAATGAGCTATGCGAAACTCGAAGCCCTTGCAGGTGACAAAGTCATTCTGAAGAGAATGAATGCCGTGTATTCCAAGTTCAAGGCATACATGGATGTAGAGCCTGACAAGAAACGTCCTTCCGTTGCCTATTTCAGTATGGAATATGGTTTGAACCAAGTACTCAAGATATATTCCGGTGGTCTGGGCGTATTGGCCGGTGATTATCTGAAAGAGGCTTCCGACAGCAACGTAGACCTTTGCGCAGTAGGTTTCCTCTATCGCTACGGCTACTTCACGCAAACCCTCTCCATGGACGGACAGCAGATTGCCAACTATGAGGCTCAGAACTTCGGACAGCTGCCCCTCGACCGCGTGCTGGACGAACACGGAAACCAGCTTGTGGTAGACGTGCCCTATCTGGACTACTTCGTGCATGCTAACGTATGGCGCGTGAACGTAGGCCGTGTGTCCCTCTACCTGCTGGACACCGACAACGAGATGAACAGCGAGTTCGACCGCCCCATCACTCACCAACTCTATGGCGGTGACTGGGAAAACCGTCTGAAACAGGAGATCCTGCTCGGTATCGGCGGTATGCTGACCCTGAAGAAACTGGGCATCAAGAAAGACGTGTACCACTGCAACGAAGGCCATGCCGCACTGATCAACGTTCAGCGCATCTGCGACTACGTGGCTGAAGGCATGTCCTACAACCAGGCTATCGAGCTGGTGCGTGCTTCTTCACTCTACACAGTACACACTCCGGTTCCCGCCGGCCACGACTACTTCGACGAAGGCCTTTTCGGCAAGTACATGGGCGGTTATCCCGCCAAGATGGGCATCACTTGGGACGAACTGATGGACCTCGGCCGCAACAATCCGGGCGACAAGGGCGAACGCTTCTGCATGTCCGTATTCGCTTGCAACACCTCACAGGAAGTGAACGGTGTGAGCTGGCTGCACGGAAAAGTATCGCAAGAGATGTTCTCTTCCATCTGGAAGGGCTACTTCCCCGAAGAGATGCACGTGGGCTACGTGACCAACGGTGTACACTTCCCCACATGGAGCGCAACCGAGTGGAAGCACCTCTACGCTGCCAACTTCGACGCCAACTTCCTCAACGACCAGTCTAACGCCAAGATCTGGGAAGCCATCTACAACGTGCCCGACGAAAAGATTTGGGAGACACGCATGGCGCTGAAGAACAAGCTGATAGACTACGTCCGCAAGCAATACCGTGAAACTTGGCTGAAGAACCAAGGCGATCCTTCACGCATCGTTTCGCTGATGGACAAGATCAATCCCAATGCACTGCTGATCGGTTTCGGACGCCGTTTCGCCACCTACAAGCGTGCCCACCTGCTGTTCACTGACCTTGAGCGTCTGGCCAAGATCGTGAACAACCCCGACTATCCGGTACAATTCCTCTTCACCGGAAAGGCGCATCCGCACGACGGCGCAGGTCAGGGACTGATCAAGCGTATCATCGAAATCTCACGCCGTCCGGAGTTCCTGGGCAAGATCATCTTCCTGGAGAACTACGACATGCAGCTGGCACGCCGTCTGGTGTCCGGTGTAGATATCTGGCTGAACACTCCGACACGTCCGCTCGAAGCTTCCGGTACGTCCGGCGAGAAGGCGCTGATGAACGGTGTTGTCAACTTCTCCGTGCTCGACGGCTGGTGGCTCGAAGGCTATCGCGAAGGTGCAGGATGGGCGTTGACCGAAAAGCGTACCTACCAGAACCAGGAACACCAAGACCAGCTGGATGCCGCTACGATCTACAGCATCCTTGAGACGGAAATCCTGCCGCTCTACTATGCCCGCAACAAGAAGGGTTACTCGGAAGGCTGGGTGAGAACCATCAAGAACTCCATCGCACAGATCGCTCCTCACTATACGATGAAGCGCCAGCTGGACGACTACTACAGCAAGTTCTACACCAAGATGGCCGAACGCTTCAAGAAACTCGCTGCCAACGACAATGCTAAGGCAAAGGCATTGGCTGCATGGAAAGAAGAAGTGGCTTCCAAGTGGGACAGCATCGAAGTGGTTTCTTGCGAGAAGGCAGAAGAGCTCGTGCAAGGCTCCATCGAGAGCGGTAAGGAGTACACCATCACTTACGTGATCGACGAGAAGGGTCTGAACGACGCAGTCGGTCTGGAGCTGGTGACTATCTACACTGCTGCCGACGGAAAGCAGCACATCTATTCCGTAGAGCCGTTCAATGTAGTGAAGAAAGAGGGCGACCTCTACACCTTCCAGGTGAAGCATAAGCTGGAGAACGCCGGTAGCTTCAAGGTATCCTACCGTATGTTCCCGAAGAATGCCGACCTGCCTCACCGTCAGGACTTCTGCTACGTTCGTTGGTTTGTGTAATGTAAGACAGAGTGTGTATATGTAAGACAGAGTTGTTTCGTGTAAGGCAGAGCGTGTCTTCGTGTAAAACGATTGTATCTTCGTGTAAAACGATTGTCTTCGTGACGACATAAATTTATAGAAAAGCGAAAGGCTGCCCTTGATTTTCTCAGGGCAGCCTTTTTTTTACGTTGTTATGTAAGACGGTTGGTCTTGTCTCGTGAGGTGTTTTGTTTCGTCTCGTGAGACGGTCGATTTCGCCTCACGGGACGAGTGATTTCGTCTCGCGGGACAATTCTTATTGTCTCACGGAACGAACGGTTCTCGTCTTACGGAACAATTTTTCGGCCTCACGGGATAATTCTTTTTGCTTCAGGTGTTGTATCTGCCGTTTGTCCGGGAGCGAAACAGACAATGGTTCCTTCTTCGTAATCGTACTTCTGGCGTCCGTACTTGATGTCGCACGCCTTTTCCAGTTTTAGGAACAGGGCATATACACCTGATATAACCTCAGTATAGATTTCGTACATTCTCCCCGGAAATTATGTAATTGGGGTTATAATATCTGTAATTCATCTACCGTCCTGTCTTATGATTTCCGCTATTTTTGCACTTGAAAAACAAATGAACAGATAAACCATGTCGAAGAATATTCTGATTTTATCGGCAAAAACGTGTGGGTCGGTTCAAACTCTACCATCCTGCGGGGTGTGACCGTGGGTGACAACGCCATTATCGCCGCCGGATCGGTGGTGACGAAAGACGTGGCAGCCAATACGGTTGCAGGAGGCGTACCGGCAAGGCATATTCGAAACATCGACAAAGACGAAAAGCGATAGCCTATGGAATCCGGCATCTTACCTCGAAAGATGTAGCCAACGACAGCGAGGCTGTCAGGCAAAGACTACGTTCATGCAGAGCTTCGTTGGCTTCGTAAGAGAAGAACGAGTATTCGCGCATCGTCCGTCCGAGCGGTGTGTTGTGCAACAGGTCGGGCTGGAACATCAGCAGGTAGCCATCGGGCTGGAACTCCGTACCATCGTATTGTTTTCCATACATACGTATGTATCTATCGCGCCACATTCCGGCCGGTTCAGGCGACGGGAAGAGGGTTGTATTTGTATACCACGGCTTCCCCTTTCTTCAGCGAAGCGGGCACATCGATCAGACGCTGGTTGCGGCTGCCTCTGAAGCAGAGGCTTTCGTCGCGAAGTTCCTTCTCGAACCTGCCGTCCACAAGTACGTCGATGTATTGCAACAACTGATGTTGCCGCGGATTGCGCAACAACCGCTCAAAGGTGTAGCCCGTATAGCACCAGATGCTCTTGTCGCTTTTCTCTTTGATGGCGCGTGCCACTTTGGTAAATCCTTCCGGCTGGTACATCGGGTCGCCGCCGCTGAAGGTCACGTCGGCAAAGTCGTCGGCAAGCACCTTCTGCACGATCTCGTCCGTGGTCATCCAATGACCGTGGTTGATGTCCCAAGATTCGGGATTGTGACAGCCGGGACACCCGTTAGGGCAACCTGCCGCATAAATGGAGGTCCGGAATCCCGGACCGTCCACTGTGGTATCTTCTATGATGTTAAGTATTGAAAGCACGATTTGAAATTAATTTAAAATTTAGAAGGAGTGTATCTTTGAATTCAATCAAATACTTACTCATGCACAACCCTGTCGTTCAGCTCCGCCAGTTTCGCCTTGTTCCAGCGGTCGGTGGTACCTACGAGGTAGCCGGTGATGCGCTGCAACTTGTCGATGTGGTTGCTGCCGCACTTCGGGCAGACTTCCAGGTTGGGCGTGGAGTTCTCGTAGCCGCATTCGAGGCAACGGTTGCGGTTATGGTTCACTGAGCCATAACCGATGTTGTATTGGTCCATCATGTCCACCACGCGCATGATGACCTCCGGATTGTGGGTCGCGTCGCCGTCTATCTCCACGTAGAAGATGTGTCCGCCGCGTGTCAGGTCGTGATAGGGCGCTTCGACTTCCGCCTTGTGGCGTGCGCTGCACTTATAGTAGACGGGCACGTGGTTGGAGTTGGTGTAATAATCCTTGTCCGTGATGCCGGGCAGTACGCCGAATTTCTTCCGGTCTACCCGTGTGAACTTGCCCGACAAGCCCTCGGCAGGCGTGGCAAGCACGCTGTAGTTGTGCTGGTACTGCTCGGAGAACTGGTTGGCACGGTCGCGCATGTAGGTCACGATCCGCACGCCTAACTCCTGCGACTTCTCCGATTCGCCGTGATGCTTTCCGGTGAGTGCCACGAGACATTCCGCCAGTCCGATGAAGCCGATGCCCAGGGTTCCCTGATTGATGACCGGAGCTATGGTGTCGTTCGGTTTCAGCTTTTCGCATCCCACCCACAGTGCCGACATCAGCAGCGGGAACTGCTTGGCGAATGCCGTCTTCTGAAACTCCATGCGTTCGTGCAGCTGGCGTGCGGTCACTTCGAGCATCCGGTCCAGTTTGGCGAAGAACTTGGCAATGCGCGTCTCTTCATCGGCTATGTCCATGCATTCGATGGCGAGGCGTACAATGTTGATGGTAGAGAACGAAAGGTTTCCGCGTCCGATGGAGGTCTTCGGTCCGAAACGGTTTTCGAATACCCGCGTGCGGCATCCCATCGTGGCGACTTCGTGTTGATAGCGTTTCGGATCTTCCGCTTTCCACTCTTCGCTTTGGTTGAAGGTGGCGTCCAGGTTCAGGAAGTTCGGGAAGAAGCGGCGTGCCGTCACCTTGCAGGCAAGCTGGTAGAGGTCGTAGTTGCGGTCTTCCGGCAGATAGCTGACGCCCCGTTTCTTCTTCCATATCTGGATGGGGAAGATGGCGGTTTCGCCGTTGCCCACGCCCTGATAGGTGCTTTTCAGCAGTTCGCGGATGATGCAGCGTCCTTCGGCGGAGGTGTCCGTTCCGTAGTTGATGGAGCTGAACACGACCTGGTTGCCGCCGCGCGAGTGGATGGTGTTCATGTTGTGGATGAACGCTTCCATCGACTGGTGCACGCGTGCCACGGTCTTGTTGACGGCATGTTGCACGATTCTCTCTTCGCCGTCAAGGCCGTCCAGCGGCTGTTGCAGGTAGTCGTTAAGTTCTTTCTGATAGAGGTGTGAGTAGTCCTTCCCGTTCAGTTCCTCCAGGTTCTTGACCTCTTCGATGTAGCTGTTGCGCACGTAGGGAGCCAGATAGAAGTCGAATGCGGGGATGGCCTGACCGCCGTGCATTTCGTTTTGGGCGGTCTCCAGTGAGATGCAGCCCAGGATGCTTGCGGTTTCGATGCGTTTTGCAGGGCGCGACTCACCGTGTCCGGCAGAGAATCCGCAGCTCAGTATGCGGTCCAGCGGGTGCTGTACGCAGGTCAGGCTCTTGGTGGGATAATAATCCTTGTCGTGGATGTGCAGATAGTTGTTGTTCACGGACTCCAGCACCTCCTCGCTCAGCAGGTAGTCGTCTACGAAGGGTTTGGTGGTTTCGCTGGCGAATTTCATCATCATGCCTGCCGGAGTGTCGGCGTTCATATTGGCGTTTTCCCTTGTGACGTCGTTCGATTTGATGTCTATAATCTCCAGAAACATGTCGCGGGTCTTGGCTTTGCGGGCGATGCTGCGCTGATTGCGGTAGGCGATGTACTTCTGTGCTACATCTTTGCGGCTGCTTTTCATCAGTTCCATTTCTACGGCATCCTGAATGGCTTCCACCGTCATCTGTGCGTTTCCTTTGAAAGATATGTGGTCGGTGATTTGCCTTATCAGTTGCATGTCTTCGCCTTTCTCCGTGTGCATCATGGCTTTGCGGATGGCGGTGATAATCTTCTCTTCGTTGAAGCCGACTATGCGTCCGTCTCTTTTGACTACAGTCTGTATCATGATTTGTTTTTAAAGGGGTTATTCGTTTTCTTATTTTATGGAATTGTTCGTCTGAAAAATGACTTTGCAAAGGTATAAACTTATCCCCAAGTTTTTTGTTTTGGAAAACTTTTCTGTAGTTAAAATGTATTAATCGGCTGATTGTTAGATGTATTCTGCTTTGTTTTGGAGAACTTTGCGTTTTTCTTGCTTTTTCGAAATTGCTCAAAATGGAAAACTCTAACTGATAGGAAGATAGGGGAGGGGAGGATTTTTTAGGGGGGAGTTATTGGGTTGAAGGAGTTGTTCGGTTGAGGTAGTTATTGGGTTGAAGGAGTTGTTCGGTTGAGGTAGTTATTGGGTTGAAGGAGCTGTTCGGTTGAGGTAGTTATTCGGTTGAAGGAGTTATCGGAAGTAATGGCTTCTTCAACCCGATAACTCCTTCAGATATAATTTTACTTCTTCAAATATATCTTATAATAATCTTACTTAATCACCTCTGCCAGCTTCTCCAGCAGCTTTTCGCCATGCAGGCCGCGTGCGATGATGGTTCCTTCGCCGTCGATCAGTACGACGTGGGGGATGCTGCTGACTGCATAGAGGCGTGCGCCTTCGCAGTTCCAGTATTTCAGGTCGGACATTTGCGGCCAGGTGATGTTCAGCTTTTCGATGGCGCTTTTCCAAGCCTCGGCGTTTTGATCCAGGGATACGCCTACGATTTCAAATCCTTTGTCTTTATACTTGGCATACGCTTCTACCAGATTCGGCATTTCGCGGCGGCAGGGTCCGCACCAGCTTGCCCAAAAGTCCACGAGCACCACTTTGCCTTTGCCCACGTAGTCGGAGAGTTTCACCGGTTCTCCTTCGGGGGTATTCATGGCGAAGTCCGTGAATGTGCGTCCTACGGCGGTAGCCTTCATCTTTTCTACGTTCTCCTTGATTAGGATGATCATCTCGTCGTTTTCGAACTGTGCCGGGATTTGCGGCATCAGCGGATCGAGTTCTTCCACGTTGAAGTTGTAATAATTTTCTTTCAGCAGTTGGATACCTACAGCGTTGGTGATGTTCTTGAAGATGCCTTTCTTGTTGATTTCGCTCATCTTTTCCGTCAGGGCTTCTACCTCTTTCATTTTGGCTTCGCGTTGTTCGGCAGTGAGGGCGGTGTCGGACATGGCCTTGAAGAGCTCGTTCAGCTGGCTGTTTACTTCGTTTATCTGAGATCTGATTTCCTGATATGCATTGTTGTTCGGTGTTCCGGTTGCCGAGTCATTATTCCGGGTCAGCTCGATGTTGATGTTGCCGTTTTCGAGGAAGAAGTTCATCAGGAGATTCTCTTTGCCTTCGGGTGCCCAAATCACGTAGCAGTTCATAGCTGTGTCCTGCGTGCCTTTGAAGGTGAATGTTCCGTTGGTGATGACAGCCGAATCCAGTTTCACCATATTCCGTTTTTCTCTCTTTTGCAGGTACACGGTCTCGCCGTCGGCACCTCCTTCTACAGTTCCGGTCACTACATAACCTTTGTTTCCGCTACAGGCAGTCATCATGGCAGCCACAGCGAGCAGGTAGGTAAATTTTTTCATTGCTTTTGTTGTTTTATAAAAAATGATATTCTTTGCGAAGATAGTGCAAACCGGGAATAAAATAAAACGAATCTGTTCATTTCTTTGTGCCGGGGTGCAGCCGCTCTTCGTTTCTAAGCGGCAAAGATAATCCATATCTCTGGAAAAATCAATCGGAAACGGAGAAAAGGTGTTGGGACATTGCCACTTAATATACCGTTGGGGCATTGCCTTCAAGTGACAATGCCCCAACAATATAGAAAAAAAAGGGTGCACGGTTATTCTCTATGTATGCTTGTCCTTCTTTATTGTACCTTTATGTATGCTTGTTCTTCTTTATTGAGTCTCTATGTATGCCTGTTCTTCTTTATTGTGCCTGCCCTTCCTTGTCGAGCGAGAAGCCCAGCATCATGCCGTCATACTTGCTGGCAAGCGAGCTGATGGTATTCAGAGTGGCATTGCTGCTCTTGCTGGACAGGAAAGTGATCAGCTTCAGCAGCTTGTCCGAGTTGAACAGCAGGTCCATGTCGCTGGATGTGCAGTTCACTTTGGCGTTCATGTTTATCAGTTTCACGAATTTCATGGTGACCTGCTTTTCGTTGGCGTCGTAGGTGTATGTACCTTTCAGGGTCTTGCTTCCCAGTTGGGCGTTGAACGTGCTGTCGGCGGCAAAGGTGAAGCTGAGCAGACCGGGTTTGATGCCCACCTTGCTCAACTGTTCGTTCAGTTTGGCTTCGGCGGTGGTGGCGGCAACGGTTCCGCCGGCTTTCATCAGCAGGTTGTCCGACTCAAATTCGATGGCGGAACCAGTATAAACCCATGTCCCCGTCATGTCAACTGTATTCTTACCCGTGACGGCGTTGACCACTTTCTCTACATTTTCTTTGTTGAACAAATCTTTCAACGATTGTGCCTGGCTGTCGGCGGGTGCCAGCAATAAAGCGGCGAGGACAGCCAGTGAAAACATTCTTTTCCTCATTTAACTAATCATTTATTATAAGTTTCGTAAGAAATCTATGCGTCGCAGTTGTAGTAGTTAAAGTAGTTAACTACTACATGCTTATTACTTGCGAAACTTGAGTCATTTATTTGGCATTTATCTCTTTGTTGATGCTCTCTATATAGTTCAATAGCTCTTCCCTGCCCATTTTGTTTTCGGAGGAGGTCACGAAATAGGGGGGAAGCTCTTCCCACTGCTCTTCCAGCTTCTTCAGGTACTGCCGGATATTGGCGTTCAGCTTGCCGCTTTTCAGTTTGTCGCTTTTGGTGAAGACGATGGAGAAGGGCACTCCGTGCTCGCCCAGCCACTCCATGAACTCAAGGTCGATGCTTTGCGGGTCGAGGCGTGAGTCGATGAGCAGGAAGAGGTTGGTCATTTGTTCGCGTTTCAGGATATAGTCTTCGATGATCCGTTGTATTTGTGCCACGCCCTGTTGGCCGCGGCGGGCATAGCCGTAGCCGGGCAGGTCGACGATATACCAGTTGCTGTTGATTAGGAAGTGGTTGATGAGCATTGTCTTTCCCGGAGTGGCGGAGGTCATGGCAAGTCCTTTGCGGCCGGTCAGCATGTTGATGAGACTGGACTTTCCTACGTTGGAACGTCCGATGAAGGCATATTCGGGCAGTGTTCCCGCCGGACATTTCTTTACGTCTGTATTGCTGATGATAAATTCGGCATTGGTTATTTTCATTGTTCTTGTCAAATTAAGATTCTTAAAACTCCCGATGACTTCTGCATATAAATCATTCAGGATAAAAGACGGATACCCTTGCAGGAGCATATCTCCTTGTTCTTAGGGTGGCAAAGATAACACTTATTTCAGAAACGGACATAACTTTTTCCTAATTTGGTTATCTTTACCCCTTGTAGTCAAAACAGGATTGAACTGTGTGCCGATTGTTCCTCTCTTTTGCGGAAAGAAGCAGGGCACTATATCTGTCCTCCCACCTTGATAATCAAAACTTTCGTCTGACGAATTATCTTTCAGCCACTTGGCATGCTGCCAATAACAAGATTGTTCTCTTCATAATTTCATGCTGATTAGTTCAAATTGTCATACATAAGGTTGATAAGAAATATTGGCTCAAGCCGAAATATTCCTGAATGCAAAGATAAAAAGTTGTTGTATGACAAAGGCTGGATAATATCGAGGATTAATGAGATAATATCGATAAATGGTACTGAATGTAGGGTTGGCTATTCTGTCACTATTACGTCCATTTGTACGAAGAGACGGGGCTTAACGAGAGGTTGCTTGACGAATGGGAGTTTCCCGTAGAGATTCCGGCAGAAGAGATGGACTTAATGTTGATTCGCCGTCTTTGTGAGATCGATCCCTACATAAGTTTACCTCAATCCGCCCCTGCCATCTATGACAACAAATTTACACTACAACGCAGTCTTCTACGCAACAGGCAATGTAACTTTTGCGATAAGGTGGAGTCGCGTGGTATTGTACTCCAGTTGTTGGCACGTTTTTTTGAAGCAAGCAGGACCTCGTCCACACTGCAAGGACAACCGTATCAGGATAGCCATCGGATATATCCGAAAACATATTTGTGAATCCATCAAAATAGAGCAACTGGCGGTACAGGCTTGTCTCTCAAAAGAAGACTGAACAAAATTCAAACAGGCTCTAAATAGGTTGGGCTTTTTATTTTCTTGATGTTCTTTCATTGATTTTCTCTCATTCTCGTTTTTTTGCACTATCTTTGTTCTCTAAAATAACGAAGATAGGTTGCAACCGGCAATTGGTGAGCAAACTTCCATGACGTTCGTTTGCACTATCTTTGCCTCCTGATAGCTTAATTTTTAGTATGAACGGACAATTTCCCTCGATATTATTGGAAAAGGCGGTGAACGAGTTCGCCAAGCTGCCCGGAGTGGGGCGGAAGACTGCCATGCGCCTGGTCTTGCACCTTCTGCGGCAGGACACGGCGGCGGTGGAGGCTTTCGGCAATGCCATCGTCACCCTGAAGCATGAAGTGAAGTACTGTAAGGTTTGCCATAACATCTCGGACACGGAGACCTGCCGCATCTGCGCCAATCCGCAGCGGGACGCATCGACGGTTTGCGTCGTAGAAAACATACGCGACGTGATGGCGGTAGAAGCCACGCAGCAGTTTCGCGGGCTGTATCATGTGTTGGGCGGAGTGATTTCGCCAATGGACGGCGTAGGACCGGGCGACCTGCAGATCGAAAGCCTTGTGCAACGCGTGGCAGCTGGTGGAATAAAGGAGGTGATCCTGGCACTCAGCACCACGATGGAAGGAGATACGACCAACTTCTACATCTATCGCAAACTGGAAAAGACGGGCGTGAAACTGAGCGTGATTGCCCGCGGCATCTCCATAGGCGATGAACTGGAGTACGCGGATGAAGTGACGCTGGGACGGAGCATCGTGAACCGGACTCCTTTTTCGGGGAATTGAAAGCAGAGAGTCGGGAATCTGAAAACGGAAAATCAGGGACCTGATAATCAAGAATCGAGAACCTGAGAATTGATAATCGAGAACCTGGCAGTTAAGGATCAAGGATCTGACAATCAAGGCTCAAGAACCTGATGGCTAGGGCTCAAGGATCTGATAATCAAGATTCAATAGACTGATGGTCAAGACTCAAGAAAGAGAAAGCCAAGAACAGAACTTTAGAACAAGAACAGAACTTTAGAAAGAGAAATGGAAGAACAGATAAAACATGTGGCAGCATGCCAGAAAAGATGGTTCATCGGCTTTTGGTTGCTGCCGATAGTGAGCATGCTGATCGGCGAGAACTGCGAGAACTGGGTAGGCATGTATGCCGCCGATGCGCGTACCGTTTATATTTCGGAAGCATTGGACATCTTGCTGACCGCAGTCTGCGTACCCGTATCACTGAAACTGTTTGCCTGGGTGCTGACGCATAAGATTGACGCGGTCGGCATCTCCGACGCCTTGCGTCTTTATTCGTTCTGGAGCAAGGTGCGTCTGGGACTTCTGGCATTGCCGGTGCTGGCAGGCTTTGCCGTCTACTATCTGATGCTGAGCAACACCGGTGTGCTTTGTGCCTTTATCGCCCTTACGGCATCTTTATTCTGCCTGCCCGGTGAGGCACGCCTGCGTAAGGAATTGTGCATCGATTAAGGGGGGAGAGAACCGGATGAAGCTCTCTATTGTCATCGTCAACTATAATGTGAAGCATTATCTGGAGCAATGCCTCTGTTCCGTCTACAAAGCTGTGGACAATCTTCAGGCAGAAGTGCTGGTGGTGGACAATGCGTCGACCGACGGCTCGGAGACATACCTCACCGGACGCTTCCCGCAACTCACCTATATACAAAACAAGACAAATGTCGGCTTTGCCCGTGCCAACAATCAGGCGATCCGGCAAGCCACGGGCGAGTATGTGCTGCTGCTGAATCCCGACACCCTGCTGCCGGAAGATATGCTGGAGCGGGCAGTCCGGTTTATGGACGACCATCCGCGTGCCGGAGCCACCGGAGCGAAGATGCTGACGTCTGACGGGAACTTTCTGCCCGAATCGAAACGCGGCTATCCTACCTTGACTGCCACTTTCGGCAAACTGACCGGATTGGGCAGGCTTTTCCCACGCTCCAAGGGATTGGGCGGTTACTACTGCAACGGGCTGCATCCGGACGCCGTCCATCAGGTGGAAGTGCTGGCTGGTGCGTTCATGCTGTTGAGGGCGTCTGCATTGGAAAAGACCGGACTGCTGGATGAAGACTTCTTCATGTATGGCGAAGACATCGACCTCTCGTGCCGGATGGTTGAGGCGGGGTACGAGAACTACTATCTGCCTTACCCGATGCTGCACTATAAAGGAGAAAGCACGTCGAAAGATACCTACCGCCATGTGCGTGTCTTCTGCGGAGCGATGGACATATTCTTCTGCAAGCATGGCAGGAGATACGGTGCCGTCGGTCGTATGCTGGTTCGGGCGGGCATTCGTCTGCAAATGTATATCCGTTTGTCGATGCTTTTCCTGAAACTAACATTACTTTCTCTGAAGCATGCCTCCTTTTCCGGAAGTAAAGGGACCACCCGATGGCAGTATCCGCAATCTCCCCGTTTTCTTGTTTTTGGCGAAGAAGCAGCGGTCCGCAGCCTGCGTGCCTTGTTCAAACGCAACGGGCTGACCGGCAGGCACCATTTTGTAGTCTCCAACGAAACCTCTTCTGCCGACGGGCATGGAAGCATGTTCATCTCACTGAAAGGGTTTACGCACGTGGTCTATGACTGCCGCGCCTTCTCTTTCTCGACAATCATTCGTTTGCTCTCCCTCCATCGCCAGACGGGATTGCGTCTCGGAATCTATAATCCGGAGAGCCGCGTACTGGTCACTCCCGAAGAATGCTATGTATGACAAAGAGTGTTACATCAGACAAAAAGTGTTACATCAGACAAAGAAATACTATGTATGACAAAGAATGCTACATATAATACATATAATAAAGAATACTATATCTGACAAAGAATACGATATACGACAATGAAACATAACTATTTTATAAGCGATCATGTCCGCCTCCGTGCCATGGAGCCGGAAGACCTGGAACTGATCTACGAAATGGAGAACGACCCGCAAGAATGGGATATCAGCAACTTTACCGTACCCTATTCGCGCTACGTGATGAAGCAATACCTGCAAGATTCGCAATGCGACATGTTTGCCGACAAACAGCTGCGCCTGATCATCGTGCGCCTTGAAGACGGCCGTCCGATAGGCACGATCGACGTGACGGATTTCGTCCCGATGCATTCGCGCGGAGAAGTGGGCATTGTGCTCCGGAAAGAGTTTCGCGGGAAAGGGTATGCCAAGGAAGCGCTGACCCTGCTTTGTGATTATGTCTTCGACTTTCTGCGCCTGAGGCAGCTCATCGCCCATATTGCTACGGACAATGAGGCAAGCCTGCACCTGTTCGCCTCCTGCGGATTCGTACAGTGCGGAGTGCTGAAGGACTGGCTGTGTGTGGAGGGGCACTTCGAAGATGTGGCGTTGCTGCAGCGCATCCGGACGGATCAATAAAGCGGATTGCCGTGCATTTGTTGATGCTGTGCACTTATTGATGCCGTGCGGCAAACTTTCATTGACACAATATTTTCATTTCTACAGACTTTTCGTATTTTTGCAGAAAAAAAGGGAAGTTGTCCGGCATAAAGCCATGATTAGCTGTGCTTGGAGTCCTGCCGATTAAAGCCGGTGCTTGGACAAGAATGTTTAGTAATAAATGATATAAAAGATATATTTTAAGAATAAGATAGAAGATGAAGAATATACGTAATTTCTGCATTATAGCCCACATTGACCACGGCAAGTCTACCTTGGCAGACCGTTTGCTTGAGTTTACCAATACGATACAGGTAACCGAGGGCCAGATGCTTGATGATATGGATTTGGAGAAAGAGAGAGGGATTACCATCAAGAGCCATGCCATCCAGATGGAGTACATGTACAAAGGTGAGAAATATGTTCTGAATCTGATTGATACTCCGGGACACGTGGACTTCTCGTACGAAGTTTCCCGTTCCATCGCCGCTTGCGAAGGAGCACTGCTGATAGTGGATGCCTCGCAAGGCGTGCAGGCACAGACCATCTCCAACCTCTACATGGCCATCGAACACGACCTGGAGATTATCCCCGTCATCAACAAATGCGACATGGCAAGCGCAATGCCCGAAGAGGTGGAAGACGAAATCGTAGACCTGCTCGGCTGCAAGCGTAGCGACATCATCCGTGCCTCCGGCAAGACAGGCATGGGCGTGGAAGAGATACTGGCAGCAGTGGTCGAACGCATACCCCATCCCGAAGGCAACGAGGAAGCCCCCTTGCAGGCGCTGATTTTCGACTCTGTATTCAACTCTTTCCGCGGCATCATCGCCTATTTCAAGATTGTGAACGGCGTGATCCGCAAGGGAGACAAAGTGAAATTCTTCAATACCGGAAAGGAATATGATGCCGACGAAGTAGGCGTGCTCAAGATGGACATGGTGCCACGCCAGGAGTTGCGCACAGGAGACGTGGGATACATCATCTCCGGCATCAAGACCTCCAAGGAAGTGAAAGTGGGCGATACCATCACCCACATATCTCGCCCCTGCACGGAGGCAATCGCCGGATTCGAAGAGGTGAAACCGATGGTCTTCGCCGGTGTGTATCCGATTGAGGCGGAGGACTTCGAAGACCTGCGCTCTTCTTTGGAGAAACTGCAACTGAACGATGCCTCGCTGACCTTCCAGCCGGAGTCGTCGCTGGCATTGGGATTCGGATTCCGTTGCGGCTTCCTCGGACTGCTGCACATGGAGATCGTGCAGGAACGCCTCGACAGGGAGTTCAACATGAACGTGATCACCACAGTGCCGAACGTTTCCTACAACATCTATGACAAGCAGGGACACATGACGGAGGTGCATAACCCCGGCAGCATGCCCGATCCCACAATGATAGACCGCATCGAAGAGCCTTACATCCGGGCTTCCGTCATCACGACCACCGACTATATCGGCCCCATCATGACCTTGTGCCTCGGAAAACGCGGCGAGCTGGTGAAGCAGGAGTACATCTCGGGCAATCGCGTGGAGATCTACTACGATATGCCCCTGGGCGAAATCGTCATCGACTTCTACGATAAGTTGAAAAGCATCTCTAAGGGATATGCCTCCTTCGACTACCATGCCCACGGGTTCCGCCCCTCCAAGCTGGTCAAGCTGGACATCCTGCTGAACGGCGAGCCGGTGGATGCCCTTTCCACGCTGACCCACTTCGACAATGCCTACGAACTGGGACGCCGCATGTGCGAGAAGCTGAAAGACCTGATTCCGCGGCAGCAGTTCGACATCGCCATACAGGCAGCCATCGGTGCCAAGATCATTTCCCGCGAGACCATCAAGGCTGTGCGCAAGGACGTGACGGCAAAATGTTATGGAGGTGACGTCAGCCGTAAGCGCAAGTTGCTGGAGAAGCAGAAGAGGGGAAAGAAGCGCATGAAGCAGATCGGTAACGTCGAAGTGCCGCAGAAGGCGTTCCTTGCCGTCTTGAAGCTGGATTGATGATATATAGTGTCTTACTGATGATATATCGTGTTTTATTGATGATATAAGTGTTTTACTGATGACGTACAGTGCATTAATCGATGATGTGTAGAGCTTTAATTAACGATGTGCAGAGTGCTGATCGATGAAGTGCAGAATCTTAATTGGTGAGATACAATATTTTAACTTAAGAAACTTGAATTAATACTTAAATCTGATAGAGAATGATTACCCTACGTTCCCTGAAAAAACTCTCGTCGCTGAATGCGGCGGCGACCATTTTGTTTTTGGCGGCCATCCTTGCTGCCGTTGTTGCTAATTCTTCGCTGGCTCCGATCTATCAGAGCTTCTTGTCGCAGGAGTTGCATTTGCGTGTCGGAGACTTCAACCTGCTCTCGCACGGCGGACACAACCTGACGATGATAGAGTTCATCAACGACTGCCTGATGACCGTCTTCTTTCTGGCCGTAGGCTTGGAGATAAAGCGTGAGTTGCTGGTAGGGGAGCTTTCTTCGTTCCGGAAAGCGATCCTGCCGTTCATTGCGGCATGCGGGGGCATGATATTTCCCGTGATAGTCTATTCGTTTCTGGTCGCTTCCGGCACGCCCGAGACACAGGGTATGGCCATTCCGATGGCTACCGACATTGCCTTCTCGCTGGGTGTGCTGAGTCTGCTGGGCAATCGGGTTCCGCTGAGCCTGAAGATATTCCTGACGGCTTTTGCCGTGGTAGACGACATCGGCGGCATTCTGGTGATTGCCATTTTCTACAGCGCGGAGGTGGCATACGGCTATCTGATTGCGGCAGCTGTGCTTTATGCTTTCCTATATTATATGGGTAAGCGGGGCGTGACGCAGAAAATCTTTTTCCTGTTCTTTGGGCTGATCATCTGGTATCTGTTCCTGCAGTCGGGCATCCATAGCACCATATCCGGTGTGATACTGGCATTCGTCATACCCGCCCGTCCGCGGCTGAATGCGGGCAAATACATAAGGCGTATCCGTTCCATTATCGGCACCTTCCCGGTCATGCAGTCCGATAACATCGTCCTGACCAACGAGCAGATTGCGACTTTAAAGCAGGTGGAGCGGGCTTCCGACTGTGTCATCAGCCCTTTGCAGTCTTTGGAAGACAACCTGCATGGGACGGTGAACTTTGTGATACTTCCCTTGTTTGCTTTTGCCAATGCAGGCGTGGTGTTCAGTGGGGGTGGAGATGTTGTCGGAAATGTAGCTATAGCTGTCGGTTTGGGACTGCTGTTGGGTAAGTTTATGGGCATCTACCTGTTTACTTGGCTCTCCATCAAGAGCGGGCTTGTCCGCATGTCCGAGGGGATGAATTGGAAGAATATAGCCGGTGTGTCACTGCTGGGCGGCATTGGCTTTACGGTGTCTTTGTTCATAGCCAACCTGTCGTTTGCCGGTGCTTATCCGGAGCTGCTGAACCAGGCAAAGTTCGGTGTGTTGTGTGGTACTGTCGTTGCCGGGATACTGGGGTATATTGTACTCTTCCGGGTGCTTCCTAAGAAATAAAATTGTGGGCTTCTGATGCTTCTCGATAGGGAGATGAAGAGATTCGTCCCGTGAGATGAAGAAAACAGTCTCGCGAGGCGAAAAAAATAGTCTCGTGAGACGAAAAGAATGGTCTCGCGAGACGAGAAAAAGCGTTCCGTGAGGTGAAAAAAACGGCGTGTTTCCGAAATGCAAGATTTGTATTTTATCACTTTGATTAGTTGTTAGATACATTAGAATTTATTATTTTTGTATCGAAAGGATAAACTATATGAAACTGATTGAAAACAATATTCAGAGAATCATTGCTTTGTGCAAGGAGCATAAGGTGGGGAAGTTATTTGTTTTTGGTTCTATTCTAACCAATCGTTTCAACGAAAAAAGTGATGTGGATATGGTTGTTGACTTTGACAAAGTGGATTTGGAGGATTACGCAGATAACTACTTTGATTTTAAACTTTCATTGGAAGATTTGTTGGGCAGGGAAGTTGATTTATTGGAAGATAAGGCAATTCGCAATCCTATATTGAGGAAAAATATTGATAAGTCTAAACGGTTGGTTTATGGATGAATATATTGAAAAGCATTTGATTGATGTACTTAATGCAACTATCGAAGTAGAAAGCTATTTTGCTAATGTTTCCAAGCTATTTCAAGATTTTCAAAAGGATATGCTTAGGCAACGGGCTGTTGAACGAAATGTAGAAATCATGGGAGAAGCCATTAATCGAATATTGAAAGTTGACCCTAATTTTAAACTGCCAAATGCTAAAGCGATTATTCATACTAGAAACAGAGTAATTCATGGATATGATAGTGTTACTACCGAATTTCTCTGGAGTTTGATTATAAGACATATTCCAGCACTTAAAAAAGATGTGGAGAATATTTTGGCAAACAAATAATTTTATAGTCAAACAGAAATATCCTGAGAATATTTCTGTTCTTAGGAGTTAAAGGTCAATAGATTTTGAGTTTTTAAGTTACTCGCATTAGTACGGCAACTTACAAACTTATCAACTTACATCTCTCCGTCCGCCGTCTCTTCTCCTTCCTCCATCGCCTCATCTTTGGGCAGCAGTTTGGCCGATATTCGTTTCTTGGGGGTGAGGCTCATGTTTCGCAACATTTCCGCCTGTCTGACAACACTTCCGTTTCCGTCGGAAAGCTGGTTGAAGGCACGGTCGTAATCTCTTTGCAGCCCAGTCAGCCTGTCGCCGATGCTCAGGAAGGTGTCGGTGAAGCCGACAATCTTCTCGTATAACGCTGTGCCCCGTTTGATGATGGCCTGCACGTTCTTCACCTGATTCTCCCGCTTCCAGAGGTCGAGGGAGAGGCGCAGGGCACTGATGAGATTCGTAGGACTCATCAGCACAACTTTCTTATCGTAGGCGTATTCCCAAAGATTGCTGTCGCTCTGTATGGCAAGCAAGTAAGCCCCTTCGGTGGGGATGAACATCATGACGAAATCCGGTGCCTTGATGTCGTAGCGGGAGTAGTCCTTCCGGCTTAGCTCGTCTATGTGGGCACGCACCGATTGCAGATGCGCTTTCAGCAGGCGCGCCTTTTCGTCTTTGTCTTCGGCAGAGGTATAGGCACTGTAGGCGGTGAGGGAGACTTTGGAATCAATAATCATCTCGCGGTCGTCGGGATACTTGACCAAGACATCCGGTTGCATCTTCTGTCCGCTCTCCTCGTTGGTGAGCATCTCGCCCCGTTCGTCCTTCAGGAACTCCTGCCGGAAGTAGTGCTTACCCTCAATCAGGCCGGATGCCTGAAGCAGACGCTCCAGAATCATTTCCCCCCAGTTGCCCTGCATCTTCGAGTCGCCTTTCAGGGCACGCGCCAGGTTGTTCGCCTCCTCGCTGAGGCGGTTGTTCAGGTCCACCAGCTCCTTGATGCGTTCGCCCAGCGAGAAACGCTCCTTGGCTTCGGTGCTGTAGACTTGTTCCACCTTTTCGCGGAAGTCTTTCAGGTTTTCGCCCAAAGGACGGAGCAGGGAGTTCAGATGCTCGGCATTCAGACGGGTGAAGTCCTCCGTCTTGCTCTGGAAGATGCGGTTGGAGAGGTTTTCAAACTCGATGCTCATGCGCTTGTGCAGGGCTTCCGCCTCTTCTGTCTGTAGCCTCAGCCGCTCTTCCCATTGCCGTTGCTGTTCCATCAGCCTGAGGTTGAACGATTTCTCCTGTTCCGACAGCCGTTCGGCGGTGACGGCATGTTCGCGGGCGATGCGCTCTTCCGAAGTACGCGCCATCAGCTCTTCCCGTTCGCGGGCGGCTTGCAGCTGGGCTGACAGGGCGGCGCTTTTTCGTCCGGCGGTGAGATAGCCCACTCCTGCGCCTGCCGCCATTCCGATGAGTAGAAAAACGAACTCCATATTTATTCCGTCAAGATTTCGTTTCCGTTTTCAGTAATCAGAAGCATGCTTTCCCACTGTGCCGAGGGTAGTCCGTCGTCGGTGAATACGGTCCATCCGTCCGCCTCGTCGATGAAGACTTCGTAGCTTCCCATGTTGATCATCGGCTCAATGGTGAACGTCATGCCCGGCACGATGAGCATGCCCGTGCCCCGTTTGCCGAAGTGCTCCACGTCCGGCTCCTCGTGGAACTTGATGCCTACGCCGTGTCCGCAAAGGTCGCGCACTACGCTATAGCCGTTCTTTTCGGCATGTTCCTGGATGGCGGCTCCCACGTCGCCGAGGCGTGCCCACGGTTGCGCAGCCTGCACGCCGATGTCGCGGCACTCTTTCGCCACTTGCACCAGGCGTTGCCATTCGGGTCTCACGTCACCGATCATGTACATGCGCGAGGCATCCGAGAAATAACCTTTGTAGATGGTGGAAACATCCACGTTCACGATGTCCCCACTGCGCAGGAACTCCTTGGTGCTCGGGATGCCGTGGCAGACGACGTCGTTGATGCTTACGCACACGCTTTTCGGGAATCCCTCGTACAGGAAGGGGGCGGGGATGGCGTCGTGGTCGGTCGTAAACTCATAGACCATGTGGTCGATTTCTGCGGTGGACATGCCTTCGCGTATGTTTGCCGAGATGTAGTCCAGCAGGGCTGTATTGATTTTTGCGCTTTCGCGTATGCCTGCCAGTTGCTCTTCGGTGCGCAGCAGATGGCGCAACGGGAGCTTGTAACCTTCTCTCTTATAGCGTTGTATCTTGGCTTCTACTTCGTCGGAATAGTTTTTAGGAGTAAACCGGACTCCTTTACTGAACTTTTTCATCTGTCTCTTTGATTTTATAACGGTGCAAAAGTACGTAATTCATCTTAGAGCAGCTTTAGAAGCTGTTTAAATTTTGCTTAAAAAGCTGTTATATCCATGAGTTCTGCCGCTTCTTGACGATGAGCGATTCGCTCAATAATCGTATAAACTCTTTCATGGAATGTTTGTGATACGTGTCCTTGAGGATATGGACGCAGCCTATCATTTCGTTGTCCGGTACGTCAAGGGGAACAGCTTTCACGTCGCACTCATTATAGATGGAGTCTTCGGCAAGCACGGTCACCAAGTGGGTCTGGCGTATGAGTTTCAGCAGGATGTTCACTTCGTTCAGTTCGATACGAATCTGGAAATCGTTGTACGTAGTCACAAGGCTGTCGAATGCGTTCCGTGCCTGCAATCCTTTCGATGGCAATGCCAATTCATATTTCCCAAGCTCTGCCAGAGTGACTTTGTCTTTTGAGGCAAGCGGGTGAGTGCTGCTGACGATGGCCGACAGGCTGTTTTGGAACAAGATGTGCGATTCCACATCAGCCACCGGTTTCGTAGGCTTGAAGGCAAGCACGAAATCCAAATCCCGTTTGGCAAGCAGCTCCATCAGTTCGCTCATGGGCTTGTAGATGATGTTGAGTTTGATGTGCGGATACATCTTCATGAAAGAGATTACCGTTTCGGTCAGTATCGGGCTGAAAGAATAGGTGATGCCGATGTTCAGCGTGCCGGTCAGCAATTTCTGCAAATCGTGTATCCTGTCTGCGCAGGTCTCGGCGTCATGGATAGTTCGCAAGGCGAAGGGCAGCATCTCTTCTCCGGCCTCGGTCAGGCGTATGGAATGGCTGTTTCGCAGGAAAAGCTGTACGTTCAGTTCATCTTCCAATTGCTTTATCTGTTGCGATAGCGAGCTTTGCGCTATGTTGAGGGCTTTTGCCGCATCAGAAAAGTTCAGTGTCTCGGCGGCTTTGGCAAAGTATCTTAACTGTCTTAATTCCATAATAATACAAAGATAGTGATAATAAGTTTATCTCGTAGCCGTAAACGAAAGTTTTTTGAACAGGAACACCGGTATAGTGGCTCCTACGACCATTCCTAAAATGATGAACGCACTGGTCAGTCCGTTGTAGGTCAGTAGATAGAAATAATGCCCGAAGGCTTCCTCCTGCGTGTGGTACAGACAGGAGAGCAGTGCCTCTATCGTGCGGTAGGCATACATTCCCGGTATCATGGGCAACAAAGCCGGGAAGAAACAGACTTCGGCAGGGCACTTGATGCGTGAAGCGAACAGCACGGCAAGCACACCGATGGCAAATGCCGCTACCGTGCTGGCGGGGATAATATGCATCCCTTCAAGTTCGGGCAAAGTCAGAACGTAACGGATAGAATGGCCGGCTGCGGCAATCAGGGCGCAGGTCAGGTAGGCACGCCGTGGCGTGTTGCTGATGCTGGAAAAACCGATGGCTGCTATCGCTGAAAACAATCCGTCCTCTAAAATATTTATTAATATATCATTCCACATAAGTTGTCTAATCGCATAAGCTGTCTAATTACATAAGCTGTCTAAAACCATTTTAATCCTAATATGAACATTCCGGCACACAATCCTGCGGACAGACAGGCGGTGAGGATGGTGGCATCCAGGAACCGGCTGAACGCACACAGGTAGTGGCGGTCTATCATGTCGCTGACGGCATTGATATACGGAACCCCCGGAATGAGATACAGGACACTCGTCCCCAATGCTATCTCAGGTGTTGTGCCGATGTCGAAGATATGTCCTCCGGCACTGAGGGCGGCGGAAAAGAAAGCGGCACACAAAAAAGTGAGACGCACATCCCGTTTGTCCTCCAGCATGATCTGTTTCAGCCTGTAACCGGCAAGGGTCGATGCAAAGACAATGAGCATAGCCACGGCATCGCCGCCGAAAAGACGGCAGAACGAGGCATTGGCAAAGCTTGTCAGAAACAGGACCTCCCACTTCCCGGTCGGCTTGGTCTCCCGTATCCGCTCAAAGCGTTCAACGGCCGTCGGGAAGTCAAGATGATTGTCCGCCACCTCCCAACTCAGACGGCTCAAGAGGGCATTGAGGTTGAAGCTAATGCCGCAACTTGCAGTCTTGCGGATGATCACACTCGTATCTGACATATCCTTGCCCCACACCGACACATATACATGAGTAGGCATTAGGGTAATGTCGAATCCTACTCCAAAAGCAGCTGCCATTCTCCGGGCATTCTTTTCTATGCGTATGCAGGTCGCCCCGCATCCTGATAACAACGAGGCATAGTCGGCAAGAAAGACCGCGATTTCGCGGACAGGGAGGTTGCCCGGCACGTCATTCGCCTTACAAATCCTCGAACTCATCATCTTCAACATCTCCCGGAATATAGAATATTTCCCTTTCTTTACCGATTTCCAACAAATGCATCGGTTTGCGTCCGTTGCGGCGGCATTCGGCATAATACTGTTCTATGGCTCTGAATACAAATGCACACAATAGCACTCCCGCTATCATGCACCATACAATCATTGATTGGTTCATACTTTAGTGCTTTTAATTTTGGCCGCAAAAGTATGACAGCCGCGGAGAATGCAGAAGCGATGAGCAAGGGATTTTCCGATTGCCGCAATAGGCAAAACGGATAATCGGAATGTAGCTTTCGCGACTGTTTACGTCGTTCTTTGCGTCTTGATCTCACTTCTCGAATTGTCGATGCGCTGCACCAGTATCTGGGTCTTGATGCGTTCCCGCAGTCCCTCCACGTGGCTGATGATGCCCACTTTCTTTCCTCCCATCTGATGCAGTTTCTCCAGCGTGTCCATCACCGTGTTCAGGTAGTCGCTGCTCAGTGTGCCGAATCCCTCGTCGATGAACAACGTGTCTACCGACAGGCTGTGGCGGCTGAGCGAGGAGAGGCCGAGCGCCAACGACAGCGAGACCAGAAAACTCTCTCCGCCCGACAGCGTGCAGGCGGGACGTGCCGCGCCTCCCTGATAGAAGTCGCGCAGCAGTATGGTGAGCGAACCGGCCTGACATTCCAGTTCGTAGCGGTCCGTCAGCCGTTGCAGGTAGGAGTTGGCACCGTTGAGCAGCTCTTTCAGCACGAAACTTTGGGCGATGTTCCGGAAGTTCTTTCCTTTCTCGTCGCCAAAGTGCCGGCACAGTCGGTCCCATTTCAGGTAGACCTCCCGCAGTTCGTCCGCGCGCCTCTTTTCTTCCTTGATCAGGGCGATGTTCTTGGCGTTCTCTTCCAGCTGTATTTTCATGCGCAGGACGGTCTGGGTCGCTGTGGCACTCTTTTCCTCCAAGAGGCGGAGCAACTCGGCAAGGCTCTCCGGCGTATTGCCCTCTTCCATGACGGGTCTCTTCTCCAGATGCTCTTCCAGCTGGACGGTGGTCAGCCGGAAAGCGGTCTGCGCGGCGACTTCTTCCTCCTTGAGGCGTTGCAGCTCTGCGCGCATTCCCTCGATGTACTCGCCGGAGTGGGAGGAGAGGGCGATGAGGCGTGCTTCGTCCGTGTCGGGATGCGAAGCATAGAAGGCTGCCAGTCCGGATTGCAGCTCACCGATGTTCCTGCGGACGGACACGATGCTTTGTTTCAGTCCTCCGGCGTCGGAGACAAGGGCGTTCCAGGCTGCTGCCAGGTTCTTCGTCTCCTGTTTCTCTTCGGCGGGGAGGTCTCTCCACTCCGGAAAGGCTTCGCAGACAATCTCCCGAGCGGCGGATATGTTGTCCAGCTCTTGGGTGACGAGGGCGATGGCGGATTTCAGTTCGGTCTGCTTCTCCTGCGCCATCCTATAATATCCTGCGGACTTCTGCAAGCGCTCGATGAAGGCGGTGGGAGAGGCGTCCCATTCCGTCTGCCAACCGTCCCACAAGAGCAACGGGCTGACGCGCTCGAAGGCGGTGCGGATGGTCTCTTTCTCGTTCTCTTGCAGCAGCTGTTGGTTGGCGATGTCGTTCTTCAGCGTGGTCAGCTTCCGGTCGATGCGGTCGAAATCTTTTCGGGCGATTTCTACCGTGGTCTGGTGTTCGTCTTTCTCGCGTTGCCGTTGCGCGATGTGGTTGGCAAGTTTCTGCACTTCGTCCAGTCGGGCGTGGATCTGTTCGAGTGCCAGCTTGTTCTTCTGCGCCAGTTGCTCCAATGCGGCAGGGGTACCGTCGGTCAGCTCGCCGGTCAGGCAACGGCGGCATCTCTCTTGCGCTTCGGTGCAGGCGAGGTCGTAGCTCTTCTGCGCCTTTCCGGTGGCGGTGCGGCTGTTTGCAGTCATCTCTTCGTAGGTCTTGCACTCGGTGCGGTTGCTGTTCAGGGCGCGTTCCGCTTCCTTATACTCCTTCTCTTTGACCTCTAAGGATTGCCGGATGGGTATGAGCACGGACTGGAAATCCTCGTCCTTGCAGAGCGACGTGATCTTCTGTCCGCATACCGGACAGTTGTCGCCCACCGACAGACGGGCGCGCGCCTCTTTCGCCCATTCCTCTACGGCTTCTTTCTGCTTGTCGTACAGCGTCCGTAGCTCTTCGTACGCGCTTTTCCGTCGGTCGAAGTCGGCTTGCAGTCCGGCGTGCCGGGAGTGGCAAGTCTGCCATTTCTGTTCCAGCGACTTCTCGTACTCCTTGGCCGCCTCCAGTGCCGTTTGCTTCTCTTTCAGGACGAGCAAGGCATTCTGTGCCTTCTGCAGATTCTCCCTTTCGCCCTCCAACGTATCCTTCTCTGCCTGCAAGGCATTCCGGTTCATGGAGGCGAGTTGCGCGTTCAGGCGGTCTATTTCCTGTTGCTTGGCTTGGTTCTCCCGGTTCTTCCGGTTGAAGCTGTTCTCCTGCTCCGTGCGTTCCCGTTCGGTGGCGGGCAGTTGTCGGGTCAGGGCGGACACCTGCTTCTCACAGGCAGCGATGCGCCGGCGGGCAGAGAGTATGAGGTTGAGGTCGGCGGCAATGGACTGGCTCTGTTCGTACATGCTACGGAACGGCGCCTGGGCTTCCAGGTATTCCTCGGCGCGGAGCAGTTTGCCTTGTTGCTCCGTCCGGTTCTCTTCCAGCCAGATGCGCCCGTTGCTGAGGCGTACGAACCGGAGCTTCATCTCTTCGGCGTGCGCACGGTCGCTCTCTTGCTGCCGTTGTTGCTGCCGGAGCGAGGAGAGGAGGTTGCGTGCCTCTGCGGTGCTGTTCCACTCCCTGACGAGCAGTTCCCGTCGGCGGAAGTCGTCCGACTGCAATTGCGCCTTGCGGGCTTCCCACTCTTTCCGCTGCTTTTCGAGGTTCAGTAGGAGTTCGGCATGCCGTTTCAGCCAGTCGCTTTTCAGGGTTGCCGTACTCTTTTGCGCGGCATATCCGCTGATTTCGGCATTCAGTGCCGTTATGTTCCGGTCTATCTCGGCGGTTTCCTCTTCGGTCAGGAGGCGTATGCCTTCCAGCTTCCGGTTCTGGTTTTCGTAGTCCGTACGTTTCTCTTTGGTGATGGCGTAGATGCAGGCGCCTATCTCCGAGTAGATGCCGGTTCCGGTCAGCTTCTCCAGAATGTCCGACTTTTCGCTCTCCTTGCTTTGCAGGAACTTGGTGAAGTCGCCTTGCGCCAGCAGGGTGGTGCGGCAGAACTGCTCGAAGGTAAGTCCGATGGCAGCCTGTATTTCCGCCTTTATCTCATTCTTCCGGGAAAGCGTGATGCCCGTCTTCCGGTTTTCCAGTGTCCACTTGGTGTCTTGGATGGCGCCGGAGAGTTTGCGGTGGGCGCGTGCCACGTACCACCGGGCGGTGTAGGGCACCTCGTTCGAGCCGATAAACTCCAGCTCGGTCCATGCCTCATTGGTATTCCGCCGCATCAGCTGGCGGCTGTCGTTGATGGCGATCTCCTCTTTCTTGGCGGAAAAACTCTGTCCCACGTCCCTGTACCTCTCGTTTTCCGCGCGGTCCATGCGGGGCGTTTCGTTGTAGAGCGACAGGCAGATGGCGTCGAGCAGTGTCGTTTTTCCGGCTCCCGTCTCGCCGCAGATGAGGAATAGCGATTCCTCGCCTAACGGCCCGTTCTCAAAGTCGATGACGGCGTCCTCTATGGATGCCAGGTTCTTTATGGTCAGTTTTTGAAGTTTCATGATTCATATCCGGGTTGTGCGTGTCAGCGCAGGTTATTTGTTTTCCGCCACCCTTCGCATGGCGACATTCATAAGCTCGCAGAGTTCCTCGTCCATCTCTTCCCCTTCCGTCTCCTGATAGTAGAGTTTGGCTATCTCGAGCGGCGACATCTCCTGCATCTCCTGGAGGGAAAGATGGTGTGCCTTGTCGGCCAGAGCCGTCTTCTCGCGGTTGGGCTTGATGCAACAATAGCGGCAACTTTTCCCTTTTGCCGCGTTCGATGCCCGTTCGTTGCAGTCGGATGCCAGGTAATCCTTTATCAGGACGTTCAGCCGGATGTAGGCGGGCTGGTCGGCGGGATACTCTTCCAGCAGCCTGACCGCCTCTTCAAAGTCCGCCGGTTCCCGGGGCAGGGTGACGAGCGGCATGGGATTCTCTATCTGCACGGTCCTTACCTGCGGAGCCACCTGCCTCCCGACCTCGACGATGGAGACGGAGTGGGGATAGGTCTCGTCGAAGCTGACCGGCAGGGGAGTGCCGCAGTAGCGCGCATGGAAGCGGTCGCTCCGGATGTTCTGCGGGCAGTGGATATGCCCCAGTGCCAGGTAGTCGTATCCGCTGCCCAGCGAACCGATGGGGACGTATTCTATTCCGCCAATTGCTTCGTCATGGCCGGTCCGGTCGCTGCCTTCGATGGAGAGGTGCGCCGTCAGGACAACGGGCACTTCGGCTGTGTTCATCTTCTCCACCTCGTCCAGCAGTGTTTGGAAGAAGCGTGCCTGCCGCTCCTCGCGCGGTGTCTCCGTGTCCAGCATCGGAAAATTCTGCGGGTAGACGTGGGGGACGGCGACGATGTATCCTTTCAGGTCCCCGTCCTCGTCTTCCACGGGCACAATGTGCTTTTCGAGGTTCACCTCCTCGCGGGTCCGCTCGATGTTGCCCACCACCTTCACTCCGAAGTGGTTCCACAGGCTGCTGTCTATCTCCAGCTTCGAGCTGCTGTCATGGTTTCCGGCGGTTACGACAATGGTCATTTCCGGACAGGCGCGGTGAATCCGTAGCATTCCGTCCGTGTACATCTTCTGTGTGGCTGCCGAGGGGGTGGAGTAGTGGTAGATGTCTCCGCTGACGACCATTGCATCCGGTCTCTCTTCCGCCACGATGCGTGCCAGCTGTTCCAGAAATGCTTGCTGCTCGCGGCTGCGGTCGTAGTTATAGAGGGTGTGGCCCAAGTGCCAGTCGCTGGTATGTATCAGTTTCATAATTCTGCGTATTTATGCATTCAAAAGTACGTAGAATATCGGAGATGGGCAAATTTCAGTGCGCAAGATGCGGTCTGATATCTGATATTTGTCTCGTCCGAAGAACGTTTGTTGCGAAAAACCACTACCTTTGCGCCCCGGTAAAAAAGATTGTTTTTTAAAAGGTAAAATAGGTATGAAGAAGAGTCTTATTGCATTAGCGTTCGGCACCTTGGGATTGGGGATTGCCGAATTTGTCATGATGGGCATCCTGCCTGACGTAGCCAAGGACTTGGACATCAGTATTCCCGTGGCGGGACATTTCATCTCGGCATACGCACTGGGAGTCTGTGTCGGGGCACCGGCCTTGGTCTTGGCACGAAAACATCCGTTGAAACACATCCTGTTGGCATTGGTGACACTGATTATGGTAGGAAATATATGTGCGGCGCTGGCTCCTAACTATTGGGTACTGCTGCTGGCGCGTTTCATCTCCGGTCTTCCTCATGGCGCTTATTTCGGGGTCGGTTCCATCGTTGCCGACAAACTGGCCGATGAGGGGAAAGGTTCGGAAGCCGTTTCTATCATGGTGGCCGGGATGACCGTCGCCAACCTGTTCGGGGTTCCGCTGGGCACTTCGTTGAGCAGCATGGTCTCCTGGCGTATAACCTTCCTGCTGGTGGGCTGTTGGGGAGTGATCATCCTTTACTATATCTGGCGCTGGGTGCCCCATGTAGAGGGGCTGAAAGATACCGGTTTCAAAGGACAGTTCCGTTTTCTGAAAACTCCGGCTCCGTGGCTCATCCTTGGGGCGACGGCATTGGGAAACGGAGGCATCTTCTGCTGGTATAGCTACATCAATCCGATGCTTACCGATGTTTCCGGATTCAGTGTCGGGAGCATCACGGGACTGATGGTTCTGGCGGGCTTCGGCATGGTAGTGGGAAATCTGGTCAGTGGGCGGCTTTCCGACCGTTATACACCCGGCAAGGTGGGTACTGTGGTGCAAGCCCTGATAGCCGTGGTACTGTTGCTGCTGTTCTTCCTTTCGCCATACGCAGGGTTGGCCGCACTGCTGATGTGCCTATGCACGGCAGGTCTGTTTGCCGTCTCCAGCCCCGAGCAGATACTGATCATCCGCGTGGCAAAGGGTGGGGAAATGCTGGGAGCCGCCTGCGTGCAGGTGGCATTCAACTTGGGAAATGCGATAGGAGCCTACGTCGGCGGAATGGCGGTCGGCTTCGGATACCGCTATCCGGCACTGGCAGGAGTTCCTTTCGCTCTGGTCGGTTTTGTCCTGTTTCTGATTTTCTATAAGAAATATCAGGCAAAATATTGAGGTTTTTCGATATGTTTTTGTATTTTTGTCCGCAAGTATTAACTAAACGAATGAATGTATGAAGACTTTGAATGTAGGGAAAATACTTCTCTTATTGATGGTTGTTATCGGACTGTCGTCTTGCGGTGATGAATATTACACCGATGATTACTTGAGGAATAGCGATGAAAAGCTGTGCAACAGGGTATGGGTCGAGGAGTATGAAACCAATGACAATGAGCTTTGTGAGCACTATCTTGAATTTTCGCGGAACGGCAGTGGCAAGGAGACCTTCAAGTATAAACCGATAGACGGGCGTAAGCCTTATGAAAGCTCTTACCGCTTTGACTGGGCGTGGATAGACAACTCAATGGAAGGCTTGATACTGGACTATGGCGGTAACGATCGCGTCTTTTTCGATAATGTATGGGTGCGCGAGCACAACCTTTCCGGCAAGTTGGACGGAGTTATCGTGGCGTTTGTCGATGCAAACTATTATAAATAGCAGAGACAGCGTCGGGCTTTCCGAAAGCTGAGGGGCACACTGCCGGCTCAGATACAACGGATGACCACAGGTTTTCAGTTTTCTGACAGAAGAAGGAAATAAAAAGGACATATTCCTTATTCCTTCTTGTTTCTTTCTTCTGTTTCAAAACCAATCTGTGGTCATTCGTTTTTATTTGCCTTATCTGTCTTATCTGTTTGCCGTCCTGTTCAGAACCAGCTTCTTGAACTCACCCGGATAGGGCGTTTCAAACTCCATCAGTTCTCCCGTCACCGGGTGGTAGAAACAGAGCTTGAACGCATGCAGAGCCAGGCGTCCGATGGGGTTGACGTCTTCCAAGCCGTAGCGCCCGTCGCCCACAATAGGATGTCCCAAGTCCTGCATGTGCACACGGATCTGGTTCTTGCGTCCGGTTTCGAGATTCAGTTCCAGCAGCGAGTAGCCGTTGGCGCGCTTGATGGTGCGATAGTGTGTGATGGACTTCTGACCTCCGTCGTCCGTCGGGCTGGAGTAGACATACAGAGTGCGGTCTGTGAGCCAAGACATCACTGTGCCGGCATCCTTTTCCATATCTCCTGCCACTACCGCCACATAGCGGCGGTCGGTCACGATGTCGTGCCAGTTGTCGCGCAGGGTATGTTGCGTCCTCTCGTCCTTTGCGAACATCATCAGGCCCGAAGTGTCGCGGTCAAGGCGATGGACGATGTAGACACGGTTGTTACGCCCTGCCGAGCGTTGGACATATTCGTTCAGGATGTGGTAGGCAGTACGCTCCTTTTGCCGTTCGCTGCTGACGGACAACAATCCCTGCATCTTTTCCACTACAATGAGATATGCGTCTTCATACACAATCTTCAGCAACTTATTGTTAAACTCCTTTTTGCCCTTTTCCCGGCTGATCTGTACTTTCATGCCGGGCTTGAGGGGGAAGTTATATTGGGTAGTGATCACTTTATCTACAAACACGACCCGCTTGCTGAGCAGTGATTTGAGTTTGGTACGGCTGGCGTCCGGCATCCTTGCAGCCAGAAACTCCATAAGTTCCATTGGTTCCTTTACCATATAGTCCGTATACTGCGTACGGGCTCTTGCTACTATTTTTTTTCTTGCCACGTTGATGGTGAATTAAGGGTTGGCTATAGGGGATTAAAGTACCGCTTCTTTGGGTTCGTCTCTCAGTTCCAGCAGCACCACATTCTCCACATGATGAGTATGGGGGAACATGTCTACCGGCTGCACTGCCGTCACCTTATACTTGATATCAAGCAGTTGCAGGTCGCGCGCCTGTGTTGCCGGGTTGCAGCTGACGTACACGATGCGTTTCGGTTCGGCAAACAGAATGACGTCTACTACATCCTGATGCATGCCCGCACGGGGAGGGTCGGTGATGATGACGTCCGGACGACCGTACTGGTTGATGAAGTCCTGCGTCAGCATGTCCTTCATGTCTCCGGCAAAGAACAAGGTGTTCTTGATGCCGTTGATTTCGGCATTTACCTTGGCATCCTCGATGGCCTCGGGCACATATTCGATGCCGATGACCTGCCGCGCCTGTTTGGAGACGAAGTTGGCGATGGTTCCCGTGCCCGTATAGAGGTCGTACACCAGTTCCTTTCCGGTCAGCCTGGCAAAGTTGCGCGCCACCTTATAGAGATTATACGCCTGTCCCGAGTTGGTCTGATAGAACGACTTGGGTCCCACCTTGAAGCGCAAGCCTTCCATCTCTTCGAAGATGTGGTCTTTGCCCTTGAACGTATAGACATCCAAGTCGGTGATAGTATCGTTCTGCTTATTATTAATAATGTATAGAAGTGAAGTAATTTCAGGGAACGTATCAGCCACGTATTGCAGCAGCTCCTTGAACAGGACCATCTCGCCATCCGCCTCTATCTTGGCAATGAGGATCACCATCAGTTCTCCGGTGGAGGACGTGCGGATAATCATGTTGCGAAGCATGCCCTCCTGCGTCCGCAGGTTGATGAACGAGTAGTTGTGCTCGTAGGCATAGTCGCGTACGGCATTGCGGATACGGTTGGAGATGTCGTCCTGCAACCAGCACTTCTCAATCGCCAATACCTTGTCGAAAGCGTCGGGGATGTGAAATCCCACGGCATTCATCTGGTCATACTTCACCTCCTGCTTCACCTCCTCTTCGGTCAGCCAGCGTTTGTTGGAGAACGTATATTCCAGTTTGTTCCGGTAGAACTGTGTCTTTTCCGAGCCAAGGATGGGAGAGATCTCCGGAAGCTCTATTTTCCCGATGCGGGTCAGGTTGTCCGTCACCTGCTTCTGTTTGTACCTGATCTGTTCGGTATAGGGGAGTATCTGCCACTTGCAACCTCCACATACACCATAGTGCTGACAGAATGCGACAGCCCTTTCGCTCGAATACTCGTGAAACTTCACTGCCACAGCCTCAGCATAATGATGTTTTTTCCGCTTGATTTGCAGGTCTACTATGTCTCCGGGAACGACGTAGGGTACGAAAATGACCAAATCGTCGACTTTTGCGATGGCTTTTCCTTCGGCAGCCACATCCGTTATTGTCACCTTCTCCAGCAGGGGAAGTTCTTTTCTTTTTCTTGCCACTTTTACACCAGTCTAATAAATTATGTTGCAAATGTAGCCATTTTTTTTGTGATATTTCTCATCAAAAGGAAATATTCAGGATTGCAATGTCGAAATTGCATTTTTATCGAAAGTTTTTGTAGAAAAAGTTTTGTAGTCTATGAAATATCCTTAGATTTGCGGACAGAAAAAATCACATTTAGAAAACTTTAAATTTTTATTATGGACAAAAAAAGAGTTTATACCTTTGGTAACGGCCAGGCAGAAGGAAAGGCCGGCATGAGAAATCTGTTGGGAGGTAAAGGCGCGAATCTCGCCGAAATGAACTTGATTGGAGTTCCGGTTCCTCCGGGCTTTACGATTACTACAGAGGTTTGTACAGAATATTATGAAATGGGACAGGAGAAAGTGGTAGCCCTGTTGAAGGAAGAAGTAGAAGCAGCCATTGCCCATGTTGAGACGCTGATGCGTTCTAAGTTCGGTGACGTAGAGAATCCGTTGCTGGTTTCGGTGCGTTCGGGTGCCCGTGCTTCCATGCCGGGTATGATGGATACCATCCTGAATCTGGGTCTGAACGACGAAGTAGTGGAGGGTATGATCCGCAAGACCGGCAATGCCCGTTTCGCTTGGGATTCCTACCGCCGTTTCGTGCAGATGTATGGTGACGTGGTATTGGGCATGAAGCCGACCAATAAGGAAGACATCGACCCCTTCGAAGCCATCATCGAGGAAGTGAAGCATGCCAAAGGCGTGAGACTGGACAACGAACTGGAAGTGGAAGACCTGAAAGAACTGGTGAAGCGGTTCAAGGCTGCCGTAAAGGCACAGACCGGAAAAGACTTCCCGACCTGCGCCTACGAACAGCTGTGGGGTGCCATCTGCGCCGTGTTCAACTCTTGGATGAACGAACGCGCCATCCTCTATCGTAAGATGGAAGGAATACCTGACGAATGGGGTACGGCAGTCAGCGTACAGGCTATGGTATTCGGAAACATGGGTGATACCTCTGCTACAGGTGTTTGCTTCAGCCGTGATGCGGCAACAGGTGAAGACCTCTTCAACGGTGAGTATCTGATCAACGCTCAGGGTGAAGACGTGGTTGCCGGTATCCGCACTCCGCAACAGATCACGAAGATCGGTTCTCAGCGTTGGGCAGAATTGGCAGGTGTGAGCGAAGAAGAGCGTGCCAGCAAGTATCCTTCTATGGAAGAGGCGATGCCGGAAATCTATAAGGAACTGGATGCCCTGCAGACCAAGCTTGAGAATCACTACCGCGATATGCAGGACATGGAGTTCACCGTACAGGAAGGCAAACTTTGGTTCCTCCAGACTCGTAACGGCAAGCGTACGGGTGCCGCTATGGTGAAGATCGCTATGGATTTGCTTCGTCAGGGCATGATCGACGAAAAGACAGCTTTGATGCGTTGCGAGCCCAACAAGTTGGACGAACTTCTCCATCCGATATTCGATAAGTCGGCTCTGAAGCAAGCCAAGGTGCTGACTCGTGGCCTTCCGGCTTCTCCGGGTGCCGCTTGCGGACAGATTGTGTTCTTTGCAGACGATGCAGCCGAATGGCGTGCTGCGGGCAAGCGTGTGGTTATGGTTCGTATTGAAACATCTCCCGAAGACTTGGCAGGTATGGCTGTAGCCGAGGGCATCTTGACGGCTCGTGGTGGTATGACTTCACATGCAGCTGTGGTAGCTCGTGGTATGGGTAAGTGCTGTGTTTCCGGTGCCGGCGCATTGAATATTGACTACAAGGCAAGAACAGTCGAAGTAGACGGCGTAGTGATGAAAGAAGGTGACTTCATTTCATTGAACGGTAGCACGGGTGAAGTATACAAAGGTAAGGTTGAAACCAAGGCTACTGAACTCTCCGGTGACTTTGCCGAGCTGATGAAGTTGGCTGATAAATATACCAGATTGCAGGTTCGCACCAATGCAGATACTCCGCATGATGCACAGGTTGCACGCGACTTTGGTGCAGTAGGTATCGGTCTTTGCCGTACGGAGCACATGTTCTTTGAAGGTGAAAAGATCAAGGCTATGCGTGAGATGATTCTGTCAGAGGATGCAGAAGGACGCCGCAAGGCTTTGGCCAAGATCCTGCCTTACCAGCAGGATGACTTCAAGGGCATCTTCAAGGCTATGGAAGGTTGTCCGGTGACCGTGCGTCTGCTCGATCCTCCTTTGCACGAATTCGTTCCCCACGATCAGAAGGGCCAGCAGGAAATGGCAGAGGCTATGGGTGTAAGCTTGCAATATATCCAGCAGCGTGTAGAATCGCTTTGCGAACACAACCCGATGTTGGGTCATCGCGGATGCCGTTTGGGTAATACCTATCCTGAAATCACTCAGATGCAGACTCGCGCCATCTTGGGCGCCGCTCTGGAACTGAAGAAGGAAGGCGTAGATACACATCCCGAAATCATGGTTCCGTTGACTGGTATTCTTTATGAGTTCAAGCAACAGGAAGAGGTGATCCGTGCTGAGGCTGCCAAATTGTTTGAAGAAGTAGGGGATAGCATTGATTTCAAAGTAGGTACTATGATCGAAATCCCGCGTGCTGCCCTGACTGCCGACCGCATTGCTTCGTCTGCCGAGTTCTTCTCATTCGGAACAAACGACTTGACTCAGATGACGTTCGGTTATTCACGTGATGACATTGCTTCCTTCCTCCCGATCTATCTGGAGAAGAAGATCCTGAAGGTAGACCCGTTCCAGGTGCTCGACCAGAATGGAGTAGGGCAGTTGGTTCGTATGGCTACTGAAAAGGGCCGTGCCATCCGTCCGGAACTGAAGTGTGGTATCTGTGGTGAACATGGTGGCGAACCTTCTTCTGTGAAGTTCTGCCATAAGGTGGGTCTGAATTATGTCAGCTGTTCTCCGTTCCGCGTGCCTATCGCACGTTTGGCGGCGGCGCAGGCTGCAATCGAAGAGTAAGAGCTACTCTAATATAATCCGACAGTTAGGCTGTAACGCTTTGAGTAATAGGGCGTTGCAGCCTAAGCTGTTTATAAGCGGTTCGTGCATTTAGCATCACTTTGTGAGTACAAATGCGCGGAAAAGTGTACACACTTTTTGGGGCGGTGTACATGGGTGTACAACCGATATATCATTGAGTTAATAAAGAAAGAAGGTGTGTCAAAATGCCTTTTTTAAGAAAGTCACCCCTACAGCTATTGTGGCAGGGGTGATTCTTTCAATTCGGGCATTATGACACACCTTCGAATCTTGGAATGACTATCGAACGTTTATCTTTCCGCTCGCATGGGATTGTGCAAGAAGTCCTCATAGGCGAGGCGGATGCCGTCCTCTAGCTTCGTCTTATACGTCCAACCCAAGGCCGTGGCTTTCGACACGTCAAGCAACTTGCGCGGCGTACCGTTCGGACGGGTAGTATCCCAGCGGATTTCCCCTTCATAGCCGATGATTTTTGCCACCAGTTCTGTCAAGGCTTTTATCGTCAACTCTTTGCCGGTTCCGGCATTGACTGTTTCATTACTGCTATACGTGTTCATCAAAAATACGCACAAATTGGCGAGGTCATCCACGTACAGAAACTCACGCAACGGACTACCGTCGCCCCAGCAGGTCACGTAGGGCAGTCTCTGTTCTTTCGCCACATGGAAACGGCGGATAAGGGCCGGCAGTACATGACTATGTTCCGGATGATAGTTGTCGTTTGGCCCGTAGAGGTTAGTGGGCATCACGCTGATGTAGTCCGTGCCGTATTGGCGATTCAGGAACTCGCAATACTTCAACCCGGAAATCTTTGCCAAAGCGTATGCCTCGTTGGTCTTCTCTAGCTCCGAAGTCAGCAGGCACGACTCTGGCATAGGTTGTGGAGCCATGCGCGGGTAGATGCACGATGAGCCGAGGAACTCTAATTTCCTACACCCGTTTTGCCATGCCGCATGGATGACGTTCATTTCCAGTATCATGTTCTCGTATATGAAATCCGCCAATGCCGACTGATTGGCTATGATGCCTCCCACTTTGGCAGCGGCAAGGAACACATATTCCGGTTTTTCTTCTGCAAAGAACTTTTCCACTTCATCCTGACGGGTCAAGTCCAGTTCCTTGTGCGTGCGGGTGACGATATTCGTGTAGCCCTGCCGTTGCAGTTCACGGAGGATGGCAGACCCTACCATCCCCCGGTGTCCTGCCACATATATTTTCGCATCTTTCTCCATCATTTCACGATTCCTTTCTCCAAATATTCGGCTAAGTTTGTCCGCATCACGTTGGCCACATGCTCCGCTGTCACTTTCTGCATGTCATGTGTCACCATGATGTGCACCAGTTCCTCAAAGGAAGTACTCTGCGGATTCCATCCTAGTTCGTTCTTTGCCTTGGTCGGGTCGCCCCAAAGATTGACCACATCCGTCGGACGGTAGAAATCCTCGCTCACGGCCACTATTGTTTTTCCTGTCTTTACGTCTATTCCTTTCTCCTGTATTCCTTCCCCTTCCCAACGAAGTTCGATGCCCGCATAACGGAAAGCGAGCGTTGCAAATTCACGTACCGTATGCTGCACACCGGTGGCAATCACAAAATCCTCCGGGGTGTCATGTTGCAGTATCAGCCACATGCATTCTACATAATCCTTAGCATAACCCCAGTCACGCAGTGAATCCAAATTACCTAGATAGAGGCAATCCTGCTTGCCCTGTGCGATACGTGCGGCAGCCAGTGTGATTTTACGTGTTACGAAAGTCTCCCCACGCCGTTCGCTCTCATGGTTGAACAAGATGCCCGAACAGCAGAACATGTTGTATGCTTCACGGTATTCTTTTACAATCCAGTAGCCATAGAGTTTCGCCACAGCGTAGGGGCTGTAAGGATGGAAAGGTGTCTTCTCGTTCTGCGGCACTTCCTCCACCTTGCCGTAAAGCTCGGAGGTGGAAGCCTGATAAATACGGCAAGTATCTGTCAGGTCGCACTGGCGCACGGCTTCCAATATTCGTAATACGCCCGTAGCATCCACGTCTGCCGTGAACTCAGGCGCATCGAATGATACCTGCACATGGCTCTGTGCGGCAAGGTTGTATATTTCCGTTGGCTTCACTTTCTTCACGACCTGTAGGATGCTCATCGAATCGCCGAGGTCGGCGTAATGCAAATGGAAATTTGGATGCCCCTCCAAATGAGCGATGCGTTCCCGATAGTCCACCGATGAACGCCGGATGGTACCGTGTACATCATACCCCTTTTCTAATAAAAACTCGGCAAGAAATGAACCGTCCTGTCCAGTTATGCCTGTAATCAATGCAATGTCTCTCATTAATTTATAAAATAAATAGGAAGATACCGGACATATATAATAGCTTGGTATCCTCCAGTCTGTTTAACATTCAAATTCGTTAGTTTATTTGTTTATCTTTTTTGCTCGTTTCTGCTTTCAGGATATACTATTTTTTACTCCATATCATTTTCTTTTTTATGTTTACGCATTGTCTCTTCCACCAGCAGTTGGGGTAGTGTCAGTAGAATCATGCTGCACCGCTTCAACTGTTTTTTCGGCTCCTTGAATATCCTGTGTACAAATTCCAAATGGCATTTTATCATCCATTGTGGGGCACGTTTGACATCCGTTCCGCTATAGAACTTGAAAGCGGCTCCCACCGCAATCATTACCCCTCGTTTCAGGTGCGGTTTCAGCTTGCTCATAAATATTTCCTGCTTGGGTGCGCCTAACGCAATCCAGATGATGTCCGCTTCATCGGCTTCTATCTCTTTGGCAATGCCTTCATAATCGAAATCTTCCACTGCTTTATAGGGTAATTCCACGAACTGCATCCCTTCCACCTCCGGGTTCTCCTTTTTCAAGTTCTCTTTCAGTCCGTCCAATGTGTTTTGGGATGTTCCCATGAAAATCATCCGGTATTTCCGGCAGCGTACAATGTCTATGAAGATTTGGCTTCCACAATATTGCTCATAATGCCTACCGTAAATCCAGCGCAAGTAAAGTGGTACATAGCTGCTGTCGCAGATGGCGAACATTCCACCATTCACCACTTTCAGATACTCCGGTTTCCTGTTGGCGATGTTCAGGATGACTCCATCGGCTACGCAGATATAATCAGCCTTATCTTCCTTTACTTTTCGCTCAATGGCTCTGTGCACCTCTGCACGCTCCATTTCGTAGTTGATATTAAAGTATTTGGTAATCATTTTTCTGGAATACATTTCCAAAGACAATTCTTCATGGATATCTCAAATTCATTGATGGTAAAACGTTTGATAAACATTTTTCTGCCTTCCTTGCCCATGGTCTTTCTCAATGGTTTGTCAATAATCAGTTTTTCAATAGAACCGGCAAGCATCTCTGCATTTTCAGCTTCCACCACAAAACCGTTCTTCCCGTTGATTATCTCGTCAGGTATGCCTCCCTCATTTGTTGAAATCACGGGAAGTCCATATTCCATGGCCTCAAGATTGACCAATGGGAAACATTCATTGAAATAGAATGTTGGAAAAGCGAAGATGTCTGCTTGATGAAAATATTTCTTTTTTTCTTTACCATATTTTCTTCCATGATAAATAGCCACGTCATCAAGCCCTCTCTCCTTTGCTTCTTTGGCAAATCTCACAGCATCCATATCTTTTGTTTCGCTACCCACAAAATCACAGATGAAACCAAGTTCCTTGCCTTTCAGTATTTTCAGTGCATCAAGGAGCACAAGCACCCCCTTTTCAATGATTAGGTTCGACAGAAACAGGATATGCGGCTTTTCATTTTCGTACTTCTCAAAAGGCCATTCTACAGTAGGCTCAATACCGTTATGGCACACCATCACATTGTTTTTCGCAACCACTCTCGCTATGTCTTCATAAAGATGCCAAGAGAGCAAAATTACTTTTGAATTCTTATATACCCGGTGGAACAACCATTTGTAAACAGCCTTGTCCACGTCTTTCGCCATTCCCTTGTTATGCTGATGTATTACCACCTTCTTATCGAATAGTTTGCATAACAGCACGAACGGAGCGTCTTTCAGAAATCCCACCCCATGGCAAGTGATAGCCAGATAACACAGGTCGTAACGACGAGTGGCTAAATTCCAAAAGGTTTGGGCATATGCTCCCATAAACCTTATCGCTTTCTTCACATACAGTATCTTCGACCTTTTGTCAATCTCCTCCATCGTGCGTGAAGTGGAAAGATTCACAAAATCCATCCTGAATGTTTCGTTCAGCATCCTGCTGTCTCGAATACTTTGGCTCACCATGCTGGAGCCATGCACGGGAGGGGGCAGAGGTGCTATCATCAGTATTCTCGGCTTGCGCTTGTTTATAATTTCCATCCTCCGATTTTCTTGACCGATTTAGCCGGTGAGCCAAGAATAAGGCTATTGGCTTCAAATTGTGTTCCTGAAACAAAACTGGTCGCACCCACAACGCAATTAGCCGGTATATGTGTGCCTTTCAATATGGTCACTCTGCATCCAATCCATACTTTATCATCTATCCTCACTTCTTTGTCAGGATTAATTTTTTGATATGGATTTACACCACTAAAAATAGAATGTGTGTCACTGTCCATTACCAGACAGTCCCATGCGAACTGTATATCTCGTCCCATGGAAATGCTTTTGTAGCATACAAACTGTGAATTGGCACTTACGGCGAAATTGTCTCCGAGGTACATTTTAGCCCCACTTTTCACGAATATTTTCGTACCAAGACCGATATGGGCTGTACGCTGGAACACCAGTTCGCCACCTTTCTCCACAGTCAGGCAAGTCGTATGCTTGGGGTCCGAGACATCAGCTTCATGGGATCCAATGACAATCATAGCCATACCTATATGATTATCATCTTCAATTATTATTCGTCCTTTAACGCTGACGCGTGTTCCATAGCGGACATAAAACGGTAACTTCAGCGCCTGTTTCAGTGGCAGGTGGCGGAAGTTAAACCATAATGATTTTGGCAAAGACAGTAAATATTTAAAATAGATATTCATGATTCTTTCGACCGAACTAAAATTTTTTCCCCAAACTTTCGCGTGTCATTGATAATCTAGCAAGGATTACCGACTGCAATAGAATAATCAGGAATATTCCCTTTCACAACAGACCCGGCCCCAATGATACAAGATTTTCCAATCTTGGTACCAGGTAATATCACGGCTCCAGCACCGATAAAACTATTTTCTCCAATGCTGACGCTATTATAAGCAAGAGCATGAAATGAAGAAATACATTCATTAACCTTATTGATAGCTATCAACCCTCTTAGAAAAGACCAATCATGTGTAAGGATTATCACATTAGTAGAAATAACTACCCCCCCCATTATGGTCAATCCTCCAGATGGGTCTAAATGCGAATGTGAGTCAATGTATTCCGGACTTCCAATAAAAATGACACCCGCTTTCTTATGGGCTCTTACAATCCATTTGTCATACCCCTTCTGGCTAATCAGCTTTATTGCTACAGCATACCAACGAAATACATAATACCATATTCTGTTCATGTAACTCATATTTTATACTAATCGTTTATCTCATTTTAAAGCATTAATTCCATTGTATTCAGACAATGAATAACTAAATTCGAAAAACCCATATTTACCTCCCTATTAGTCTTTTTACATCTTTGATTTCAGCTACTTTATCGTAAGAATGGATGGTGAAAATCCTTCTCTGAATAAATCCTGGCATCAAGGCAAGAAGCAATATAGGATAAGTTTCTTTCGCAAACGGCCTATAAACAAGTGACTTCATACATTCACAAATGGTCTTCCACCTATCACCATACCGCAAGTTCGTACTAGCCTTCATTTTGTAGAAACGACCTATGAAATGCCTCAATTCATGTTTTCTTGAATACTCCGTTTTCAGTAATAATTTCAGTCCATCGCAAACAGGGTCTCCTTCATCATTTGGGCGAGTTGGCCTTTCTGTAAATGAATTTGTAGCTGGCATCATATAAACTGCTGTCGCTTTCTTTGTATATACCCAGTCGGTTTTTATTGCAATTCTGGCCCAGGTCAGCAAGTCTTCACCTGAAGTAACCCCCACAGGAAAACCGCCAATCTCTTGTAGCAAGGACTTCTCAACACATACGGCACTACTCCATACGGGGGGATGGGAGCAACTACATACTTCAAAATAATTGGTTAACAAACCTGTATCTCCATTGAAAGGCAGCTTGTTTAGAATAATCTGATGGTACTTCCCATTTAGGTTATTGACATAGCACGTAGCCCACGCTCTGCTCTTAGGAAATTGATGCATCAGATTTGCAATAGATTCCAGATGATTCTGTTTCCATACATCATCAGCATCAAGAAAAGCCACATACTCACCACGTGCCTCTGCTGTGCCACGATTACGCGCAGTACTCACACCACCATTCTTCTGCCTCACTAATCGTATTCTTTCGTCATTGAATGCCTCCACAATAGCAGCGCTATTATCCTTACTGCCATCATCCACTACAATTACCTCAAAATCCTTGTACGTCTGATTGAGCACGCATTCCAGTGTCTGCGCAATGCTCTTTTCCTTATTATATAAAGGTATAACAACAGATATCATTAATTCAAAATATTATGGAATTATTTCTTCTTCAAATTCTCCGTTCTCAGTCAAGTCAACTATCTTAAGAAATATGCCGAACAGCATAAACGGCAGTACATAGCCTTGTTGGGCGTATGTGATGACATTGTCAAATCCCATGCAAAAGAAACAGGCGGCAAAGGCTCCTGCGGTTGTACCGCCCAAGAGTGTCAATTTCTTATTGTTCCTATACCTCCATGTGATGGCCAACACTTTAAACAGCATGAATACGGCAAACACAATATAAAGCCACAAGCCTATATTGCCTGATTCCGACATCATCTGCACCCAATCAGAATGAATAAGAACCAATCCTCCCTTACTGTTTATGTCTTTCAGCCATCCCAAGGCTCCACCACAGCCACTACCGAACGCGGGATTTGGATTGTAGCAGTGATTCATTATCCTTTCCCACAGGTATTCGCGTCCGCTAGTTTCGATTTTAGCCTTGCCTACATTACTTATTGTAACGGTCTCAGCCTGTTTGCCAAACATTTTCTCTCTTACGGGTTTGACAAGGAATACGGAGCCAACAAAGAGTGCTATCAAAAGCATCACGACCGGAACAGCCCGTCCTTTTTTATAGACTAAAAACAGAAGTGAAAGGCCAAGAATGGATGCGCCGATGCCTGTTCGCACACTCTCCAATATCGATGATAAAAACAACAGACCTGCTGCATATAAATATTTCTTTTCAGACGTAAAAACATACAGCATTACGGGAATGCCTATTAGTATTGCATAAAAGTCTGCCAAAGAAGCGTATGCAACAAATGTTCCTCCGGTTCCATAGCAAAGAAAACCGTAAAGCGGACTTGTCAGTTTTGCCGAGAATCCACCGATTAAAAATGAATATGTCACACAGATTATTATTGTACGCTTTAGGAATACCCACAAGTCAAGCTCTTCCTCTATGGCATTATACCCCATCCAGAAATAGAGTATTGGTAGGCAAAACTTGACAATCATCATCCAGCCTTGAAATACATAACGGGAATAGGTAAGCGTATAGAGGTTCCACATAATAAACGCCAGATATATGGTCATCACGACATCCCATTTTTTTACCCATCGGCGAGACATTAACAGAAGGAAGAATATCCATATAGCATATTTCACCAAAGACAGCGGTCCTAAAAACACCATTGCCGTCATTACGCTAAATATCATAAATGACAGGTTATGGTTGCATTCATAATATGCGCCAGCTTCAAACGGATGTTTTATGATCATCGTACCACCGGAAGCATACTTATAGGCATAGTACAGAAGTATGACCGTGATTATTGCGTTAATGACAATAGCCATAATTACAATTTCGAATACAAGTTATTGATTAATTCAGAATAATGTGCAAATGAAAACCTTGCTACATAATCGATGGCATTCTGCTTCATGGTCATAAGCAATTCCCTGTCATCTACAAGCCGTATGGCTTTTTCTGCAAGCGAATCCGATGATTCCGGTTCATGCAACAAACCTACCTTACCATCACTTACCACTTCCGGTAATCCTCCGGTATTTGCCGCAACCACTACACATCCCCGTGCCATTCCTTCTATTGCAGTCAGTCCGAATCCTTCGCTGCGCGAAGGCATCAACAAGACATCTATACTGTCATAATATGTTTGCAAAGCCTCCTGTGGTTGTACGCCTGCAAACTTAACGACTTCATTCAATTCGGCATTATTCTTCTGTTGCTCCATTAGTGGACGTAGCGAGCCATCACCCACTACCAGCAAGTGCGTATTTGGATTCATGGCATGAATTTTAGAAAAAGCAGGCACTACCAAATCCATTCCCTTGATAGGCTCCAGGCGGCTTACAACTCCTATGGTTACCACTTTGCCGATTCGTTGTTCTTTATTGGCAATGGAAATATAAGGGGGCAAGTTATTGTAAATGGTAAAATGATTGCCATGTCGGGTTAACTTCATTTCAGCTTTATACATTTGCGAATTTCCGAAGAACGATTTCTCTGCTCGTTCTGTAATGCATTGAAATGCAGTAAGTATATGTCGCGAAACGAAGTGTAATAATCGTAAAGAAGGATAGATGTCAGCAGCCGTATGAGCCGTAGCTACTATGCGCTTGATGCCTAACAGACGTAATATGATAATAGGGATGGCGCCTGGTGCCATGTACTGCACATGTACCACATCGGGTTTTACTTCCCTCAATACACGGTGTAACCCCTTGTACAAGAAAATAACCGTGTTTGTTATCCCTACAGGTCTTTTCCCCTCAGGACTCAATAAGCATACGTTGCTTCCTGTTTGCTTGTAACGTTCCACCATGTTTGTGGAATGTTCAAAATAGCAGACTGTTGTCACTTCATGTCCTGCGGTGATAAGAGCCTCCACCAGATTAAGTGTCTGAATTTCGGTTCCTCCTGTCATTAGGCAAGGGATACATACTAATACATTCATTTCACAAAAAGATGTTTCAATTTATGGATATAATAGCAAAATGTAGGCATCGGGTCATGGCGATTGAAATTCAATTGGCATTTTGTTTTCCTGAAATCATAAAACCAATATTTGCGCGATAAGGTTCCATCCTTGACATGACAGTAGTCTGTTGATAAATCCATCATGTATGTGTTGTTAACCGTCATGGGAACAGTTTGGTTGTTGAACAGCATTGCAGGAAGATTCACTCCACTTGCGGTAGCGGCATAGGCAAGACCATCATGACGGAAATTGACTTCCATAAAATAATTTTTTTCATCCTTATGTAATAATTCCACACTGAATGGTCCATGATATCCTACATGTTGCATTAATTTTAATATCGGATGAACATCTACATTCAAGTTTTCTACTGATTGGAATACTCCAAAAGAGCATGGGCTATAGATTGTAGGATAATGACGGATTTTCCGAATGCCTCCAGGAATATATACGCCATTAACGGTACTGACACCGATGAGGTTTATTTCGTATTCTTTTTCAATAAACTTTTGGATAATGAATTGTTTGCAAGTAGATGTTGCAGAAAGTGCTTTATTGACATCTTTTGGGCAGTAGCAAATATGTATATCGGATTTTTCTCCTGTATTGCTATTGGCTGGTTTCATTAATATTGGGTATGAAACAATAGGGAAATCTTCGTTACGATTATAGATGATTGATTGTGGTACTGTCAAGCCGCAATTTTCGGCTAAACGGCATTGTTCATTTTTATTTAGTAGATTTCCTAAATGTTTTCCTTTCATCGGAGTTATATACAGGGAACAAAGGGTGGTTTCATACTCATCTATATATTGGGCTGCAATGTCATTTGTACAAATGATTGTCTGTTGTTTCGTCTTGTCTGTAATACGAAGCAACGTAGGTAAGCAGTCATTGATAGTTTTCATTTGGAAAATCTGTGATTTTTTCAAATATCTACTTTTTGAAACAAACAGACGATCGTCACCCACAAGCAGCAAGACGATATCTACTTTCGCTTCTCCAAGACTCCGAATTAAACCAAGCGTATTGTTAAACGAATCTCCTATAACAATTGCCTGTTGCTGCAATTTACTCATTTTGTATTAAAATAAAGTTCTCTATTCCAACTGTTTGCTTTCACAAATATTTTCGGCAACACTCCGCTCCACGGTTTGCCGCATGGTGCCAAAGGGCGTATATAAGCATCCATAGCCTCGAGTTTAATCCGATGTTCGGCAGGAGTCATACATAATTGTGCTGCATTTTTCCAATCCAAATCACGCCACACATTATAGTACCATACCCATACACAGTACATCCAAAGTTTAGCAGATCGAGGTACTACCTGTTTTACTATTTCAGCAGTTTGAATATGGTCACTCCAACCTTCTCCCCAATGAGGTACTAAAATTGTATCGGGATGCAATTGGTCAATCAACGCTTTCAACCTGTCAGTTTCCGCATTATCCATGGAAATGCCTCCGTCTGGATAATTCAACTCGTGAATATTCTCAATCGGCAATCCTACAATGGCAGCAGCATTACGGGTCAGTCGGCGACGTGCCGTAACTATGTCATCGGATGAAGTGCTACAACATCCTTGGTGAGAGCCTTCTCCTCCAGTCATGATTATAACATGGGGTGCTTTATTTTCTTTCACCAGACGAGCTATCAATCCCCCACATCCTATTATTTCGTCATCGGGGTGAGGAGCAACAATCAATATATGCCTATCCGGTAGAAACTTTCGCGCTTTACACGCCATTATCCTTAACCATACACAATGTGCATAACGGAGCAAATTTTTCATCCTATAAGAAATTTACCAAAACGAGTTTTAAGTAAAAGCCATGTCAGTCCCCATGAAATGATGAATGCCATTAATGAAAATATTAGAGGGAATAAGGTGCATACCCATGGAAAAATACCACCACTACAATGCACAATATGCGCAATAAGGCAATGTCATATCTGTATCCTTTACAATTGACAAACATTTTTTGCTAAATTAGAGTTTTGTATAGTTTAACTACTGCCTCAGGAGAGACTCTTTCATATAGTTTATTGGAGGCACAATCGGCAAGGACGCCTTTTTCCCATCTTGCAATTATTTTATTTAAGGAAGCAACAATGGAATCAACACTCTGATTATCGGCTAAAAATTCACCTTCTTGATTTAGTAGCATATCTACTGCAAATCCATTAGCTGGAGAAATCGCCAAAATCGGTAACCCGGTTTGCAGATAATCTGTGAATTTACTTGCGAAGAAAATACCTTTTTCTAATTTAGCTTCGAGAAGTACCAAGATGTCATAAGTTTGCATTTTAGATAATGCTTCCATATATGAAAAACTACCGATACATTTTACGTAATCCTGAAGGCTGTATTTCTTTATTAATTGTGATGTATAATCATTGATATGCCCCATTATGTGAAACTCCAAATTAGTAAAACCGCTATCAATAACGTAACGTAAAGCCTGAAAAGTCGTCTCTGGATTACGTTCCACTGAAAGATTGCCGGAATGGAGCAACTTTAACTTGCAATCATTAGTTCTTTGAACTGATAGAGGCCAAAACTTCTGGCACAAGCCAATATGTGGTATTGTTATGGTCTTTTGTTCCTTCAAAAATGGGAAGAATGTTATAAAATGCTGTTTAAGGCTATCTGACGGAAATGTATTAATATCAGCAGATTTAAGTAACCGGGCTGTCTCTATCATTTTCCGTTTCTGCTCTTTAGCTGTATAATCATGTTTATATAATCCAGGCCATATTGGTGCGGCGGGGTCATTCCAGTTGGCAATCCATTTAATTCCTGTTTTCTTTTTTAACTTTTCGCCAATGAAATGTGCTGTATCATTAGGAGAACGGGTTAAAATAGCATCATATTGAGTGGTTGATATGAGTTTAACTGCTTTTTCATAAGCTCGTCGCATCCAACGTACACCGGGCACAAAACTTCCTTCCATTATTAAACCTGAATAAACAACATCCGCAATTCGTTGGATTCTATTCCCTGATTCATAAGTGATAGTGTGAGCCGTCGGTTTAAGCATGTCCCATGGTTCCGTCCAATCAGTTCCGTATGCAGGACCTTCATCGATACGTGAAATAACATCCACTTCAATCCCTGCTTGCAGTAAGGCCATTACTAATTTCCCATTACACAAATTTTCTGAGAAGAGACAAGGCGGATACCCTGTAGCAATCATCAATAGTCTCATCGTATATTATCTTAAGGCATTTACTATCCGGGCACATGCTTTTCCATCTCCGTAAGGATTGATTGCATGGCTCATTTTTTTATAGTATTCCGAATTATCGATAAGTGCAGACACTTCATGAACAATTTTGTCATAGTCGGTACCGACAAGTTTTACAGTTCCTGCTTCCAAAGCTTCAGGGCGTTCTGTAGTATCGCGCATCACAAGCACCGGCTTTCCGAGCCCGGGTGCTTCTTCTTGAATGCCTCCCGAATCGGTAAGCACAATATAAGCTTTACTCATTAGATGGACAAACTCTAAGTATTGCAATGGCTCAATGAAGAAAAAATTGGATCGAGTGAGATTTTCTCCAAATACCTCATGGATAGGTTTGCGCACATTGGGATTGAGGTGCATGGGATACACGAAATCCACTTCTGGATATTTTTCAGAAAGATCTTTCATGGCTGTTACCATGCGAATAAAGCCATCGCCAAAGTTTTCGCGTCGGTGACCGGTGATAAGTACAAGTTTCTTGCCTTTGCCAAGTCGCGTAATGTTGTAGCCAGCTGTGGCAAGAATTTGCTCTTGCTTCGAGGAAAGAACCACATCATTTCTGAGTTTGTCAACGACCATCTGCAAAGCATCAATGACAGTATTACCTGTAACATAGATTTTCCCTTGGGCACTTTCGGCTATCAGATTCTTCTCTGACAAAGGTGTGGGCGCAAAGTTATAAGTGGCTATTCGTCCCGTAATCTGTCTATTCATTTCCTCTGGCCATGGGCTATAAATATTGTGTGTGCGAAGCCCTGCCTCTACATGACCTACGGGTACCTGCATATAGAATGAAGCCAAGGCTGCTGCCGTGGAGGTGGTTGTATCGCCATGTACCAGAACCACATCCGGACAGCATTCTTTGAGTACGTCTCGCATTCCCGTAAGCACACGAGCCGTAACATCATACAAATCCTGTCCCTGTCTCATGATGTTGAGATCGTAGTCAGGCTTTATATCAAAGATAGTAAGCACTTGGTCAAGCATCTCCCTGTGCTGACCTGTAACACATACTATAGTCTTAAATTGTTCTGTGTGCTTTTGAAACTCCTTAACCAGTGGACACATCTTAATGGCTTCAGGGCGTGTGCCAAAAACCAACATTATTGTTTTCATCGTGATAATATATTTATTGCAGTCATTAAATCCGAACTAATTTTTTTTGCTTTTTCTTGAGAACGATTGAATTCTAATTGACTTATTTCATCCAAATTGGTATTTAGTCTATCAAATACTTGTATTAAAGCTTGAATTGAAAGTTGTTTGTCATCAATCGCATTTAATGCCATATCAAATTGCTGAAGGAACCTGATTGTCTTGGGATGATATGCCAATGCTATTAATGGAGTTCCGGTAGCAAGGGCAAATATGGTACTGTGTGTTTTATGCCCAAGGAATATCTTGCATTTGGATACTTCCTCTAAATGCTCCAGTGTTTCCATATCATCTTCGTATATGAAACATTTATCTGCCCGAAGCACTTTGGCGATTATTTCAGCAATGAAACCACGGTCATCAGGAGCAGAGCCTTTTATCTCCATTGGGAAAAAGCGTATCGAATAACCTTTATCTATTATATAATTACAAAAATTTGCGATTGTTTGCTGATAATGCTTTCGTTCTTCAACGGTTCGGGATTGCGTACAATAAATAGCAATTCCAACCGCATTGTCTCTTTGCTCTATCGGAAGATACTGTATATGGTTTGCCAATGTCAGTACACTTTCGTAGGTCGGTATAACTGCTGCTTCCTCTTTACCCAAAAATGTGTGGATTTCCTCGACAGATTTTTCTTCCCTAGGCATTAATATACTATTAGATAATAGACGTTGAGTAAGTAACCGATTTTTAGGATTATGAAAATCGAATGGTCCAAAAGATTGGGAGAAGCATATCAGTCTCCTATATGATGAAGCCACCATTGCATCAAAGTTAATGCTTGAGACTAAATCGCGTGACAACATTGTAGTAAAATGATGTCCTCCCACGCTTATCACTACATTTGATTGTTTTAATGCTTTGTTAAATTCAGGATTAGCCAAAAAACGAGCAAGAGATACATTTCTCATAAAAGATTCACGGAGAAGCGTAAATGTGTATTTTTTGAATCTATTCAGAAATCTCCAATAGAATTTATATTTCTTCACTCTATCATAATCCCATCCCCATGGTACAAACCTGATACCTTCAGACGGATAGTATTTGTACCCATTCCATAACTCCGGTTCTGATGTTGAAACAGTTATTTCTACATCGCGATATATTGATTTAAGAATATGGCACATTGCATAAAGTACAGCCCTATCCCCCTTATTCCCGGAATATTGATTTATTAACAAGATTCTCATATATTTTTCCTTTCTGGAGTTTGGTTAACAATATTCGCATACCCCATTACTGCACAGATTATAATCTGATGATGAACAGGAATATGAAGCAGTTCTCTCATTTTTCGTTCTTCATTCTTATCCTTTTGTGCCCATGAAAGTATTGTTGCAGACAGACCTAATGTAGTTGCCCCCAACATTATATTTTGAACCCCAAGACAAGTATCTACTGATGGCAAAAAGATTTCACTGGGCCACACATATCCCCTTATATTTGCTGTAAATACCCAAAAAGAGGGAATAAATTCACTAAATCCAGTTCCTCCTTTACAATATTTGAGACATTCCTTTGATAATTCAGGATTATTGGTCGCATAAATCTCAATGGGCTGTTTATTACAACTACTGGAAGCCCAGTTTGCCAATTTCTTTAATTTTATTACGTCTTCATCAGAAATTTTCTTTAAGGAAAATGAACGATTGGAACGACGTGCCATTATTAATCCTTCCAATTGCTCAAAGGATACATTTATTGTTGGCTTCTCGCCTCGTAAGGGAATAAAATTATCCTTTACCTGAAGATGTTCGTATGCTACAATTTTGCTTTTAGCCCATGTGAGAGTAGAATCGGTTGCATACTCTGTCTTTTCCAATCTTTCAATAAGACTTTTAAGTATAGAATAATATTTTTTACTGTGACCAGGCGAGGCATCAACCCTATGCAATCCTTTATCTATAATATGTGCATATTTTCGCATCAATAGAACTGCCTTGTCATCTGTATCTTCTAAAGACAAGTCAAAATTTGTTTCTGCATCAGCTATAATATCTTTATAATATGCTGGTACAATAATTGCTCCATTGGCAATAAGTTTATAAAGTTTACGCGGCAACAATGCTCGCATATATCTTCCGCACAATTTTCTTAATCTATTGAACATCTTCTATTTTTTTTATGAATCTATTTATGAATTTTCTCATTCCAGAATTGAAGCTATACATTAATAACAGCAATATTGTAGCATAGCTAATGATACTTAGTAATGCATATAACATCCATGATAAATAATTTTCTGATGGATTTATTGACAACAAGGGTATTATAAACTTGATGATCAAAATAGCAGGAAACATGACACATAGAAGCATTATAAACAATCCTCTCCAGTATGTCCACACAGGTTCACGAAATCCTTGGGAAAATAGAAAATATGGTTTCCAAATACCCACTATTAATACTTGGCTTGTAAGTCCTCCTAACAATATACCGGGCAATCCCCATTTTGCGCCACACACTATAGCGACACTTAAATTTATCATAATCTCTGCAAGTGGTGCCCAGATATCAGAAAACATTCCATATCCGAATAGGAACTGCATTACTCCACCTCGTGTGTAACTGATGAACACATTCAAAACGACAAGATATAACACAATCTTAGGAAGGATATATTCATGCCCTAACCAAATGGATATAAATGGTTCAAGCAATATGAAAATGGAAAATGAAAATACACCTCCAACAAAGTATCTCATATTCAGCAATTCCCAGAATAACTGCAATATTTTAGTTCGGTTGCCTTCGGCAATCAAATTTCCGATGCTTGCTTGAGAACTTTCAAGGAAGGAATTTACAAATTGTGCCAGTTTATCGGTAATGATTGTATAATTTCCATAAAATGCAACAATCTGAAGATTGACGAAAGAATATATAAGGAACGGGGCTGTCTGATACTGTACAAAATAGCTTATTTTCTGTACGAACAGCTGCTTCGTATATTTCATCACCTCCGGATATTTCTTGAACAAAGCCTTACCTAACCGCACTTCTGCCCGTAACCACGGATAAGTCAGGTTGATTCTCCAATTGAGGATGAATGAATAGATGATACCGAAAAGAAGTTCTATCAATACCCACAGATAGAAGCTATGCGTATAATAGGCAAGAGACATCTGAATAAGGGTCTTGATGATATTTGCTGACTGGAAATATGCCGTGACTACATAATTGCGTTGGTCGGCTCCAAGCAGGTTTTGTCGGTAATTGATAAAATAACCGATGAGCGAGGAGGCGAGAAAGGAGAAATAGGCAAAGTAGATAAGCGGTATATCAAACCCCGTAGTACTATTGGGGAATATCAGTGGCAGAAAACAGGCAAGTACACATCCGGCACTCAATATCATGATGCCTATGCACCGATAGAGATAGCCCATGACGGAAATAATCTCATTTATCTTCTCTTGGTTCCGTTCAAACAAGGGCTTGTAGAGCACGTATCCTATAGCAGAACCGATACCTAACTCGGCAAGGTTGAGAAAACCGAGCAAATTCTGAAGCGTACCTGTCAAACCTACAAAATCTGCTCCGAGGCAGTCGAGAAATATCTTGCGCGAAAAGAAACTTAATGCAAGTGTCAAGAAATAGAATATAAGGTTGACACGGGCATTGAGCAACGTCTTTTTCACACGTGACTCTGTGGTGGTTTTATTTTCCATGACGTATGTAATTGGAAATCAAAATATAGTTTTGACAATTTGTCGGAGGAAACACGACTACCGAAATAAACTGGAATTTACGGCATTGTCGTCAAGTTTAATTTATGGTTTATCGAAGATTCGAAAGTAAGCATTCGAACAACTAGAGGTATCAAACTTCTACATATAACAATAGCGATTGTCACTATTATAAACTTAATAGAATGCTTACGAAAATACGGTTAAACTAACCTTTAAAGTTGATGTAAGTACACCACGATTACTAATCTCCTTACAGGTTCTATCTATTGGCAGTTTTCTTCGTTAGGCTTTTCTCGAAGGAGCTTTGCTGTTTGGGTGAATTCTGTCACGACTTCAACAATTTTAGGATTGTCGTTTCTAAGAATGAGTGCGGCAAAATTAGGAACGCCCTCTTCATCTATGATATGGGTAGTATATAAAGAAAATTTAGAATTGAACTCATACGAATCAAACCAATATTTAAATAGCCGATTACGCATTTGTTATTTTCCATCGCCCGTTTCACAAATATACAGCATTGCAGCCTGATTCTTACGAAAGAACTCTTCAATAATAGTCAAAATGGTCAACTGCAATTTATGGTCACGAGGCGATTTTTTCTGATTAGAATTACCTATAATAAGCTGATAGGATACATCTGTTTGTATAAGGAAATCATTTTCAAAGGCGATACTTATCTGTACGCCACAATGAGTAACAAAATCATAAGATCCTGTCATTTCATCCAGTTCAACTTTGTAAGGAGCTTTACGATTGATATTATCCAATGAAAGTGGATGAATCATATAAATACAACATGTTGAGGCTCTTCCCCAGTATTGGCTTTACACTTTTCGCACATCCTCTTCTTTAGGATTTCTATTCGTTGCTGTTTAGCCTTCTTGGTTGCTTTTAATCTCTTTAAAGCCTCTTCCCTTGTTATTGTCATACCCATAAATTAACATGAATCTTGTTTTGACAAAGATAGAATATTTTTTCGGAACTTCCAAATACATCCCAGATCGTTCATAACCTTAAAACACCAGTTTCGACTCCAGCACAATCAACTTTCGGCTGGAAATGACTTCTTTCGTATGACCTTTCAGCGAAAAAACACCGGGCAATATGTTCAGGCTTATGGCACATTCCAAAAGCGTATTCAACTCTTTTGTCATTTCGACTTTGACGGATTGTTGCAAGATGGAGTTAGGTTCATCCGGGTTTCTTTGCCTTAGTAGATATTGTATGTCCGCATCGTTGACTAATCCATATTTTTGTGCTTTTTCGAGTGCCTTTTGATAACCTTCCTTGGTGAATTCTCCCGAAAATCTTTCTTTCCGTTCATATCTTTTGGCATATTTCTGCTGTTCCTCCTTTTGAACCTGCAAAGCCATGTCGACCCATTTATACTTTAATTCGCCATCCGTTGACATTTCCATTTTTCGCTCTTCCAGAAATGTGGCCTTCGCTTCAATGAAAGTAACTCCCAATAGTTTGGCTATCTCGAACATGCAGTTTAACTTGTCTTGGAAGATGACATCTTGCGCTTTGTTGATATCTATATACCTGTCAGTTTTACCGGTTCTGTCTTCGTGGCATAGATAATCCCGGCTAAAAGGGCAAATACTCCTATGATGAGCCAAATAACAAGTGGCAAAGCTGCCTCTTGTACCTCCATGGGATACTGCAAAATTTTCACAGTTTGAAGACTTGCACTGGTTATCATACGCACAATTTTATAGTTACTTTTCTAAAAAGATATGATTAAGTACAGAGATTAAACATCTCATAAAGAAAAAATATATTTGAACTCTTTTCCTGTACGCTCAGAGAGTAAGTCCTGTCAAGACTCTTATCTGCTCATCGGACAGACCAGCTTTCTTTAGAGCCTTTGCAGAGGCAAACAAGGCTGCATCCTTTGCTTCAATCTGTGCGTCTTTCTCTTCAATCTGCGCATCTTTTGCTTCAATCTGTGCATTTTTCTCTTCAATCTGCGCATCTTGTTCGGCAATCTTTTTATCACGCATCATGATAGCCGTATCGCGGTTTTCTATAGCAGAGAAATATTCGTCTTCTACATTCATGTCTTGTCTTAGTTTTGCATTGGAAGCGGCTGACAGAAGTCGGTGAAGAATATATTCCATCTCAGCATCGCCACTATACTTGTCCTCGTCTATATTGAGTACCTGGGCATTGTCCCGAGCCCTCTTCGTCTGGTCGAATATGCTTAATATCTCCTCTAACCTGTTGCCCACATAACCGTGCAGAAGGGGAATCTGTACGATGATGCTGTCATGAATCAAGCTTTCCACAAAGGGATCGGGAATCCCTTTGGTAACCTCCTCCCCATCGTAATTGTATGCCTTGTGGCGTACATAAACCACGGGTTCTTCTATGTTTCCTACACGGTGTCCCAATAGGTAAACTGTCACCATCGGTATGCCATATTCTGCATAGCTTCCGTTCTTTTGCATATTGTCAGGATCCGCATACTGCGTACCGAGGTATTGGCGGAACCGGAGTGTCTCGGTCTCTACCCACGTTTTTTGCAACTCAATCAATATGAGTTTCAGACTACCGTCGTCTTGTCTGACCTTGGCACCAAAATCAATGCGGAACATGGAAATCTTATCCCGATTGTTATTGGTATATTCATGCTTGCGCATTTCCAGCTCCACGACCTCACGCTTCAAGAGTGCGGACAGGATAGTACGCGCCACACGGCTGTCTTCCATAAGGTATTTGAATACAGCGTCGTATATCGGATTTGCAATGCTGATCATCATTTCTCCAATGTTTTTGTTTTATAGCAACACAAATATAAAATAATTATTCCGTCAAGACAAGAGATTGGCCAAACAAATTTCCAATAACAAGGTATCTAAGCATACATGCTCAAGTATCTTTAGATAAATACTAAAGTATCTTTAGATAAACGCCCAAGTATCTTTAGATACCTGGCCAAGTATCTTAAGTATCCAGCAGCAGGGCAAGTATCTTCGCCTCTACCTCAGCAAAGCGCTTCTCGAGCTCCAGGGCACGGGTGCGCTGGGGCTTTCCCTCCTCGCTATGTTGCAGCAACATCATGTCTGCCAGATGGTCGAATACAGACGGGAGCATGAGGCGTTTGCCGCCCTCGTCACGGGCTTCCGCCTGACGAAGGAACTCACGTGCGATCTCCCGGTTAGCATGCTCAAGAAACACCTCATAGATGAAACCGCGCAGGTTGGCATGCCGTGCGCCTGCAATGCGTGGCATCTCCACCATGCGCTCCTCGCACTGTCCGGCATAGATGGACCGGAAACAGCGGTCGTAGTTGAGGATGTAGAGTGCCATGAACATCTCTATGGCGGCCTCCATTACGGCATCGCCTTTGGGATTGAGGCCGATGAACCGTGCGAGGGCAAGACCACACGCCACCTGGTCGCATCCGAACTCTTCAAGCATGGAATCGTCGTTGGGGTCAAGGTATTTAGAAAAATCAAATATCTCATTAGAATATTGTTCCATCTTCTCGGAAATTTCCTGCATCATCTCCTTATGTAATGCTTCAGGCAAATCCTCGGGGATGAAACTTTCGATATAGGTACGCATGCGGTCGGGGATGCCGGCAGTGTCTATCTGCATGTCTTCTATGCGTTGGCGCACATTGCCGAGTATCTTGGCACGCAAGTCGCCATTGACATGGAACAGCAGGTGGGCACACTCGTGGAGCAGGATGAAGACAATCTGCAAATCGACCGACTGGGCGGTGAGCCTGTCTCTTTTGCCGCCATGAGCGAACAACAGGGGCAACACTTCCGCAAGACGGGCCAGTGCCTCTTCCGCTTCATCGTACTGGCAACGGTCCGTATACATATTATATAAGGTATAGAGCGAGATGGCATCGCAACCCGTGTCGGGATGGAGTAACATATAGTTGTAGAGAGTGACGAGGGCACGTAGTTTGGTATTGAACGTGACTTCGCCCGTATTCAAATCTACTTCCGGGAAGAGATGCCCACGACGGGTTTCCGCCAGCCTGATGCGGATGCCCATTTCTTCCTCTATGCTACGGAGGGTGTCGGTCAGAATTTGTAGGGTGTTCATGACAATTCCTGCTGGATAAGTTCTACGGTTTCTGAGAGTGTGATGCCGTCACGGGTTATCCAGTCGCTTTGGAAACTGTAAATCCATGTGGCGGCATCGGGACAGTGAAGCTGCAAATCCGTGAATGCCCTGAAAAGCCATGGGGATGCCTCTTCAATGGCGATACACTCCTTAGGCCTGTCTGTGGCGGTAAGCCCATGGAAAAACCTGTTTTCCGTCACGCTGAACTTGGTTCCTGCCGACTGAAGGAAGGCGATGAACAGGCGCATGCTTTCAGGGTCGGTGATCTCAATGATGATTTTACTGAACGGCACTGTCGGCTGTGTGTTTGCTCCCTCTTGTGAGGCTTGCCAGATTTTACGACGTTCGGCTTCGAGTCTCTTGCGTTCTTCTCGTGCATTCGTCGTGTCTAACATCTGTTTGACGTGATATACGGCGGCATGGCCGTTGCCCTTGGTGTCGAGGCAGGCCAAAGGCATGAGCAAGTTGAGGAACTTCTCGCTTTTGGCTCTCGTGTCATCTATATCACCATTGATGTACATAAGGCGAACCGCCTTGTTGGCTATATCGGCATAAGTAGTGCAGGTATAGAGAATATCTCCATACTTCTTGGCCTTATCGTAATTGTGGAACACGCTGCAAAATTCCAGAAATTCTTCCGGATCATCGGGGTGTTGATTGCGAAGTTCAGCCATGTATTTTTCCTTGTTCGTCATTTCGCTTTTTGCTTTTTGTAAGAAACTGCTTTGATTTTCTTTCAGCTTCCTTCCGAGCGTTGTTTTTTGCGGATTTTACCTGTTTCCCCTTGTCACATAGCCCGCTATGCTCCTCATAAAAACAGAAAAACATCCTCAAAAAGAACTCTCAAAAGAAGGCTGAACAAAATTAAACAGGCTCTTAAAAAGAAAATTAAAACAATTTCCAAGGTTCAAAGGTAACTGTTTTTGTGAATCCTTGCAATGTTTTGTGACTTTTTGCGATTCTTCCCCAAACGTGCGAAATGGTTGTAGATTTGCAACAGAAACAGGAAACAATCGGTTGCCAAATGCTTCTGACATAGTTTTTTGATATTCTGAGACGCGCGTTGAGAGTTATATAATTTATTGTTTTACTTTTTAATCCTTTTAATGTATGATTGACTATAGTGTTTACATGATGCGTAATCCGTTGAAACCGGAACAGCCTGAAAAGGCTTATGCAAAAGCTCAAGTGAATGAAACCTGGACGATTGAAAGATTCGCTCGCCACATTGCCGACCATAACGGCGTTTACAGCCGCGGCACAGTGAAAGGTGTTTTGTCCGATTCCTGCGAGTGCCTGGTAGAACAGCTCTTGTGTGGGAACAAGATTGTCCTTGGGGAACTCGGGACATTCAGTATCTCACTCAGCAGCACGGGTGCCGCTTCCGCCAAGGAGTTTACTGCCAAGAATATCAAGGCGGTGAAAATCCTGTTCCACCCGGGACCGGACTTCGAGAACCTCATCGGCCGTGCCGAATTCAACCCTGTGGCAAGCCGCATGGCCCAGACCGCTACGCTGAAGGCTGAGAAAGCCGGAGAGACCATCATCGACCTGGCTGCTACCAAGACCGGTACGGGAAGTTCGTCCGGTGGTTCCGGTTCTACCGGTACGGGTGGAGGCAATGGAGACCTGGATGAAAACCCGTTTGGCTGAAATTACTGAACATGCAGGCGGCAGGCTTCGACAGCCTGCTGCCGGTTAATCCTTCATGACATGAAATTCATATTATTTATCTTTTTCCAAACAAAGCGTATGAAAACAAATTGGAAGAGCATATTGCTCTACATCGTGAGAATCCTCGAGTTGATCATCAGTGGCGCCGCAGGAGGGGCACTGGGAAGCAACTTATGAGAACCATTACACTGATTGTCGTGCACTGCACCGCCAACAAAGTGGGCAGTGCCCTGCGGATGGCGGACATCGACCGCTACCACCGTTCCCTTGGTTGGTCGGGCTGCGGCTACCACTACGTGATTCCTACGGACGGGGCGATTGAACCCGGAAGGCCGGAAGAATGTACCGGAGCGCATTGCAAGCTGCATAACCGACACTCCATCAGCGTGGCGTATGTGGGAGGGCTTGCCCGTGACGGCAAGACTCCTTGCGACACCCGTACCGTTGCCCAAAAGGCGGCGCTCAGGAAATTGCTCGGTGACTTGCATAAGCGTTATCCGAAAGCGCTGATTGTAGGCCATTCCGACCTTGATCCGAAGAAGCCTTGTTGTCCCGGCTTTGATGCGGTCAGGGAGTATCGCGATCTTGAACCGGCTGTCTGATTCGTCTCTTGATTACCATAAATCGGCTTTGAACACCTGTTCGTGGCCGGTTTGTGGTAATCTTTGTTTGTATAGGATTGTTTCTAAAACGGCAAGGTTGTGCGTGTCGCTACCTGCCAGATTGTAGAAGCCGTTTCTCATCAGCCATCCGGCTTTCTTCCTTACCCCAGTGCCATACGCGCCAACTAATGAAAAAAGATTAAGTTGGAACATCACGTTCATCTCTTTCAGTGTCCGGTAATCGTTTTCATCCATATACACATACCGTTCGGGGTGCGCCAATACGGGGACATATCCTTTTGTCTTGATGCGGAGCAGAATATTGCTCAGTCCCATTGGAGGATTGAAGTAGGAGGTCTCCACTAATAGATGTTTCCCGTCTTTTCCCAACGGCAGGAGGTCGTTCTTATTCAACCGCTCCTCGAACAAAGTGTCGAGCATATTCTCGGAAGCGAGATGCAGCGTAATGTTACCTTGGTAAGCGGCTCTCAGTTCCTCGAGACGTGCCTTTAAAGCGGCTGTCGTATTGGGTATATCCTCCATGATGTGCGGTGTCAGCCAGATTTCCTTTACTTTCAAATCCTCATAGAGGGAGAGGATTCGCAAGGTTTCCTCCATCGTCTGCACACCGTCGTCCACTCCAGGGAGCAGGTGGCAGTGCCAGTCGGTAAATCCCCGGAAGATACCGCTATCGGCAAGGCTGGTACGCTTTCTGAAAGGCCACATGGTAGTTATTCTTCTTTTGTATAGCCAGTATACCCGTACTTATACCCATATTTATACCCGTAACGTCCGCTTCCGCCGTCCGTTCCATTGAGGATAAGCGACATGTTTTTGTATTTCTTATCCGTGTAGAAGCGTTCAATTTCGGGCAACATGCTTCGATCAAGCCGCCCAGCCCGGATAATAAACAAGGTCATGTCCACCAATTGGCTGATGATGGTGGCATCCGCTACGATTTCAACCGGCGGGCAGTCAATAAAGATATAGTCATACTCTTTACGAAGTTTGGCAATCGATTGGTTCAAACGCTCGGAGAAGAGTAGTTCCGTGGGATTGGGCGGTATGGTTCCCACCGGAATAATTTCCAGTCTGGCGTCTTCGGAAGGCCGGACAATGATTTCCTTGATGTCTTTCACGTCACCAGCCAAATAATCGGAGATACCTTTCTTGGGGCTGCCTGCGTATTGGCTCAAAGAACCTTTGCGCAAGTCAAGGTCAATGACAAGGACCCGTTTCCCTTTAATGCCCAAGCTGGCGGCAAGGTTGAAAGAGATGAAGGTCTTTCCGCTGTCCGGATTGGCGGAAGTAAGCATGATGACGTAGGATTCGCTTTCCTTGTCTTGCATGAATTCCAAGTTAGTACGTACCACGCGGAATGCCTCGTTGATGACATTGCGGCTCTTCTCCTTGACTGCCACCACGCATTCCTTTTCTTGTGGCTGCCGGGAGAATTTCTTTTTCTTACGGAAACTGAGCGGTATTTCGCCCACGAACGGAATGGTAAGGTGCTCCAGGTCTTTGCGTCCGCGAACCACCGTATTCATGTTCTCCATCATAAAGATGACAACCACAGGTACCAGTAATCCCAGGGCGAATGCCATCAGCAGGATGTTTTTCTTCACCGGAGCGGTAGGAATCATGCTTCCTCCGGGCATGGTGATGATACGGGTATTATAGGCGGTAAACGCCTGCGAAAGTTCATTTTCCTCACGCTTTTGCAAGAGATAGAGATAAAGAGACTCTTTTACCTTCTGCTGGCGTTCCACACTGAGCAGGTATTTTGCTTGGTTGGGGTTGGAAGCTATTTGCGAAGTGACCTGTCCGCTATAATTCTGCTGACTCTTTATCTGAGCGTTCAGTGCCACCAACTGATTATCGATGGAGGTGACCAATGCGCTTCGCAACGCTTGAAGGGAAGCGTCCATCTCTTTGACCAAGGGGTTCTTCACGCTACTGTGGGAGACAAGGCTGTTGCGTTCCATCAGTTGGTTGTTGTACTCGCTGATCTGTGTGGAGATATTGGAGTTCTCAATGCCGGAGCTGGCAGGAAGCAGGCGGAACCTGTTGGTCTCATCCGTCAGGTAATTACGGATGTAACGCGCCATGTATGCCTGATTGTTCAGTTCCTTGATGCTGGCGTTCGCCTCGTTCGCCTGTGCCATGTACATGCTTGCCGCCACCTGTACGTCGGGGAGCAGGTGTTCGCTTTTGTAAGAGGAAATGTCGTTGTCCACATTGCCGAGTTCCCCTTCTATCACTCCCAGACGGTCGTTGATGAACATGGAGGTGCTGACTGCTATCTGGTTCTTATCCTTTACCCAGTTTTCATTGTAAACGGCTATCAATGTGTTCAGTACATCTTCCGCACGCTGTGTGGAAACATCCTTGAAAGTAAGGGTGATAATATTGGACTTTTCATCATTTTGTGACACGCTCAAGTTCATCGAATAAGCCGCTACGGCACTTTGTATGGGTACATGTGAAACATATAAAAGTGTTTCTTCCTCTTTTTCGTAGGAAGAGTCAGGCTGTATCACGATTTTTCCGACGGGGCTGGAGATGGTATCGTTCAATGTACCTGTGAAACTTCCGTTAATGCTTTTTTCATCCTTCTTGAAATCGAACAAGGTCACATTCCCATCTTTTAATTGCATGGTGAAAGCGGCCGCCTGGTTTGCCGGGAAATCCACAAGGATGGTTTTGACCGGCAACTGTTCCCCGTACACGGTTTGACGGTGGAAACGTCCGTCCGTGTGATAGTCCATGTTCAAGTTCAATCTTGAAACCACTTCACGCATCAGGTCGGGGGATTGCAAAGTCCCCATTTCGTTGTTCACGTTCGTGCTGGTGGCAAACATGCCGAAATCGGCGAAGTCCTCCATCGCGCCGGAAGTGGACTTCCCCTTGGAGTCATCCTTGATAAGGATAGAAGCGGAACGGGTATAAACCGGCGGCGTGGTCAGCAAATACCAAACGGCAGCACCGAGGCACACGGCCAATGAAAGTACAAACCAGTGCCACTTGTTGAGACAGAGATAAAATAGGTCTTGTATGCGGATGAAATCCTGTTGGTTCTGTGCAGAAGCATTCTTTGGTATAGTCATTTTCTAATGTTATTTGGCAATTAATACGGCGATGGTGGTCAGCAGGGAGGCAAGGGACAGCCAGAAAGAGGTGCTGCGGACATTGTTCCCATTGACAGTGGCTTGGCGAGCCTTTGTATCATTAGGCTCCACATAAACGACATCGTTCTGTAGCAGGTAGTAGGCGGGGGAAGAATAGAGATGGCTTGCCGACCGGAGATCCACCCCGTAGACACGCTGCTTGCCTTCTTCATTCCGTAAAACCAGTACTTTGTTCCGTTTGCCGTAAATGGTGAGGTCTCCTGCCTGGCTCAATGCGTCCAAAATCGTCACATGGTCCTTTTCTATATTGTATCGACCGGGCTTGTTCACTTCGCCCATGACCGATACGGTCAGGTTCATGTATTCCACCGTGACCACCGGTTCTTTGACCAGGTCGTGCGACTGTAATTCCTTTTTGATATGCGCGGCGACCTCTTCGCGGGTCATGCCCTCAATATGGATAGCCCCTAAAACAGGGAAGTCTATATTTCCGTTGGAATCGACTGTATAGCCGGACACGCCACGGCTTGAGCTGGATGACGTTTCCTGACCTATCTGTTGTGACGCAACCGGCAGGTTGAAAAGGTTGGTCAGCCTCAAATCCTGGCTGTTTACCAGAATGGACAGTTTGTCTTTCGGCATAATCTTGATTTCCGTCGGGGAAACAAGCGTCAGTTCACTTTCTCCGGGGCGTAGGTCCTGGAAATAGGTAATCTCTTTAGAAGTGGAGCATGCGCCTAATACAAGGACGGATGCTGCTACAATCATCGTTTTGCAAAATTTCATATTCTCGATTATAACTATAGTTTCCTGTTGATTTTATGAATTTTATGTGTCAGCCATATATTTGCCGATGTCCATATCACGACATCCGCAGCTAACAGCAGGGTAATCTCCATGTACATGGACAGCCAAATGTTGCACAGGGTAAACAGGAGCGAAAAGGATATGATGGTTACCATAGCGGCGCGTTGGCGCATTCCCACAGAAAGCAACTTGTGGTGGATATGGTTCTTGTCGGGCAGGAACGGGTTTTTCCCGTTGCGCACCCTGTGCAGATAGACCCTCACGACATCGAGGCACGGAATGAACAGCGGTGAATATGCGAGGACCAGCAGATTCGGGAAACCGTCCGGGATACTTGTCGGCGGACATAGGAGGATTTTTAAACTCAACACACAGAGTACCATGCCGATTGTAAGGCTGCCGGTGTCACCCATGAATATCTTTTTCTGCTTATTGGCATCCCCGAATACATTATAGTAGAAGAACGGCACAAGCACCCCGAGAGTGGCGAATGAAAGCACGGCATAGATGTATTCCTGCAACAGGAAGAATACCATCCCGTAGAAAAGTGTCGCCACGCCGCAAAGCCCGGATGCCAGTCCGTCTATGCCGTCTATCAGGTTGATGGAGTTGATGATGAAGACGATGACGAGTATGGTAAGCGGATAACCGAACCACTCTGCCAATTCGTGGATTCCCAACAGTCCATGCAGGTCGCATATCCACATTCCCCCGGCTATCATCATCATCCCACACATGATCTGTACGGCAAATTTGGCTTTATAACGTATACCTATCAGGTCGTCCGCCATCCCCACCAAATACAACAGCATGACACAGCAGAAGCTAAATGCCAAAGAACAGCTTTCCGTAGATACCCCGTCGAACATATTGCCATAGCCAAAGAATTGGCATAGACCGAGCATGAGCGCTATGGAAAAAAAGACGACAGGTTTGAAGGCGATACCTCCCAACCTTGGCACTACCCCTTGGTGAATTTTCCGTTCATCGGGCTGGTCGAACAACCGCTTGCGGAAGGATATAAGCAATATTTGCGGAATGAGCAGGCCGGTGCAAAGCACGCATACTCCGAATACCGTAATGGAATTGGCCATCCAAAAAGTGGCAGTTGCGGACAGGCCGGGAAAACAGTTTGTAATCATTGTCATATAAATTGTATGTATTCAGGGTTAACTTCCACGCCTGCTGCAAAGAAATCTTGCAATTTTATCATAAGGCGTTTCACTTTGGAGCCTCGGGTGGTAATCAGGCTCCCCTCATAACCATTGAGGGGACCGCCTACGATACGGATTTTACGCCCGTACATTTGGGGAGTAATTTCTTCCGGCAAATAATATTTGGTGTCATTCGAGGAGCTGACCGCAACGATGAAACGTTCCATCTCATCATCGGGGACCATCATCGGTGCACGTCCGCAATTTCGCATGAAGCGGTATTGCAAAGTCTCCGTCCTTGCAACGATGGGGTCAAGCCTCTTCTTGTCGGTATGGGCGAACAGCAAATCCCGTATTACAGGAACATCTTCGACCACTTTTTTGCCGTGTTTGGTGATTAATTGTGGCTTCATGGGGACAAATACTTCAAATCCTTCCTCACGCAAAAACTTGTAAGCCGGCAGTTTGGCGTTAGGGCGTTTCAAGTCTCGCATGACAAACCATCGTGTCTGTTTTTCAATCTCTGTCGTAGGCATTTTTTCGGTTCAGGATATATTCTCTAGTCCTGCATAATCGCTATATCTATTGATTATTATGCAGTTACAAACATATGTCGTAAAAGTTCGGGCTTCTGCCCGAGTTTGATTCATATTCATCAATCTTATAAATTCCACCTTATTATATAAGGTAATATCCGAGGGAAAACACCCTCTTTTTCGTACTTCTCTCATTAAGAGAAGTACGAAAAAGTAGAATGGAGTTGATTATCAACGGATAAATAATATCGTATTTGATTATTTGCAAAACATATTCATATTTTTATAAAACAAGTCAACATTCAAAAATATAAATTTTTATGTATTTCTTTGGGCGATTCCGTCTTTTTCTCTAATTTTGCGCTTGTAATACTTCTCTTAATGAGAGAGTTGCCGTTTTATTCTGCAAAACGGCAACTTGTGATATAGACTGATTGGATTGCGCAAAATGCTTCTTTTTTGATTATTTGTCGGTAAATAGTTTCAATACAATCGAATTGGCTTTATCCACAGACGAGGTGTCTAACGATGTCAAATAGATTCTCGTGGTTCTTTCCGAATCATGTCCCAGGGCTTCACTGATGGTGGAAACCGGTATGTTTTTACTTTTGGCAATGCTCGCCCAAGTATGCCGCGCGACATAACTTGTCAAGGGAATCCCCAGGCCAAGTTGTTCCCCGATTTTCTTTAGCTTGTTGTTCACCAAATGCGAGGCGTTTTTGTATTGTTTCCGCTTGTCCCTGTCCATGTCGCGGATAATGGGCAACAGATAAGGACTGCTTGCCGTATCATATTTGTCGATTATATCCTGCATAGGTTGTTCCCACTTGATCGAGAGCTGTTGGTTGGTTTTCTGCCGACGATAGGTCAGGATTCCATTCTGCAAGTCTTTCTTTTTCAAATATGACATATCCACGAAGGACATACCTCTCGTATAGAAAGAGAACATAAAGAGGTCTCTGGCATAATCGAGTAGGGGGGAGAGGGTAAGGTCGAGTTCCTTGATCTGCCGGATGACTTTTATAGTCACAGCACGTTTGACGGTCTTATCAATTCCGGTATAGACGTACTTGAACGGGAATCGTTGCGTGGTCAGTTTCTTTTCTACTGCACGGTTGTAGATAGCTCGTAGGTTGCGCATATAGAAGGAAACCGTATTTTTGCAGATTCCGTTCTCTTTGAGCCACGTTTCGTATTCTACTATCAGGGCGGAGTCCACATCATCCAAAAATAAGTCCTGCTCTTTCCGGAAACGCTTGAAACTGCTTAAGACGGTGGTGTAAGTATCGGCTGTTCTTTTCTTACCGATCTGTTTCAATTGGCTGGTGAGCTTTTGGGCAAACCCGATGAAGCCGTCATCGTCTTTAGATCCATTGGAAAGTTCTACAATCTTGTCTACCGAATAGTTGTTACCCGTTTTATCAAGGCGGGTAATGATGCCTCTTAATTTTGAGGATTCCGCAGCCAATGCCTCCTTCACCGACAATAGGTAGTCGTGTCTCAATGGATCATTGTCTGTCAGGATGATTTCCGAACCGGCGGTATCCCATTCATGTTCGAATATCTTATAGCCGGTAGCTATCTGTCTTGTAATCCTGTCGTGGATTACTTGAAAGAACAATGTTCCCTCCTTGCCGGGTTTGGAAGAAGTGCGGAATTTTGCTTTTACTGTTGCCATAAAATTAATGTAATAAGTGTAAGAAGTATGTGTATTGGTAATATCCTTTTGCTGTCATGGGAATCATTATATGGTGCAAAGATACAGCCTGGACAATTAGCTGAGAACAGATTAAATATAGGAGTATCCAACATCGGTTTTTAAGAAGAAATATCGTATTCTCCTCCGGTTTAGGCATCTACGGACGAGAAGAATGAAAATCCGGTACAAGGTTTTTGGCAAAAGGGTGTGTGGACTGATCGAAGCGATAAACGGCTATGTAATGAAGTGTTTTTGCTTACTAAACGCAACTATTTTTGCATTTAGTATTAGAGCCTGTTTAAATTTCCTTCAAAAAGAACTCTCAAAAGAAGGTTGAAGAAAATTCAAACAGGCTCTTGGTGTTATATTTTTGTCTTATCTTGTTACATTGAGGGCTTTTCCAAAAATGCTCAATAACTCTTTTCTCTTGTTTACTATCTTTCCCAAATCAAGAGAAGTTATAAGCTCACGAGTGTCATATAAATATGATGTGATGATTCTACTTTTTCCCATATTCGGTTCTCGCTTCTGCCACCATATCATAGTCTGTTTGCATAGGAAGCACATATCCTTTAGGTTGTGTGGCACTGCCGGATTGTGTCAATGCAGGATTAAGCCGCTCCTTCAATTTCGTGTTACGTTTCAGCACCGACATATTACGGATGGCGAAGGATAATGCCTTTTTCGTCCCTACCAATACACAGATTTTTTTGGTACGGGTGATACCTGTATAGATAAGATTGCGTTGGAGCATCACATAGTGGGTCATCAAAACCGGCATAACGACTATGGGATATTCCGATCCTTGCGACTTGTGGATGGTCGTTGCGTATGCCAAAGTCAGTTCGTCCAGCTCCGAGACTTCATACTCCACCAACTTGCCATCGAAGTCCACTTGCAAAGTTCGGTCTTCCAAGTTCACTTTTTCCACATATCCCAAGTCGCCATTGAACACATCCTTGTCATAATTGTTGCGAAGTTGCATCACCCGGTCGCCTTGGCGGAAGGAATAGCCACTGCGGTTCAGTGCCAACTGGGAGGTGTTCAGTACGGCTTGTAAGGCTGTGTTCAGATTGGCTGCACCGACCACACCCCGCTGCATGGGAGTAAGGACTTGGATGTCGCTTGCCGGACGGTTATAGGCTTTGGGCAAGCGTTCCTTTACCAATTTGACGATAGTTTCAGCCACCTGTTCCGGTTCTTCTATCTGTATAAAGAAGAAGTCGGTCTGCTTGCCGTTGCTGATGTCGGGAAATTGTCCCTTGTTGATGGCATGGGCACTCATGACGATTCGGCTGGCCTGTGCCTGTCGGAAGATGCGTGTCAGACGGATGACGGGAATCTTTTCGGAATCAATGATGTCACGGAGCACGTTTCCGGCACCCACACTGGGCAACTGGTCGATGTCGCCCACCAATACAAGGCGCATATCCGCAGGCAAGGCTTTCATCAGGTTGTTCATCAGGATGATGTCTATCATGGAACATTCGTCCACGATGAGCGCATCTCCTTCCAACGGTTTTTCGTCATTGCGCTTGTAGCCGTCTTTCGGATTGTATTCCAAAAGTCGGTGGATGGTCTTTGCTTCCATACCTGTCGCCTCGCTCATGCGTTTGGCGGCACGTCCTGTAGGTGCGGCAAGCAGGATACTTAGTCCCATACTCTTCAGGGCTGCGATGATTCCTTGTGTGGTGGTGGTCTTTCCTGTACCTGGACCACCTGTCAACACCATTACCTTGGATGCGACTGCTTCGCGGATGGCTTCCACTTGCACTTCGTCATATTCGATGCCGGAGGCTTTGGAAATAGCATCAATGTCTAATGTCCTTTGGAAGAGATTGCTTTCCGTATTATTCAATAGTCCACTCAGGCGATTGGCTGTTCCTACTTCGGCATAATAGAAGGGTGGCATATACAGAGCGTCACCGTCTTGTATCAAGTCTTCGCTTTGTAACATTTCTGCCATTGCCTGACGGATGGGTTCTTCGTCGGCTTCCAACAATTCGATGGCTGCTTTCAGGAGTTGCTCCTCTTCGGCATAGACGTGTCCTTCTTCGGAAAGATGGCTGAGTGTGTAGGTAATGCCACTTTTGCAACGGCGCAGGTCATTCTTCTCATAACCCATCTTGGCAGCTATGCTGTCTGCGGTCTTGAAGCCGATTCCCCAAATGTCATCTGCCAGTTTGTAAGGATTGGCTTTTACGGTATCGATACTCTCTTTCCCGTATTGCCGGTAGATTTTGGCTGCGTATGCGGTGCTGGCTCCATAACCTTGCAGGAAGAGCATCACGTTCTTGATGTCTTTCTGCTTTTCCCAACTCTCTGCTATCTTTTCCACCCGTTTCTTACCGATGCCGGGCACTTCATAGAGTCGTTCAATGTTGGTCTCAATCACGTCAATGGTTTCCAATCCGAAACGGCTGACGATAAGTTGGGCGAACTTCGGGCCGATGCCTTTCACCAATCCGCTACCCAGATATTTCTCTATGCCGTAGATGGTGGCAGGCATGACTTCCTCCCAGCTCTCTGCCACGAATTGGTTGCCGTATCGCTTATCCACTTTCCAGTTTCCTTCGCATAGCAATACGCTCCCTGCCGGTACCTCCAGCAGGTTGCCAACAAGGGTTACAAGGTCATCGTATCCTTTGACCTTGACTCTCATTACCGAATATCCGTTTTCGGGATTCTGGTATGTGATTCGTTCTACTACACAGCGGAGTTTGAGCATAAACTATTTATTTATGATATGATACGTAAATATATGTCTTTCAGAAATAAATTGCCATCACTAATCTTTCCATATGGCGTTTATACATAAAGTCCCCCAAAAGTTTTATGTCTCTAACTTTTGGGGGCTGTTCATAGATAGTTGTAGCAGGGGTAAATATTCCACTTCAGGCGTTATTCGCACGCCCTCTTCCAATGGAAAGCGTGTAACCCCTCTTTATCTTTTATTTGGCCTTTTTCAGTATCACCGCAGTACGTGCAGGGAGATAGAGCTTCAGCCATTCTTTTTTCTCCTTTGCATACAGCGGGTCGGGCAGGGTGAAGTGTTTTACGGTATCATCCGTTAATCCGTTGCCGCCATAAGCAGGGTTGTCCGTATTCAATACGACCTCATACGTTCCGGGAGGTACCAGGAAACCGTAACCGATAAACGATTGCTTCGGATTGAAGTTGAATACAAAGATATGGTCTCTGCGCATGTATGCCAATACCTGATCGCCGTCATTGTGCCAGATCTCTTGAATGGGAGTCGTCTGGAAGGTTCTCATGCTTTTGATCGTCTTGAGCATGTCCGCATCAAAATCCGCCATGTAGTGGTAGGTGAGGTTTTTGTTGTCCACCAAGTCCCATTGGCGGCGGGCGTATTTGCAAGACCAACCGTTGCCTTCGCGCGGGAAGTCAATCCATTCGGGATGTCCGAATTCGTTGCCCATGAAGTTGAGGTAACCGCCGTTGATGGTGGTCGCTGTCAGCATGCGTATCATCTTGTGGAGGGCGATACCACGGTTGACGATGTAGTTTTCGTCACCCTTCTGCATGTGCCAGTACATGTCGGCATCTATCAGGCGGAAGATGATGGTCTTGTCGCCTACCAAGGCCTGGTCGTGGCTCTCTGTGTAGGAGATTGTCTTTTCATCCTTACGGCGATTGGTCACTTCCCAGAAGAGGCTGGACGGTTTCCAGTCTTCGTCGATCTTTTCTTTGATGGTCTTGATCCAATAGTCAGGGATGTTCATTGCCATGCGGTAGTCGAATCCATAGCCGCCGTCTTCAATTTTGGCAGCCAGTCCGGGCATGCCCGACACCTCTTCGGCGATGGTCAGCGCTTTCGGGTTCACCTCGTGAATCAGCTTGTTGGCAAGCGTCAAGTAGCAAATGGCATTGTCATCCTGATGGCCGTTGAAATAATCCTGATAGTTACAGAAGGCTTCGCCCAGTCCGTGGCTGTAATAGAGCATGGAGGTCACGCCGTCGAAACGGAACCCATCGAATCCATACTCTTCGAGCCAATATTTGCAGTTGGAGAGAAGGAAATGGAGGACTTCATTCTTTCCGTAGTCGAAGCAGAGCGAGTCCCAAGCCGGATGCTCGCGGCGTCCGCCGGAATAGAAATATTGGCACGGATCGCCGGCAAAATTGCCCAATCCTTCCACTTCGTTTTTCACGGCATGCGAATGGACGATATCCATGATTACTGCGATACCCAATCCGTGTGCCGTGTCAATCAGCTGTTTCAGCTCGTCCGGTGTACCGAAACGGGAGGAGGCGGCAAAGAAGCTGGACACGTGATAACCGAAGCTGCCGTAGTAGGGGTGTTCCTGAATGGCCATGATCTGGATGCAGTTGTATCCGGCTTTGGCTATGCGCGGGAGCACTTTCTCGCGGAATTCGTTGTATGTACCTACCTTTTCTTCCTGTTGCGCCATGCCGATGTGGCATTCGTAGATCAGGAGCGGGTTGGTGGACGGTTTGAACGTGCGCTTCTTGACTTTGTAGGGTTTTTCCGGAGCCCATACCTGTGCGCTGAAGATCTTGGTCTGTTCGTCTTGCACGACACGGGTGGCCCAGGCGGGGATACGTTCTCCGCAACCACCTTCCCAATGTATAATGAGCTTATACAAGTCACCATGCTTTATGGCGTCGGCGGGAAGTTTGATTTCCCAATTGCCGTTGTTTTTGCGCTTCAGGCTATACTTCTTCTGTTCCTTCCAGTCGTTGAACGTGCCGACCATGAAGATCTGCGTGGCATTGGGTGCCCATTCGCGGAAGATCCATCCGTTTGCCGTGCGGTGTAAGCCGAAATATAAATATCCTGAGGCGAAGTCAGACAAGGTCTGTTTCCCTTTGTTTGTCAGCTCGGCTTCTTTGGTTAATGCGTGCTGATGGCGGCCGATAATGGCGTTTGCATAGGGTTCCAGCCAAGGGTCGTTTTTGATTAAATTCAATGTTTCCATAAAGGATGATTTTTTGGATTGGAATAGGTTATGCTTTCACTTTCACGATGACTTTCTTCACTCCATCGGGAGAAATGCCGGGAGCGTGTCCGTCTTGTGGAAAGAAAATAGCAAACATTCCGGGTTTTACGGTGATGTAGGTTTCTGCCAGCCCCTCGAAGAAAGTGATGTCTTTTTCTGCGTTGTAGGGGGCATCGGCAGGCACGCAATCTTTTCCGGCGGTATAGCCCATCACTTCCGGTCCTGAAAGCGGTATCTGGATGTCGATGAAGTCGTTATGTGTTTCCAGTTTGGCCTGTTCTTTAGTCTTGGGAGAGGTCTGAGCCACGTTTACAACCAACTCTTTGCCCTTCAGTTCGGTTTTGCCCACTTCCATGGCGTTTAAGTCGTGTGACTGCAGGAATTCAACGGCTTGTGCGAACAGAGGGTTCAGCGATACGTATTTGTCTAAGTTTTCTAATCTATCTACTACCATAGCTTTAATGTTTTAAGTTAGTTATTTATAGTCACAATTTTATTCGAAATCATCAATCGTATAGTTCAGGAAATCGGCAAAGGGCTTCATCTCTTTGAATATTTCCGCGATACGTTCCGGACTATCCGGTTCGGTGAAGAAGCTCTCCGGCTGGTGGCAATAACAGGTATATTCCTTGCATTTCAAATAGTGTATGTATTCGAAATCTTTGGGAAACCCTTTGGGAGCCGTTTTCAGGAAGTCTTCGCCGATTGTGGGGAAGTATTGTTTGAAAGCGGGGTTCTCTACTATGCCGCGGAATTCGTCAATGTTGTCATATATCGCCTGTCGCACGGCTTTCAGGGTCTTCGGTGGCAGGCAATAACTGCCTCCTGCCAGCAGGCAATTGTCCGGTTCCAGATGGACGTAATAGCCGCAGTGGTCCGATTTCTTGCCGTGGGCATTGATATATCCGCCCATGTGGGTTTTGTATGGGGTCTTGTCCTGCGAAAAGCGCGTGTCGCGATAAATACGATAAGTGCAATCTTTGGCTTGTACGCCGCGAATGCTTTCGTCAAAAAGCGAGATTCGGGCGATGACAGCCGACAACAGGTTCTCAAATTCATGGCGGGCTTCTTCGTACAAGTCCTTATGAGCATTGAACCATTCGCGGTTGTTGTTGGCGGACACTTCTTTCAAGAAGTGGAGAATAACAGGGATGTTCATAACAATATATTCCTTATTATCTGACAAATTTACGCATAATTTTTCTAACATGCTACAAACAGGGACAAAAAAAGCATCGGCTCTGGTAAACCGATGCTTTTTACACATTTATCAATCCAACAGACGCTTCTGTTTTTTTTGATGTACTTACTTGTCGCAAGCGAGTACGTCTCTTGTAATTAATCTTATATCTAATACTATGAAAAACACACCTATATAACATCGATGCAAAGAAAATGTTCGCGGAAACAAAGACTTTTTTTCATTAGTTCGTATCTTTGTCCTATAATTTATAGCGAACGTATGGAATATCAATATGATGAGGAGAGCATAAACGCTCTGATGAAATGGGCTGAAAACGGACAGTTCCCTAATGAGTTGCGACTCAGTGAGTCTGAAAATATTGTGAATCTGAGGCTGTATATACAAGCGAACCTGTATGATATCCGGGCGCATTATCCGGATGCATTCTATAATCCAGCCATCAACCGACTGTATCGGATAAAGGAAATGCTGGAAGCAGGAGGACAGGGATAGGAACGGATTCGTCTCGTGGGATGGATGATTTCGCCTTACGAGACGAAAAAATCCGTCTCACGAGATGAATGATTTCATCCCACGGGACGAAAAAATCCGTCCCGTGAGGCAAAAAAAGGTGGTTTCCGTCAGTCGGAATAACTGTGGTTTCAAAACTTTATTTTCAGTATCTTGCCACTGTAGCCTTCCAGTGCCACTTCCGTAGCCTTGTAGGGCAGGAGGCTGATGTTTTCCGTTTTGCCCGTCAGCAAATCGGTTGCCGGATAAGTGTCTATCTGTGGCAACTGCAAGAAGTCGAAGGCATGTGCCGGAACATTTACGGCTACATCCACCGAGACATGGTCGAAGTTCACGATGATGAACAGCAACTCATTGCCTGCCTTGCGCAGGAAGGCATATTGCTTGTGCTCGTTGAAACGCCAGCCGTTGACGTTGGCATACATCAGGTCGAAGAATTCGCCGCTGGTTATTGCTTTCTCTTCATTGCAAAGCGTCAAGATGCGCTGATAGCAGCCATACAGTTTCTTCTGTTCTTCGGTCAGCATTTTTCCGTCGAAGTTGCCGCCGTTTCTCCAGCGACGGATGGTGTCTACGCTCCAGTAGTCGAAGATGGTGGTCCGTCCGTCTCTGCCGCTGAATCCTTCGCAGTCCATGCCTGGTTCTCCAAACTCCTGTCCGAAGTAGATCATCATCGGGTTGGTGTTCATGCAGGCTGAGACAATCAGTCCCGGAATTGCCTTGCGCGGGTTTCCGGCGAAGAAGTCGGAGGCGATGCGCTGTTCGTCGTGGTTTTCCAGGAAGTTCAGCATCCGTTTCTCGATTCCGTTCAGTTGTTGCCACGAACGGGTGATGGCGGTGGCGGAATCATATCCGCAGATGACGTTGCGGAGCGTGTCGTAAAGTCCCACTTTGTCATACAGGTAGTCGAACTTGCCGCGGAACAGGTAGTTATGGTATTCCGCCGGATTGTAGACCTCGGCGATGAACAGCAGGCCTGGATGTTTCTCCTTCACCTGAGGAATCACCCATTCCCAAAACTCCACCGGCACCATCTCAGCCATGTCGCAACGAAAACCGTCGATACGCTTGTCCGCCCAGAAGAGGAGGATGTCCAGCATCTTGTGCCAAGTGTCGGGGATAGGGTTGAAGTGCCGTGTCCCGCCGTTCTGATAGTCCACGCCGTAGTTCAGCTTGATGGTTTCGTACCAGTCGTTTATGTTGGGATAGGCATCGAAGCGATTGTTGCCGGTTGCCTTTGCCGGATATTCCTTGTAGGGCTCGGCGGCAGCGCCTTTCATGTCGAACTGCCCGTGCAATTCGGCTTGGGGAATGTAATAGAAATTGTTGTAAGGGCTGAATGCGTATGCCGAATCGTCATTGGCTCCCAGCTGGGAGGTGCCGTCCGGTTGTGCATCCGAATGATACTGACGTGCTACGTGGTTGGGAACAAAGTCGATGATCACTTTCAGCCCGTTGCGGTGTGTACGTTGCACCAGATTCTCAAATTCCCTCATGCGTCCCGGTACGTCGTTTGCCAGGTCGGGGTCTACGTCATAATAATCCTTGATGGCATATGGCGAGCCTGCTTTTCCTTTCACGATGGCAGGATGGTCGGGACGTATATTATGGATTCGGTAATCCGTCTGCGTGGCATGCTCTATGATGCCGGTGTACCAGATATGGGTGGCTCCAAGCTTCTTGATTTCGGCCAGTGCCTTGTTGGTAAAGTCCGCCATCTTGCCGCAGCCGTTTTCGGTTATGCTTCCGTTGTGGATGCAGTGATTCTGTTTGTTTCCAAACAAGCGCGTGAATACTTGATAGATAACGATTTTTTCTTCTTTCCCCATCTTCTTACTTTTATGGTTTTACAATAGTTTCTTCTTTCCATACGGAACCTTTGCTCTCCTTCAGCCGTTCCAACAGGGTGTTGGCGACGTCATATCCTTGCATGAATATTTTCTCCGCTTTCTCCAGCTCGGTGTTGCTGTATCCGTCCAGGTTGTAAGGTTCTATCAGCAGGTCCGCCTTCTCGCGTTCCGGAAAAGTGTTGGCGCGAAACATGAAGTGATAGGAGCGCATGGCAATGCTCACAATGTTCATCTTGTATTTATTTGCCATGAGCGGACTGACGTTGACTGCCACCACGCGGTTGCAAACGTTCTGGATGGTGGAGACCGGAAGGTTCATCAGTACGCCTCCGTCCACGTAGTACGTGCCCTCTATTTTTACGGGTGAGAAGAGTACGGGCATGCAGCAGGAGGCTGCTACACGTTCGGCTATCGACCCCTTGTAGAACTGGACGGAACGTCCGTGGTCAAGGTCGGTCGCCGTAATAATGAGAGGAATCAGCAACTCCTCCATTGTCTTGGCTTTCAGGTTGGACTTCAGGAAGTCGATAAATTCTTCCAACTCGAATAGTCCCACTTTGGGGATGACCAGTTTGGTTAGGTCTTGAAACTTATGTCCGGCGAAAAAATCCAGCACCCGGTGCGGTTCGTTACCGTCGGCATAGAACACGCCGGCCAAAGCGCCGGCGCTCACACCCGAAAGGATATCGGGCTTGATGTCATGTTCCAGCAAAGCCTGCATCACCCCCAAGTGGGCAAAGCCTTTGATAAAGCCGCCACTCAGGGCGAAACCGATGGGGTACTTCTTCGTGAACCGGTTGTTTTCTCTTGTTTCCATTTCAAGAATCTACCATGAGTTAATCCGGCACGAAGTTAGTGATTTTCTTATATTATCCAAGGAAACTTGAAACATGTTTCATCAAACAAGGCATAATCGGCGGTGCCGTTTACTGCGAATGTCTTTATCAGACGTGCTCCTTTCAGCAGTTCGCATGCCAGGCGGATGGTGGAGCCGGTCTTTATCCGGTCGTCCACCAGCAGGATGCTTTTGTCCTTGAAATCGAAATCTATCGGTGCCAGCAGGCGGGGAGCATCGTACTTGGGATGCTGATATTCGTCTCTCAGGTTGATGCGTAGCAAGTGCACCTCCTTCTGTAGCCGCTGGTTGATGATGCCTGCGGGAACGATTCCGCCGTTCGCGATTGCCACGATGAGGTCGAAATCATCGTGGAACTCGATTGTGCGGAAGCGTTCCATCACTTCTTCCATTGTTTTTGCCATACGTTATGGGGTAAGTCTTGCGATTAATACTTGGAGATGGCTTTCAGCAGGGCATAGCCGCCGAACCACTGTATCAACATACCCGGAACGCCTATACGAAAATCTTGCACGGCAGTGAAGAAGTTGCCACACAATGCCCACTCGAAGGCTGTGCCTACTACCTGATAAGCCAGGATGACACCAAGCAATGCCATCAGTGATATGCTCTTGGTGTGACGTGCGGCAAGTGCGGCTGCGCCGGCAAGCAAACTCGATTTCACCAGTATGGCGGCGAGTGCGGCTGCGGCGGGCATACCGAACAGCAGATGGTTGATCATCGGAGAAACCAATGCAGTCAGCAGTCCTACGCGGAAGCCGAATTTATAGGCGGCAATCAGCGTGAAGAAATAGATGGGTAGTAACGTCGGTCCTCCCAGGGGTACCACATGGCAAAGTTGCGGCAATGCGATGTTTCCTGCAACGAACAGGAGTGCGAACAAATAGGTTTTTACGTTACTGAACGATAAAGAGTAGAGTTTAACTGACTTTTCCATTATTCTATTATTTAAGTTTTATTTGATGATTAATCGGTCTCTTTTCGAGATACAAAAGTAGGGGAAGCGTACACATTCCGTTTAAAGTATTGTATCAATCCCTATAAATTCTGTATCTACATGGTTGTTATGAAGGCATTTTAGGGTAAAAAGCATTAAATCTTCACCAATTCATAATTCATTGTGCCCAATCCGATCTTCTCGGCATGACGCAATCCTGCCAGCCAGTCCGTATCCGGATGCATCAGGTGGAACTTGTCGTGCCCGCACAGGTCGTCGTGCTCATGTCCGGCGGACAGGGCGTTTCCTGTGTGCAGGATGGGTGCCTGAATCACCATGTCGGCACAAGCTTTGTCCAGCGCCACGGGGTCGGTGGAAGCCAGGATGCCGAGGTCGGGGATGATGGCGGCGTCGTTATGGTTCCAGCAGTCGCATTCCGGCGACACGTTCATGATGAAGCTGACGTGGAAGTTCGGCTTGTTCTTCACCACTGCCAGTGAGTATTCGGCAATCTTGTAGTTCATCCGTTCGGAGGTATCTCCAGCGCCCATCACGGCACCATCGTGCTGGCACAAGGCGACGCATTGTCCGCAACCCACGCACTTGTCGTAGTCTATTTCCGCTTTGCGTCCGGCGTTCAGATGTACGGCGTCGTGGGCGCAGTGTTTTACGCAGATGTTGCAGCCGATGCAGTTCTCCGTCTCAATCTTGGGCTGGGCGGCGGAGTGCAGTTCCAGTTTGCCTGCCACGCTGGCGCATCCCATGCCCAAGTTCTTCAGGGCGCCGCCGAATCCTGCCTGTTCGTGTCCCTTGAAGTGGTTCATGCTGATAATGATGTCGGCGTCGGCAATGGCAGCGCCTATCTTGGGAGCTGGGCAGTATTCGCCATCCAAGGGGATTTCCCGGCAATCCGTACCCTTCAGCCCGTCGGCAATGATCACTTGGCACTGGGCGGATATGGGGTTATAGCCATTCTCCATTGCGCTTTGCAGATGGTCTACGGCGTTGGCACGACGGCCGGAATAGAGAGTATTGCAATCCGTGAGGAAAGGTTTCGCGCCATTCGTGCGCAGCAGGTTTGCCATGCGTGCCGCATAGTTGGGGCGCAGATAAGCAAGGTTCCCTGGTTCGCCGAAGTGGATTTTGATAGCGACGAAACTGTCTTTCAGAGGTAGTTTTTCGATGCCGGCACGCTTCACCAGACGCTCCATCTTGTCAAGCAGGTTGGAAGTAGGAGAGGTACGTAGGTCTGTGTAGTAAACTTTTGCTGTTTCCATAATTGTTGTTTGTTCTTATAATTGTATGCAAAAATAGCAGATATTACCTGTTGGTTGAATTAAATTAGTGAATATTTTATCTGTCCAATCGGACGGTG
>NZ_CAJUHF010000008.1 GCF_910585845.1 uncultured Bacteroides sp. | reverse complement strand
ACTCAATTCTATCACTATATCTTTCCGCATTTCACTTTTTTGTAGTAACTTTGCTTTATAAACCTAAAAAACGGCAAGTCATGAAATACAAATTGTTGGTTCTTGATGTAGACGGAACCTTGCTTGATAGTGAGAATAATATCAGCAAACGCACTTTGACTGCTTTGCTGAAAGTACAGCAAATGGGAATACGTGTTGTGTTGGCCTCCGGCAGACCCACGTATGGACTTATGCCTATTGCGAAGGCTTTGGAACTGGGTAACTATGGTGGCTTTATCTTGTCCTACAATGGCGGACAGATTATAGATGCACGAAATGGAGAGTTACTGTTTGAACGCAGGATCAATCCCGAAATGTTGCCTTATCTTGAGAAGAAAGCACGTAAGAACGGATTTTCCATCTTTACCTATCATGAAGATACGCTGGTCACCGATTCTCCCGAAAATGAACATATACGCCGGGAAGCGCAACTGAACGGACTGAAAATTGTAGCAGAACCGGAGTTCTCTATAGCTGTGGACTTTGCTCCTTCTAAATGTATGATTGTCAGTGATGACGAAGAAGCATTGGTAGGGCTGGAAGAACACTGGCGAAAAAGGCTGAGCGGAGCGCTGGATGTCTTTCGTTCGGAACCCTACTTCTTGGAAGTAGTACCTTGTTCTATTGATAAGTCGCATACACTGGGAGCCTTGCTCGAAAAGTTAGGAGTCAGCTCAGAAGAAGTCATTGCTATTGGTGACGGGGTGTGTGATGTCTCCATGATACAGTCAGCCGGACTGGGCATCGCTATGGGAAATGCTCCTGATTCGGTGAAAGTTTGTGCCGATCGGACTACCGCTTCCAATGATGAAGACGGAGTGGCCGAGGCGGTAGAAAAAGCTATTCTTTCGGAGATGCGTCCAGCCGATGTTCCTTTGGAGCAATTGAATCAACGTGCACGCCATGCTCTGATGGGAAATCTGGGCATACAATATACTTATGCTTCCGAAGATAGGGTAGAGGCTACTATGCCCGTAGACGAACGTACCCGTCAGCCTTTCGGCATTTTGCACGGTGGAGCCAGTTTGGCGTTGGCGGAGACAGTTGCTGGCTTGGGCTCTATGTTGATTTGCAAACCGGATGAAATAGTGGTTGGTATGCAGGTCAGCGGAAATCATATCTCTTCGGCTCATGAGGGAGATACGGTGAGGGCCGTAGCAACGATTGTGCATAAAGGGCGTTCTTCGCATGTCTGGAATGTAGATGTATTTACTTCGACAGACAAATTGGTCTCTTCGGTACGTGTGGTCAACAGTATACTGAAAAAAGGATAGTCCGGTAGTCGAAATCTAATAGAAAACTTACATGCCTGTTATTGAAATATCATCTTTGGCGCACCCGGGAGTGGATGTGTTCTCCACGCTTACCGAAGCCCAGTTGCGTAATCGCCTTGAACCCGACAAGGGAATTTTCATCGTAGAAAGCCCGAAAGTAATCCGGGTAGCTTTGGATGCCGGATACGAGCCGTTGGCTTTATTGTGCGAACATAAGCATATCACTGGTGATGCTGCTGACATTATCAAGCGTTGTGGTGACATACCTTTATATACAGGAAGCAGAGAACTACTGACGACACTGACTGGATACGTTCTGACGCGTGGTGTGCTGTGTGCCATGCGTCGCCCTGTATGTCGCAGTATGGAAGAGGTGTGTCGGGATGCACGGCGCATAGTGGTTATTGATGGGGTAGTGGATACGACTAACATCGGTGCGATTTTCCGTTCGGCGGCAGCCTTGGGGATAGATGCGGTGTTGCTGACGCGCAATTCATGCGATCCGTTGAACCGTCGTGCGGTCAGGGTGTCCATGGGTTCAGTCTTCCTTGTCCCTTGGACTTGGATGGAGGGTACTATCGGCGATTTGGGCAAGTTGGGATTCCGTACGGCTGCTATGGCACTCGCGGACGATTCCATTCCGATTGATTCTCCTGCCTTGGCAATTGAATCCAAGTTGGCTATAGTGATGGGGACAGAGGGAGACGGACTGCCGCATGAGACGATTGCGGAGGCTGATTATGTGGTCCGTATTCCGATGGCTCATGGAGTCGATTCACTCAATGTGGCAGCAGCTGCGGCGGTTGCTTTCTGGCAACTTCGTGTTCCTGAAAAATAGAAAAAACGGATTAATCATGATTGATACAGAAAGGCTATTATTGCGGGAATGGGTCGAAGAAGACATTGTTCCTTTTGCAGCAATCAACCGGAGCGAGAAGGTGATGAAATACTTCCCGAAGCCTCTTTCCTACGAAGAGACTGTAGGATTCTATAACCGCATAACGCGCGAGTTTGCAGCGTGCGGATTCGGTTTGTATGCTGTGGAGCTGAAAAGTACAGGTGAATTTATCGGTTATACCGGTTTTCATCGGTTCGACTTTGAAGCTGACTTTTCTCCCGGGATAGAGATTGGATGGAGGCTTGATGACAGACATTGGAATCGAGGATATGCAACGGAGGCTGCACAAGCCTGTTTGGATTATGCCCGCAAGAGGGGAGGATTCGATCGGGTATACTCTTTTACTGCGGTATGCAATCGTCGGTCGGAACGTGTGATGCAGAAGATTGGCATGAAGCAAGTGGGGACGTTTTCTCATCCGGCATTGCCTGACGGGCATTGGCTTAGGGAACATGTTTTATACTGCATTGATTTTTTATAAAGAGCTATCCGGGAGTTATCGGTCGATACTCTCAACGTGACCGAAGTTGGGACTGATGACTCCCGGATAAAAATAAAATGCCCTGAAATTTTGTTATTTCGAAAACTTATCCTAACTTCGCGCCCCGAATGAGGAGAGATGCTCGAGTGGTTGAAGAGGCACGCCTGGAAAGCGTGTATACCCCCAAAGGGTATCCGGGGTTCGAATCCCCGTCTCTCCGCGCAATGAAAATAATGATTCACAGGTTTTACACCCGATTTTACATCCAATCATGTAAGATCGGGTGTTTTTCTGTCTACGAAACGGATAATTTCGGGTCAGTCCCCCCCCCATATCTTTAAATATTATTTAAAAGGTACGGGCAATGGAAGAAAAGGAGATATTACTCAAGACGATAGAGGCATTGAATACTACAGTAGCCTCCTTGTCCGCAACCCTTTCTCTTTCTTACTACATAACGAAATGCCATAATCTTGTCGTTTTTTAGAGCCTGTTTAAATTTTGTTCAGCCTTCTTTTGAGAGTTCTTTTTGAGGATGTTTTTCTGTTTTTATAAGGAGCATAGCGGGCTATGTGACGAATAAAAAGAGGAAAACAGACCGAAAAGAAACTCTAAAGAAGCTGAATAAAAAACTTTTTGAAGAAAATTTAAACAGGCTCTAAAATTAATAGAATAAAGTTTGTTTTTGTGTTTTAAGCTTAAGACATGGCAAATGTAAGGAGGTTCTCTCAACTAAAAAAATATTTTTGCGAAAAGCGTTCCACAAAAAGCTTAAATGATGATACTTTCCTTTGAACATTTTTTGTCCGTCCTGATGCATCGCTTTCAAAGTGCACAGAAAAGAGGAAGTGCTATTGTTTTTTATAAAAATATACGTACCTTTAGATAATAAAAAAAGAATTGTATCATTTTTTACTTAACCGTTTTTCCTATGAATGCCATTCACTTACTATTTGGCCCCGTTGGACCTGCGCTGAAGCTTATTTTTTCAATCGGATATATCCCCAATGAGAACGATTTCTTGGAGCTAACAGATGAGCAATATGCCGCATACCTCAAACAATACGGAGAAGTAACGAGCAAAATGTATATGTTTGCACCTAACGACCCTCACCACGCCTTAAACGAAGATTACAATGAAATCTCATGCATTGATGAATATGAATTGCAAGGATTCAAAGAAGCGGCAGCACTCATACAAAAGTATTGCGACAAATCCGGCCGCATCTTCCAAAACACGAAAGAGATACTTCAATACATGGCCTCAGCCTTGCCAGATGTCTTTAGCAAAGGAACACCTTATGAAAAGTATCACCATTTATCTATTTCTATTACGAACTCGAAGAATTAGTTCTATTTAAGTAGATTTTCCAAAGTTAAAAAAGTGACTCGTTACTTCTTTTAAAGTATTCTTTGTATTCATTCAATCACATTAGGCAGAAAGAACTATCTGTTCTGTGGCGATCATGAAGCTGCTGTCAGTGTGAGTGTCGTCTGTTCACTGCTGGCTACCTGCAAGGCACATGAAGTAAATCCGAGGAATTACCTGAATGAGGTTATTGCAAGGATGCCATATATGCAGAAAGCATCGTATGATGAACTGTTGCAACTGCTACCGCACCGATGGAAAAAGGAATGACTATTACTACCATATACTAGCAATGGCCATTGTTGTTAGCGTACTTTATCGGATGCTTACGGAAGAAAGTTTGCATAAAGAAAGGAGGATGTATTCGCTCAACGGAATGCATCCTCCTTTTCAATCAGTCAGTTTAGGTTTATTTCTTGTTATTCAGCTCTACGGTATATGTGCGTTTTCCGTCATAAATGCTGTTGACGAGCACTTTTAGACCTTTCTTCCCTTCCAACTGTTTTTCTATTCCTTCCAGTTTGAATGATACGATTCCCCAACCCGCTTTGCGTTGTTCGTCATGGTAGGCGTTGTGGCGGAATTCCAGGTTGAGATAACCGTCTTCCGTTTCAGGGGCTTCGGCAGTCTCATTAATAACCATGTTCAGCATGTGTCTTATCTGCGGATTCTCACTGTGGAAGAACTGATGCTCGATGTTCAGGTACTTTCCCGTAACCCAGAGTTCAGTAACATTGATGCGGTCATTACCAATGCTGTCGGCTGTTTCCTCGGTCAGGGGGATGATGTCCTTGGTCAATATGTTTTCGAGCTGTATCAATTTCACGTTATATTCATAACCCAGTTTGCTCTCTTTCAACGGGAGAAACTGGATGAAAACTCGTTGTCCATCTACCAATTCATAATCGTGAATGTTGGTTGTGTCACTGGGATACATTTTGCTGCCGTCATCCAGGCTAAAGCAATAATCCCTTCCGTCGATAATCTCCAGCGTACCGATTGTAAAAAGGGTATTTGCGTTGCTTCCGTTATATGGATAAGAATTGCTGTTGTCTTCTAAACAAGACTGCAACATAAACATTGCCAATGCCGTAAGAATAACCGTTGCTAAATAAAATTTTAACTTCTCCATCAATTGTACTCTTTTGGTGTTCGTCTTAAAATAGTCTATACGCTTAGAAAATACCATAGAATGAAGAATACTGCATAAACGAATGTTAAAGAAATAAAAGCGCTATTTTTTCTTTGCTCTGTGCAGTATTTCTATCTTTGCTGCATTTATTAAGATAAACACGTGTCAAGAGAAAGAATGGAAGAACAGGAACTGGCAGAAAGGTGCAGGCAAGGAGACAACCTTGCCAGAAAGGAACTGTACGAGTGCTATGCAGGACGTATGCTTAGCGTGTGCTTTCGCTACACGGGCGATCGTGAGACGGCAGAAGACTTGATGCACGACGGTTTCCTGAAGCTTTTCGATTCTTTTGATAAATTCACTTGGCGGGGAGTGGGCTCCTTGCGGGCTTGGATGGAACGTGTCATGGTGAATACGGCATTGCAATATTTGCGTAGGAATGATGTCATAAACCAGTCGGAGGCACTGGACAATGTGCCCGAAATCTATGAGGAGCCTGATGTTTCGGCGGTAGAGACCATTCCTCAGAAAGTACTGATGCAGTTTATTGGTGAATTGCCTGCCGGCTATCGCACCGTATTCAACTTATATATATTTGAAGAGAAATCTCATAAGGAGATTGCCCAATTATTGAACATCAATGAGAAGTCATCGGCTTCGCAACTGGTGCGCGCCAAAGTTGCTTTGGCAACGAAAGTGAAGAAGTGGATGCGGGACAATGCTTAAAGGAAAGGACGTATGATGAAAGACGAAGAATTGTGGTTGAAAAAGATAAAGGAACGGTTGGACGATTATTCCGAACCGTTGCCTGACGCTGGTTGGGAACGGTTGGAGAGAGCCTTGACGACTGTTCCGCCTATGTCGGTAAGAATGAAAAAGAAAGTTCAGTTCCGGCGTTGGGTGATGACGGCTGCGGCTGTAGGGCTGGTGGCTGTGTCGTCGCTTAGCCTGTGGTTGGTGTACAGTCCGATGGTGGATGAGGTGAACCGTTCTGTCGAGTCGGTTCTGACGATAAAGCCTGACGAACTGCCGGAACAGGCAAAGCCGTCTGTTCGGGGAGAGCAGCCGGAGCCTGTAATCAGAAGGATAGTGGAACGTGGACAGGCTGCAGGACGGCAACCGTTTGTAGCGCAACATTTGAGGGCGGAAGAAGCGAAAGTGAATGTACACGAAGATTTATCGGATGAGGCAGATGCTCGCATAGCAGATATAGATCAGGAAATGTCGGTATCGGACGAAACTGGAAAAGCGGATGAGGAAAATATGTTTTCCGAGAAAGCTCCACAAGAAACATCCTCAGCGCAGGAAAAGAGCAGTCGGAGAGTATATCGTCCTTCGGGAAAAGATAAATTGCATTTGCCAGCAGAGAATAAATCTTCTAAAAGAGGAAAAGGATGGGCAGTAGGATTGTCTGTAGGAAATGTGGGTGCCAATACTTTGCTGAGTGATGCAGAAAAGAATGGCATGCCGGGCTTTGCTCAGAGTTCTGCTCCATTATTTAGCGACAAGTTGAATATGTCAGACATTTCTAATGGCATAATGACCATTCCGGCAGAGCGTGAACTTGTATTTGCGGGCGGAGTGCCTTATCTGCAGGAGAATACACATCTGGTTCGGGATATTAAGCATAAGCAGCCTGTCAGTTTTGGAGTTTCCGTGAGAAAGATGTTGCCTAAGAATTTTTCTGTAGAAACCGGTGTGACTTATACCATGCTGGCATCGGAGATTACCTATGAAAGCGGTTCGGAGAAAATAACCCAAAAGTTGCATTACATGGGTATTCCGGTGCGTGCAAACTGGAATTTTGTCAATAATAAGAACTTTACGATGTATGTCTCTGCCGGTGGTACAGTGGAAAAATGCGTTTACGGCAAAGTGGGAAGTGAGAAAGAAACCGTAGATCCCTTGCAGCTTTCGGTAATGGGTGCGGTGGGTGCCCAATATAATGTAAGCAATAGAGTGGGTATTTATGTAGAGCCGGGTGTTTCTTATTTCTTCGATGACGGTTCTGCGATAGAAACGATACGTAAAGAGAGCCCGACTAACTTCACGTTGCAGGCAGGGATCCGTCTGACCTATTAAAGAAAGCGGCTGACCTATTGAAAGGAATACAGATTGAAAGAGAATCACCACAGATTGCCTTGACTGGCGCAGATGTAATATTCAACAGTTGATTTCCAATGGGAATGAAAGCTGAATATTCTGCGTAGTTCAATGTAATCTGTGGTGAATAAGGTTTTTAGCACAACTTTGTGCTTCTGTTTATTGGTTGCGATGGTTTATCTTTTTGCTTCCGTAGCAGCCGTATGGACTTTCCCTTTCAGGTCGTCTACTTTTTCTGCGATATCAAGAGTTACGTCTGCCATTTTTTCGGCAGCCTTATTGCTGGCATACAGGACTTTCTTTTTGGCATGTTCTGCAAACTCTTCGGTGCGGTCAGCAACTGTTGCCATAGCGTGATGAATTTTCTTTTTCAGTATTTTGGCTTTTGTAGTACGTGAAAAGCGGTGAGCAAATACTCCGACGACTGAACCTATAGCCAGTCCCAACAAAAGGTTTGATCTATTAGCTTCCATAATTAAAGTGGTTTTAGGTAAATAAAATAATTAAAAATCAGTTTTCTTAGGATGGCGGATAAAAGATATGATCCACAACAATAAGATTGCTCCGATGACTGAGGTGAACAGGCTTCCCAGAAGTCCAGTTGTGCTGACACCCAGCAGGTTGAATACCCAGCCTCCCAATACACCGCCGGTAATACCTACAAGTAGGTTGACGAGAACTCCGAAGCCGCCTCCTTTCATAATCTTGCCAGCTATGAGACCGGCAACGATTCCAATGATGATGTACCAAATAAAATACATAATATTAAGTTTTAGTTAAAGAATAATGTTAGCGGAACAAATGGTTTAAAGAATCAGGATAAACATCAGTTCCGTTTTTGAAATAAGAAACATGAGGGCGGAGAAAATGTTTTGTGCACAGAAAAGGATTTAACAACAATTGTCTTATCGAAGAGAGGTAGGGCAGAACTTATTTTATATATAAAGCAGTTATGGGAGTGAAAAAGAAGTTATTCGGGAGTTAGCAACCGATACTTTTGACTAAAGGGGGGTGAGACTCGTCACAAGATTGACATCGTTTTTTGGGGGGGATGATGAATCCGGCATCGATCTTTTGTCATAGATTTTTTTTGTATTCGGCGGCAAATAGGGTTGTTTCAGTTCTTTTGCAGATTACGTTTGGAAGGGGGGCAGGCTGTGAAGAGAGCCGACAGCAGTATGCAGGTTATGAAGAAAGTTGTTCTCATTGCGGGATTGCTGATAGAGTGAATCTTGGTTTATACTGGTTTAAAGTGCCAAAAGATACGATAATTTCCCTATATTTTCCTTTACCTTTGCCGTTATAATGTGGGAGCCTGTTGAAATATTCTTTAGGAGTTTTTTCGAGTACTTCTTTTGAGCTCTTTTTCAGTCTGCTTTCCTGTTTTTATGAGGAACATTGTGGGCTATGTAGCGAATAGAATCAGGAAAACATCCTCAAAAGTAATTCTAAAAAAGTTATGCTCCAATATGAAAAAGAAAAAGGTGTCTTGAACTGGACTAATATTGAATAAGATATAGACAGGTTCCTGTTATGATAAAAAACGAAATTGATTATGGAAACGGAAAAAGAGAAGGCAAGAGCCGGAAAACTGTATGACGCCAATAGCGATGCAGAACTTTTAGCAGAAAGAGATATCTGCAAAGAGAGGTGTTATGAACTGAACAACCTGCGTCCCTCGCAGAAGAAGGAACGGGAGGAGATCATCCGCTCGCTGTTTGGCAGGACGGGAAAATCTTTTCTGATAGAACAACCGTTCTATTGTGATTATGGTTATAATATAGAGATAGGAGAGAACTTCTATTCGAATGTGAACTGCGTCATTCTGGATGGGGCAAAGGTGACATTCGGCGATAATGTGTTTGTGGCGCCCAACTGTGGTTTCTATACTGCCGGTCATGCGATGGATGTGGAACAACGGGCACAGGGACTTGAATACGCTTATCCCATCAAAGTGGGAAGCAACGTGTGGATCGGTGCGCATGTGTGCGTGCTTCCGGGAGTGACAATAGGCGATAATACGATTATCGGAGCCGGAAGTGTGGTCAACAAAAGCATTCCTGCCAATGTGTTGGCTGTAGGGAACCCCTGTCGAGTGCTTCGCCGGATTACGGAGGCTGATAAAGAGAAGTATATGAAGCCGTAGCATTTGCAGTAGAGATGCGGATGGACCATGATATGCGTTGACAGACATGGCGTGTGTGGCTGGTTGGGGGGGGAGAGGATAGTTATGGTCCCTTCTTTTGCAACCGGGTTGCAAGAGGTTTTGCCTACTTTTGCAGCAGATAAAAAACAAGTAAACTTATGGAAACAAAATGTCGGTGCGGTTGTGCACATGTTCATACTGCTTCGCAGGAGAAGGAAAGGGTTCCGGTTACTCCTCAGGGCAAAGGGAAATTCCGTTGGGCTATGCTGAATAGGATATGGGCTCCGTTGTCGTCGTGTCTATTCCTTATTATGGGTGTTATCTTTCAGCAGCAGGAATGGGAATGGTTTGCCCGGCCGGCGATTCAGTTCGGATGGTTCCTGCTGGGTTTCCTGCCAGTGGGATTTCCGGTGATGCGTGAGGCAGTGGAAGGCATCATGCAGAGAGAGTGGTTCAATGAGTTTTCTCTGATGACATTGGCATCGGTTGGAGCGTTCTATATCGGAGAATATCCGGAAGCACTCGCCGTAATGTTACTCTATACGTTGGGAGAGATGCTTCAGGACAAGGCTGTGGGGAAGGCTACCCGTGATATCCGCAGACTGCTCGATGTACGTCCCGAACAGGTGGAGGTATATCAGGAAGGGGCGTTCCGGACGGTTTCTCCGCGCGAGGTCAAGGTGGGAGAGCTTATCGAAGTGAGATCCGGCGAACGCGTACCGCTGGACGGGACTTTGCAGAATCCGCATGCCGTCTTCGACACTTCCGCGCTGACCGGTGAGAGTATGCCCCGTCATATGCAGCAAGGCGATGACGTCCTTGCGGGCATGATTGCCGGCGGGCAGGCTGTGCGGCTGCTGGTGACAAAGCTTTACGAACAAAGCACGTTGGCACGCATCCTCAACCTGGTGCAGGATGCAACGGAACGGAAAGCGCCTGCCGAATTGTTTATCCGCCGTTTTGCCCGCGTCTATACGCCGGTAGTCATGATTCTTGCCCTGCTGATCGTGCTTCTGCCTGCGGTGGTATCTGTGGTGCATGCCGGTTTCGATTACGTATTTGAGGATTGGCTTTATCGGGGACTGGTGTTTCTTGTGATCTCTTGCCCATGTGCACTGGTCATCAGTATTCCGTTGGGATACTTCGGTGGCATAGGAGTGGCTTCCCGCATGGGGATCCTCTTCAAAGGGAGCAATTATCTGGATGCCATTACCCGCGTGAATACTGTCGTGTTCGATAAAACGGGCACGTTGACTACCGGAAGTTTTCAGGTGACGTCGATGCAGGCGTCCGGCATTCAGGAAGAAGAGCTGTTGCGCCTGCTTATATCTGTAGAGAAGAAGAGTACGCATCCGGTGGCTCAGGCCATTGTACGTTATGCCGCCGGACGAGGAGCGGAACCGGTGGAAGTGACGGCGCTGAGCGAGCAGGCAGGCTATGGGCTGGAGGCGGAAGTGGAGCAGCACAAACTCCTTGTGGGCAACATCCGCCTGCTGGGTGAGCGCGGTGTATCGGTGCCCGACGGACTGGCAAACAGTGTGTCGACAGTTGTAGCTTGTGCGGTGGACGGGTGTTATGCAGGCTGTCTGCTGCTTTCCGATACCCTGAAAGAGGATTCAAAGGATGCGGTTAAGGCACTGAAAGCTTTAAAAATAGATAATATCCAGATGCTTTCCGGCGACAAACAAGAGATTGTTGATACCTTTGCCGCGGAGTTAGGCATAGAGAAGGCATACGGCGACTTGTTGCCCGAGGGCAAGGCTGCCTATATGGAGCGACTCAATTCGATTCCGGATGCTTCCGTAGCCTTTGTAGGCGACGGCATGAACGATGCTCCCGTGCTTGCCCTCAGCGATGTGGGGATTGCAATGGGAGGTTTAGGATCAGATGCCGCCATTGAGAGTGCCGATGTGGTGATCCAGACCGACCAGCCGCTTCGTGTGGCAACGGCAATCTCCATCGGACGTGCCACAAGGAAAATTGTGATGCAAAACATCGTAGCGGCCATCGGCATGAAAGTATTGGTTCTGCTGGCAGGAACTTTGGGTTTCGCCACGCTTTGGGCGGCGGTGTTTGCCGATGTAGGAGTGGCGCTGCTGGTTGTGCTCAATTCTGTCCGCATATTAAACAAGAAATTCTGATAGAATTATGGAAGATGTATATCTGAACAAGCTGTCCTTACGGGATATTAAGCCTACGGCGATGAGGCTGCTGATTCTTCGCACCATGATGGAGATGAAGCGGGCAGTATCTATGACAGATCTGGAGGAGAAGCTCGATACCGTAGACAAATCCACCATTTTCCGCACCCTTTCCTTATTCCTTTCCCACCATCTCATACATGGCGTAGACGACGGAAGCGGCTCGTTGAAGTATGCTGTTTGCGAGGATTGCTGCATGTGCACAGTAGAAGACCAACACATGCACTTCTATTGCGAGCATTGCCACAACACCTATTGCATCCGGAGTGTGCATGCTCCTACGGTCGTATTGCCGGATGGATTCGTGCAGACAGGCATCAACTATGTCATCAAAGGCATCTGTGCCGATTGCGCCGCCCGCGAGAGAACAGATGCGAAAGAATAGGGAACGGTTCCCAGAGCGGTTTCTAAATATCGTCTATAGGACGGATGATTTTTTGTCCCACGAGACGGATAAATTTATCTCACGAGACGGATAATTTCATCTCGTGAGACGAATATTTTTGTCCCACGAGGCGAATAATTTCATCTCACGGGACGAATAAATTTATCTCATGAAGCGAATTAACTCCCGATAACTCTTTAACCTCCAACTTCCTCTCTTCAATTTTTAGCCTTGAACACCGGTTCCGCTTTCTGTATCTCCGATTCAAAACCGAACCAATATCCTCGGTTCTCCCCTTCGCCGGAGGGCAGGAAACAGAGCCGTAGGTTTTCGCGGTACTCTCCGTACAACACTTCCCACTGTTCGGGAGGCGTCTGCCTTTTGGTTCTGACCGTTTCTGCCGGCACTTTCTTCAGCGACATGCCCGCTTCTATCCAAGCTATGCTTGCTTCCAGTTGATATTCCGGATACTGCTGCTTGCAGAAATCATACAAGATAAGCCCTCGTTTCTCGAGGCTCATCGGCTGGTCTGCCCAACCCTTCTGAATCAGATGCTGCAAGAACTCATGCAGGAACATGTCATATTTCAGAATCAGTTTTCGGGTGATGTCCTGCCAGGCAGGAGCATTGTAGAACCCATCGAGCAAACGCGACAGTTGCCGTGCCGTTTGCAATTCGTCCACCGTGATTTGTCGGGTCTGCAATACTTCGTAGGGCGGAAACGGAGCGTACTGTATGCCCAGTTCTTCCGCCCTGCGGCGCATTTCCGTGCCGGGCAGCAGTTTTAGAGACTCCAATTGTATTTCTCCGGCTCCATATGCAGCCAGCACGCGGATGTCCTCGAAGATTTCGGAAAGCCGATAGAGTGGGAGTCCGGCAATGAGGTCGGCATGCGTCTCCATGTTGGGAAGGGCGCACAGGAACTTCAGTCCCTCCAGTGCATCCGCCAGCTTACCCATGCGCCTGCTTTGGACAAGCACAGGCTCGCGCAGGCTCTGTATGCCGGCTTCCAGATGCAGCAATCCTTGGGGCAGATGCTTCAATTCCTCTTTCAGCTCTTCGGAGAGCAAGGCGGGATGTATCTCTAAGTGGAAACGGATGTCGGGAGAAAATTCACGGAACAATTCCAGTAGCTCCTTTGCCCGGCGACTGCTGTAGTTGAAAGTACGGTCGAGCACACGCACGTTCTTTATTCCGTGACGGTGGATGATTTGCAACCTCTCGCGGATAACCTCAATAGGCAACGGGCGCACCGGTTTCTCTCCGCCGCTGACGCAGAAAGCACACGTGTTAAAGCAGCCCCGTGTGGTCTCCAGTTGTACGAAAGGCTTGCTCCAATTGAAGAAGCGGCTTTTCTCGGGAGGGACAAGGTGCTGGAAGTCGGACACCCGCGCGATACCATTGTCGACGTAACGACCATCGGCATCGAGGTAGCAGAGGCCGGGAATCTCCTTCCATCTCTCTTGCTCTCCGCGCAGCGCTATCCATTGCGGGAAAGCCTCTTCGCCTTCTCCCCTGAACACGCAGCAGACAAACGGGTTACGACGCAGAAAAGCCTCGTTGTCTCCTAAGAATTCCGGTCCGCCCAGCACGATGCAGCACGAGGGCAACAGAGCCTTCACCCTTGAGACGATATGTAGCAGTTGTTCATGATTGAACAACCAAACTGTGGCAGCAAGTACGTCGGGTTGTTGCCGATAGACTTCGCCTGCCACCATGCCTGCGTTTTCGTTGATGGTGGCGGAGACTACATGCCATTCGATGGCGGAGGCTTCGTCGGCCATCTGCGCATGTAGTGCGGGAAGTGCCAACGAAGAATGGGCGTATGAACTGTTCAGATCAAGCCAAAGGAGTTTCATCTTATTATATAGGATTGGTATTACAAAAAACGATGGCAAAGGTAATGAATGTATTTCTATTTATCCTCTTTCTGTGTGCTCAATCCTTCGTTGAGAGTTGAGTGGGGCATTTCGTGTATAACGCATCTCATCAAGAAGTGCTTTGGGGTTATAATGCTAAATATATTTTGGAATGAATAACCAAACTGCGATCATATGATAAGCAATATTTTAGAATATGGCAGGGGTTAAATGAATATAAAAGATAGGGGGAGTAAAAGGGGGAGTATCAGAAAAAGAAAAGTCCCTGAATTATTGAAATTCAAGGACTTACAAATTTTATTTTTCTGTTTTTGCGGAGAGACAGGGATTCGAACCCCGGGAACCTCGCAGTTCAACGGTTTTCAAGACCGCCGCAATCGACCACTCTGCCACCTCTCCAAAAATTCTTTTAGGGAGTGCTTCTCTCTTAAATCGGTGCAAAGATACGACTCTTTTTTGATAATACAAATGTTTTTAGAGAAAAACTTTAGAAACGAACACGCTTTTTTCATTTTTATTGGGGTTGAGGCGTGTAATACCCTCTATCCGGATTGCTGTGGAATGGGCGTAAATGGCATTATGTTCTATAATAAGTTTGCATTTCTTGTTCTAATGTCATGATGGCAGTTGCTTGTTTGTTCTCTAAATCCAGTACAGTTCACTTTGTAGTGTATGAAGCTGACGTTTATGGCGCTAAACCTTAACTTCGCATGTCTAAACCTTAGGTTTACCGAGAAGTCTATTGATATTAAGCCGATTGAATTCCAAATATCCAAATCCTTGTAGATGGTAGATAAAAATGGAAAATACTTTTAAAAATATACGCACGCGTGTGTATGAGAGTAGTAGGGGTATGCAAGAGCGTAATAGGGATATGCAAGAGAATAATGGGTATGTTCGGGAGAGTATGGGAATACGCGAGGGAGTATGAGAATAGGAAAAGAATAGGTTCCAAATCCTTAATTTATGCTGTTCAACATAAAAAATGCATGTATATGCCTGTAATTACGGAAATATTTCCGTAATTTTGCAGCCCGAAAGGATAACATTACATTTACCCACTAACAAAATGAATATTATGGAATTGAACAAAACCTTTATTGACGGGCTTTGGAGCAAAGAAATCAATGTCAGTGATTTCGTTAGTAAGAACATTACGCCTTATACGGGTGACGCATCTTTCCTGCAAGGACCTACCGAACGTACGAAGAAAGTCTGGGAAATTTGCCTGAAAGCACTCGAAGAAGAGAGATCCAATAACGGCGTCCGTTCCCTTGACCCACATACCGTATCTACCATTACTTCACATCAGGCTGGCTATATAGATAAGGAGAACGAACTTATCGTCGGCTTGCAGACAGACGAACTCTTGAAACGCGCCATTAAACCCTTTGGCGGTATCAATGTAGTGATGAAAGCTTGCCGTGAAAATGGAGTGGAAGTAGACGACAAGGTGAAAGATATCTTCACTCACTACCGGAAGACGCACAACGACGGCGTGTTCGATGTCTACACGGAAGAGATCCGCTCATTCCGTTCGTTAGGCTTCCTCACCGGATTGCCCGATAACTATGCACGCGGACGTATCATCGGTGACTACCGTCGTCTGGCACTCTATGGAATAGACCGCCTTATCGAAACGAAGAAGGAAGACCTGCGCGGCCTGACTGGTCCAATGACCGAAGAGCGTATCCGTCTGCGCGAAGAGGTGGCCGAACAAATCAAGGCACTAAAGGACATCAAGGTGATGGGCGAATATTATGGCCTTGACCTCAGCCGTCCGGCAACTTCTGCACAAGAGGCTGTGCAATGGGTGTACATGGCTTACCTGGCTGCCGTAAAAGAACAGGATGGTGCCGCCATGTCGCTGGGTAACGTTTCTTCGTTCCTCGATATCTTCATTGAATATGATCTGGCACACGGAAACATCGACGAGACGTTTGCACAGGAATTGATTGACCAGTTTGTCATCAAGCTCCGTATGGTGCGCCACTTGCGTATGCAGTCGTACAACGACATTTTTGCCGGCGACCCGACTTGGGTGACGGAAGCCATTGGCGGACGTTTCAACGATGGACGTGTGAAGGTGACCAAGACCTCTTTCCGTTTTCTGCAGACACTCTACAACCTCGGTCCTTCTCCCGAGCCGAACTTGACGATATTGTGGAGCCCCGAACTTCCGGAAGGCTTCAAGGATTTCTGTGCCAAAGTTTCGGTAGACACCAGCTCCATCCAATACGAGAACGACAACCTGATGCGCGAAGTGCGTAACTGCGACGATTACGGAATCGCCTGCTGCGTGTCCTATCAGGCTATCGGAAAGCAAATCCAGTTCTTCGGCGCACGTGCCAATCTGGCAAAGGCGTTGCTGCTTGCCATCAATGGCGGACGCTGCGAAAACACGGGTACGGTGATGGTGAAAGGCATCCCTGTGCTGACGAGCGATGTCCTGAACTTCGAAGAGGTGATGGCAAACTACAAGAAAGTGCTGACGGAAATTGCCCGTGTGTACAATGAGGCGATGAACATCATCCACTATATGCATGATAAGTATTACTACGAGAAAGCGCAGATGGCATTTGTAGACACTAACCCACGTATCAATCTGGCTTACGGTGTGGCAGGTCTTTCCATTGCTATCGATTCGCTGTCCGCCATCAAGAATGCAAAGGTTACGGCTCGCCGCAACGATATAGGTCTGACGGAAGGTTTCGACATTGAAGGTACATTCCCTTGCTTTGGAAACAATGACGACCGTGTAGACCATCTGGGTGTAGATCTGGTCTATTACTTCAGCGAAGAACTGAAGAAGCTCCCCGTTTACAAGAATGCCCGTCCGACCCTTTCGCTGCTGACCATTACTTCCAATGTGATGTATGGCAAGAAGACAGGTGCCACTCCCGACGGACGTGCCAAAGGTGTGGCTTTCGCTCCGGGTGCCAATCCGATGCACGGACGCGACAAGAACGGTGCGATTGCGTCACTGAGCTCTGTGGCCAAACTGCGTTACCGCGATTCGCAGGATGGTATCAGTAATACGTTCTCCATCGTTCCGAAGTCTCTCGGTCCGACGGCGGAAGACCGTGTCGAGAATCTGGTGACCATGATGGATGGCTACTTCACCAAAGGCGCGCATCATCTGAATGTGAATGTGCTGAACCGTGAGATGCTGGAAGATGCTATGGAACATCCGGAAAAGTATCCGCAACTCACCATTCGCGTTTCCGGTTATGCGGTGAACTTCGTGAAGTTGAGCCGTGAGCATCAGTTGGAAGTCATTAGCCGTTCGTTCCACGAACGTTTCTAAGTTGAAAATCTTTAATAAGGGTGTGTCATAATGCCCAAATTGAAAGATTCCCCCTGCCACAGCTATTTGTAGCAGGGGGATTTTCTCAAAAAAGAGTTTTGACACATCCCCATTTCAATGAATTAATCAGTTTATTATAGTCAAATCAACCAAAAACTCACTTCAATGAACTCTCCACTCTCCACTTTCCACTCTCCACTCATTAAGGTCCACTCTTACGAGTCGATGGGTACTTTCGATGGTCCCGGTTTGCGTCTCGTGGTCTTTCTGCAAGGTTGTCCTTTTCGTTGCCTGTATTGTGCCAATCCGGACACGATAGACACGAAAGGGGGTACGGCTACTCCGCCGGAAGAGATTCTGCAAATGGCAATCAGCCAAAAAGCCTTCTTCGGGAAGAAGGGAGGAATTACCTTCTCCGGTGGCGAACCGACATTGCAGGCAAAGGCACTTATCCCTTTGTTCAAAGAACTGAAAGCTAACGGTATTCATATCTGCTTGGATTCCAACGGAGGCGTGTGGAACGAGCAGGTAGAAGAACTGTTGGGACTGACAGACTTAGTCTTGCTGGATATCAAAGAGTTCAACCTCGAACGCCATAAATACCTGACCGGATGTACTAATCACCGGACTTTGCAGACTGCCGCCTGGCTGGAGGAGCATGGGCATCCCTTCTGGTTGCGCTACGTGCTGGTGCCGGGATACAGCGACTTTGAAGAGGACATCTGCAGCCTGGGCGAACATCTGGGTAGATATAACAGCGTAAAGCGTGTGGAGATACTTCCTTACCATCGGCTGGGTGTGCACAAATACGAAGCGATGGGATGGGAATACAAGTTGAAAGAAGTAAAAGAAAATACTCCCGAACAATTGGAACGTGCCGAGGCATTGTTCAAGCAATACTTTGACACGGTAATTGTGAATTGAATGGAGTGGAGTGAAGTGAAGTAAAGTAAAGTAAAGTAAAGTAACGAACGCAGAAGCGGAGGTTTCCTGCCGAACGGCCTCAATCGTTCAGGGAAACCATTCCATCTGCATACCTGCATACTCCTCTTTCTATTAGAGTCTGTATGGCTTTATCAGTTGCAATATCTATGTTTGCATTCCTTCTGTTGAAGCCGAGGAGTTGGGCAATTACTCGTTTCAGGTCTTCTATGGGCATGGATATTTGTTGTTCTATGGCATAATGGGTGGCACTGATAACCTCCATGATCGGTATATCCAAAATGTCACGTTTGGAGTCGGCACGGAAGAAGTCGTCGTCCTTTGCTTTCTCTTTATTCTCCCAGTAGATGGTTTGAGTTCCGGATTGCGGATCTTTATATGCATCCTGCAAGAGGCCGTCGATAAATGTTTGCAGGCGGGGTGTCACTCTGTTTATTCTCCATATTTGCACTATCCTTTTGTATAGCAACGTATTTGTTATGGGCTGTTCTATCAGTATGATCTGCTCAAGTTGTTTTTTTACCAGCTCAGGAGAGGCCAGGACTTCATCAATATCTGTAGCGAATTTGACTTCGCGCAGGTTGGCAAACACGTAATCTCTTTCGCGGATGTTGAGCAGTGGTACAATAGGTTCATGGGCTACGGTGAATGTTTTCAGCGGGGCGGCAGGTTGGGGCGCGAAAGGTTCCTTCCTTTTTTGGGCATCCTCCAGTTTGCTGATAATACGTTTCACGACATTCTCTTTGTGTTCGAACCAGTCGACCGACCATACACGCATGATGTTCCAACGAAGCATCTGCAAAACATGGGGCTGCACAACCTCGCGGTCTCTGGTGGTTTTGGTCTCGTAATAGTTCTTGCCGTCGCAAAGTATTCCCAGAATGTACGTATCCGGTTGCTCCGGATTGACGATAGCCAAGTCGACTTTAAAGCTCGAACGTCCTACCAGTGTATCTACTTTATAGCCGCGTTGCGTAAGCTCTTGCGCAATTAAGGTTATCAAGTCACTCTGTTTCTGATTCTGGAGTTGGACAGCGGGAATAGGGGAGGTGCCACGCTCGGCAAATTCCAAGAATCTTTTCAGTCCCTCCACGCCTTTCGACTTTGTACGCTTCAAGTCGATTTGTTCGGATCGCAGGGTGGAGAAGATGATCATTTCATAGCGCGCACGAGATACTGCCACGTTCAGGCGACGTTCTCCTCCCTGGTTGTTCAGAGGACCGAAATTCATGGATACATTGCCATGCTTGTCTGGACCGTAGCCGATAGAGAACAGGATGACGTCACGTTCGTCTCCTTGCACGTTCTCCAGGTTTTTGATAAAGATCGGTTCGCTGCTCTGAAAAGCTTTCTCTTCTAATGCGGGATATTTGTTCAGTTCCTCTATCAGGATGTCTTCTATCAGGTTTTGTTGTACTTGGCTGAAAGAGACTACGCCAATACTCTTTTCGGCAAGTTCCGGTGTTTGCAACCGATGCACGATTTCCTTTACGATGGCTTCAGCTTCAGCGCGGTTGCTGCGGGTGCGTCCCTTGTCGTACGTACCATCTACGTGAACCATGCGTACTTTGGAAACTCTGTCGTCTACGGAAGGGAAGGTGTACAACCTTCCGTCGTAATATTGCGAGTTGCTGAAAGCAATAAGGCTCTCGTGCTTGCTGCGGTAGTGCCAGGTCAGATGACGGGAAGGTAACGACAATGATATGCAGTCGTCTAGGATGCTTTCCATGTCATCAAATTCAGCTTCCTCTTCATCAACCTGCGAGGAGGAGAAGAAACTTGTGGGCGGCATTTGTTTCGGGTCGCCCACAACAACCAATGCCTTGCCGCGTGCGATTGCCCCTACAGCCTCACTGGTAGGCATCTGGGAGGCTTCATCGAAGATGACAAGGTCGAACTTCTCTCCATTCAAATCGATATATTGGGCTACGGATATCGGGCTCATCAGCATGCATGGGCATAGTTTGGGCAATAGCGTAGGGATTTGGTCTATGATTCTGCGGATGGATGTTCCGCGTCCTCCGTTGGTGATGTTTCTTTTCAGTATTCCCATCTCAGAGCTGGCGGCAGCTTCCATAGTCAGGGTGGGGATCTTGGATGCCAACCTTCCATATAGTTCTTTTTTGCTTAACTCTTGGAATTCGATGTTCAGCGATTTATATTTGGCAATCACCTCCTCGAACAGCAGACCGTTGAAAAGCCGCAAGGTTTCGTCAGCATTGACGGCTTTGACAGCCAACTGATGATAGATCCCTTTGCTGTAGGCCTTGGCGGCTTCGGCTCCCGTCTTGTGATTGTTGGTGATGTAACTGATCACTGTCGGGTGTTCTTTCTCCAGTTCTCTTTTGCGTAGGCACCATTGTTCCCAATCCCTTATCCGGTTGAAGTGTGTCAGCCATGTGTGGAAAAGGTCAGGCAGTTCCGTCTCCAGGTTATTGTCGGGCAATTGCATGCTGCATATCGCATTCATGCGGACAAGTTCCTCATTCAGTTCCTGAATGGTATCGGCTATCTGTCGGAAGCTCTTTTCATTCGTTTGTTTGAAGGCATTCCAGTCGATATCAATCCGGTTTGAAATATGGTTAAGGATATTGCTAAACGGTTGTCCGGTTAGTTCGGCATACTCCACTACAACTTGGTAAATTAGGGGAAGTTTTTTCAATGTGCAGTCAATGTCATCCCATTTTTCCTTGTTCTTCCTTCCTAAGAAGCCGAAGCAGGTCGATAATTCGGCAGACTGTTCCAGAACAATCTTCTTGTGCTTGTCATAGAGGTTAAGTTCAGTTAAGAGTTTGGGCACCTGTTGCTCCTGCAGGCTTGCATTGTACAACCTTAACTTATTGAGATAAGCCCTTTTGGCGAAGAATTTGGGCAGAAACCACTTCATTCCGATAGCATTCCATTCTTGCTGAAGAGCGAATGCATTCTCTTCGAACAATTGGGGTGCATACTCTTTACCCAATTCCGTTCGTATCCGATCCCGTTCGCGTCCGGACCGGACAATCTCTTTCCACTCTTCGATGAGGGTGTCGTTTCCGCCTGTCTCCAGCAGTGTCTTGTTCAGATAGGGCAGCGAGGCGAGCAGGTCGCAGATCCTGTTTATCCAGCTGATCCCCTCCCAGGTGTCCGGAATGGAAATTGCGAGGCTGTCGGTGAGATGTTTCTTGTAGGACATAACTTGGGCGAACAACTGATTGATATGTTCAATACCATCCTTTATTCTTTGACAGTTCTCGAGGGAGGCATTGTACGGTTCCAATCCCTTTAGCGGATGCTCTTGCGGATGTCCTGTGATCTGGAAGACCGTATCCAGTTCTTGTATCTTCTCGCAAAGGAGCTTGATTTTATCTTTTGTGATGTTGTCCAATAGAGACAAGTCGAAGGAAAGTTCATCTCCTTGTATCGAGAGATAGTTGGTTATGCAGTCGTACAGAGACAGGCCGGAGGCATGGGGCTGATGCAGGGCTTCCATGTAGCCGATCAGTTGTTTTCTGCGTTCGAACAACTGGGCGGAGGTTTTCTTAAACTCTGCCGGCGACTGGATATGAATTGCCTTTATGGCTTTCTGGAGCTGGGCGAGGAAGTGGGATTTGGTGACTTTGTTGGAGTGCAGTTCCAAACAGAACGGATCCAAACCGATCTTGGTCAGACGGTCTTGCACAACGGAAAGCGCCGCCATCTTTTCAGCAACGAACAGCACCCTTTTTCCCTTGTACAATGCATTGGCTATCATGTTGGTGATGGTCTGCGATTTTCCGGTTCCTGGAGGCCCATGTAATATAAAACTCTTCCCTTCACCAGATTCGATTACGGCTTCCAGCTGCGAAGAGTCTACATCGATGGGAATGGAAAAGTCGTCGGGCGCACAAGTCTTGTCTATCTCTCGGGCATCCACTTCCGGCACGTTGTCCTGCCATTGGATGCGGTTTTCCATCAGGCTGGCTATGATGGCATTCTCTTTCAACTTTTCCGCATTGCTGTGGATGTCGTTCCACATGACGAACTTGTTGAACGAGAACAGTCCCAGCATTGACTCTTCCACTACGTCCCAACCCTTCATGTCGCGGATGCAAACACGGATGGCTGCAAAAATTTTCTTTACGTCTGCACCGTTGTTGTCTTTTGGCAACGGCATCAGTCCGGAGAGGTTGATATTGAACTGCTGTTTCAGCAATTCAACCAGTGTGATGTTCAGTATGATTTCTTCGTCTCTTGTACGGATGGTGTACCTATTAGTACCGCCGCGCCGTATGATGTCTACCGGCAGTAGCAGTATGGGGGCAAAACGGGGTTTTACGCTTTTGGTAGATTCGTACCATTTCAGGATGCCTAAGACCAGGAACAAAGAATTGGCTCCATTCTCTTCGATGGCAGTTCGCGAGGCACGATAGATGAATTTCAGAGAGTTTTGCAATTCGCTTTCCGTCAGGTAAGAACGGAGCCTTTTATTTTCGAGTTCGCTGATTACTAACTCTTTCAGGTCTTCTTTCCATCGTGACGAGTCGTACATCTCGTTTGCATTAGGCTCTATTTTTACTTTGATGGGATTGGGGAGTATCTGATAATTCTCTCCGGCCTGTAGGTGATCTTCCAGATTATCTATCTTGTGGGAGATGAAAGGGATGACCCTTTTGCCGAGTCTGATATTGATCAGGTTGTTGCGTAGGGAGAAGTCCAGTAGTTTTCTTTCCCAAATCATCTGCTTGGTAATTTTCTCTTTGCAGTTGTCCAGCTTTATCTCATATCGGTCCAGCTGGTTGACTTCGGTGGTGGCATTTTTGTGTTCAATACCGGTGTTTTCTATTTGCCATTCGCCGTTGCACTTTATGCGTTGGGGCAATGGGCGTATTCCTTCAAGCCGGCATCGGTGTACATCGATGAACAGGTCGAAATTTCTCTCTCTTTTCAACTCTTTTTGTGCTGTATCCACGGCTTCTTCGAAAGTGACATTCTCCGAAGAGGTAAGGGTAGTGGTTTCTACCAATACAATGTCGTTGATGCCGTTTGTGCTTCCTTTCAGCAGAAAAGAGGCATCATCTCCCACGGTCTGATGGTAGAGATCTTCCGTGAGCCATGCCCCTATCAGAATGTGTCCTTTTAACAGAACCAGCAGTGGACGTATACCTATGGCTTCCAGGCAGGAGGCATAGAGTAAAGTCAGGTCGATGCAGGTGCCCAGTTTACTGGTGAGTACATTGTCGACTAGACGGATGCGCTGCCCGATCACTTCAAAACTGGCGGGAATGGTGGAATATACCAGCGATTCGGAGCGGAGTGCTTCATAGACGGCTGCTACTTGGGCACGTACGCGGTTAGGGTCTTGGGTCTGATATTCGTCTAAGGATGAATTGCCGGTCCACTTCTCCAGAAATTGGGATGCTTTTATGCTGATTCTTGAAAGTAGGGGATGATTGGGAGTGACAAAAGCAGCCAGCAGTGCAGGCATGATGCTGATGCCCGCCCATTGGTCGTAAGCCATCAGTTTAATGGGAAATTCCTGTTGGTAGACCCTTTCATCGGAGATGGTGACAGTCAGGGTGAAATGTGTATCGATGCCTTCGGTCAGCTCAATCAGTTTAGTATTTTCGGGTGATATTTCCAGGTTGCTGATCTGGACATGCTTGCCCTGAGGAATCAGGTCCAGATTACTTTCCGAATGCTTGATCAACTCGCCGTCTATGGCGACTTTAACATGTTCCCAGTCGGCAGTGTCACTATTTGAAAGTTCGCAGAAGCTGCATGACAACACATGGTTGTGAATCATTGCATAGTTGATGCATGGAAGGTAGTCCAGACGGACATTTCCGTTGAAGGTGCCGGCGATGGCATTGTTATTTCCCATTATTGTTATAGAATTTGACTGATAAAAGGGGTAATCCTATATTTTCATTCCCGGTTCCAAAGATACGGATATATTGGGAATAAATCATCTTTTATTCTAATTTTAATGGTATGTTTATGATATATTTAGTTCAAGGTAGGTTGTTTTTCTTGTTTATCGTTCTTATTTTTGTGTTGTTCGTAGCTTCATGTCCTCTTTTTTTGCTGATAGAAATCTTATGTCTAAGCAGGTCTTACTTCAGGGTCAGCTTGGCCAAATAGTCGTAGTGCTTTCCTTCTTTGATTAGTTCTGCCCGAAAACCGCTCTCGGCAGCGTAGAGGTTGAGGGTCTGGTAGTCGATGTAAAGCCAGTCGAACTCCTCTCCGCAGATGTTTTTATACTGCATACGGAAGTCTACTTCTCCGTAATAGTTGTCTGCCAGATTGATGGAAAAACTGCCGTCCTCTTCTTCGAACAGGTAGCGCAGGTCGCTGGAGTCCATAAGAATGCACCCATCGGGATGGAGCAATTGCTTCATCCGCCTGAAGAAAGCGGGCAGGTTCTCCAGTTTTCCGATGATACCCGAACCGTTCATCAGCATCAGTATGGTGTCGTAATTTCCTTGGAAATGCTCGTCGAACAAGTTGGCAAGGATGGCGTGCCGCACGCCACGTTTCCGCATTACATCCACTGAAAGCGGCGAGATGTCGATGGCATGCACCTCTTTCCCTGTCTCTTGCAAGGCGAGGCTGTGGCAACCGCTTCCGGCACCTACATCCAGAATCTTTCCTGTGGCCAGTTGCAAGGCGTTGCGTTCCAGTGCGGGCATCTGTTTTTCTGTGCGGAACAACTCTTTCACAGGTATCTCATCTTCATCAAATAGCGAAGAGAAGACACGTAATCGGTCGGCCTTCTGTCGGTTGAAGTAATCGGCTATGGCACTTCCCATAGGGTCCTTGTCGGCGGGAATCAGGGCTGTATTCATACTGTTCACTCTTTTTGAAATTGCTGCAAAGATAGGAAAAATGTCTTCTATGAGCAGAAAAAAAACTATCTTTGTGCCGGTTATACGGGCTTTCCTCCGGCACCGGACCGGTTCGAAAGGATCAGATTTGAGATATTGGAAGGGAGGAATGGACAGACACTAATTCTAAAAAGATGCCTGAAATATGAGTATAGAAGATGCAATGATGGGTGGCATCGTCTTTAAAGGAAAAAAAGACGCACCCAAGGAGAACGGAAAAGTGAAGACTAAAGCGAAGAAGAAGTCGTATATAACCGGAACACACGGTTCGGGTGCTGCCAAAATGAAGGCAGATATACGTAGAAAAAGAGCGAACCGCCACAAGTGAGATGTGGCGGTTCGCTTGTTAATAAGGGCTTTTCTGTTTTTATTTCTATCTTATTTAATGAGTGCTTTCAGGCTTATTTAATGAATGCTTTCAGAATTTCGCCTACGTACATGCGAGGCTGACCTTCCATTGGGGCTTGCGAAGGCATCTTCTTGCACTCCAGAATAACCGAAGGCTCGGTCTGGTTGGCAGGATAGAAACGTACGGTGTATGTTTCAGCCTTCTCCATCATCTCGAACGGCTGATCGGGAGAGAGGAAGCTGAAGATGACGGGCTTACCTGATGATTTGCCCAACGAACCGCCGGCATTGGCCGTCATCATAGTCATGTTGAATGCATCTGAACCGATCACCAGCACCAGTCTGCCTGCGCCCATTTGTATGGCATTGGCAGGCACTTGTTCGGGGGCTATTTCCCTGTAGTTTGCTGCTGCGTTCGTAGTGGCAGGAGTGAGTGGAGTAGCCGGAATCACGGTCGATGCCTGTGCAGGTGTCTTTGTCTCCACCATATTCTTTGTTTCTACCATATTCTTTGGGGTGATGACTATCGGGCCGTTGTTGATAGGTTTACTCTCTTCTTTGGGTTGGACTGTCTCAGCTGGCTGTTTGACGGTCGATTCACTGAGTGCTCCTACTGCGCCCAAGGCGAGGTCGTCCACGAAGTCGACCGTCTTTCTACGCCATTTGGCAAGACCGCGCACCAGTTTGGTTTGTGTCTTGTTCAGTGCATACTTGTCTATGATCCATTCCTCTGCCTTGTATCTTTCTTTTCCTTCGCGATAGTTGTAGTGAATTTTTTCTACTTCCATGATGCACTTTTCCGGTTCGCAAACCACGGAAAGCTGGTAGAGAATTTTGGTTCGGTCCAGTGAAAGCGCGCTCGAACTGAACACGATCCACTCTTCGCCGGAGCCAATGATCTGTCCTTTTTCGGGATTGTCGTAGACCACACGGCTATTGTTCTCATTCTTTTTCAGACGGGCATCCATCCATTCTTTCATGCGTCGGAAGACTTCGTCCTGCGTCATGCCAGGGATGCTGAATTCTTTGATGAATACGACTTTTCCGTCTACTTCGGGTACTGCACCCGCCAGATACCTACTGTCATCGTCTTGCTCTTGATCCGGAGTGGCAAGCAGGGTAGCCGGCAGGCAGACGGTCAACAGTGCTAAAAGAAATGTTGTCAAATTTTTCATGATAGATATGTTTTATATAGTTATATTCTTATATCTTTGATATCTTTATATCTTTAATAATACTCCATCTAATAATCGTTGATGATTGCCATTCCGTCTGCTTTGGTCGCAAAGCTGTCAGGTGAAACGGAATCGGATTCATACATGGACTGAATTATAGTGCAATATTACGAAAAACGAGACACAAACCTTGACTTTTGGCTGTTATTTTTATCTAAAAGCGTAGTGGGGTTGTCTGTGTCGGTAAAAAAGCGGGGATATTTTGAGGGAGATTGGCGGGTATATAGCCTTTTTCTTTATATAAGTTTCATTAGAAACAGTTTCTTTTCCAATTAAAATCGGGATGCCACGAATCTTTTTTGCATAAAATAGTTTTTAAAGTGCAATATTGTTGTACCTTTGTGCCCGTAAATAATTAAATAAAGACTTAGATGAGAAAAAATTTCTTGATTAGCTTTTTGCTGCTAATTGTTTCAATTCCAACTTTTGCAGGAGGATTGCTGACCAATACCAATCAGCATGCCGCTTTTCTTCGTATGTTATCTCGTGGCGCAACAACCGAAATAGATGGGGCATTGTCCAACCCTGCCGGGTTAGCGTTCTTGCCGAATGACGGTTTTCATATGGCTCTCAGCATTCAGAGCGCGTTTCAAACGAGGGATATCGATGCAAACTTTTCAATTTATAATGGATTTGCTATGAATGACGGAAAACAGCCGACACCAACAACAGAACCATTCAATAAGTATTATGAGGGAAAAGCTGCTGCACCAATTATTCCAAGTGTGTTTGCTGCTTATAGAAAGGGCGATTGGACTATTTCTGGTTTCTTTGCCATTACCGGTGGAGGTGGAAAGGCTTCATTTGATGATGGGCTTCCTTTTTTTGAATCGACTGCCATGGTAAGTATTTTTCAAGAAGGTATAGAAAAAGGAATGGTGATTACTCCTGATAAGTATAAAATAAACAGCGCTATGGATGGAAAACAGTATATTTATTCTGTACAATTGGGATTGACTTATAAGATAAATAAGTGGCTCTCTGCCTTTGCTGGTGGTCGTATGAATTATTTTGTAGGAGGTTATAAAGGCTTTTTGGATGCGAAGATGGGCGATGTGAATTTGCTGCCTTTGGCTTTGGATTGTGACCAAACAGGTTGGGGGCTTACTCCTGTGATAGGTGTGGATATGAAGTGGAAAAAACTGAATTTTGGTGCTAAATATGAATTCCGGACTAATATGAATATTGAAAATAAAACCAATCGATTGGAGTATCCTGATAAAGCAGAAAGTTTAGTTGGTGCTTATAAGGATGGTGTGAATACTCCGAACGATATTCCTTCCTTGCTCTCCGTAGCTGTCGCATACGAATTTCTTCCGGTACTGAGAGCATCTGTAGAATATCATTTCTATGACGATAAAAATGCGGGAATGGCCGAAGGTAAACAGAAGTTCCTGACCAAAGGCACAAACGAGTATTTGGCAGGTATTGAGTGGGACGTGACCAAACGACTGACGGTGAGCTGTGGTGCGCAGATCACAGACTACGGACTGTCCGACAACTATCAGCGGGATACCAGTTTCTCTTGCGATTCTTATACTTTGGGCTTGGGTGCGAAGTTGAAGTTGAGCGAGAGAGCCAATCTGAACGTAGGCTACATGTGGACAAACTACGATGACTATACAATGACCACAGACAATTACAATGCTACCGGACTGGGCGGGACAAACGTATATAGCCGTACCAATAAGGTGTTCGGACTTAGCCTCGACTACCGCTTCTGATAGGATGGCGAGTATGTCATAATCCACTACGGAACGATACAGATTACCACAGATTTTCCTTTAGAATATTGATAATCAATAAGGAAATCTGTGGTAATTTGCGTAATTTGTGGTGGATACTATTGGGAGAAATCTTGAAGGACGGGTGGATAAAGTTTGCACAAGAAAAAAACTTATTGTAACTTTGCCGCTGAATTACCCATGTATGATGCCGCGAATAGCGGTCGTGTATTCTAGAACACCACGTAAAAAACAGGAGTTATGAAGCAAAAAGTATCTGTATCTTTTATGCTGCTGGGCATTTTGTTTAATGTTTGCCTGATTGCAGCCAATCTTCTTGAAACGAAAGTTATTCAGGTGTGTGGCATCACCGTCACCGCAGGACTGCTCGTTTTTCCCGTTTCCTATATCATCAACGATTGCATAGCCGAAGTGTGGGGCTTCCGTAAGGCGCGTCTCATCATTTGGAGCGGTTTTGCGATGAACTTCTTTGTAGTTATGCTGGGCTTGGTGGCCGTAGCCCTTCCCGCCGCACCTTTTTGGGAGGGGGAAGCCCATTTCAATTTTGTCTTCGGCATGGCACCGCGCATCGTTGTGGCAAGTTTGGCGGCATTTTTGGTAGGTTCGTTCCTGAATGCCTACGTTATGAGCCGCATGAAGGTGGCGAGTGGCGGTCGGCATTTCTCTGCCCGTGCGATTTGGTCGACGGTGGTAGGGGAGACGGCTGACTCTCTGATATTCTTTCCCGTAGCCTTCGGCGGTGTGATAGCATGGCATGAGTTGCTGCTGATGATGTGCGTGCAGATTGTGCTGAAATCCATGTACGAAGTTTTGATCCTGCCGGTTACCATCCGCGTCGTATCGACTATCAAACGCATCGATGGCAGCGATGTCTTCGATGATAATGTCTCCTACAATATATTGAAAATTAAAGATATTTAAACAATGGATAAAGAAACAGCATTAGTCGTATTCAGTGGCGGGCAAGATTCTACCACTTGCCTGTTTTGGGCGAAGCGTAAATTTAAGAAAGTGTTCGCTTTGAGTTTTCTCTATGGGCAGAAACATCAAAAAGAGGTGGAACTGGCACGTGAAATAGCCCGCAAGGCAGATGTGGAGTTTGAAGTGATGGATGTCTCTTTCATAGGCGAACTGGGGCATAATTCCCTTACGGACACTTCCTTGGCTATGGACCAGGAAAAACCGGAAGGTAGTTTTCCGAATACCTTTGTACCGGGGCGTAACCTCTTCTTCTTGAGCATTGCTGCCGTTTACGCCCGCGAACGGGGCATCAGTCACATCGTGACGGGAGTGTCGCAGACTGACTTCAGCGGATATCCCGATTGTCGGGACGCGTTTATCAAATCCCTCAATGTGACGTTGAATCTGGCTATGGACGAACAGTTCGTGATCCACACCCCGCTGATGTGGATTGACAAGGCGGAAACGTGGCGTCTGGCAGACGAATTGGGTGTGCTCGATTTGGTCAGGAATGATACGCTGACCTGTTACAATGGCATTCAGGGCGATGGATGCGGACATTGTCCGGCATGCAAGTTGCGCCGCGAAGGATTAGTGAAATATTTGAATAGTAAATGATATATTGTTATGGCAGATATGGCAGAACTGAAAGACCAGCTTTCCCTTTTGGGAAGAAAGACAGAATATAAACAGAATTATGCTCCCGAAGTATTGGAAGCTTTCGACAACAAGCATCCCGAAAACGATTATTGGGTACGTTTCAATTGTCCGGAGTTCACTAGCCTGTGTCCCATCACCGGCCAGCCGGATTTCGCGGAAATCCGCATCAGCTATATTCCGGACATCAAGATGGTGGAAAGCAAAAGCCTGAAACTCTATCTTTTCAGTTTTCGCAATCATGGTGCTTTCCATGAAGATTGTGTCAACATCATCATGAAAGACCTCATCCGGCTGATGGCTCCCAAGTATATCGAGGTTACAGGGATTTTCACCCCACGTGGAGGTATCTCTATCTATCCGTATGCCAACTATGGGCGTCCCGGTACCAAGTACGCGGCAATGGCGGAACAAAGATTAATGAATAGGGAGTAAGAAGACAGACAGAGGATGGGATGACAGGGCGGTTATCCATTCTGGCAAGGGAAAGAGAGTGGGATATACAGAATTTTTTTTAGAAGTGTGGCAATGTATATTCCTTTTTTATGTACTTTCGCATAATTAATCTTGTATTTTATATTTTTCCCTTAGGACATCAGGTATCTTCCGATGCCTGAATCCTCTAGGATGATAACACGAACGAATTGTAATGGACAGGAGAAGATCCCATTTAATGAGAAATATCTTCATGCTGTTTACCCTACTTGTGTCCTTTGCGCAGGTAGGTGTATCTCAGACGTATAAATACCTGAGCATGGAAGATGGGTTGAGTAGTCAGAAAGTTTACCGCATCCTGAAAGATTCTTTGGGATATATGTGGTTTCTTACACAAGAGGGTGCTGACCGCTATGACGGAAAGGAAATCAAGCATTATGTACTGACTGACAAAGGTCGCAAACTGAATATGCAGTTCAATCTGAACTGGCTCTATTTGTCTTCCGACGGTGTTTTGTGGAGTGTAGGCCGCAAAGGCCGCATATTCCGTTACCTGCCAGAGAAAGACCGTTTTGAGCAGGTTTATATGCCTCCTTTGCCCGAAAAAGGGATTACTTCGCCAAACGTTACTTATAGTTACATGGATCGCGCCGGATGTATCTGGCTTTGTAGCAAAGACCATATCGCACTGTTCAATACGCATACAGAAAAAGTAACCTTATTGAAAAGCACTATAGAAAGCAATATTACTTCTATCGAACAAATTGACGCGTCGAATTTCTTTGTCGGTACGGAGACCGGATTATATCGTGTCGTATTGGATGAGGAAAATGCTATCCTGACCAATTCGTCTGCCTATAATTTCCACATGCCGGTGAGCGAGCTTTTCTTCTCTGCTTCTCTGAAGAAACTATTTGTAGGGACTTTCAAGCAGGGAATATGGGTCTACAAGCTGGATTCTTCTATGGAGGTCTGTTCGGATGGGACACTCAACGACGTGAATGTCAAAAGAATAGTGCCCTTCGGCGAAAAAGAAGTGTTGATTGCTACCGATGGCAAAGGTATCTACCGCATGAGTGTGGATTCCTGCCATGCTGTTCCTTATATCGTAGCCGACTATACGATTCATAACGGGATGAATGGTGACAACATCAATGACGTATATGTGGATGGCGAGGGACGCATTTGGATTGCCAATTATCCCAGTGGCATTACGGTTCGTGACAATCGTTATGGCGGATATCGTTGGACTCGTCATTCTGTGGGGAACCGACAATCGTTGGTCAACAATCAGGTGCACGATGTCATCGAAGACAGCGATGGCGATCTATGGTTTGGCACAAGCAACGGAATCAGCCTGTATAAGTTTGCTACGGGTGAATGGCACTCTTTCCTCAGTACGTTCGACTATGAGCTGGAAGACAAGAATCACATCTTCCTTACACTGTGTGAAATCTCTCCTGGCATCATTCTTGCCGGTGGCTTCACTTCGGGACTTTATCAGATAAACAAGCGTACCCTGACGGTGGATTATATCGCTTCCTCGCGTTTTTTCCAACTCGATCTGCGTCCCGACCAGTACATACGCGACATCAAGAAAGATTCGGAAGGTAATATTTGGTCGGGTGGTTTCTATAACTTGAAACGCATTGACCTCACAGGACAGAAGTTCCGTCTCTATCCGGGGCTGAGTTCCATTACTTGCATTCAGGAGAGAGACCGCTCTTCCATGTGGATCGGCACTTCTATGGGATTGTATTTACTTGATAAAGATTCCGGTAAATATAGTAGTATAGACCTTCCGGTGGAGGCTCTGCATATTTGCGCCTTGTATCAGGGAAAAGATGGCGTGCTGTACATTGGTACCAGCGGTTCCGGCTTGCTGCTCTACGATCCTAAGGAGAAAGCCTTTGCCCAATACGATATGGATAACTGTGCACTTATATCCAACAATATCTATACGATTCTTCCCAAGCCGGACGGAGACTTGCTGCTTAGCACAGAGAACGGCATCGTGTACTTTTCACCTCGTGAGATGTCTTTCAACAACTGGACTCGCGAACAGGGGCTTATGAGTGTTTGTTTTAATCCCGGTTCCGGAATTTTGCATAGCAGCGGCCGTTTTATCTTGGGCAGTAACGATGGTGTCATCGGTTTCCCGTCGGATATGCGTATTCCGGTTTCGTCTGGCTCTCCCATGATTTTCAGCGACCTGAACATTTCCTATCAGGCAATGTACCCCGGTGAAGAAGGATCGCCTTTGGAGACGGATATCAATAAGACAGAGGTCTTGCGGCTTGACTATGAGCAGAACACCTTCTCTCTGAGAGTCTCTACGATCAATTTCGATTACCCCTCCAATGTGTTGTATTCTTGGAAACTGGAAGGGTTCTACAACGAATGGACCGCTCCTTCGTCCGACGGGTTGATACGTTTTACGAATATTCCGTCAGGTAAATATGTGCTTCGTGTGCGTTCAGTGTCCAACGAGGAGAAGTACAAGAGCTATGACCAGCGCGATATAGTGATCATCATAGCCTCTCCCTTATGGGCTACTCCGTGGGCCATAGCCGGTTATATCATACTGGCACTGCTTTTGTGCGCCATCTTGTTCCGTATCGTTATTTTGAGGAAACAGAAACAGACATCGGAGGAAAAGGCACGTTTCTTTATCAACACTGCCCACGATATCCGCACTCCTCTGACGCTGATCAAAGCTCCGTTAGAGGAACTTCGCAATGGCGATATGGTGAACGAAGAGGGCAAGGACCATGTGAATATGGCATTGCGGAACGTGGATGTATTGTTGCGGTTGACTACCAATCTGATTAATTTCGAGCGTATAGACACTTATTCGTCGCGCTTGTATGTATCAGAGTATGAATTGGGAGCCTATATGTCGGGCATTTGTGAGACATTTTGCTCATACGCGCGTGTCAAGCATATCCGGTTGGATTACAAAGACAATCTGAACTATCTGAATGTCTGGTTTGATAAGGATAAGATGGATTCTATTCTGAAGAATATCCTGTCGAATGCTATGAAATACACGCCGGAGCATGGAAGCATCCACGTCTCTGCAACCGAATGTGGAGATGATTGGTGCATTGAAGTGAAAGATACAGGGATCGGTATTCCGCACAATGAGCAAAAGGGATTGTTCCATTCTTATTTCCGGGGAAGTAATGCCATTAACCTGAAGGTAAGCGGCAGTGGCATCGGCTTGGCTTTGGTGCATCGGTTGGTGCGGCTGCATGGCGGCAAAATCTCTATAGAAAGTATGGCAGAGCAGGGTACGTTGGTGCGCCTTGTGTTTCCCAAGGGGAACCGGCATTTCCCGAAGTCCAGCATCATTTCGTCTGCCACTGAGCCTGCCGTCACGTTGTCCGAGCCGGTATTTCCTGTCTCTCCGACAGTGGTACACAAGCAGAATTCAACCTCTTCCCAGCGTCTTCTTATCGTGGAAGACAATGACGACTTGCGTATTTATCTGACAAACACGCTTGGCGAAGATTATCAGGTGCAGTCCTGCCTGAATGGAAAAGAGGCACTTGAAATTTTGCCTGAGTTCAAACCGGATCTTGTCTTGTCGGATATCATGATGCCTGAGATGTCGGGTGATGAATTGTGTGCAGCCATTAAGGGCAATATTGATACCTCTCATATTCCGGTACTTCTTCTGACTGCATTGGGCGACGAAAAGAATATGTTGGAAGGACTGAAAATCGGTGCGGACGACTATATGGCTAAACCTTTCAGCATCAATCTGCTGAAGGCGAGCATCAGCCGCCTGATTGCCAACCGTCGCTTGCTGTACAAGAAGTTTGGCAGTTCGGACTTTGAGAACGAGAAATGGCCGAAGGGTTGCCGAGATACTCTCGACTGGAAGTTTATCTCTTCGGTAAGGGAGAGTGTGGAGAAGAATATGGCTGATCCGGACTTTACGGTAGATACGCTTTGTGCACTCCATCACATGAGCCGTAGCAGTTTCTACAATAAGCTGAAAACGTTGACAAATTATTCTCCGGCAGACTATGTGCGTCTCATCCGCATGCAGAGTGCCGCCCGTTTGCTGAAAGAAGGAGGACATACCATCACTGAAATAGCGGATATGACCGGTTTCTGTGATGCAAAATATTTCAGGGAAGTATTCCGGAAACACTTTGGAGTCTCTCCGACAGAGTATAAAACAAAAGGACAGCCGGAGAAAACCGTCACAGAAAAACCGGAGAAGACCATCACAAAAAAAGAGGCGTCTGAAGAGGGAAAGCCTGAGTTATAACACAGCTCTTTCATTCGCAGGAGTGAGCGGGAGTTATCAGCCGGCCAGTCGGTTTCGGAGGTAAAGCTAATACTTATAAATGAGTAGAGCCTGTTTAAATTTTCTTTAAAAAGAAGGCTGAACAAAATTTAAACAGGCTCTAATAATACGAGGGTGTGTCATAATGCCCAAATTGAAAGAATCCCCCTGTCACTGAAGCTATTTGTAGCAGGGGTATTTTCTCAAAAAAAGGAGTTTTGACACATCCTCATCTTGTTTATTGTCCTTTATGAAATCAGACTTCTCTGATTAATTCCATTCCTTTCTTGATTGCTTCTTCATTCATCGGAATCAAGTGATGATGGCGTTCGGGAAGTGTCTTTTTCAGTCCTTTGAGCACGCTATCCAACTTGACCATCGGTTTTAGTTTCAGCAGTCCTCCCAGAACAATCATGTTGAATGCTTTGGCGTTGTTCATTTCATTGGCTGCATCCATGGCGTCAATGCGGTATACCTTGATGTCTTTGCGCGTTGGCGGGTTGATGATTCCATATCCGTCATAAATCAGGATACCTCCCGGCTTTACTTTGCTTTCGAACTTCTCCAAAGAAGGCTGGTTCAGTATGATGGCAGCATCGTATTTGCTCAAGATGGGGGAGGAGATTTTCTCATCACTCACAATCACCGTTACGTTTGCCGTACCGCCGCGTTGCTCCGGCCCGTAGGCGGGCATCCAGCTTACTTCTTTGTTCTCCATCAGCCCGGAATAGGCTAAAATCTTTCCCATGGACAATACGCCCTGGCCGCCGAAGCCTGCTATAATGATTTCTTCTTTCATTGTTTTTTCTTTTAGTCGGCGAGGTAATGGCTGGCAAGTCGGGAAGAAGAGGCATCTTCCGTGTCGGCCAGTTTCCTCGTTTCTGTGTTAACACTGATTTATCTGTCTTTCAAGTCGCCTAAAGGATAGAATGGGAACATGTGTTCTTCCATCCATTTGTTGGCTTTGTCAGGTGTCATTTTCCAGCCGGAGTTACACGTCGAAACGATCTCTACCAGGTTGGAACCTTTCCCCTCCATCGAGTTTTCAAACGCTTTACGGATGGCTTTCTTAGCCTTGCGAATGGCGCTGACGGTATGCACGCTCTGTCGGGTCACATAGGCCGTTCCTTCCAGTTGGGCTGCAATATCTGCCATTTTCAGGGGGTAACCGTGCAGATGTACATCGCGTCCGTAGGGGCAAGTTGCTGTCTTTTGTCCGACAAGGGTGGTGGGCGCCATCTGTCCGCCTGTCATTCCGTAGATGGCATTATTGATGAAGATGATGGTGATGTTCTCACCGCGGTTCAGAGCGTGGATGGTTTCGGCTGTACCGATGCATGCCAAGTCGCCGTCTCCCTGATAGGTGAATACCAAGCGGTCCGGCCAAAGGCGTTTGATGGCACTGGCAAGTGCCGGTGCGCGTCCGTGGGCAGCTTCTTGCCAGTCGATGTCCAGATAGTTATAGATGAACACGGCACATCCTACGGGGGAAATGCCTATTGCTTTATTTTCCATGCCCATTTCTTCGATCACTTCGGCTATCAGCTTGTGTACCACACCGTGGCTGCATCCCGGACAGTAGTGCATGGGATTATCGTTCATCAGAGTCGGTTTCTTATAAACCAGATTCTCAGGTTTGATAATATCTTCTTTTGTCATATTTTTAGTTCTTTAGTTTTTTAGTTCTTTAGTTTTTTAGTTGGCGGGTTATGAATTCATCAACTTGCAAATTCACCATCTCATCATCTCATCAACTCACAAACTCATCCTCTCACCAACTCACCAACTTACAAACTCATTAACTTACCAACTCACCTATTGGTGAACCGTATAAAAAACTCCATGAGTTTTATGAATATCGCTGCTCCGCAGACATAGATGAATAACTTGAAATCATCTTTTGCTACAAAATATACGATGATCGCTGCCAAGGCAAGTATCATGAAGAGTATATTCAGTATGTTTCTTATCTTATCTGGGTTCATTGCTGGATTATTTTTTCTTTCAGGGCACTTACTATTTCATCGGGATCGGGTACGATACCACCGAGGCGTCCGAAGTGTTCTACTTTTACTTTTCCGTTCACAGCGAGGCGTACGTCTTCAATCATCTGTCCTGCGTTCAGTTCGGTCACCAACATACCTTTCACCTTGTCGGCGTATGAGGCGATGGCTTGGGTCGGGAATGGCCAAAGGGTGATGGGACGCAGAATGCCGACTTTGATACCCTCTTCGCGTGCCAGTTCCATGGCCTTTTGGCCGATACGTGCCATTGAGCCGAAGGCGATGATCAGATAGTCGGCATCTTCGCAGTTGATTTCTTCGAAGCGGACTTCGTTCTCTTCTATCAGCTTGTATTTGGCTTGGAAACGGATGTTGTTCTTTTCCATCTCTTCCGGTTTCAGTTCCAAGGAAGTGATGATGTTGGGTTTCCGTCCGTTTGTCCTTCCGGTGGTGGCCCACGGGCATTGTTCTATGATTTCTTCGTTGGTGCGGCGTGACCTTTGCGGGGGCAGGATTACTTTTTCCATCATCTGCCCGATGACTCCATCAGCAAGGATGATGGCGGGGTTACGGTATTTGAAGGCAAGGTCGAAGGCCAAGCCTACGAAGTCCGCCATTTCTTGTACGGAAGCGGGGGCAAGGGCTATCAGGCGGTAGTCGCCGTGTCCTCCGCCTTTGACGGTCTGGAAATAATCAGCTTGGCTTGGCTGTATGGTTCCGAGACCGGGACCGCCACGCATTACATTGACAATCAGACAGGGCAGTTCAGCACCTGCAAGGTAGGAGATACCTTCCTGTTTCAGGCTGACACCGGGGCTGGAGGATGACGTCATTACCATTTTTCCACTTCCGGCACCGCCGTACACCATATTAATTGCTGCCACTTCACTTTCTGCCTGCAATACCACCATGCCGGTCGTTTCCCAGGGTTTCAGTTCGGCAAGAGTTTCCAACACTTCCGATTGTGGAGTAATCGGATAACCGAAGTATCCGTCTGCTCCGCAGCGGATGGCTGCATGGGCGATGGCTTCGTTTCCTTTCATTAATACAACTTCTTCTGCCATATTATACTGTTTTACAGGTTTATTCTACTTTTACTTTATAAACAGAGATACATCCGTCCGGGCAAACCTGGGCGCACGACGAACAGCCGTTGCAGGTATCTTCCAGTATTTGGTGGGCATAGTTATACCCCTTTACGTTCACCTCTTTTGTGAGGGCGATTACGTGCAGCGGACAGGCTACTGCGCACAGGTTGCAGCCTTTACACCGTTCGGTGTCCACTACGATTGCTCCTTTGATCTTTGCCATAATTCACGTTACTTTTATATGTTATTGATTGTACATATCTTTATTGTAGAAATTCAGGATATCCATTACCATACGGTGAGCCTCTCGGGCGGGACTGTCCGGATTGAGGTCGATGGCATATTGGTAGTTGTTTAGGGCTTGCTGCCAGTTCCCTTGTTTGCGGTAGGCATTTCCGCGGAGATAGAAGGCTTCATCCCGCTTGACAGAGGTAGCGGTTGCCAGATATTCGTCAAGCAATTGGATGGCTTTGGTCACATTTCCTTGGCCGATAAGCTCTTTGATTGTATTCAGTTGCTCCATATCGTATTGAATTCCGGATTATCAAAATACAAAGATAGTTTTTATTTGGAGACAACAAACATGTATTCTGTGAAAAATGAGAAAAAGTAGAAAGTAGAAAGCCCGGAGTGTGATGATGAACTGTCTGGATATCACAACTCCGGGCTTGTTTTATGATAAAAGTGGTTTGCTTATTTTACGAGTTTTCCGTTTATATAGAGGTTTTTGAATGTTACGTCTTTGGCGCCTTTGATGTCGTTTCCATCTTTGGCAACGTTATTGAAACGGGAGTCTTCGACACTGACGTTATATACTTGGTCATCATTGTCAAGTCCGATGATGAGTACACCAAGTTGGCTTTTTTCGCAAGTCACATTTTTTAGGTGAACGTTGCGGACGGTAGGGGTGAAGCCTCGGTTGCACTTCTCGCGGTTTTCGTATTGCAGGTTGATGCGGAGTACAGCTTCGCGGCATTGACCTACGGTGATGTTGCGTACAAATACATTCTCGATGATTCCACCGCGGCATGTGCTGGTCTTGATGCGGATGACACGGTCCAGGTCGGGGCTGTCCATGCGGCAGTTCTCCACGTACAAGTTGCGGTATCCGCCGGAGATTTCACTGCCGATGACTACACCTCCGTGGCCATTCTTCATGAAACAGTTGCGCACGATGATGTTTTCGCTGGGGATGTTCCATTTGCGACCGTCGGCGTTGCGTCCCGATTTGATGGCGATGCAGTCGTCGCCTGTGTCGAAGGTACAATTCTCAATCAGTACGTTCTTGCATGATTCAGGGTCGCAACCGTCTCCGTTGGGACCTCGGTTGTAGACCTTCACGCCCCGCACGATGAGGCTTTCGCAAAGCAGTGGGTGGATAACCCAGAAGGGGGAATTCAGTAAGGTTACGTCCTCTATCAGTACAGTATTGCATGAATACAAATTAATGAGTTGTGGGCGCATGCCGTCTTCGGGTGTCATCACGCGTTTGTAGATGGGAGTGGAGGTTTCGCCATACATCAGCAGGCGGTCGCGTCCGCCGTTGCGCTGTGCCACCATGCCTTCTTTCCAGCCGTAGCGGGGAGCACCGCACATGGGCCACCAAGTGTCATTGGAGCCTTGTCCGTCGATAGTGCCTTTGCCGGTGATGGCGATGTTGGTTTCACCGTATGCATAGATCAGCGGATGGGCATTATAACAGTCCAATCCTTCCCATCGGGTGATGACGCCTGGAAAGTAAAGGCTCTGGTCGGTTGAGAATTTCAACACGGCACCTTCTTCTATATGGAAGTTGACATTGCTTTTCAGTGTAATCGGACCGGTATGGAAAGTTCCTTTCGGCACGATGACAGTACCGCCTCCGTTCAGGCTGCAAGTGACGATGGCGCGGTTTATTTCGTCGTGGCAAGGATTGTCCGGAGTGTCGGGTTGGGCGCCGAAGTCCGTGATGAGGTACGTTTGTTTGGGAAAGGATGTCTTTTTGATTTGTTTCTCAATTCGGGAACTTTCTTTGAATGCCTTGTCGAAGTCTATCGGGTTGGCCGTGGCCACGATGGTCAACAGAAGCAGGGAAAGGATGCTTAATGCTCTTTTCATGGTTATTCTTTTTTTTGAATTTAATAGGGTTATTGTATGATGGTTGCAAAAGTACGGAAAGCTATAAGAAAATAGGATGAGTTTTTGACTGAAAAGGTGTATTATTTGATTGAATCGGTTGGAATTACATCATGGCTTTCTATAAAAACATAGAATGCACACCTTCCTTTGCATTAGAGTGGATAATGCGTTGCCTTAAACAACATAAGAGAATATCAAGCAATAGCTTGTAGCCCTCAACTTGTCAGTATAGAGGTAATGACATGCGCGAAGTTTGAGGCACACTGTAACCGATTTCATGATTAGGTGTCGAATGATTAAGCCCAGATGTATTCAGGATGTTAATTAATTCTTTTCTGCTCATTCGTTTGTGTTCCAATAAGGTTGCACATAATCCTGCAATGGCGGGAGTCGAAAATGAAGTTCCTCTGCGAGGAAGTTGTACATAAGCACATACGTCGGGCTTTATGTAATCCATCCCCTCCCAACCTATGCCACTATAGATGGCACGTGTTGTCCCATCTTTTTCTACTGCTCCTACGGATATGACTTCTCGGACATCTGCAGGGAAATTTCCATAACGCCAGGACTTGTTTCCCTCATTACCCATGCTTTGTATATAGATTAAGTTTGGATTGGCTTGAAGAACACTGTCAACGAAACAGGATATGCGGGACGAATGTCCGTCAAGCATCTGAACTGAATATCCATCATAATCGTCAAAAATTGTGTAGCCGCAAGAAGATGTTATGATGTCCAAGAACGTTGGCGCAGTCCTCCAAATCCAGCATCTAATACACCAATCTTAATTCCACTTCCGTTCAGATTCAAGGAATCATAAGTCGAGTCAACCATCATAGCAGGCACAGCGGTATAAACTCGTTTTCCTATGGTAGTATAGTGTTCTGGTGGGTTCTTGAAATTATCACGGACGGTGAACCAGCCTATTATCCAAAAGATAATTAGGGCAGACAAAATGATACTGCAAATAATTTTGATAGTCCTTTTGATTGCTTTCATATGTATCATATTTTCATACAGTACGTTTTAGGATAAATTTATCTCATGATTACAAAGGACAAAATTACTGAAAATTTCCATGCTACTGATGAACTCAGCAAGAAACTTGAAGAGAATTATAGAACTGAACAATAAGCAATTTTGAATTTAGGAGATTGCAAGGATATTATAACGAGGTTACAAACTGATTCCATTTCGTCCTTTCTCAATCTTCCAATCATATCGCCCTTCTGCGCAACTTCATTTGTTGTGTATGGAGATTGTAAACCTCAACTTGAAAGATCTAAAGTTAAGGTTTACGGTGCTAAACCTCAGCTTGATAGAGAGGAATAATAAAACGGTTCGCATCGTGGGAAAAGGGTTTCCTGCGATGCGGACCGTTATTATCTTAATCATTTACTGGACCGGCATTTTCTCAATCCGTTTCTGGTGGCGTCCGCCTTCGAAGTCGGTATTGAAGAATTCCGTCATTATTTGGTCGGCTTCTTCCGTGCTGATGAAGCGTCCGGGCATTACAAGTACGTTGGCATCGTTGTGCTGACGGGCCAAATGGGCTATTTCTGTTTTCCAGCACAGTGCGGCGCGAATACCCTGATGCTTGTTCAGCGTCATGCTGATGCCTTCGCCGCTTCCGCAAATGGCAATTCCTGGGTAACATTCTCCGGCTTCAACAGCCAGCGCCAGCGGATGGGCAAAGTCGGCGTAGTCGCAACTCTCGGTAGAGTATGTTCCGAAGTCTTTATATTCCCAACCTTTAGCCTCCAGCCAATTACGAACGTATTCTTTCAGTTCATATCCTGCATGATCAGAGCAAATTCCAATTGTTTTCATTGTATGTTGTCGAATTATGAGTTTATAATGGGGTTATGGGTGTTGTTGCTAAAATATTTCGCCCCTACAAGCCTGTTATGACCTGTAGGGGCAAATGATTTTCGCCCGTTCTATCTACGGGAGTATTATAACATGGCTTTCACTTGCTTATAGACATTTTCAGCCGTGAAACCAAGTTTTTCATCCAGAACCTTATAAGGAGCGGAGAAACCGAATGATTCCAATCCCCAAACCTTTCCATTGCTACCTACAAGCCCTTGCAGGTTGACAGGCAGACCGGCTGTCAAACCGAATACTTTGGCACTGACCGGTATGATGCTTTCCTGATAACCCGGAGCTTGGCTGCGGAACAATCCTTCAGACGGAGCAGATACGACGCGTACCTTTATGCCGTCTTTACGCAACAATTCCGTTCCGGCTACCAATGTAGATACTTCTGAACCGGAAGCGACAAGCACTACATCCGGATTGGGATCTGAACCGGCTACGATGTAAGCACCTTGGGCTGCCTGATTGTAGTCGTTGCCTGCGGGCAGGTTGGCGATATTCTGACGAGAGAAGATCAAACCTGTCGGAGTTGTAGTATTTTCCATTGCCAGTCTCCATGCCACGGTTGTTTCTTCGGCATCTGCTGGGCGGAGCACCAACATAGAATTGTGACCTTTGTGGTTTTTCAGTTTCTCCATCAGACGGATCTGAGCTTCCTGTTCTACCGGTTCATGGGTAGGACCGTCTTCACCTACACGGAAGGCATCGTGTGTCCAAATGAACTTCACGGGCACTTCCATCAGCGCTGCCATACGTACGGCAGGTTTCATGTAGTCGGAGAACACGAAGAATGTTCCGCAAGCGGGAATAACACCACCGTGCAGTGCCATACCGATACAGCAGCAAGCCATTGTCAACTCGGCAACACCAGCCTGGAAGAATGCACCGCTGAAGTCACCTTTCGTGAATGCATGGGTCTTCTTCAGGAAACCGTCGGTCTTGTCAGAGTTTGAAAGGTCGGCAGAGGCTACGATCATATTCTCTACCTGAGTGGCAAGGGCACCGAGCACAGTAGCTGATGCGGCACGCGTGGCAGAACCTGCTTTCTGTTCGATAGCAGCCCAGTTCACTTCCGGAGCTTTGCCTGAGAAGAATTGCTCAAGCTTAGCTGCTTTTTCAGGGTTGGCTTTTTCCCATGCTGCTTTGATTGCATATTGTTTAGCCATGATTTCCTTCAGTTCGGCAGCGCGTTTGGCATACAGTTCTGCCACTTCGGGGAAGATAACAAACGGGTTGGTCGGATCGCCGCCCAAATTCTTGATCGTGTTGACGTATGCATCACCGCCCAGAGGAGCACCGTGCGTTGCGCAGTTTGCTTCGTAGCTGCTGCCATCGGCTTTGCGTGCGCCTTTACCCATGACAGTCTGTCCGATAATCAATGTCGGGCGTTCGTTCTCAGCCTTAGCCTCATTCAGGGCACCGCGGATAGCGTCAGGATCGTTACCGTTGATTTTGATGACTTTCCATCCCCATGATTCATATTTCTTTGCAGTATCTTCGATGGTTACATCTTTGGTCTCGGTAGACAGCTGAATATCGTTGGAGTCGTAGAACATGATAAGATTGTCCAGCCCCAATGCACCGGCAATACGGCCTGCGCCCTGAGAAATCTCTTCCTGTATACCACCGTCGGAGATATAGGCGTAAATGGTCTGCGGCATCACCTCTTCGAAACGGGCTTTCATGAATTTGGCAGCAATGGCAGCACCTACAGCGTAAGTGTGACCCTGTCCGAGCGGGCCGGAAGTGTTTTCAATGCCACGCATGATGTCGCGTTCGGGATGTCCCGGTGTGGGGCTTCCCCATTGGCGGAACTCTTTCAGTTCATCCAGCGTGAACTTTCCGGTCAGTGCCAATTGGGAATACAACATCGGCGACATGTGGCCTGGATCAAGGAAGAAACGGTCGCGACCTTCCCATGACGGATTTTCAGGGTCATAAACAAGGAATTCAGAGAAGAGCACGTTCACAAAATCAGCGCCACCCATAGCGCCACCGGGATGACCGGAATTGGCTTTCTCGACCATAGAAGCAGCAAGGATACGAATGTTGTCCGCTGCGCGGTTCATAAGTTTGTTGTCGTTCATATTGATATTAATTATACATTTGAATACTATAATAAAGCGGGTTGAAGTTTCACTTGTTAATTTTAACAGCGACAAAGATAACTCTTTATGCGAAATTCACAACACAGAAAGAGGCTCTTTTTTATCCTTCCCTCTTCCGACTCTTCGTTGGAAATACAATAAGTATTTCCTTCTGATTTACTGTAACTCAATCGTAATAATTGACTTTGCAGGTAGTTTGATCTTTAATTCTCCTTTGTTGATTTTTACCTCTTTGAACGGGGCTAATTTTACATTATCCGGTTTTTCAAAAGAATTGTAATCAGTCAGGTTGGGAGAGGTCAGAATCTCACCTACGGCTTTTTTTGCCTTTACATCCGGAAGGTTGATGGTAACTTCCTGGGAGTTGTCGGCATCAATGTTTGATATGGAAATGTGTATTTTACCGTCTTTGTCTTTGGAAGCAGTTGCACTGATCAGGGGCACCTTGCGGTTGTCGCGCACGTCTTTGATTTCACAGTTCAAGTCGAGTGGGAGATAGGTGGCATCCTGATGCACGTTGTACATCTTGAATACATAGTAAGTGGGTGTCAATACCATCTCTTTGTCTTTGGTCAAAATCATTGACTGCAATACATTTACTATCTGTGCGATGTTCGCCATTTTCAGGCGGTCAGTGTACTTGTGGAAGATATCAAAACTGAGAGAGGCTACGAAAGCATCGCGCAAAGTGTTTTGCTGGTAAAGGTGGCCTGGAATAGTACCGGGTTCTTCATCCCACCATGTACCCCATTCATCAAGCATAAGGGCTATATTCTTTTTAGGGTCGTATTCGTCCATGATGGCACAATGTTTTTTGAGCACGTCTTCTATCTCGCGGCATTTACCCATTGTCCAGTAGTAATCGTCTTTGCTGAACTGGGTGGCTGCACCTTTGCTTCCGCTCCATCCGGTCACGGTGTAGTAGTGGAGGGAGAGACCGTTCATGCGTCCGCCTACCTGGTTCATCAGGACTTTCGTCCAGTTATAATCATAATCGCTGGCACCACTGGCAATCTTAAATAAGTTATTGCCATCATAATTGCGGCAATAAGTGGAGTAACGGCGATATAAGTCTGCATAATATTCAGGACGCATGCTTCCGCCGCATCCCCAGCTTTCGTTGCCTACACCAAGATATTTAACCTTCCATGCTTTGTCACGCCCGTTCTGACGGCGGAGTCTTGCCATTGGGGAATCTCCTTCGGATGTCATGTATTCTACCCATTTAGCCAATTCCTCTACGGTGCCACTACCTACATTTCCACTGATATAGGGTTCGGTGCCCAACATCTCGCAGAGGTTGAGGAACTCATGTGTACCGAAGCTGTTGTCTTCGATCGTGCCTCCCCAATTGTTGTTCACCATTTTAGGGCGGTTTTCTTTCGGACCGATACCGTCCATCCAGTGATATTCGTCGGCAAAGCAACCGCCAGGCCAACGGAGGACAGGAACACGGAGTTCTTTCAATGCGTTGAATACGTCAGTGCGGTAACCCTTGATATTGGGAATGGCAGAATCTTCACCTACCCAAAGTCCGCCGTAAATGCAAGTACCGAGGTGTTCGGCAAACTGACCGTAGATTTCTTTAGGGATGATCTGTGTGCCTTGATCGGCATGAACTGTGATGGATGCACTCTTCTGTGCAGATAATGATACGGAAGCAGCTAAAAGGATACTGCTGAAAAATAATTTGTTTCTCATAAATGTAATTAGTTATATGATCTTTGTAATGTAAGGAATCTGTTGATTTTAGCAAACACACTCTATGAATGGCATACGCCTGTTGAGGCTTATAGAGAAGGGATTGCATCAAATAAGTTTCTGTCTGGGGGAAGACAATTGTGTTTACCCGGTTAGGGTAGGGCGCTTGAGAGGAAGACCGCTTTCACGCAGGACGGGATATCAAAATATACGCAACAATATACGTATGGTAAAAGCATCATTTGCATAATGAGAGTGTGCGCAATGCACGAAGCTGTGTCTTGCACACTCTCATCATGAATAATTACTTCTTGAATTTCACCGCTGCTTCTTCTACGGGCAGTGCTGCTTTATAGTTTTCGATGTATGCGTTAAAACCTTCTACCTCTTCTGCTGTAGGAGAGATTTCAATGCCTGCATCTCCACCGAACACTTGCTCATCGAGGAAAACATCAAGTGGTTGATTCTTCTTGTTGTTCACGAGATAAGAACCTAACAAGGCAATACCCCAAGCGCCGCCTTCACCAGCTGTTTCCATCACCGAGATTGGTGAGTTTAATGCAGCTGCAAGTACTCGCTGACCTACGTTTTTGGTCTTGAACAATCCTCCATGTCCTGTGATTCTGTCTACTTTGACTTTTTCTTCTTTGAAGAGAATGTCATTACCGATCTTGAGAACGCCGACAGAAGCATACAGATGTGTCCTCATCAGGTTGGCAAGGTTGAACTTGTCGTTTGCTGAACGTACAAACATGGGTCTTCCGTCTGCAAGTCCCATTACTGGTTCGCCTGAAATGTAGTTGTATGAAATGAGGCCTCCACAATCAGCATCGCCTGTAAGAGCGTGATTGTAGAGTTTTCCATATACTTCATTCATATCTACCGGAATGCCTAACAATTCTTGATACTCCTTAAACAGATTGACCCATGCATTGAGGTCGGATGTGCAATTATTGCAATGTACCATCGCTACGGGACTTCCGTCAGGAGTTGTGACCATGTCAATCACTTCATACGGTTGAGATAGATCCTTTTCCAATACAATCATAGAGAAGGATGAAGTACCTGCCGAAACATTTCCTGTACGTTGTTTGACTGCATTGGTTGCCACCATACCTGTGCCTGCATCTCCTTCGGGCGGGCAGACTGGTACTCCTGCTTTCAGATGGCCTGAAACATCAAGTTTCTGTGCACCTTCCGGGGTGAGGTAGCCGGCATTCTCACCCGCTGACAATACTTTGGGGAGGATATCCGACAGTTTCCAGTCAAATCCCTGTGGGGCAATCAGCTTGTCGAACTTATCTACCATTTCGGCAGAGTAGTTCTTGGTAATCGGGTCTATAGGTAGCATACCTGATGCATCGCCTATCCCCAACACCTTCTGACCTGTCATTTGCCAATGAATATATCCTGCCAGGGTAGTCAGATAATCAATCTCTTTGACGTGCTCTTCGTTATCTAAAATGGCCTGATACAGATGGGAGATGCTCCATCGTAAAGGAATGTTGTAAACGAACAGTTCCGATAGAGCGGCTGCCGCCTTGCCTGTATTGGTATTTCTCCAAGTGCGGAAAGGCACAAGAATTTCCTCTCTCTTATCGAACGCCATGTAGCCGTGCATCATGGCGCTGATACCGATGGCTGCCAACGTTTCTATCTCTATGCCATACAATGCCTTTACATTTGAGCGCAGATCAGCGTAGCAGTCCTGCAGTCCATGCCAGATGGCTTCAATGCTATACGTCCAAAGTCCGTCTACCAATTGGTTTTCCCAAGTGTGGCTTCCCTGAGCGATAGGTTTGTTCTCTTCGTCAATCAAAACAGCCTTTATTCGGGTAGAGCCGAATTCTATACCCAGAATAGCTTTGCCGTTTTCTATGGTTGATTTAGCATCCGGTTTCATAATCAGCAAAGTGCTTTGTTCAACATGTAATATACTTCATTCATGCGCAGTTCTTTCTTGAACTCGCTGATTGTTGTATTTTCATCAATGACAACCATTTCGATACCTGCCATTTCTGCATAGTCGGCCCAGTATTCTACTGTCAGGTCGTAAGAGAAGCTGGTGTGATGGGTACCACCTGCCAGGATCCATGCGGCGGCACCAATCTCGAGGTTAGGCTGCGGAATCCACAAAGCGCTGGCTACGGGAAGTTTCGGCAGCGGTTTGCTCTTGATGCATTCCACCTTGTTTACGATCAGACGGAAACGGTTGCCCAAATCAACAATAGTGGCTGCTACGCCTTCACCTTGCTTGCTGGTGAACACGAGGCGTGCCGTTTCGCTGTCGATACCGATGCTTAGGCGATGTACTTCCAGTTTCGGTTTGGCCTCAGCTATCAGCGGACATACTTCCAGCATGTGTGCTTGCAGGATGGCACTCTTTTCGCCATCGAAGTGCAGAGTATAGTCTTCGAGGAAAGAACATCCCTTAGGCATACCTTGACTCATGAACCAAGTGGTACGGTATAATGCAGCTGTCTTCCAGTCACCTTCTGCACCGAAGCCGTAGCCTTCTGCCATCAGACGTTGGGATGCCAATCCCGGAATCTGGTCGAAGTCACCCAGGTCATTGAAGTTGGTGGTGAATGCTTTGGCACCTGTATCCTTCAGGATGCGGCGAAGGGCGATTTCTGCTTTAGCAGAGTTCCATACTTTCTGATAAGCCATTGTGCGTCCGTCTTCCAGTTCGGGAGCGTGGTCGTACTCTTTGAAATAGGTTTCCACAAGAGCCTGTACATCGTTGTCTTCTACTGCATTATAGTACTTCATCAGGTCGTTAACCGGACAATAATCTACGTGATAGCCTAATACTTGCTCGGCGGATACTTTGTCGCCATCAGTTACGGCAACGTTGTTCATCTGGTCGCCAAAGCGGATAATCAACATATCCTGTGCGTCGGCCCAGCCTGCACATACACGCATCCATGCTGCTATCTGTCCTTGTGCTTTTTCGTCTTGCCAGTGGCCGACAACTACTTTGCGGTTCTTGCGCATGCGGGTTACGATATGACCGAATTCGCGGTCTCCGTGGGCGGATTGGTTCAAGTTCATGAAGTCCATATCCATGGTGTCCCAAGGAATTTCTTTATTGAATTGTGTATGGAAGTGCAACAATGGCTTCTTCAATTCCTGCAAGCCGTGAATCCACATTTTGGCAGGAGAGAAAGTGTGCATCCAAGTGATGACACCGATACATTTCTCATCATTGTTGGCTGCTTTGAAAGCGGCAGTCACTTCTTTTGAGGAGTTTACTGTACCTTTGTAGACAACTTTAACAGGCAGATTCCCACTGGCGTTCAGTCCGGCTACCATTTCGTTACTATGTGCGTCTACTGCGATAACTGCATCGCCTCCGTACAGGAGCTGTGCTCCGGTTACGAACCATACTTCATATTGATCAAATGCGCTCATGATTGATTGTTTTTATTGTAATTCTAAATAGTTGATTTTATTTCTTTTGTCCGTAATAGGCATTGGGACCATGTTTACGGTTGAAGTGCTTTTCTACCAGCAGTGGATTCATGGTCAAATTCGGGTTGACACTATAGGCTATGCTTGCCATTTTTGCTACTTGTTCCATCACTACGGCATTGTGCACTGCATCGTGTGCATCTTTTCCCCATGAGAAAGGACCGTGATTCTTCACCAATACCCCTGGTGTGTGTACAGGATTCAGTCCTTCGAAACGTTTGACGATGACGTTTCCGGTTTCCAGTTCGTAGGCTCCTTCCACTTCTTCTTTTGTCATATCTGCCGTGCAAGGTATGGCATCGTGGAAATAGTCGGCATGCGTGGTGCCGATGTTGGGTATATCGCATCCTGCCTGTGCCCAAGCAGTCGCATAGGTAGAGTGGGTATGTACCACACCGCCTATTTCAGGGAAAGCTTTGTAGAGTACGATGTGGGTAGGAGTGTCGGAAGAAGGATTCAGTCGTCCTTCTACTACTTTCCCGTTGAGGTCAACTACTACCATGTCTTCAGCTTTCATATCGTCATAGCTTACACCACTGGGTTTGATGACTACCAGCCCTGACTCACGGTCAATAGCTGATACATTTCCCCAAGTGAAGATAACCAGTCCATGCTTCACCAGTTCAAGGTTGGCATGGAATACTTTTTCTTTCAGTTCTTCCAGCATAATATTAATTATCATAGTTTAAATTTGGGTGCCTTGCGGTATGCCTTTTCATTGAATTTATATAAGGCTGCACCGCGTTTGGAACCGGTTTTATCAATCTTGTCTGTCTTTTCGATGTAATCCATTTCAGCTATTCGTTTACGGAAGTTACGTTTATCTATCTGTTCGCCATAAATAGCTTCGTAGAGACTTTGTAATTGGGATAGAGTGAATAATTGGGGTAACAGATTAAATCCAATAGGTTCTGTGGATGCTTTTTGCTGCATCAATTTCCTGGCCTGCTCCACCATTTGAGGATGGTCGAAAATCAGCGGGGGAAGCTCATTGATGTTCACCCAATATGCATTGTGCTGACGCACCAGTTCACGGTCGTATTCATTGATGTTGATCAGTGCATAGTAAGCGATGGAGATAACTCGTTCTCCCGGATCACGTTCGACTTCTCCGAACGTTCCCACTTGTTCCATGTATACATTTTCCAGCCCGGTGAGTTCTGTCAGTACGCGCTTGGCGGCATCATTTACACTTTCACTCTGTTGCACAAATCCACCCATCAAAGACCATTCACCCATTGCAGGCTGAAAGTTTCGTTTCAGCAATAACAGGTCCAATTCTCCTTCGTTGAAACCGAAAATAATGCAGTCTATACCAACATAGAAAGTTGGATTTGAGCTATAATATTTATTCATATTAATTTATGAGTTGCGAGCTACAAGTTGCAGCGGGTGTATTATAATGCTGTTACGGCTTGTAGCTCGCCTTTGTTTTACCAGAAATAGATATAGAAAGCGGCTGTAATACCTAAGATAATAATCGTGTGGATAATATCCCAATGATTCCAGCTGGCGCGTGTTTCTGCTCTTTGTTCTGGAGTAGAGGTTCCGAACACCAAGCCTTGTATCTTGTCGGTAGCAGGTGCTTCTGTTGCCAGGCTGACCAGAATGACTACAATGATGCAGAATAGGAACATCCATCCGCAGAAGAACAGCCAGTTCATATCGTAGAACAGGTATTTGAACATGCCGTCGGTTGCATCGCTTATGTTGCTATAATATACTTTGGCTCCCAGACGTGTCAGACCGATTACCATACCGGCAATCAATCCCCACATACCGCCTTGTGCAGAAGTGCGTTTCCAGCATATACCCAGCAGGAATGCAGCCGCAATACCTGGAGCTAAAACAGATTGAACGTCTTGTAAGTACGTATAAAGAACGTCACCTACGCTACGCATGATAGGAATCCACAATATACCCAGAATCACAATAACTACAGTTGCTGCCTGACCAATACCAACTAATTTCTTTTCCGGTGTATTGGGTTTGAAACGTTTGTAGAAGTCAATTGTGAACAACATTGCCGAAGAATTGAACAGAGAGGCCAATGAACTCATCAGGGCTGCCAAGATACCGCAAACAACCAGCCCTTTAACACCCGCGGGTAATAATTTGGCTACCAATGTGGGGAAAGCTGCATCGGCATTTGCATTACCATTAGCAAGCATCGGAAGGAAACCTTCACCGCCTGCACCGATATATTTCTGGTGGAGAGCAAAAGCAATCATGCCTGGAATCAGGAACAGGAATACCGGTAACAGTTTCAAGTAAGCACCGAAGATCGTACCACGGCGAGCTTCTTTCTGGTTCTTTCCAGAAAGCACACGTTGCACGATGAACTGGTCAGTACACCAGTACCAGAAACCGATAATAGCCGAGCCGATCAATGCTCCCAGCCAAGGGAAGTTGGGGTCGCTGTTGCTGCGAATCAATTCGGTCATTGTATTGCCTTGTTCGTTTACGGTCACTGCACCGCAAATCCTCATCATTTCATCCCAGCCCCCCAATTCTTTGAAACCAAGGACAAGAATGATTAGTGAACCCAAAAGCAGAATCGGAGTTTGCAGCACAGAAGTGTAAAGTACTGACTTCATACCTCCGAAAATGGTGTATAGGGCAGTGATTAGTACCAAACCGATAGCTGCGATCCAGAAGAAGTCAATTCCCCAAAGTTCCTTGATCCCGAACACTTGTTGGAAAACCAGACCTCCGGCATATACCGTAACCGCAACTTTGGTCAATACGTAGCTGATTAAAGAAATGACGGACAATATGGTACGTGACTGCGGATTGTAGCGACGTTCCAAAAATTCCGGCATCGTGTACACCATGCTTCTTGTATAGAAAGGCACAAATACCCATCCTAAAATAAGAATCATCCATCCTTGAATTTCCCAGTGTGCCATAGCCATACCGCTGGAGGCTCCTGCGCCTGCTAAACCGATCAAGTGTTCCGATCCGATGTTTGATGCGAAAATAGACGCACCGATAGCAATCCATGTAGCATCGCGTCCACCTAAAAAATAGTCTGCTGAATCGTTCTGTTTTTGCTTGACAACCCAAACAATAATACCTATCAGAGCCACAGCAAAGACTCCGATAACAATCCAATCTAATGCTTCCACAATTTTAATATTTAAAGGTTAACAATTATTGCTCTACTGAAAATTTGAAAAAACATTCGCTATTGTAGGTTTCTCCCGGTTCCAACACAACGCTGGGCCATTCAGGTTTGTTGGGGCTGTCGGGATAGTGTTGTGTTTCCAAGCATACGGAAGCACGTTGGTTATAAACGATGCCTTTTTTGCCAGTAACGGTTCCATCCAGGAAATTGCCGGTATAAACCTGTATGCCCGGTTCGTCAGTATATACTTCCAGTGTGATTCCACTAACTGGTGATGTCAGTCTTGCGGCTACTACTGAGAGGTCACCCTTAGTGTTCAACACCCAGTTGTGGTCATAACCGTTTCCATTCTTCAATTGGGCGAAATCGTATTTTGTAATATCCTGTCCCACGGCTTTAGGAGTAGTGAAATCCATAGGGGTGTCTTTCACTGGTACAATTTCCCCTGTGGTCATAAATGTGTTGTCTACCGGAGTATAATTGTCGGCGTTCACATATAAGATATGATCGGTTGCTGCTTGGGCAGGATTACCGGATAAGTTGAAGTAAGAGTGATTGGTCATGTTGATGATGGTCTTCTTATCCGTAGTGGCACTATACTTTATGTCTATGGCATTGTCTTCAGTCAGTTTGAACAGGACTTTAGCTGTCAGGTTACCGGGGAAGTTCTCGTCTCCGTCCGGAGAAATGCGGGTCAGTTCCAAAGTTGTATTGTCAATAGGGTTGGCATTGTAGACTTGGTATTGCCATCCTTTTGGACCACCGTGCAGGCAATGGCCGAAGTTGTTTTTCGGCAGCTGGATCGTATCTCCGTCCAATACGATTTTTCCTTGATTGATTCGGTTGGCATAGCGTCCGATAGAAGCACCGAAGTCACTGGGAATGTTGATGTAATCGGCGATACTGTCGAAGCCTAATACTACATCTTGCATAGTACCATTCTTGTCAGGTACCATAATAGATACGATGCGACCTCCAAAGTTGGTGATACACACTTCCATACCAGCTTTGTTTTTTAAGGTGTAAAGCTGCGTTTGGGCATCGTTTACTGTTGTTTGGAATTTTACCGGATCAAGGCCGGAGAGCGTAAGCGCTGTTTCTGGTTGGTGGTTACACGCAGTCAACATCATTGCGGCAACTCCTGCAAGTAAAACTTGTCTTTTCATGGTTTTGTATTTAATGTAAATGAGATAATTATCTTCTTTTGGGTGTAAAAGTAACACTTTTCTTTGTTGTATGGTACATTCTTTTGCATGTTATACAACATAAACGAAGAAAGAGGATGTATCAAAACTCCTTTTTTGAGAAGAATTCCCCCTACGACAAATAGTTGTGCAGGGGGAATTCTTTCAATTTGGGCATTATGAGACACCTCTTTCTTTCTGAAAAAGGGGGATTAACGTGATTTTTTACCCCAATACGTCTTGTTGTTGCCATATCCGGCATATACAATGGTGTGGGTTCTGGGATTTGCTTCCCAATCCACTTCTCTTTGGAGATAAACTTCCACTCCATTGCTGAAACTGATTCGTTCGTTATCGGCATCATACGTCCAATCGGTTCCTTTCCAACTTCCTTCTGTCACTTTGTGGTCAGCGGATAAGGTCATGCCGGTTGATTCTTTTTGTTTACCGTAAGCATAAGAGAGGTCGATGTGTTCCCAGTTTCCGACTAACTCTTCTTCGGTGATGGATACTTTGGGGACAGCACCGTAGCGTTCGGGCATTACCACCGGCCAGCCGTCCTTGGTCCAGCGGATAGAGCGCACATGTCCCATCATTACTGCGTTACTTGCATTGATCCCCGGTACATTCTCCGGCAACCTGCCTTGTGAAGCATAAAACCAGTTGCCCTTGCCGTCATCAAAGATGGCGCAGTGTGAAATACCTACCCACCCGTTGCTGTTACTGAATTTATAAGGATGGGTGACGACAGGAAGCATCTCACCACCTGTGTTGGTGAGGTCTGTACCGTCAATGCCAAAGTAAGGACCGTTGATGTTTTGTGAGCGGCAAACGCGGGTGTTATAGGGGACAGACAAAGCATCATAAGCAACAAACAGGTAATAATATCCCGTTTGGGGATTATAGATGATTTCCGGTCCTTCCGAAGCCTGCCAACGGTTGCCCATTTGACGGGTTACCAAGAGCTTGCCGTAAGCTGAAATTTCTTTGCTTGTTCCCCACGGATTGGGAAGGTCAGTAGGCTTTCCGCTGTTTGCTTCCAGTTCTACAGCTGCAATGCCGCTATGCCAAGAACCGTAAATCAAGAAGTGCTTGCCATCTCCATCTATGATATAAGAGGGGTCGATGGCATTCCATTTAAAGTAACAGTTGCCCCAGTCATCAGGTTTTACCATATAGTCCAGCCCTTTATCCGAAGCATTGGTGATGACGTAGCCTTTGTCTTCCCAACCGTCATTGTTGGCAGGATTGTCGTTTTCCATCAATCCGATGAATGCACGTTCGCTCCAACTATTATCTCCGTTGATATGCCCGGGTACTACGATGGAGTAGTACATGCGGTATAATCCATCTTTTACTTTGCGTACACAAGGTGCCCAATAGCCGAAGTCGCTTTCAGCCGGCGAAGCCTCACCTAATCCCATCGCGGAGCGGATCTCATTCAGTTTGGGGATTACCCATCCGGGTAATGATTTCATGGTTCCTCCCAAATATTCCCAGTTCACAAGATCCTTGGAGCGGCGGGCGTGGAAATGTCCTCCGGCAACGTGCGCATTTCCATAGGAAGCATCAGTCTGGTACATGTAGTAATAACCGTCATCGGCCAGTACGACACTTGGGTCGTGTACATTGGCCAAGTTCCATTGTCCACGGTTGTTCCAGTCAGCGATGGCGGTATAGTCATCGGCGTAAGTAGGGGCTACATAGTTCTTGAGTTGCTCGTCAATGCTTGAAGCGGCTGTGGTTACCGTGAGCGTTGCGGAGTAAGTGTAACGGCTGTTACCGTAAGTGTATGCGCGCACATAGTAGATTGTGCTGCTTGCTAAGCCGGAGATGGTTGCATTGAAGTTTTCGTCGGCTTCCACTGCATTCTCTTTGACGGTGGGGACTGGGTTGTTTATACTATAGCAAAATCCTCGTCTGACTACATTATTCAGATTGCCGCTGACTAATGATTGAACAGTCAGCGAAATACTTGTTATTGCTGTTGTTTCGGGAGTGGTTATGGTTACGCCGCTGTCTCCATTGTATTCGATATTGTCCAATCCGTCGGAGCAGTTCGTGAAAGTGAAGACCGTCAGCAGGGATAATACGATAAATGATAATTTCTTCATTTGTTGATAAGTTTTATAACCATACCGACCTTTGGTAAAAAAGGTACGGTATGGATGATGAAAATTAATCGTTATTTTCTATTCATTAAACACGAGATGGCAGCTGTCAACGGTCAATGCGAAGTTCAGGTCGCTGGGTTCTACCGTATTGATGCCTAAATAATATTGGGTCGAGGTGCTGCTTGTAGTGCCTTCCATTACGGCTTGGATGTCGGCAGTGCCATTTCCGCAGTTGGTTACGTAGACTGTGACTTTGGCTCCGTTCATGCCGGCAAGCCAAGTACCCCAATCGCCTTGTGTGCCGTTGTGGATACAAGCGTTGTATCCATTACCCCAACCGTAGTTGTCGGCGCGAACTACTGCGTATTCGGTCATATCCGCTTTGCGGAGAATCACGATGAAGTTGTTCCAGTTGCCAGCCAAGTTGCTATAGTTGGTGAAAATAATCTGTTTGGTCTCGCCGGTCGGTACGTTGAAGTCATCCGAGAAGGCACCCCAGAATCCTGTAGAGTTGTCTTCGGCTCCTACCAGGTTGGTGCTGTTGTTTACGGCGGAAGTTGTAGATTCGGCTACGGTCACCTCTACTGTTGCGCTGATGCCATTTTCATTGGCGGGAGTGATGGTGACGGTGTGAGAGCCTGCTTTGGCAGGGATAACCGAGAAGTTGAGTCTTGCATGGTCTACTTCCCTTGTTTGTCCACTGCTGTAAGTAGCTGTAACCACCATGCCGGTCGGATCGAAAGAGAGTGTCCGGTCTGTCAGGCCTTGGGTCGCTTCTGAGGTGTAATAATAGTATTGCGCGCGCGAAGGCAGGGCAGTCACTTCGATAGATACAATCTGTTCTACCATTTCAAAAGTGGCGTTGGCTACAATCGGCTGTTCGCAATTCTCACCTTTGAAGGTCTTGTTGTAGATGGCTATAAGAGTCTTCATGCCTGGCTCATCCATATCGGGGATGGCAGAGAGGTGGAGGTCGGAAACCGGTACAGTTTTGGTCACTCCCTCTTCGAAGGTGACGATGGCTGATATATTGGCCATGGCCTCTTCGAGCGTGCTGCCTACCACGACTTGGTCAGGTACATTTTGTAGTTCCATGGATACCGGATTTTTGTCCAAGGCGGAAGTAAGTCCACCAATAGGTTCGATGTTGGTTTGCTGGAAGTCGATGAAGGAACCGTCGGGAACCAAGAAACAACGGATATTGGTGTTGCTTGCATCAGCGTTCAGGTTTTCTTCCTTGTAGGGTTGTGCGTATGTCTTGGTCACTGCGCTATTGGTTATCTTTATGGTGAACGCATTCTCGTTGGTGCGGTCAACGGTGAGCGTCACCTTTCCTGCGAGTGCTTGCACGTTGGCATCCAAGTCATCATCGCCGGAAGAAAACATCAATGTTCCGGAAACGTACTGCCTGTTGATGTGGTCGCCCCATTCGGAGTTCTTGTTCGGGTCGTTGTCGAAGCGGATGGCTCCATATTCGGTATAACCTTCGCCACCGCGGTCCACGTCATTGGTGAGGATAAGGGCAAAGTTCTTGTAATAGGTATTGTCTGTTGGATTGATGTGGAGGTTGAACACCGCATTCCACTTCTCGCCGTCGGGTATTACATAATACTTGGAAAAGGCGCTCCAAAAGCCGGAGGTGAAATCGGTATTCCCGAAAGAATACACATCTTCCATCATACCTTCCAACTCTTCGTCTTCCGGTTCTTTCTTCGAATCTTCAATTTCCTGTATCTTGTCGGAAATCCAGTCGGGGGCGTTTACTTCGTAAATACTGCCATCCGTGCAACTCGTCAGTGCCAGCAGCCCAAGGGTGGCGTAGCAACAAGCGTGTGCTATTTTATTTAGTAATCTCATTGTCTTTATTTTAAGGATGTTATTGTTCTTAAAGATATTATTGGTTCCATTAGTTTAAGTCGACGACCGGACGCACTGTCCAACCTTTTTCACGGAAGTAGGTAGAGTTGTCCGTACTGGAGTTGGCCGAATTACCTTTCAGGTTGGGATTGTTGTTCATCAGCTGTTGCACGATGGGCAGGAACTCATGTCCCGGCAGGTAGGTGTCGAATGAACTCTTCAGTTGGGGATCGCTTGCGATATTGCTGTAGCTCACGGGTTCTTTTGTGCCTTCCGTGGATCGGCGTACTACGGCATGTTCCTTGAGTTGTTGCAATCGGCCGTTGTCGTAGAAGAATCCCCAGCGGATGAGATCGAAGCCGCGTCCGAACTCGCATCCGAATTCCTTGGGACGTTCTACGTTGGCTATCTGTTCGAAGAGTTTGTCGGCGGTGTTGAAGTCGGACAGCTGCAGGTCGGCCAGACGGGCGCGGTTGCGTACTTCATTGATCCAGTCAATGGCCTGTTGGGTGGGACCGTTCACTTCGTTTTCGCACTCGGCGGCGCGCAGCAGCACATCAGAATAGCGCATCAGGCGCAGGTTGATGCCATCGTGCAGGCCGGTAACGACCGTGCTGTATAGACCGGTGCGGAGGTTGGTGAACTTGGCTATCGGCAGGCCACCGTAGATGTTGTTGGTCACGATGTTGTCGGTAGCTGTAAGCGTATGCGTATAGGCCACGTTACCGTATTCAAAGTTTGCCCAGTCGCTTTCGTAGGTCCCGATGGTCCAGTAGAGACGCGGGTCGAGCGTGCCGTTTACGGTGCGTTCGGCTTTGAACAGGTGGTAGAGCCAGGGTGAAGCCGAGATGTCCGCCCAACCGCCATAGTTGCCGGGGGCAAAGTTGCTCTCAATGGCGGAGCCTTGTGTAGCGTTGGGGCTTGTGTTCACCGGAGTCCACTCATCGTCGGTGCCTTGCGAGCCGTAGTCGAGGAACTGTACTTCGAAGAGGCTCTCCTCGTTGTTTTCATAGGCCAGGCCTTCGCGGAAGTTGTCGCCATAGTTATCCATCAGTCGGTATGAGCCGTATTTCTTGCCGATGATGTCTTTCAGTACGGTGAGGGCTTCGCTGTATTTGTGGCGTACCATGAGGGTACGGGCATAGTAGCCGGCAGCGGCACCGCAGGTGGCACGTCCGCCACTCCATTCACTGCCTTTGTCGCGTGAAGGTAGCAGTTCCATCGCTTCGCGGAAATCTTTTTCTACTTGGTCGAGCACTTCATCGTAGTTGCTGTTGGTACCATACAGCCCTTCCAGCGAAGAGTAGGTGGAGTAGTCTGTGATAAGAGGGGGATTCTGGTAATAACCTACCAGGTTATAGTAGGACAAGCCTCGCAGGAAGAGCATCTGTCCTTTGATGTATTTCATCTTGTCGGACAGTTGGCTGTTGTCTTCGTCGCAGCGTGAGATGGCGAAGTTGCACACGTTGATGGTGTAGTACCATTCACGCCAGGGCCACCACGTGATGTCCGAAGTGACTTCGGCATTCAGGTCATCGAAGGGTAGATACCACACTTGTGACGAGTTCCAGGCTTCATCGCCTCGACAGACGTCGATGGTGTAGCCTACGCGGGCATACGAGCCTTCCATTCGGATATGGTTGTAACCGGCAATCACGCATTCTTCCAGGTCGTCGGCATTGAAACCGAATGTGCTTGAGGTTTGCTGGTTGGGATTCAATAGGTCCAGCCGGTCACTGCAAGAAGTCAGCATGCTGACTCCTAAGATGAGAGCAAGTGAATATTTATTTAGTTTCATAAGATATATTTTTGTATTTAGGATTTAGAATGTAAAGTGAACGCCACACATGAACGTGCGTGCCGTGGGATAGGAACAGAAGTTGTACCCCGGAGTGAATGTTCCTCCTGCATAGTCTACGTTGTAACCGTGATAGCCCGTGAAGGTGTGGATGTTCTGTGCCGACACATAGAGGCGTACGTTAGATACATAGTTGCCGAACCATTTGTCGGGGAAGTTGTAGCCCAGTTCGATGTTGGCAATCTTCCAGTAGGCGGCGTTCTGAATCTTGCGTGAGCTGAAGAGGTCGTTCCATCCCAGGCTGGCGTTGTTGCTGGTGTAGGTACGCGGCACGTTGGAGAGGTAGGTGCTGCCGTCTTCGCTGAAACGGTTTGCATCGAGCATGTCCACTTCTTTGTTACCCCAGCCGTAGCAGGAGTTCAGCGAGTTGTAGATGTCATCACTGACGTGGTAATTCAGTGCACCGAAGGTAGCGATACTCAGGTCGAAGTTCTTGTATTCGAACCTGGCGTTCAGACCGAAGTTCATCTTGGGCATACCGCTGCCCAGAACCACTTGGTCTTCGGAGTCTACCTTGCCATCGTTGTTCACGTCCTTGTAGAGGCAGTCGCCCACTTGGGCACCTTCCTGGGTGGCGTGGTTGTCGAGGTCGGCTTGCGTGCGGGCTATGCCTTCATAAGCCCAACCGTAGAACTGGCCGATTTCGGAACCTACCTTGGTGATGTAGGCGCCTGTGATGTAAGAGTCGGTGCCAAATCCCAGTGAGGTGACGCGGTTGCGTAGGGTGCTGAGGTTGGCGGATACTTCGTATTTGAAGTCGTGGTCGCGGTTACGGTAGGTGGCAGAGAATTCGAAGCCGGAGTTGTTCATCGAGGCGGCATTCATGGTTACGGTGGTGTTGGACACGCCGGCCTGTTCCGGTACGGGAACGGCATACAGGAGGTCTTCGCTGGTGTTCTTGTTCCATTCGGCGGTAAATTCCAAACGGTTGCGGAACAAAGCGAGGTCGATACCCACGTTGTAGGTCTTTTTCTTCTCCCAGGAGAGATTGTTGTCGACGAAGGTAGAGACGGCGGAACCGGTTATGACGTTGCCATTAAAGTTGTAGGTCATGTTGTTGCGCGACATAACGGCTTGGTACATGTATTCGCCGATGTTTTCATTTCCCAGTTCGCCGTAGCTGGCACGCACTTTAAACATATTTACCACGTTGGTACTGAAGGGGAAGAATCTCTCCTTGTCGAAACGCCAGCCCAGTGAGACGGAGGGGAATGTTCCCCAACGGATGCTCCGGGTCAGACGGGAGCTACCATCGCGGCGCACGGTGGCCGAGAAGAGGTAACGGTCGTCATAATTGTAATTGACGCGTCCGATGTAGGAGAGGATGGAGTGTTTGTATTCGTAGCTGCTGGAGTAGGTGCTGGCCGCATTCTGAAGTTGCAGGAAATAGGGTTCGGTGAAGTTGACGCCCCATCCGGTTAGTTCGTCGGTGTCTTCTTCCTCGTAGGTTTGTCCTGCCACTACGTTGATGTGGTGTTTGCCTATGGTGCCATCGTAGGTGAGTACGTTTTCGATGAGGGCATCCGAGTAGTTGCGCGAGGCTTTGGTCAGTCGTTCGTTGCTCTTGGCCAGATAGACGCGGTTGCTCTGCACCCAGGCGGGAATCCAGGTGAAGTCCTTACAGAAGGTCTTGCTGTAGGAGAGGTTTATCTTATAGTTGAACTTGTGGTTCTTGCTGTCAATGCCCAGCATGTTGAGGATGTCCACGTCGGCTGAACCGGTTCCCACAACGCGGTCTACGCGGGTGTTGCGTTTCATCAGGTTGTTCACCAGCAAGGGGTTGGAAGCTGAGATATCACCATGCACAGTGTCGTAATATACGCCATAACCGTAAGCGTCGTAGTGGTAGTTGTTGGCGATGCCCACGAGGTTGTCGAGCACCCAGGTGGAGGAGTCGTAGGCCTTGATGGTGGGTTGCATCAGCAGGGTGCCGCGCAGCACGTTTGTCACGTCGCCATAAAGTCCTTGGACGTATTCGGAGGCGTTGGACAAGCCCATGTTGTCTTGGTCGGAGTGGGAGTAGACCAGGCTGGTGTGGAACTTGACGAACTTGGTGTCCATCGTGTTGTTCACGCGGGCGGTATATCGTTCGTAGTTGGGGCCGGCACCTTCGAGTGTTCCCTTCTGGTTGAAATAGTCCAGGGAGATGTTATAGGTATTGTGGGCGCCGCCGCTGGAGAGGTTGACATTGTGATTCTGCCGGATGCCTGTCTTGAAGACTTCCTTGAACCAGTCGGTGTTGGTATTGTCCTGGAAATGATATTTTCCGGTGGCGCTGTCGAGCTGGTAGCCTGAGGGCAAGGGGGTGTTGGAGTTGGCGCAGGCTTGGGCGAGGTATTGGCTATATTGGTCGGCGTTCATCACGTCGTAGACGTTTCCGGGGATGAAGTCCGTGCCGAAGTATCCGTTGTAGTCCACCTTGAGAGGTTGGTCTTTCTGTCCGCGTTTGGTGGTGATGATAATCACGCCGTTGGCGGCACGCGAACCATAGATGGCGGCTGCGGAGGCGTCTTTCAGCACCTGTATGGTTTCGATGTCGTTCGAGGAGAAGTCGCGTATGGTGGTTCCCATGGGCACGCCGTCAATCACGTAGAGCGGAGCAGTGCTTCCGAAGGAGCCTACACCGCGTATGCGTACGGTAGGGTCGGCTCCGGGTTGTCCGTCGGAGGTGATTTGCACGCCGGAGACTTTGCCTTCGAGCATGGTGGAGATGTTGGAGTTTGAGGTTTGCTTCAGGGCTTTCGCGTCGACCACGGCGACGGAGCCTGTCAGGTCTGATTTCTTCTGTGTGCCGTAGCCTACGACTACGACTTGTTCAAGCATCTGTTCGTCAGATTGCAGTTGGATAGGTTCAAGGATGGCACGGTTGCGCACGGCTACTTCGCGTTCTTTGTATCCGATGTAGCTTATCACCAGGATGGCATTGCCGGGAACATCCAACTGGAAGTTACCGTTCAGGTCGGTGATGGTTCCGCCTTGTCCGCCTTTGATGGTGATATTGGCTCCGATTAGGGGTTCGCCTGTTTCGTCGATGACTTGTCCGCGTACTTTGATGGTGGGGGCCTGGGTCACGATGGCCATGGCCGGTGTGGGATACACCGTCATGCTGCCGATGGCAGACAGGCCGAGCAGTGCGGAGAATAATAAATGTTTCCTCATTTCTGTAAGTATTAAGGTTGTTTTTAATTAAATGATTGTTCTCGATGGTGGGGTGCCGGATGGGCGGCTTGGACGACCGGATGGCGGTCGGGGTGTAAGTTTGGGGTTATTCTTCATCATAGTAGGATTTAAAAATTAAACATTTTGTACGGGACTTCCGCGAGGGGCGGAGATCCGGCGACAGGGCAAAAGTACAATCTTACAAGCAAACAGAGGGGGACAATCGAACATAAGAGGTGGATAAACGAGCAACAGGGCCGAGGGAGTACGGACGGTGGGTTTTGTTCAGGCATAACACCCCCAACATGCAAACATAACGCAGGCGGAAACCTACTGGAAATCGCCTGTGAATCGTCCGCTCCGCCCGTGCGCGCTACTCGTTCAGGAGGCTGCTGGGGCTGACGTTATACTCCTTGGTGAAGCAGCGGGTGAAATATTTGGGATCGTTGAACCCTACTTCGTAGGCAATCTCCGTGACGCTCATGCTTTTTGTACCCCGGCATTCCAGTATCAGCTCGTGTGCCAGATTAAGTCGGTAGCTGCGGATGAACTGTGCCGGCGATTGTCCGAGGAGGTTCTGCAGTTTGGTGTTGAGCAGCGACTTGCTTACGCCGGCCTCTTTGCTGAAGGTGCTCACCTCGAAGCCGGGGTCCTTGTAATGGGTCTTCATGATTTCCATCACGCGGGTGACGAACTTCTTGTCGCCCGATCGGTAGTCTATGTTCAGCACTTCGGGATTCATGCTCAAGGCAAACTTCCTCTGGAAACGTTTACGGTTCTCCAGAATGTTCTCTATGCGTGCCAAGAGCAGGGGTTCGTCAAAGGGTTTCAGCAGGTATTCATCCACACCGATGCGGTAGCTCTCAATGCGTGTCTCCTGCGAGGTCTTGGCGGTCAGCATCAGGAAGGGGATGTGGGAGATGGCGAAGTTTTCTTTCACCCGACGCGACAACTCGATGCCATCCATCACAGGCATCATCAGGTCGCTGATGATGAAGTCCGTTTTCTGTGTGTTCAGTATGTCGAGAGCCTCCTGTCCGTTGGCCGCTTCTACCACCTGGTATTTGTCGCGCAGGATGGAGCGTATGTAGCTGCGCATGTCGGGGTTGTCCTCCACCACGAGGATGCAGAGCGGTCGGGATTCGCCATCGGCTTGCTGTATGGGCAGGTCGGGCAGTGTCGGTCTGCTGTCGGCGGGTACAGAGACGGTGGACTGGGCTTGTTGTATGGGCAGTAGCAGACGGAACGTGCACCCTTGACGACGATTGTTGTGCACGTGGATAGAGCCGCCCATGGCCTCTACGATGCGTTTGCACAGGTAAAGCCCGATACCACTGCCCGACTGTCCGTACATGGGGTACTTATGTTGGTTCTGTACCTGATAGAAGCGGTTGAAGATGTTTTCCAAGTCTTGCTCAGGAATGCCGTTGCCTGAGTCGCGCACACTGGCGTAGAGCAACTCGCCGTGTTGTGCTGTGGGTGGGAGCAGAGCGATGAAAAGGGACACCTCGCCGCCGTCGGGTGTGAACTTGATGGCGTTGCTCAACAGATTGGTCAGTATCTTTTGCATCGCTTCTTCGTCATAGCTCAGCGGCGCATCCGGCAGATGCCGGTAGAAATTCAGGTCGATGTTCCGTTCGCGGGCAAACACTGCGAACGGGGCCACCAGCTCATTGGTAAACGTGTTGAAGTCGCCCGGTGTATTCACTATCTTGACCTTTCCGGACTCCACCTTGCGGAAGTCCATCAGTTGGTTGACGAGTGACAGCAGATATTTGGAATTGCGTTCCACGAATTGCAGCTGCTCGATGACCTGCGGGTTGTAACTCAGCTTCAAGGCGCGCTCTATGGGGCCGATGATGAGCGTGATGGGTGTGCGGAACTCGTGGGTGATGTTGGTGAAGAAGGCTATCTTATCCAGTGTCAGAGTTTGCACCTTACGTGCCAGTTCGGCCAGTTTCTCTTTCTGGCGTGAAATCTTTTCATTCTGTTCTTTCAGTAGCTCGTTCTGTCGGGCTAACTCTTCTCCCTTCTCTTCCAGCAGTTGTTTCTGCTCTTTCAGCTCGTGGGTGCGTTGTTCCACCTGGAGGTGTAACTCCTCGCTACGCCGTTTCAGGGTCCGGAAACGCCACTGGTAGAACTGCCACACAGCGATGGTTGCGACCGCTATTGCCAGCAAGAGGAACCAAGAGGTCTTGTAGAAGTAGGGGCGCACTACGATGCGTAGCTCCATCATCTCCGTCTGGTTCTCTTCCTGATAAGGGGTGTATTTCACTTGCAGGGTATACTTTCCCGGCGAAAGATTGGTGTACCGCGCCCAGCGGTGGTCGTCCTGTATGGGAATCCACTGCTTGTCGAAGCCGACCAGGCGGTAGCAATAACTGTCGGCATGGTTCGGTTCGTAGTTGAGGGCGGCAAACTCCACTGAAAGGGAGCGTGTGCTTTCGTGGATACTGATTTCAGGTGTGAAGGGCAGGTCTTGGGGTAGCAGTTCGTTTCCCGGCTGTACTTCCTCGTTGTCCACCCACAGCCGCGTGAACTGGAGGGGAATTGCTTTGTTGTTCTGATAAGGAATCAGTTTGGGATGGATGGCCGTCATGCCCTTCAGGTGGCCGAAGTAGAGCAGGTTGTCACTGGTGTGGCAGGCAGCGTTCCAGTAGAATTGCGTGTTGGGCAGGCCGTCCTGACAGGTGAAGTTGATGAAACGTTCCTTGTCGGGCAGGAAACACGAAAGCCCGTTGTTGGTGGCAAGCCACAGGTTGCCTTGCCGGTCGCCCAGGATGTTGCGTACGCAGTTGTTGGGCAGTCCGTCGGCGGTGGTGAATGCCTCAAACCATTCTTCGCCGTTGTTGCCCGTCCGTCTTCGGTAGAGGCCGCACCCGTTGCTGCCCAGCCACAGTGTGCCCTCCGGATCCTGATAGAAACAGTCTATCTTCTCTACCAGACCCAATTCCGGTTGGTCGAGCTTGTATTTCAGATGCCGGTAGGCAAATTTCCCTTCCGCTGTGCGCTTCGAGTGCAGGTCTATGACGTATGCTCCCTCCAGACAGCCTATCCACAGCTGCCCGTCGCGGTCTATGATGGAGCCGATGCAGCCATGTATGCTTTCAGCAATCTGATCGGGTAGGGGGACGGTCAGTCTTTCTTGTTGCAGGTCGTAGAAGAAGATGCCTTCGTTGGCACCCACCCAGATGGCGTTGTTGATGGAATCGTAGGTCAGTGAACCGATGAAGTCGATGGGGTAGCCGTTGCAGTTGTCCGGTGTCAGGAGCTGTATGCGGTGTTGCGGTTGCCTTTTTTCCAGCAGGCTGATGCCTCCTCCCCAGGTTCCTACCCACAGCCTGCCCTTGGGGTCGGCTGTGATGGCACTTACGGAGTTATGTCCCAAGATGCCCTTCTCTTGCGTGTAATGGGTGAAGGCGCTGCTCCCTTTCGTTTTCCGATTCAGTCCGCCTTCCACGGTTCCCACCCACAAGGTGCCCTCCTCATCCTCGTAGATGGCATTCACGGGGTTGTGGGACAGGCTTCCCGTATTCTCTTTGCTGTAGCTGTAGTTCGTCAGGGTGAGCCGTTTGGGGGTTAGCAGGGTGACTCCTCCGCTTTCGGTGCCTATCCAGATGTGCCTTCCTACGATGGCGACGCAGTTCACGAAGTTGCTGTTCAGCAGGGGAGAGGGGTTGCCGGGCAGATCGTTCCTGATTTGCTCGAACCGGTCATACAGGGGATTGTAGACGTTGAGGCCACAGAGACTTGCCACTATCAGTTGTTTGTTCTCTGTGATGGCCAGTGCGGTCAGGAAATTCTGCGAGAGGGATCCGGGGGTATTCGGAGTGTGTTCGTAGTGCTTCACCACGTTGCTGTGGAGAGCATACCGGTAGAGTCCCTGATTGGTGGTTATCCAGATCTCATCTTCTTTGGCAATGAAGTCGGATACGGTGGTGCCGGGTGCGAAGTTCAGTCCTTCGGCCACCGGGGTGGCTTGCAACTTGCCGTTCTCCTGCAACTCTACGGTGCATATTTCCCCGTTGAGGCTTATCCATATCTTGCCGTTTTGTTTTACGTCTTTGAATATCAGGTTGCTCTTTTCGAGTCCGGGATGGCTGAGCGTGTGTATGCTTTCGATGCTGCCTTCCTGACAGAAGGCGATGCGGTAGAGCTGGTGTCCGTCGTGCAGCCAGAGGCATCCGTCGGCATCCTGCTCGATGTGAAAGGCGGAAGTGTCGGTGAGCCTGTCGGGCAGGGGACCCAACGCTTGGGGCGGGATGTTCTGCAAGGTCTTGAGGTCAATGAGGTCTATTCCCCCTTCCGAAGCCACCCACAAGCGGTGGAAGCGGTCTTCGCGGGCACAGCGCACGAAGTTGCTCTTCAGTTTGCGGTGCGGAATGCTGGGGTGGAAATGGATGAACTCGTATCCGTCGTATCTTGATAGGCCTCCTCCTCCGGCGGACAGCCAGATGAAGCCTTGCCTGTCCTGATAGATGTCATCGATGAAGTTGGTAGGCAGTCCCTCGTTCATGGTGATATGGGTGGCGTTGTAGTGCATGGTGAACAACTCTTCTTGCAGCAGGGCGCGGGCAGGCCATGCAGGCAGGAAGCATATTATAATAAGGAGTATCCGGAAGGAAAAGAATCTTGTCATAGTACTGTCTGTTGGTGAATGGAAACAAAAATAGTGGCTGTCGTTTGATTTGCCAAAGTTTTTAGGGTCAAAATGAGCATTTTGTCCATTTATCCACTTAGTTTGTTCGTTTATCCACCTGCGTGTGTTTGTTTGGGCGTACATTTGCAAAATAGCTAAGAGTCTGTTTAGCTCAAAGAAGCTGAATAAAAAACTTTCTGAAGAGAATTAAAACAGTTTCTTAGTCTTGGTATATAAACATTTGATGTCTGATAATATGAAGAATTTCTTGTATTCGCTTGGGGTCATTCTCTTCGTCTTGACCCTGTCGGCAGGTTGCAAACCGGTTCCGACTTTCGTTCCTACGGATTCACCCAATCCTTGGGCGGATGATTACTTCTCTTTGTCCTCTATGGAGGACTATCGTTCTTGGGGCACGTACAACGTGCACGACCCTTCGTGCCGCAAGTTGGGCGACTATTATTATATGTATTCCACCGATGCCATCTTCCGCGAGAATCGCAAGGCGGCCGAAGAGAAAGGCGTCCCCTTGGGATACATCCAAGTGCGCCGCTCCAAAGACCTGGTAAATTGGGAATTCGTGGGATGGGCATTTCCGGAGATTCCCCGCGAAGCAGTGGAGTGGGTTCGCTCTCATGCCGGCGGACAGGGGGCAACCAATATTTGGGCGCCTTATATCCTTCCATGCGGTGATGATAAGCACGGTTCTTATGGCGACGGCAATACCTACAGGCTCTATTATTGTGTGTCGGCTTTCGGCCGAAAGACTTCTTATATCGGCATGGCGGAGTCGTCTTCTCCCGAAGGACCTTGGGAACAGAAGGGATGTGTGGTGAAGACAGATGAAACCACTGACATGAATGCCATCGACCCCAGCATCATTGTCAGCAGCGAAGACGGGAAATGGTGGATGCATTACGGCTCTTATTTTGGAGGCTTGTATTGCGTGGAACTGAATCCTGCCACCGGGCTTCCCGTTGTAGAGGGCGACCGTGGACACCTGATTGCCCGGCGTGCCAACTATAAGAAGGACAACTTGGAAGCTCCCGAAATCATTTACAATCCGGATTTGAATCTCTATTTCCTCTTTGTCTCCTACGACCCGCTGATGACCACCTACAATGTGCGTGTAGGACGCTCGGACAAGCCGGAAGGTCCCTTTTTGGATTACTTTGGAAAAGAGTTGAAAGATACCACCAATAACTTTCCTATCCTGACGGCCCCCTATCGTTTTGAAAACCATCCGGGATGGGCAGGTACGGCCCACTGTGGTGTACTGACCGCGGATGATGGGGCTTTCTTTATGGTGCACCAAGGCAGGCTTTCGCCTCATAATCAGATGATGGACTTACATGTGCGCCAACTGTTCTTTACTAAAGACGGATGGCCGGTAGTCTCTCCTGAACGTTATGCCGGCGATACGCCACGGCGTTTTGCAGCGGCAGACTTGGTGGGAGAGTGGGAATTCATCCGGGTTCAAGAGCCCTTGTACGAACGTCAGTTGGAAGCCGGACAAATCTTATGGGGCGAGGGTGAACTGAAAATGGAGGAATGGAACGTTTCGCGTCTTCTCTCGTTCAACAAAGAGGGTGGAATAGGGCAGAATGCGAATCAAGGCACTTGGTCGTTCTCGGCAGAGGAACAGTCCTTGTCGCTTCAGCTGGATGGCGAGGAACTGGAAAGACTTATTGTCTTTGCCGGACACGATTGGGAGAACGAGAGGAAAACCATTCTTTTTACCGGTTTGGATAGCCGCGGACGTTCTGTTTGGGGAAAGAGAGTCCGGTAAGTTTTCTCCTTTCAGGGGAAATTTGAATAAACCATAATATTTATATTTACTTATAATACTTTGAAACAATGAAAAAAAGTACCGGATTATTGGCTGTCATGGCTTTGGCAGCGGGGATGGGACTTCAGGCACAAACCAACGAATGGGTGATACAGACCAAAAAGTTGGGAGCCGAAATCCAGCCCACGATGTATGGCCTCTTCTTTGAAGATATCAATTATGCTGCCGATGGTGGCTTGTATGCCGAACTGGTGAAAAACCGTTCGTTCGAGTTTCCGCAGAGCCTGATGGGGTGGAAGAGTTTTGGAAAAGTCTCCGTGAGGGATGACGGTCCTTTCGAACGTAATCCCCACTATGTGCGCTTAGCGTATGCCGGACATCCGCACAAGCATACCGGATTGGATAATGAAGGCTTCTTCGGCATCGGGGTGGAAAAAGGAAAAGAGTATCGTTTCTCTGTTTGGGCACGTATCCCTGACGGAGGAAAGGCAGGAAAGATCCGTGTAGAATTGATAAACCCCAGTTCTATGGGCGAAAGGCAGGCCTTTGCCAAGGCAAACCTGACCATTGACTCCAAGGAGTGGAAGAAGTACCAAGTGATTCTGAAATCCGATGTTACCGATGCAAAGTCCGTACTTCGTATCTTCTTGGACTCACCCCAGACGGTGGACTTGGAACACATCTCTCTCTTTCCCACTGATACTTGGAAGGGACATGAGAATGGCTTGCGTAAAGACTTGGCGCAGGCTTTGGCCGATTTGAAGCCCGGCGTTTTCCGTTTCCCCGGCGGATGTATTGTGGAAGGTACCGATTTGGCTACGCGTTATGACTGGAAAAAGTCGGTAGGTGCTGTGGAAAACCGTCCCTTGAATGAGAACCGTTGGCAATATACATTCCAGCATCGTTTCTATCCGGACTATTATCAAAGCTATGGCTTGGGATTCTATGAATTTTTCCAGCTTTCGGAAGAGATAGGTGCCGAACCGCTTCCCGTATTGAGTTGTGGATTGGCTTGCCAGTTCCAGAATCCTGATGCCGAGGCTCATGTGCCCGTTGGCGAGTTGGAAGGTTACATCCAGGATGCACTCGATCTGATAGAGTTTGCCAATGGCGATACAGATACTCAGTGGGGTAAGTTGCGTGCCGAGATGGGACATCCGGCGCCTTTTAACCTGAAGTTCATCGGCATCGGAAACGAGCAGTGGGGGAAAGAGTATCCCGAACATCTGGAACCTTTTGTGGCAGCCATCCGCAAGGCTCATCCGGAGATAAAGATTGTCGGCAGTTCCGGTCCCGACTCAGAAGGCAAGCAGTTCGACTACTTGTGGCCGGAGATGAAGCGTTTGAAAGCCGATTTGGTAGATGAGCATTTCTACCGTCCCGAATCATGGTTCTTAAGCCAGGGAGCACGTTATGACAATTATGACCGTAAAGGTCCCAAGGTGTTTGCCGGAGAATATGCTTGCCACGGAAAAGGCAAGAAGTGGAACCACTACCATGCCTCTTTGTTGGAAGCAGCCTTTATGACGGGGCTTGAGCGCAATGCCGACATCGTACACATGGCGACATACGCTCCGTTGTTTGCCCACGTGGAGGGGTGGCAATGGAGGCCGGATATGATTTGGTACGACAATCTGAACTCCGTGCGCACTGTCAGCTACTATGTGCAGCAGTTGTATGCTACTTATAAGGGTACACATGTTTTGCCGCTGATGATGGATAAGAAGCCGGTTACTGGTGCCGAAGGACAGAACGGCTTGTTTGCAAGTGCTGTCTATGACAAGGCAAAAGACGAATACATCATCAAGGTAGCCAATACTTCGGACAAGCTACAGTCTCTGCAAATGACATTTGCGGGCATGAAGAAGCAGCAAAGCTTTTCTCAAGGAAAGTGTATCAAGCTGACGGCGACCGATATGGACAAAGATAATACCTTGGATAATCCTTCGGCTATTGTTCCGCATGAGTCGGAGGTGGAAGTAGGTGCGCAATCGTTGAATGTGGAGATCGAGCCGAACACGTTTGCAGTTTATGTTTTGAAAAAATAAGAGCCTGTTTAAGAGCCTGTTTATTTTTGAAGAAAATTTAAACAGGCTCTAAATTTTGAGAAAAATTAAACAGTTTCTAATTCCTCAAAAAAAAGCTGATTAGGGTTAGCTTAGAATAAATTGATGTTTATTTTAGCAAAGAGGGGCGTTTCCATTTCGGAAACGCCCCTCAATCTTTATATTCAAATCCTATTGAATTGCGAATACTCAGGAGTCGGGTTACGACAGTCTGCGTGCACCGTCGCTGATGACAACATCATAGATTTTCGGGCTTCTGCCGAATTTCTCTTTGAATTTGTCTTTGGCATTCTGGATGAATGTGTCGTACAATTCTTCTTTTACCAGGTTGATTGTGCAACCACCGAATCCACCACCCATCACGCGTGAACCTGTCACACCGCAGTCGAATGCGAGGTCGTTGAGGAAGTCGAGTTCTTCGCAGCTTACTTCGTACAGTTTGCTCATGCCATGGTGTGTTTCGTACATTTTCTGACCCACAGTCTCGTAGTCGCCTTTTTCCAAAGCGTCACATACGTCGAGCACACGTTGTATCTCTTCGATTACGTATTCTGCGCGTTTGTAGTCTTCTTTGCTAATCTCAGCTTTAGATTCTTGCAACATCTCCATCGTGCAGTCGCGCAAGAACTCTACGAGCGGATGTTTCTTTTGGATAGCGGCAACTGCTGCTTCGCAACTCTGGCGACGCTTGTTGTAGGCCGAGGAAGCCAATTCGTGCTTAACTACAGAGTCAACCAATACCAGACGATAGCCTTGCGGATCGAACGGGAAGTACTGATACTCCAGCGAACGGCAATCCAGACGGATCAGGCTGCCTTTCTTGCCGAATACGGAAGCAAACTGGTCCATGATACCGCAGTTCACGCCACAATAGTTGTGTTCGGTAGCCTGTCCTATCTTTGCCAACTCGAATTTGTCTATCTTGTTTTCGCCGAACAGGTCGTTCAGTGCGTATGCATACGTACTTTCCAGAGCTGCCGATGAAGACATACCTGCACCCAGAGGCACATCGCCTGCAAATGCAGTATTGAATCCCTTCACATCAACGCCACGCTTGATCATTTCGCGGCATACACCGAATATATACCTTGCCCAGCTTGCCCGCGGAGCATCTTCTTCTTTCAAACCGAACTCTACATAGTCCTTCAAATCGATGGAATAAGCTTTCACAATGTCAGTTCCATTCGGTTTAATCTCAGCAATCATACCTTTGTCGATTGCTCCGGGAAATACAAAACCACCGTTATAGTCAGTATGCTCACCAATAAGGTTGATGCGTCCCGGAGAAGCATATACAGCTCCTGTTGTTCCGTCAAAATGTTTGATGAAACGGCTTCTTACGTGTTCTATATCCATGATATTTCCAAATTTAAGTGAATAAATAAGTTTTCTATAATTCTGTTTTTATTGATCAGTCATCTACGGGGATGTCTTTGTTTACGTTCTTGCAGCCGATTGTGCTGTAATACAGAATGTAAGCCAGCATGGCGATGATGAGCCAGTAGCTGCTGATGGGATTGGTTGCCTTGGCAATGAAATCCTGAATCAACGGCATGATGCCACCACCTACAACCATCATCATGAACAAGCCCGATGCAGCGGCTGTGTACTTGCCCAATCCTTCTACTGCGAGGTTGAAGATACCGCCCCACATGATGGAAGTGCAGAGACCGCACAGAGCGAGGAAGAAGCATTTCACGGGAATGTCGTGTCCTTGGAAGCTGACAGCAATGGATTCCGGCATGAAGATAGCAATGAGGATGAACACGATAGCCGTAACGGAAACGATGGTCATCTGAGTGGAAGTAGCCACTTTGCCACTGATTACACTACTGGAAGCACGGCCAATCAGCATCAGGAACCAGTAGCTGGCAGCCAACGTACCTCCTATGGCAGCAGAACCTTCAAATCCCAAGTTAGTGATATAGAAGTTCAGCTGGGCGGGGATACCGATTTCGATACCTACATAGAAGAAGATGGCGATGATGCCGAGAACGCAGTGGCGGAAAGCTAGAGGGCTGTGTTCGTATTTCTCTCCCTTGCTGTTGTTTTGCGGTTCGGGAATGCTGACAGCGGAGATGATGAAGAAGGAAAGCACGAAGACGCCCATACCGATGAACAGCAGAGGAGCAACGTCTGTCATGCTGGTGCTTTCTGTCACCTGGCCGATCAGCACACCTACCAACAACGGAGTCAGCGTACCGGTCAGGGAGTTCAGCGTACCACCGATCTGGATAAGCTGATTACCCTTGTTGCCGCCGCCGCCGAGGAGGTTCAGCATCGGATTTACTACTGTGTTCAGCATACATACGCAGAAACCGCAGATGAATGCACCCAGCAGATAGATGATCAGGTTCAATGCTACCATCTGACCGTCGTACGAGAATACTGCCACATCGGCACCGAAGAGGCTTGACAGATATTGTACGAACAAACCTACTATACCCACGGCCAGTGCAATCAGTGCCGTTTTCTTATAGCCGTATTTCACCAACATCTTGCCGGCAGGGATTCCCATGAAGAGATATGCAGCGAAGTTCATCATGTTTCCCATCATGCCTGCCCAGCTGTATGTATTGCCCCAAATATTTCCGAAAGGTGCAGCCATGTTCGTTACGAACGAAATCATAGCAAATATGAAGCACATTGTAATAATGGCGACGAGATTACCGTTTGGGTTTTGTTGTGTCATAATTTTTAAGAAGTTATTAGTTTATAAAATTAGGTTGGTTATATTCATTCTTGCACGCCGAACTTGTAAATGGTCACCTGTTGATATTCATCGCCAGGCAGCAATATAGCCGACGGGAAATGTGGTTTGTTAGGGGTGTCGGGGAAACATTGTGCCTCGAAGCAGACAGCACTCCGTGCGGGGAATGTGGCTCCGTGAGCGCCGGCGAATCCGCCTAACCAGTTTCCTGTATAGAGTTGCACACCGTTTTCCGTAGTATAGACTTCCATCGTACGGCCGCTTTCCGGGTCTGTATAGGTGGCGGCGGGACTCAGTTCGCCGTTTTCCGTCTTGTTCAGCACATAGCAGTGGTCGTAGCCGGTGCCGTTCACCAGTTGCTGGAACGGGTCATCGATACGCTCGCCGATGGTGTGCGGCGTGCGGAAGTCCATAGGAGTACCTTCCACCTTCAAGATTTCTCCTGTCGGGATAGACACTTCGTCGATGGGGACATAATGGTCGGCGTTGATGGTGATGATGTGGTTCAGTACCGTAGGGGTGGGGTTAGCAATGCCTGCCAGATTGAAGAAGCCGTGGTTGGTGAGGTTTACGACAGTAGCTTTGTCGGTGGTTGCTCGGTATTCGATGACTAAGGCGTTCGTTTCGTCTTCCAGTCGGTAAGTCATCTCTACTTCCAGATTTCCGGGGAATCCCTCTTCGCCGTCGGCGGATTTATAGTTGAAGACCACGGTTGTCGGAGTCGGCTGGACGGCATCCCACACTCTGGCGTGGAAACCCGTGGGACCTCCGTGCAGGGAGTTGGGTCCGTTGTTGATGGTCAGTTCGTGTTCTTCGCCGTAGAGGGTGAATTTTCCTTTGGCGATACGGTTGCCATAGCGTCCGATGGTGGTGTTGAGGAAAGGCTCAGGGCTGTTGATCACATGGTCTATGCTATCGTGTCCCAGAATCACATTGGCATATTTCCCGTTTTTGTCAGGCACCATAATGGAGAGGATGGCACATCCGTAGTTCGTTACCGCAACTTCCATTCCCTGAGAATTTCTCAGAACAAATAAATCAGTTTTTTTGTTGTTTATATCTTTTTGAAAGTCTTCCCTTTTTAATCCGGACAAGTTGCTTTCTGTGGGTTGAGTGTTTATCATATCAATGGTATCATTTAAATTTTCTTGCAAATAAAAAGAATTTATTTCGTACTCCCAAGTATTTATCTTGAAATGTGAAGAACATTTTAGGAAAGTTTAGCGTTTAACATTTAGCCGGCGAATTGATATTTTTTGTATGTTTGCCGCATTAATTTGAAAAAATGTAATATTTTTATTAAAGAACTAACAAAAACTACGAATGTATCCTTTGAAATTCGAGCCTATTCTGAAGCAAACGCTTTGGGGAGGCGACAAAATTATTGCTTTCAAGCATTTGAACGAAACATTGTCTGGAGTAGGCGAAAGCTGGGAAGTCTCGGCTGTGGAAAACAATGAGTCTGTTGTGGCAAATGGTCCGGACAAAGGTCTTACGCTCTCGGAGATGGTAGGGAAATACCGCCAGGAGCTGGTGGGCGAAGCCAATTATTCCCGTTTTGGAACCAAATTCCCTCTACTGATAAAGTTCATTGATGCCAAGTTGGATCTGTCCATCCAGGTACATCCGGGAGATGAGTTGGCAAGGAAACGCCACAATTCGTTCGGAAAGAATGAAATGTGGTATGTGGTTTCTGCCGACAAAGGGGCAAAACTGATTTCCGGTTTTTCCGAGCAGATCACTCCGAAAGAGTATAAGGAGAGGGTGTATGACGGGACTTTCGCCGAGGTGCTTCAAACGTGTGACGTGAAGGCGGGAGACGTGTTCTATGTTCCTGCCGGACGTGTTCATGGTATCGGTGCCGGTGCTTTTGTGGCTGAAATCCAGCAGACGTCGGACATCACTTATCGCATCTACGATTATAACCGGAAAGACAAAGAGGGCAAGCTGCGCGAACTGCATACCACGCAGGCGGTTGAGGCCATCAACTATGCCGATGTGCAGGATGACTTCCGTACCCATTACGAGCCTGTGCAGAATGAGCCGATCGACTTGGTTGCCAGTCCCTATTTCACGACTTCGCTCTACGACATGACGGAGGAAATCACGTGTGACTACTCGGAGTTGGATTCGTTTGTGATTTTCATTTGCGTGGAAGGTGCATGCCGACTTACGGACGACAACCGGAACGAGGTTACGCTACGTGCCGGAGAGACGGTCTTGCTGCCTGCCGTTACGCAGGAGGTTACGATTGTGCCTGAGGAGGGTGGCGTGAAACTGCTTGAGACTTACGTATGATATTGTGCGGTGATATCCCAGTGATATTACCGGTTGTCATGAAAAAAACGTGGATGTGTCGAAGCGCATCCACGTTTTTTGATGAGTTATTTCTTACTGCTGAACATCTTCCTGACTTTTTTTATCATTCTCAACCCCAGCAGTGCTCCGTCGAAAATGGCGAAACTCGTTTTGAAAGCGTGCACGATGCCTGTGCTTTTGCTGGTGGCAGGAGCAGACGGGGCGAACAGCGATTTCGCCATATCCGTCATCAGCTGCTTCTGCGACGATATCTCCTTGCGCAGTTCCTCTTTTCGTTGCGCGATGCTTTCGAGGGTGATGTAGGTTGTATCGGATGTATTATTCTTCATTACTCTTCTTGTTGAAATCATTTTGTTGAAATCATTTTTTGTCGAAAAACAATCCGGCAATGAAATTGATCAGCGGATTGATGATGAACTGTTTACGGAAAACCACTACCAATACAATCAGTAGGATGTGAAAACAGGCAAGGATGCTGAAACTTACCATCAGTCCGCCTACAAGCGGGGCCAAAACGTATGCCAGGGCAAATGACAGATAAAACAGCGCCACCATGCCGAGAGTGATGACCACCAGAAGTAGAATCAAGGTGGAAAGAAGGATTGATAATTTTTCCGTAACCTCCAGTTGGGTATATTCCTTTTGCAGGTTCAGGTATTTCCTGAACTCGTGGAACAGCTGCTGGAGGGTGTCAATGCTTTTGTCGTCTGCAAACATCATAGTGGCTCAGTCTTTTTAATGGAATTGATTTATTCGCCGGCTTCGCCTTTCAGTTCTGTTGCGATTTCGTCTACCAGGTTTTCCATCTCCGTACGGCTCAGACGGATGCCTTTCTTGCGCAGGATTTCTGCGATTTTGTGACGGGTGTCTTCTCCTTTTTCAGGAGCGAATAAGATACCGAGGGCTGCGCCTATTGCTGCACCGCCCAAGAAAGCTGCAAGTACATTTAATCCTTTCATAACATGTTCCTTTCTTTTGTTTAAAAAGTTAATACTACAAAGCTAACGTTTTTCTTGGGAAAGTTGTTCATGCCACCCCGTTTTTTTATGTATCTACCACATTTCCCATTTCTCTCTTTCTTTCTTTTTTCCCTTTCTCCTTCTCCTTTCCCTTTCTCCTTCTCCTTTCCCTTTCCCTTTCCCTTTTCCCCTTCCCGTTTCTTGTTTTTCGTTTTTCGTTTCTCGTTTTTCCATTTATTGTCCCCTTATTGACCCGTATTGTCCCCCTTTCCTTTTTACTCCTAAACCTCAGGTTTAGCACCGTAGAGTTGAGGTTTACGATGCTAATGGAGACAATAGGGACAGTGGTCTGGCTCTCCTCACACACACACACGCACGAGCGCGCGTATTATAATGTATGCGCGTAAGAAGAGAATGTGCGCAAGTGCGTACACGTATTGAGAATTTGAAAGATTGCCATCCTGAATTCGAAAGATTGCCGTCCTGCCTGTTGTCTGTATTGTCCTTTTATTATTCTTCGTATTGTCTTTTGTTGTCGATATTGTCCTGTTTAAGAGCCTGTTTAATTTTGTTTTGGCTCCTTTTGAGGGCTCTTTTGAGGATGTTTTCCTGCTTTTATGAAGAGTATAGCGGGATATGTGACGAATAAAAAGAGTAAAACAGACCGATAAGAAATTCAAAAGAAACTCAAAAGAAATCCTCTTCATTCGTTTCATCCAGTTCAGGATGTTTTCGTTTTTTTATGTCTATCTCTTTCGCCTGTTCCGCTTTCTTTCGCCTGTTCGCGCCAGCATGTTTCTGGTGAACTGTTCGTTCTTGCATATCATCAACGTGTCGCGGTCGGCATTTCTTCTGTGGTCTTCTGTATTTTTTCTATGTACACCTTATAATACGCGTGCGCGCGCTCTTGTGTGTGTGTGAGGAGAGCCGGACCACTGTCCCTATTGTCCCCATTTGTTCTGTTTGCACATTGCATAATGGGGCGAGGTGGAACGCGATACCCCGTTGTATACCGTTCTTGCCGCTGTTCAACTCATTTTTGAAGAGTCTTCCGACTGAATTTCGGCAACAGACTACAATAGGGACAAAAAGTTCTCTTGTCCCTCTTTGCTAAGAGCCTGTTTAGATTTTGTTCAACCTTCTTTTCTGCCTTCTTTTCTGCTTTCTTTTCAGCCTTCTTTTAGAGGCTTTTTTCTGCTTTTATGAGAATCATAGCGGGCTATGTATTTCATTTCGTCCGTTTAATTAAATTTAACTACAAGAGTGGCATCCGGTTTGATTGTTCCGCGTACATTTGTTGACTTATTCAGAATATGAATTACATGAAGATGCGAGGAAAAGGGATCTTTCTGATTGTAGCGATGTTGATGCTTGTGCTGTTTGCTTGCAGCAACGGCGACGGTGACCTGGACAACAAGTGGCAGTTGAGGCAATATCGGTATGCTGACGGTTCGGTGAAGCGTCAGGACAGTATTTTCTACAATTTCCAGAAAGGAAGCTTCTCCGCCATTTGTCTGTTGAAAAATGGCAGCTACCAAACGTTTTTTGGAAATTATTCTTTGAAAGGAGATAAAATTTCTATTATTTTGTTGCCTGAAAGTGTGGATGAGGAGAACTATGCGCTCTATATGGGGTGGGAGAACGGAGAACGAACGTTCACGATTGAAGAACTAAATTCCTCCTCACTTTGTTTAGAATATGCGGACGTACGATATGTATTCCGTAAGTATTGAGAAAATGATTGGATAAACAGATAATGATTGGATAAACAGATATAGAAATAATTAATAAAAACGATGTAATTATGAAAAAAATGGCAATTTTTGGAATGGGATTGTGCGTTGTATTGGCTTTTTCTTCTTGCAAGTCAAGTGAGAGCGCTTACAAGAAAGCATACGAAAAGGCAAAGCAACAGGAACTGGCCGAGCCTCAGGTTAGTGAGCCGGTAGAAGTGACTCCGGTAGTCAGTGCTCCGGTGGAAGCGAAAGTAGTGGAAAGCGTGCCCGTGGCAACCGCCGGTGTGCGTCAGGAGAAAGTGGAGGTTGTGTCCGGTGCCGGTAGCTTGAAAGACTACAGCGTGGTTTGCGGAAGTTTCGGTGTGAAGGCTAATGCAGAAAACCTGAAGAACTTCCTCGATGGAGAAGGATACAATGCCGTAGTCGTTTTCAATCCGGAGGCAGCTATGTATCGTGTGGTGGTAAGCACTTATGCCGACAGAGCTTCAGCAGCCGAAGCGCGTGACGCTTTCAAGGCAAGATACTCTACCCGTAAGGATTTCCAAGGGGCGTGGTTGCTTTATCGTCTGAAGTAAGCCGAATTCTTTTTGGTAATTATAGAAAGGGGATTTCCTCTTTCAAAACAAGGCAGTAGCTGGGAAGTTATTGCCTTTTTCTGTTTATGAGGTAACAATGAAGAAGCCTCAATCCGTTGAGGGGGGGTAACTTGGGTTGAGGCTTCTTGGGGGTATTGTGTCAGTCGTTTTCTTTTAAGGTCTTGTTACTTTAGTCGAATCTCAAATGCTTGGGTACGTCCGGCATAGATATCGCTATTACTGAAGTCGCAATTTACGGTTCCCGAACGTTTTCCGGTACAAATATTTACGGTTATGTCTGACCGGGACTGTGCAGGGTCGGCAATATGAACTTCTGCTTTATTTTTATCCATATTCTTGATTATCAAAGCACAGCCTTTGCTTGTTTTTACCGTCATGTCTTTGTCGGTGAATTCTCCCGCATCATAAAACACCATTTGCCAAATATCATCCTTCTTATTTCTTACTACTTGTACATTTTCCGTATTGGCTAAAATTTCGAGATTATTTTTTCGTCGGTAACTTTTCATCTCTTCAGGGGATTGAATGCCGGGAACAACAATGTAAGCATAAGTTGCCCGTTCGGGGGTAATACCATGATTCAGACATAGGGTAAATACTTTTTTTTGTGTGATATCTTTGGAAGTGGAATGATTGATATCATACCAACTTCCTGTCTGTACTTGGTTGGTTGCGATTACCTGTTGTCCGTCTGGCAATATATATCCTACTTTGTTGTGCAGAATCCACTCAGGAGAACTGTAATCGGAAATTCCTTCGTTGATTGCAGAGACTTTTCCTTTTTGGCAGACTATGGCATTTTCGGTAGAAGACAAGCATTGATTGATTGTCGTGAATATGGGGTACGAAGATGTGGAGTGTATGCCCGCTCCCAGACATACTATCTCATCGTTGAAAAAGAACCATGCTTTACGTGCGCTTGTATTGATTCCGGCATATGAGTCTGTGTACGAATAGGCAGATACTCCGTATAGACTGTCGGATACGCCTCCGGCGAAGGTTGAAGTTCCAAGAGTCTGCCAATCACTGGCTGCCATAGGAATCTCATCAACTTGCGGAGCGGTTGTTCCGGGAATACGTGTCCAGTTCCAGACGGGAAAGATTTCATCATATTCGTTTCCATCGACTACTATGTTGGTACATCCGTCGGACATGAAGTAGGTCTTTAGGTTTTCTCCATTTCCATATTCGCAGCGGGCTGTACGGTTAGATGTCATGCGTACGTCAAAAGTATAAGTGGGGCGCACGTGCAAGGTATAATCTCCGCGGAAATAGTGAGTATGCTTTGCTGTTAGTGCGTAATTGGCAGGTTGTTTGCCATCCAGGCGAGCTATGATTTCTTTAAATTCATCGGCATGGGCGGGGTCCAACTCCACCATACGTTTGGCAAATAACGCAGTATGTGTCTTTTTCGTGGTTCCGGGGCGGCTCACGCCTCTTCCTAACACGTCAAACAACATGAATTGACCGCGTATGGTAGAATAATAGGTTTCTCGCATAAATCTGCTTAGCAAGGCCAGTTTGTCTTGCGGAATTGCATATTGAGTACCTTTGGCATACATGGCTATTTGAGTTACCCCTTTCAGAATTTCATCCCCGTATCCGCCGATATAGAGTTGTTGTCCGTGCTGGAAGTAGCTGTTGTCATGTTGAAAGCCTTCTTTTGTGGTATATACAATTGGATTATAAACATTTTCGAGTGCAAATTTCAAGTCTGCTTCATTTTCGGAAAGACATGCGCGATATATCCAGTGTAGGGAGATGTCCGTGCGGTTGGCTCCTGTCCATTTGGCGGGATTTCCTCCGTCTGTTTTAATTCTTTCCAGTATTTTATTTTCGAGTTCCCTGTTCAACTGTTTTTCTCCTGTCCGCATTTGTATCAGTAATATTCCCAAACGTTGAGGCTCGGCAATTTGGTTATACCACCAGTTGTGACACCAAGGATTGCGCTTATGCCAGTATTCCAGTCCTTGCTCTATTTTGGTAAAGAGGTCTTCGTCTTTATAATATTTATTATTCGGATTGGTATATGCGAATACAAAATTATACAGGCGGTCGATGTGTTCCAGAGGAGGCCAATTGGTTCGTTGTATGCTACTGTAATCCACGTCTGTAAATGAACCGTCAGCTTCATTGTATTTCTTCAAGTCTTCGTCAATGGAAGGATTCTTGGCAAAGTCGATCCTGATTTTTTGCATCAATACTTCAAAATCGTTGTTGTTGCCCGAAGGATGGGGACGGGTTGATGCATTTGCCTTTGTCGATATCATACTGCTCATGATGAACACTATAATAAGGTGAATTGTAATTTTCATATTGTTTTCAATGTTTATTATGTTATATATAATAATTGTCTTTTTTACTCAGCCATTTTATATATCTGGTTCCCGGCCAATAAAAATGCCCCTACACCATATACCTCTGTCATTTCGCGGGTTACTTTCTTCGGGTCAGCACCGATGGGCTGTACATAACCCAGTTTTCCATCTTTTTCCACGGCTTTTACCAGTGCTTTCCATCCCTTTTTGATGGCGGGCATAAAAGTTGTTTTGTCTAATAGGCCCTCATTTACACCATACGCCAATGCATATACAATAAATCCTGTGGCACTCGTTTCGGGAGAAGGATAGGAGTCAGGATCCAGCAGGCTTGCATGCCAATATCCGTCTTTGCTTTGCAACTGGATTATGCGGTCGGATAAAGTTATGAATAAATCCTGATAGAACTGACGGTGCATGTTGTTGCGTGGCAAGGTTTGTAGAATTTCGCAAAGACCTCCTAATACCCAACCGTTTCCACGTCCCCAGAATACTTTTGCACCATTGGCTTCTTGCTGTTTGAAATAGCGGTGATCTCTATAGAACAGTTTTTCTTCTTTATCAAACAAATAATCGTAAGTTGCTTTATATTCTCGGTTCATGAACTCGATATATCTCCAGTCATTTGTCAGCATGTACATTTTGCTATAAACGGGGGGAGCCATAAATAAAGCATCACACCACGACCAACGTTCTAAACTGCCCATGTTCCTGTAGTCCAGTTCCAATGTGCTGGCTGACGGGTGATTGATGACAAATTCCGTACGTGCCAGGGTGGGGAGCAGCATGTTTCGATCGTGATACTTCTGGTACATATCCAAAAACACCTGCCCCACAGCTATATGGTCTGCATGATACATGTATTTTCCTACTTGCCAGGCGTTACGCCGACCTATTTTCATCAACCATTCATAGTAAGAATTGTCTCCATCTTCTTTTTCTGTTAATTCGGCCCAATCTATCATTCCCATATAGAGTGCAGCGTATGTCCAGTTCAGGTCATCATGCTCATGCCCTTTTGCCGGATTGGCTATCTGCCAGTCGGCAACGCGTTTCATAATAGTTTTTATATCAGCTTTGCTGAAATAGCTCTGTCCATACGTATATATGGAGGCGATGGATAAAATGGAATAAATGATTAAACGTTTCATTTCTTTTTTATTTAAGTAAGTGCTTCATGATATTTATTTGCGTGGATATGATCCCCATAAATTTTCTAATGTTCCGTAGGTCAGTATATCCTGATATAATTTATAAGTCCGATTGCGGTTTTTTGAAAGAAGAAGTGTTTTCATAATTTTTCATGTGTTAAAATCAAGAGCAAAGATATCCATTTTTATCAATAACTCAGAACTATATTGTCTATAATGAGTCCGCGTGGACAATAAGTGCCACAAAAATGGACGGATTTGACATGATAGGATGTAAAAAAGAATGAAGAGTATATTGTTATTTAAACTCTTTTGTATAATTTTGCAAGCACTATATGCAATTAATTAATCTTAAGCACTATATTACTATGAACCGACTTAGATACATATTGTTGTTTGTGCTGATATTATTGTGTGCGAAATCACATGGACAGTATTTTAAGAAACTGACAATGAAAGATGGACTTTCCAGTCCTTCTGTACTTTCTATCTATCAAGATACTTTAGGACGGATGTGGTTTGGAACAAATGAAGGTGTGAATGTATATGACGGCAATCAGATTTCCAAATATAAGTCTTATGATATTATTAATAATCAATACCGGGACAAGGCGCTTATTAATGGAGTAGTCAACACGATTGTGGGTGATTCGCAGGGGAATGTTCTAATGATAAATAGCGGGGCTCTGATAAAGTATGATATTCGTAAAGAGACATTCCAGAAAATCATTTCGTCAGGCGTCGGTGCTTTGGCTACTTTAGATGAAGAAGTATGGTGCACTATTCGTGACTCTTTGTTTAGATATGATTCGGAAGAGGATTCATTGTATTTTTACCGTAAATTGGGTACTACCGCTGTCATGTGTATGGAAAAAATGGATGAGAAGATATGGATAGGGACGGCAAACGGCTTATATGTATTGGCGGGGGATGAATTAAAATGCGTGTTGCCTGATATTGAAATCTTTAAATTATTTGTGAGTAGCCGTAAGGAACTGTGGATTGCTTCGCGAATGAAAGGGTTATATAAGGTGGGTCGGGATGGAAAGTTGATAAAGGAAGAGCATTCACCCACACGCGTCGTAAGTCTGCAAATACGAGGTTTTGTGGAAGACGAACAGCAGAATATCTGGTTTGGTACTTTCGAAGGACTACAAGTTTATAATCCCTATTTGGATACATACCGTGTTTATCGGCCCGACTACCATCCGGGTTCTTTGGAGCACCAATCTGTTTTTTCACTTTATAAAGACAGGCAAGGTACAATTTGGGTAGGTACTTATTATGGTGGTGTCAATTATTTCAATCAGTCGAAAGATATATTTTTGTATTATCCTTATGATAACGCCAATAATCATTGTTTGAATTTTCCTATTGTAGGACAGATGGTTGAAGATAAAGATCATAATCTGTGGATTGGTACAGACGGAGGCGGGGTGAACCTCTTGAACAGGGTAACCGGAACCTTTACTTATTATACCTCTACCGGAAAAAATTCCGTTCTGCATAATAATGTAAAAACCCTGAGTTATGACAGGCAACGCGATCAGGTATATATCGGTACATATACAGGGGGAATAAGTTGTTATGACAGAAAACGCACTCGTTTCTATCATTATCTGGATCATTACAAGCAGACAGGAGAGGGGCCGAATCATATCATTTATCATTCTTTATTTAAAGACGGTTGGCTGTATGTAACTGCCCGTAACGGTTTTTGGCGAATTCATCCGGAGCGCAATGAGTTTCAGTTGCTTAGTAAAGAACACCTTTTTTTGACATTTGAGATGGATTCGAGAGGATACATCTGGTTGGTGGCTGATTTCAAACTTTACAGGATGAAAGCAGAGAATTGGGATCAGCTGGAATGCATCAAGCTGGAAGGAGGCACTACTGCCGATGCCCGGATAACCCGGATTATGGAAGCGGCTGATGGTACGGTTTATATGGCTACCTTGGGAGATGGTGTATATTCTTATAATTATGAAACTGGACACTGGAAACATTATACAAAAAAGAGCAACCATCTTTTGAGCGATTTTTGCTATAATCTGGAAGAAACACACATGAATAATATTCTGATAACTTGCGATGAAGGTTTTTCCATTTATTCTCCTTTTAATTATTCTATGCATTCCATTAAATTGGGGCTTAAGGGAGGTATCTCGGCAGTGGCCGAGGGCGGTGGTATTCTGATGGCCGATGACGACCGGATTTATATAGGAGGAGTGGATGGAATGATTGCATTCAGAGAGAAGGATTTATATCAGGATAATGAAGATGGGGCATCCGGATTCTATTTTTCCAATCTATATATCAATAACGTGAAGGTTTCTCCTGATGATGGTTCGGGTGTGTTGTCCCAATCCCTGTCATTTACAAAACATTTGGATCTTTCTGCCAGGCAGAATAATATAATGATTGATTTTTCCAGTTCCAATTACGTGGAATTGGAAGGAAAAGATGAATACTTTTATAAGTTGGAAGGCTTTGATAAAGATTGGATATTGACAGACCAGTTGCGCGTGAATTATACAAATTTGGCTCTGGGCAATTATGTGTTGAAAGTGCGTGAATCGGGGACTAAGGTGAAAAATGAGGAAGGGCAGGAAATAATGCTTGATATAACGATCCACCGTCCTTGGTTTGCTACATTCTGGGCATTTTTGTTGTACTTTCTTGTGGTTGCGGGCATTGTTTACAGTTTCTGGCGGGTGAAGATGGCACGCAGGGCGTTGGCTTTGTCATTGGCTGAAGAAAAGAATGAGAAAGAGCGGATAGAAGAGGTAAATAAAGTGAAGCTACGTTTCTTTACAAATATTTCACATGAATTCCGTACTCCGTTGACTTTGATAATTGGACAAGTAGAGATGCTGCTACAAATGGAAAAATTAGCTCCTGTTGTAAACAAACGCTTGCATGGAATACACAGGAATGCGATTAATCTTCGTCTTCTTATAACAGAACTGTTGGACTTCCGCAAACAAGAGCAGGGATTCATGAGGCTGAAAGTGGAACGTGTGGAAGCAGTCCTCTTTGTGAAAGACATTTATCGGTTGTTTGTCGATTTTGCCCGTAAAAGGAATATGGAATATATATTTGAAGATACGGGAGAGGAGATTTACTTATGGTTCGACCCGGTACAGATGCAGAAGGTAGTCTTTAATTTGTTGTCGAACGCATTTAAGTATACACCGGAAGGGAAAAGTATAAAGGTGTCCGTCAGGCGGCAGCAGCGGATAGTGGAGATAGTGGTGGAGGACACAGGCTGCGGAATTTCTGCGGATGACAAGCAAAAAATATTCGAACGTTTTTATCAAGCAGGAGATGAATATTCTGGAAAAGGGATTGTGGGCAGCGGCATAGGATTGGCTCTGCTTAAAGGGATAGTAGATGCGCATAAGGGAGAAATAAAGGTAGACAGCGTGTTGGGCGAGGGAAGTACATTCAGGATATGCCTGCCTGTTGGAAACGGACACTTCACACAGGAAGAATTGGAGTGTGAAAAGACGGTTAGGGCTTTCTCCGACCGTGAGGATATGCTTATGGACGAAATAGCATTGCTGAACGATACAATGGAAAAAAGTGAGGCGGACCAGGATATGCCTGAGGACAAAAATGAAGGAATGCCGCGTGTGCTGCTTGTTGAAGATGATGAAGAGGTGTTGGAAATGCTGGTGAGCATCTTTTCGCCCACATACACAGTATATAAGGCTACTAACGGGCAGGTGGGGTTTGAGATGGCGCAACAGTGGCATCCGGATATTGTGGTCAGTGATGTGATGATGCCGGTGATGTCCGGCAAGGAGATGTGCTATAAGATAAAGAACTGTCTGGAACTGGCATATATGCCGGTGGTATTGCTGACGGCACAAACTTCGGAAGATTGCACGATAGAAGGATACATGTTCGGTGCGGATGATTATATCACAAAACCGTTTAATGTGAAATTACTATTGACCCGTTGCGGAAATTTGCTGAAGAATAGAAAAAAATTGCTCGATAAAGCGGCGCAGGTTGAAGTGACGGCAGTTCCGGAAGTCGGAATTCTGAATGTGGTGGATCAGGAATTGCTCGATAAAGCAACAAGTATTATAAAACGTAACTTTGATAATCCGGACTTTGACATGAATATGTTGGCTTCTGAACTGAATATGGGGCGCAGCAAAATGTTTGTCCGTCTGAAAGAAGTGGTGGGGCTCACTCCCAACGAGTTTACTTTAAAACTGAAATTGGAAGAAGCGTTGCGGATGTTACAGGAAGCTCCTCAATATAATATATCGGAGATATCGTATCAACTGGGATTTACTTCTCCCCGTTACTTCAGTCGATGCTTCAAGGACTTTTACGGAGTGTCTCCATTGGCTTATCGAAAGGAACCTTCTAATGGGAAGGAAGCGGATCTGAATTAGTAAAGTTGGTAATAATTAATCTTATGCATTTACATTGTTTTTCTTTTGAAATGTAAAAGATTTTATCTTGGGATGTAATGGACGTTTTCCTTATAGTAACGGCCTTTACCTTGGTATGTAACAGACGTTTCCCGGTGGGGTGACGGAGGTTACGCTGTAAGGTAACGGAAGCTACGTCGTAGGATAATGGATCATACTACTTAGGGTGGGAGAGACTATCATGTTTGTTTTGTAGAGGATAGGGGTAAAAAACGTCCAAAGTGTGACACAGATTGTCCGAAATACAATTAGTGCACATGTATCATATATACAGGGAAAGTATAAGTCTGAGAATTGGGCTTAATTTGTGCTGTGCTTATCGAGGTCTTTTCATCGTAAGTGTAAAGTTTATAAATATCAATCAAAATCTTTTTTATGAGAAACAAAGTATGGTTACTTGTGTTGGCTTTATTGGTCGTGCACTCAGGCAGGGCTTGGGGGGATGAAAGTCATTCCCGGTCAACAGCTATTACAGAGCAAACTAAGAAGAAAGTAGTGAAGGGTGTTGTACTGGACGATATGGGTCCGGTTATCGGTGCTACTGTATTTGTGAAAGGAACCCAGAATGGTATGGCAACCAATCTGGATGGAGAATTTACGTTGACGGTTCCGATTGGAGCTACCATTGTGGTTTCATTTATAGGCTACGAAGATAGAGAGATTGTCTATAAAGGTGAACCGGAGTTGAAGGTCATACTGACCGAAAATGTTACTAGTTTGGAAGAAGTGCAGGTTATTGCTTATGGTACTACTAAGAAAGTAACAGTCACAGGAGCACTCTCTTCGGTGAAATCAGAGGAAATCATGAAATCTCCTGTGGGAAGTATTGCTAATGCATTGAGTGGAAAAGTTCCCGGATTATCCAGTGTGCAGTCCAGTGGACAGCCTGGTGCCGACGATGCTACAATTTATGTGCGTGGTGTAGGTTCGTTGACTGAAGGATTGTCTGCTCCTTTGATGCTTGTAGATGGGGTGGAACGCTCGTTCTATCAGTTGGATCCGAACGAAATAGAAGATATTACGGTCTTGAAGGACGCATCGGCAACTGCCGTGTTTGGTGTGCGCGGTGCGAATGGTGTTGTTTTGGTTACTACCAAACGTGGACAGGAAGGTAAAGCTAAGATTAGTTTTTCTACCAGTATGGCACTTCAGTTACCTACTCGCATACCGGAGTTTGCTAACAGTTATGATTACGCAACCACTTATAATAATGCTCAGCTACGTGATGGAGTGTCAGAAAAAAATCTGGCATTTTCACCGGAAATGCTGGAAGCATTCCGCACGCATAGTAACCCGATGATTTATTCGGATACTGATTGGACTGATATGCTGATAAGGAAAACAGCGGTACAGACCCAGCATAATTTCAATATTTCAGGTGGTTCAAAGCGTGTCCGCTATTTTGCGTCGCTGGGTGTATTCACTCAGGACGGACTTTTTAAAACATTTGATACACACGGACACAAGACAGGTTTTAAATACAACCGTTACAACTACCGTGTGAACATGGATGTGGATGTAACTAAAACCACTTCCATGAAAATCAATCTGGGAGGTCGTCTGACTGACAAGCGTGAACCAAATTACAATAACGGTACAGCCACAAATGTCAAGAGCTTGTTCAGGGACATATATTGGACTCCTCCTTTTGCAGGACCGGGTATTGTGGATGGAAAGTGGGTTACCGTTAATGCGCAGACATTCGGAAAATTCGGTACAGTGTATGATGCATTGAATTCTTACTACGGAAAAGGCTTCAATACGTATGACAATAATGTGGTGAACTTTGACTTTGTGCTTGATCAGAAACTTGATTTCCTCACAAAGGGGTTGAAAGCTCATGTGAAAGGCGCTTATAATAGTGGTGTGAGTATAACTAAACGTCGTGAAGGCCGTGCTGACCGTTATGAGGCTTTTCTTGGAGAAGGAAATGAAGTCTTGCTGAAGAAAAACCAGGAGATGCAAACGCTGGGGTATAGTGATGAGAAATATGGCCAGTCCCGTGACTGGTATTTAGAGGCGGCCGTGAATTATCAGAGAAAGTTCGGATCTCATAATGTGTCTGCTTTGTTTATGTATAATCAAAACATGAAATACTACTATTCGACTAAATTTCAGGGTATTCCACGTAGTTATGTCGGTTTGGTAGGGCGTGCCACCTATGACTATAAAACTCGCTATCTGGCAGATTTCAGCATTGGATATAATGGTTCCGAGAATTTTGCGGAAGGCAGTCGCTTCGGTCTCTTTCCCGCAGGTTCTGTCGGATGGATAATTTCGGAAGAGCCGTTCATGAAATCTTTAAAACCATATATCAGTTATCTGAAACTACGTGGCTCGTATGGTATTGTCGGTAATGATATTGTTTCTGACGGTTCTAGGTTCCTGTATCTTCCCGATGCTTATACAATCAGTACTGAAAAATACGGTTTCGGTTCAATAGTTAACAATATATTGGTCGGAGCTAAAGAATCGAGGATTGGCAATCCGAACGTAACTTGGGAAACGGCTGCCAAACAGAATTATGGTATTGATCTGCACTTTTTTGACAGTCGCCTGAAAACGTCTTTCGATTACTTTATCGAACACCGCAAAGACATCTTGATATCCCGTAATATCAATCCCGGTTATCTGGCCATAAGTTTGCCTATCGTGAATATGGGTAAAGTTGATAATAAAGGTTTCGAGGTGACGGCTCGTTGGGAAGATCAGATACAGAATGTCAGATATCATATCGGAACCAATTGGGGGTATGCCAAGAACAAGATTGTGTTCAATGATGAAATTCCTCAGCCTTATGAATGGATGCGCAAGACAGGACGTCCCGTGGGACAACAGTTCGGATATATATATGACGGTTTCTTTACGGAAGAGGAAGCGGCAAACTATGCTTCGTTGAAAGGACAGGAGGGAGGTATACCGGATCATGGCGAAGGATTTACTCCTTTGGCCGGTGATGTGAAGTATAAGGATTTGAACGGAGACCATAAAATTGACAATAATGATGTTTCTGCCATTGGTAATCCTATTTATCCATTGCTTACGGGGAATCTGTCAATGGGTTTCTCTTGGAAAGGGTTGGATTTTAGTATGACGTGGGCGGGTGCATTCAAGACTTCCCGTTTGATTGCGGACTTTTACCGGTATCCGTTTGGAAGTACTAATAATCGCTCTCTGCTGAAGTACATGATAGATGATGCTTGGACACCGGAGAAGGGAAATTCTGCAAAGGCACCGGCTATTTCGTTGACAAACAGTAAACCGAACAATTATAAAGATTCTGATTTATGGTTGCGTGACGCTTCTTATGTTCGTCTGAAAAACTTGGAAGTAGGTTATTCTTTCCCTCAAAGTCTTTTGACTAAGATTCATCTGAGCTCCTTGCGCATCTCTCTTTCCGGTTATAACCTGTTGACGTTTGATGCATTAGGTTTCAGTGACCCCGAAAGTAATCCTAGCGGAGACACCTATCCGTTGGTGAAAGTTATAAACTTTGGATTAAAGGTTGGATTTTAACGCTTAAATAAAAGAAATGATATGAAGAATATAAAAAAACATTTTCATGCTATTGTGTTGCTACTGGGATTGCTGATTTCCACCAACGCGTGCGAGGACTTGGCTTTCGGAGATAAGTTCCTGCAAAAGCCACCCAGTACAGACGTTACGATCGATACGGTCTTTTCTACAGCTGAGTATGCTCGCAGGGTTTTGTGGTACAGTTATCGGTATTTACCGATGGGACTCGAAACGTCGAATAGCTATTGGAATACAATGTGGTTAGGAAATATTGAAGGACTGACGGATTTGAATCAGGATTATCTGGGATATTCCGGGGTGAATAAAGTCTATTATGCCGGTAACTATAATGCCGGTACGGAAAATTCACCGAGAGGTACATATATGGCTACCAAAGTTCGCTTTAATGAGAATGAAACTCATATGTGGTCGGCTATCCGTAATGCCTGGTTGATTGTAGCCAACATAGATAGGGTGCCTGATATGGATCAGGCAGAGAAAGAGCGCCTGAAAGCGGAAGCCAAGATGATAGTGGCTGTATATTATGCGCACATGTTGCGTCACTATGGTGGTTTGCCCATCGTGGATAAAGTTATTTCACCGGATGAGGCTGAGATGCCTGCTCGGGCAACTTTACAACAAACTGTCGATTTTATCGTGAGGCTGTTGAACGAGGCTATTGATTGTCCGGAGTTCCCTTGGCATATATCAGAGGCAGAGATGGCTAATTGGGACGGCCGTCTGACCAAAGCCGGTGCGATGGGGCTGAAGGCAAGAGTATTGCTCTTTGTTGCCAGTCCGTTGTTTAATAACGATCAGCCTTACTTTCAGGGAGCTGCCTCTGATGCGTTGATGACTTGGTTTGGAAATTATGACCGTGAACGTTGGAAACATGCGATGGATGCTTGCGAAGCCTTTTTTAAAGCTGTTGACAGTAACGGCTTTTATAAACTGGTCGAAAAAGGAGATGTGAATCCCAGCGACTATCGTTATGCTTTCCGTGCCGCTTATTTTGACCGTGGTACTACCGAAACTTTAATATCTGTTCGTAGAGAAAATTACTATAAGGCCAACCAACAACCCTATACTAACCAGGCTATCCGTTGGGGAGCAATCTGTCCTACAAAGGAATATTTTGATATGTTCCCGACTGCTGACGGAGAGAATTTTGATTGGAATAATCCGGAACATGCGAAGAATCCTTTTGTCAATAGAGATCCCCGTTTATCTGAAACATTCATACTGGATGGAGATATTTTCCAAAACAGAAAGGCCGGTGTTACAAAGGAGAAGCCGGACGATAAGGAAAATTATCCGGCAGGAAGAGACTGGAATGTAGGGCAGGTGACAGCCAAGTCGTTGCTGACAGGATTATCTTGCAGGAAATGGGGGTTGGACCGTGCAGGTGAGTATAACGGTCATGTCATCCAGTGGCCTCATCTGCGTATTGCGGAAATCTACTTGAGTTATGCGGAAGCCTTGAATGAGTATAATAACGGTCCGAATGATTTGGCTTACCATTATGTCGATAAAGTACGTGCACGTGTCGGCATGAAGGGACTGAAGAGAGGATTGAGTCAGGAAGAATTCAGAAAAGAGTTGCTTCGTGAGCGTGCTTGTGAATTTGGCTATGAGGAAGTACGTTTCTTCGATTTGATCCGCTGGAAGATGAAGGATCATTTCTCTTCTCCTCTGCATGGATTGAATATCTATAAGAATAAGAATGACGGCAGCTATATTTGTGAAGAGTTCTCACTTTTGGGAGGAGAACAAAGCCGTGCTTGGTGGAATCCCGGTGGATTCTCGGAGAAGTGGTATCTGAGTGCTTTTCCGCAGAATGAAATTAATAAAGGATATGGATTGATACAAAATCCCGGTTGGGAATAATACATCTGAAAAACATAGATAAACAAAAGTATGAATAAAAAGATAAATATCATATTGGCAAGTGTATTGTGCTCATTCAACCTGATGGCACAAGTAGACACATTGACGATTCATAAGGATAAAGTGGTTATGGATTATGGCCGCAATATTACTTATGATGCAAGAGAGGTTACCGGTGCTGTTTCTACGGCTACCAGCGATAAACTTTCGCATAAGAATAGCATTAATGCCACGAATCAGTTGTTCGGTATGTTACCGGGGTTACAGGTGTTGCAGAATGCCGGTGCGGTTTGGGAAGGCGGAGCTACCATGTATGTGCGTGGCATAGAGACTTTAAATTCTAAGAGTCCGTTGGTACTGGTTGATGGTTTCGAACGTTCTCTTAAGGAACTGAGTTCGGAAGAAATAGAGTCTGTGAGCGTATTGAAGGATGCCGTAGCTACCAGTTTGTATGGAATCCGTGGTGCCAACGGTGTAATTCTGGTTAAAACGAAGCGTGGTGTTCTGACCTCACCTCAGATCAATTTCTCTTATGAGTTTAATATGGCTACTCCGAAGCGTTTACCCGATTTTGTGGATGGATATACTTATGCATCAGCGTTGAATGAGGCAATGAAGAACGGGTTCTTCGTCACTTTTGGGGCAGTTCATGTGTTAAAGCTAGTAAATTTATTGCCTAACAAGGTAATGCTTGTCCTATTGAACATGTGTCTTTTGATAGCTTTAATTTTATTCCCTTAAATAAGCTGGTATAGTCTATAGATAAAGGTGTTTAGTATATTTTACTGCCCCAAAAGTGACGAAGAACCGAAGAACGACGGTTCAATGCCGCGCTATTCGGCAGCAGAGTTGGATGCTTTTAAAAATCAGACCAATCCCTTGTTTTATCCTAATGTGGATTGGGTGGACGAGACACTGCGGGGAGCCAGCTATGGAGACAATATAACCTTTTCGGCACGTGGTGGCGGTAAGTTTGTAACCTACTATACAATGTTGAACTTCTTGGATAACCGTGGCATTTTGCAGCCCACCGGAGATAATGATGGCTATTCCACGCAACTTAAGTATTCTAAGCTGAATGTTCGTACCAATTTAGATATTACAGCCTCACCTACTACGACTGTGCAATTGAATTTGTTGGGTAACTTCTCTGAACATAATCGTCCGGGAACGGGGGTTGGAGATATCTTTACGGCCATATATCAGGTTCCTGCCGGGGCATTTCCCATTAAGACGGAAAGAGGAATCTGGGGAGGTACTACGACTTATAAAAATAATCCGGTCGCTAATATTTCAGGTAAGGGATATGCGCGTTCTCAGACTCGTGCCTTGTTTGCCGATATGCATTTGAAACAGGACTTGGCGGTTCTGCTGCCTGGGCTGACAGGTGGTATTAAAGTCGCATTGGATAACACAGCTTCCTATTGGGACAGCAATACGAAGAATTTCGGTTATGAATCGGCTGTTTTGGATTTGGAAACAGGGGAGAAAGAGTTTAAAACTCATGCCAATGAAGGTACACTCTCCTATTCAAAAAGTGTAGGTTCCGTTACCACTCACTTCAACTTTGAGGCTTATGCCAACCTTGCCAGACAGTGGGGTAAGCATGATTTGAAGGCTACTTTTATGTACTCTATGGATAAGATAAAATCAAAAGGACGTAATACGGGACGTGCCTTTATGGATGTAATAGGTCAGGCACATTACGCATATAATAATCGTTATCTGGTGGATTTGTCATTGTCTGGTTCTGCATCCAGCATTCTCGATCCCGATGATCGTTGGGGAATATTTCCGGCTATTGGTGCCGGTTGGATTCTGTCGGAAGAAAGTTTTCTGAAGAATGATTGGCTGAACTTCCTGAAATTAAGAGCTTCGTATGGTATTTCCGGACGTGCTGATTATGACGTAAACCTATTTCAAAACATTTACGGTGGCGGAGGTTCATACTTTTTTAAGAATACTCCTACTTCTATGAACGGCATGAAACTGACTCAATTGGGAGTTGAGGGATTGACATACGAAAAATCGCATAAACTGAATGTCGGAGTTGATTTCAAAGCCTGGGATAAGTTATCATTGGCTATTGATGCTTTTTATGATCATCGTACAGATATTCTTGTTAGTGGCAGTAATGCAGTTTCTGGTGTATTAGGTATATCAGTTCCGAAAGCCAATGACGGGATTGTTGACAATAAAGGTGTTGAAATTGCTTTGAACTGGGATGATAAGATTTCGAATTTTACTTATCACATAGGTGGGCAATTCTCATTTGTACGCAACAAGATTATAAAACAAAATGAAGAATATCGTCCTTATGATTATCTGAAGCGTACTGGAGGTTCTTTAAATCAATTTTTTGGTTATGAGGTAGTGGGTATCTATCAATCGCAGGAAGAAATCGATAATCGTGAAGTCAAGCAATATCTGGGAGATGTACGTCCTGGAGATCTGATGTTTAAAGATCAGAATGGCGATAACCGGATAGATAATTATGACCAGGTAGCGTTAGGATATAATTCTACATGTCCCGAAATCTACTATTCGTTCGATTTGGAGGCTGAATACAAAGGTTGGGGTGTGTATGCTCTGTTTCAGGGTACAGGTAATTACAGTAAATTATTGGACACAAGAAGTATTTATCGTCCTATAGTAGGCAACAATACGATTTCTACTTATTATTATGAGAACCGTTGGAGTGAGACGAATCCGAATGGTACCCTTCCGCGTCTTACTTATTCAGGATCGGATAATAACTATAATAATAACTCATTGTGGATAGCTGATGCATCCTTCTTGAAGTTGAGAACATTGGAAATGTATTATAAACTTCCGGAGAAGTTGTTGAAGAAAACGGGTTTTCTGGGTGGAGCGAAAATCTTTGCCCGCGCGCATGACTTGTTCTGCATTGATGGAATTGATATCCGTGATCCGGAGGCTATCGGTGCATCTCATCCTACTATGACTCAATATGCATTTGGATTTAATTTATCTTTCTAAAAAAGTAGAACAATATGAAATCTATAAATAAATATACAATAATATTTCTGTCACTGTTTTTATTTGCTGCCTGTGATTTCATGGACTGCAACGAATCGGATTATTATTCAAAAGGGCAGATTCAGGGGAGTTATGCACGTGTCAAGCAGTTTGTGACAAATGTCTATAGCTATTTACCTCAGGATTTCTGTAGTATTGATGGGGCAATGCAGGATGCAGCTACAGATGATGCTATACATGTTTACAAAACTTCAAAGATACAGAGGTTTGTAAATGGAACATGGTCTGCCAATACTACGGTTGACGACAAATTTTCCAACTATTATTCAGGAATTCACGATGCTAATTTCTATTTGGAAAATATGGTAGGACTGACTTTCGAAGACTGGAAGTATGGAGATGAGTATGAAGACTGGATGAAGGAGTATCCGAATTACGAATATGAAGTTCGTTTCTTGCGTGCATTTTTCTATTTTGAGTTGGTGAAGCGTTATAGGAATATCCCGTTAATAACCAAAGTTGTTACTAAAGAAGAGGCGAATAATGCTGAGCCTGTATCAGCCGATGTAATCTTGAATTTTATTATTTCCGAATGTACGGAAATGGCTGAACTGCTTCCGGTGAGTTATGTAAACTTCGGAAAAGAGCAGGAGGTAGGACGTGTGACGAAAGGTGTTGCCTTGGCGTTGAAAGCTCGTGCCGCATTATATGCTGCAAGTCCTTTGTTCAATCCGAATAACGATAAAAGTAAGTGGATTGCCGCTGCAGAAGCCGCTTATGAAATTATAGGCAACCAGTCTGCTTTGGGATATACTTTGGATAAGAATTTTGCAAATCTGTTCGGAGCACAGAATAATAGAAGTCAGGAGGTTATTTGGGCTCGTCCTAATGGAGAAAATAACGGTTTCGAAGCTTCTAATTTCCCTATGGGAGTGACAGGTGGAAAAACATCTACTTGTCCGACGGAAAATCTGGCAAGTGCGTTTGAAATGAGTAACGGTGAATCTTTTGATTGGAATAATGAAGCTATGCGAGAGAATCCTTACGCTCAGAGAGATCCCCGTTTTTATCTGACCATTGTGCATAATAATATGAAATGGCCGGCAGGGAAGGAAGTGGAAATATGGGAAGGAGGAAGTAATGGATTACCACTGACTAATGCTACGACGACAGGATACTACTTGCGTAAGTATGTCAATAGCAGTGTCAGTTTTGAGGCTGGTGCACCAACCACAAAAGTTCATCACAACTGGATATTGTTTAGATATGCGGAAGTATTGCTGAACTATGCTGAGGCTATGGTCAATGCTTATAATGACATTACATTTACGAATGAGAAATGTGGTATATCTGCATTGCAGGCTGTAAATCAGGTGCGCGGCAGAGATGGAATAAAGATGCCTGCATTGCCTGAAACTTTATCATCGGCAGATTTTCTGAAACGTCTGAAGAATGAACGCAGGGTTGAACTTGCTTTTGAAGGGCATCGTTTTTGGGATCTTCGTAGATGGAAAGAGCTGGATGTTTCAAAAGATATTTATGGAGTGAAGATAACAAAGGGAGAAGCCGGGATAAATTATGCAAGGCAATTATTGGACACACGTCCTGTTGATGATAAGTTATACTTCTATCCGATTGCTAATACGGAACTTTTCAAGAATGATAAATTGGAACAGAATCCGGGTTGGAAGTAGTAAGTGAAGTAAATATAGACTAAAGAAAGGCCGTTGTTACATTAAAAAGTCAGAACGGCCTTTCTGTTAATTATCCAGTATGGATTATCTGTATCAAATAAATAATAATTATTTAGGTAAAAAGGATTAAGGATGAAAATGAATAAACTTTGGATATTGTGTTTGCTTGTTTTTTGCTCGTGTGGTACAAAGAATGAGGAAAATATTGTGTCTTATGGCTTTGAACGAGCGGAACAGCAGCTTTCTGCTCAGTTGAAAGTAATACCAGAACCTACTGAGTATCCGCGTACCATTAAAGATGGAAAATTGAAAACTACGAAAAAGAATGATTGGACCGAAGGATTTTATCCGGGATGTTTGTGGTATATATATGAATATAATCATGATGAAAACTGGAAAGAGGCGGCGATAAAATGGACCGAAGCTCTTGAACCGTTGAAGAAACTGACCAATCATCACGATATTGGCTTTCTGATGTACTGTAGTTTTGGCAATGCATATCGTTTGACCGGTAATGAAGCCTATAAAGACATTTTGATAGAGTCTGCCCGTTCGCTGTGCACTCGTTTTAATGAGAAAACGGGGTGTATTGAGTCATGGAATTACCGAAAAGCATGGAACGGAACAGATGAGTGGTTTTATCCTGTGATCATTGATAATATGATGAATTTGGAACTTTTATATTTTGCAACGAAGGTAACAGGAGATTCTGTCTATGCAAATATTGCTAATACGCATGCTGAGACCACTGCGAAGAATCAGTTCCGTGCAGATTATAGTAATTATCACGTAGTGAATTATGACGAGGAGACCGGAAAAGTGCTTCATAAAGCTACTTGCCAGGGCTTTTCGGACAATTCTGCTTGGGCGCGTGGACAGGCATGGGCTATTTACGGCTATACGATGGCCTATCGTGAAACAAAAAGAAAAGATTTCCTGGACATGGCTATACATACAGCCGACTTTTGGCTGAATCATCCGAATTTGCCGGAAGACGGGATACCATATTGGGATTTCAATGCCGGTCAGGAAGGATATGTTCCTGATTGGAATTATGATTCTCAGATGTTTAAGGAAGTACCACGTGATGCTTCGGCAGCAGCCATTGTTGCTTCAGCTTTTGGGGAATTGGCAGATTATGTGGCTGATGGGGAAAAGTATGAACAGGCGGCTGAACATATATTGAAGAGTCTTTCCTCACCGGTTTATTTGGCGGAAGCGGGGACGAACTGTAATTTTATTCTGATGCATAGTGTAGGAAGTATTCCCCATAAAAATGAGATAGATGTTCCTTTGGTATATGCAGATTATTATTATCTGGAAGCATTATTGAGATATAATAGTAAGCAAAAAAAATAGTGTCATGAAATACAACAAAACAATATTTTCCGGGATGATTTGTGTGATCGTCTTATTGTTGCAACTTTTTGCTTCAGGTGTGCAGGCAGGTGAATCGCGTTTTTCTACGGCAGGTTTTTATGAGCTTGCCGGTAGTGGGCGCGAAGTATATAATATGAATGTGGGATGGCGGTTTTATAAAGGGAGTTGTCCGGATGCATGGAAAAAGGAGTTTGATGATTCTTCATGGGAGGCTGTGAATATACCTCATGGACTCGATTTGCTTCCTGAAGAGGCCAGTGGTAGTATTAATTATCAGGGAGAGGCATGGTACAGGAAGAACTTTTCCGTGTCTGGAGAACTGAAAAATAAAAAAGTTTATCTGCATTTTGAAGGTATCATGGGCAAGTCACGGATCTGGCTTAACGGAAAGTTACTAAAAGAGCATTTCAATGGTTATTTGCCCGTCATCGTAGATGTAACGGAAGACTTGAGTTTTGAGGCAGAGAATCTGTTGAGTGTTTGTGCGGATAATAGTGATGATTCTTCGTTTTTACCTGGTAAACCTCAGCAAGCTTTGGATTTTGCTTATTTTGGAGGGGTTTACAGAGACTGTTTCTTGATTGCCCATGATCGTGTGTATATAACGGATGCTAACTATGAAGATGAGATTGCCGGTGGCGGTGTTTTTATTCATTATCCTTATGTTTCAGAAGATAGGGCGGAAATAGGTGTGAAAATGCACTTGCGTAATGAGTCGACAGGTTTGTTTAAAGGAAAATTAATGTTGACATTACGAGATATCTACAACAAAGAAATTTGTAAAGAGGTGAAAAGTCTCTCGTTACGGAAGGGAAAGGCAGACCATTATGATATGAGACTGCATGTGGATTGTCCGATGCTTTGGACACCTGATTCTCCTGTTTTGCATCAATTAGAGATTAAATTGGTTGATGAAAATGGCCATCTTATTGATGGCATGTTACAAAGAATAGGAATTCGTAAGATAGAGTATAGCGGGAAAGATGGATTATACTTGAATGATAAACCCTATCGTGACAAACTGATAGGAGTTAATCGTCACCAGGATTTTGCCATTATCGGTAATGCGTTGTCCAATTCATTGCATTGGCGCGATGCAAAAAAATTGCGTGATGCAGGAGTGCGTATCGTACGCTGTATCCATTACCCGCATGATCCTGCTTTTCTGGATGCCTGTGATGAATTTGGCATTTTAACGATATTGGCTGTTGCCGGATGGCAATTTTGGAACGATGAACCTATTTTCTCCGAAAGGGCCTATTCTGATATTCGTGGTTTGGTACGTCGTGATCGTAATCACCCTTCTACTTTTATATGGGAACCGGTTTAGTAGATGACAAAATTTAAATTTATGCTGTTAAACATCTAATTTTCAAGTG
>NZ_CAJUHF010000007.1 GCF_910585845.1 uncultured Bacteroides sp. | reverse complement strand
ACCGTCCGATTGGACAGATAAAATATTCACTAATTTAATTCAACCAACAGGTATACATGACTTTATCTACGATTCAAAAGGTCGATTGAGTACTATGTTTTATTATAATTATACATATAATTATACTTGGGGTGATGGAACTATCACGGAAATTTGGGAATATAACAATGGGAGAGATCAGAAAACTACGACTTTTTCTATAAACAGAAATAACAATCTAATTAGAAGTTTACATGAACAGAACCACAACGCCACATTCTCCTATAATTCCTCCAATCAATTAATAGAACTAAAGGATGTACATTCAACCCGCCGTACTTTTACTTGGGGAAAAGATCGGATTGTAAAAGTTGTAGAAAACTATAAAGATAATCACGATATCACAATCGAATATACTTATAGCGGAAAGAGTTGTAAAGGATATTTTCCACTCTACGATATTTTTATTAGAAATGGTGTCAGTGGAGAAGGTATCATCTATGCACACCCCGAATTAATTGGTTTACGCTGCACACAGTTACCCGATCAAAGGATACATCGTTCCGGTAACCACGAATCCACAGTTAAATACACTTATACATTTGACAAAGACGGATATATAGAAAGTTTCACTATAATTAATGAAGATGAGGGGTACTCAGATGTTTCCACTTTCACATGGGAATAAATCCCCAAAAGTGAAAGTGGATGTACCCCCCGTTTCATCCTAAATCAAAAAAAGAACACCTAAACCCCAATAGCGCCCTCCTTGTGTAACAAAATAAGCCTATTTATTTTGCAAAACAGGGAGGACGTATTATCTTTGTACCCATATTAGCATAACACAAACTTATATCTTGCGAAAGTTCCCTTGTACGCTGCGAAAGTTGAGCTTACGAACTTGATCCTACATTTTACGAACGTTTTCAGAAAGGAGAAAAAACAATGACGACAAACTTCTATTTCACACATCCCATCGCGGCTTCGTTCGACCAGCGAATACATGCATTGGAAGAAAAGCTGCACGGCAAAGGCTACGGATTGTACTGGTATATCCGCGAAAAGCTGTCCTACTTCCCCCAAAAGTGTTGCCGACTGGAAAACTTGAAGCCTTTTGCAACCAGGTATTACACCTACAGACTGATGAAACAAGTGGTGCTGGAATCCGGCCTGTTCGAGATTGAAAAAGGATACATCATCCCCCTGAAACTGGTATGCGAAGGAGGGACAATCGACGAAGAAGCGACCTGCGGAAACACTCCCGCCAAGCCGCAGAGAGGAAACAAAACAAACCGGAAGAACAGCAAAACCAAAGCAAAAAACAACTTTGATTTTATCATTTCTGATGATAGTTCTGAAGCAAAAAACAGCAAAACCGAAGCAAAAAACAGCAGAAAACGAACAAAAAACAGCGAAAATCCATCCGTTTCCGACGAAAATCCGCTGAAAAATGACGAGAATTCAGTGAAAAACGATGAAAATCCATCAAAAAACAGCGGAAAACAAGCAGAAAATGGCAAAAAACGAACGAAAAATGACGAAAAACAAGCGTTTTTTGACGGAAAACAAGCGAAAAACAGTGGAAAACAAGTAAGAGAAACGTCACAAAAACAGCCTGAACATACTGATAAACAAGTGTTTGATTGCAATTTCCTTGAAACAAGCAACACAAACACGCCCATATATATAAAAAAAGAAAAAGAGAAAGAAAGAAAAAATATTTCTTCTACAGAAAAAGAAGAAGAAGAAAAAGAAGAAAATGCCGTGAACGACCGGAACGTCCCGTCCGCCACCTCCTGCCGCCACGAGCTGCAGCCGGGAGGACGCCGCATATACAACGGCCGCCCCATCCTCGACAACTCCCCTCCACGGCCTGACGACCACTCCCTGTGGAACGCCCGCTTGCAACACAAGTAGCCGGAGTACGGATAAAAAGCCGCCGCATTTGCGTCCGTATCCCCTGGGGTTTGCCGGAACGTTGCCCCGCATTTGTCCGGAAAACCCCACGGGAATCGGACACAAAGCCCGGGACAATCCGACAATTTGGAAGAATGATAAAACGAATAAAAAGTGCACCATCACCCAATATGCCGGATGAACCAAAAATAAGCCTGTTTATTTTTGCAGCGCAGGGAAGGCGCATTATCTTTGTACCCACATTGGCATAACGCATGCCCCAAAAAACATCGATAAGAAACAAAACCAAAAGCAAAATACATCATGAGAAACTTTTTCAGCAAACTGATACGTGCCCTGCTTTTTATCGCGTTCTTTTGTGCCTGTGGCATCAGTTACGGCATATACACAAGAACACTGGTCAAGTGGTGGATTCCCGCCGGAATAGCCCTATGCACGGCTGCCCTGACCGTCTTCTGTTACCGTAAATGGGCTTGGATGACAACTACGGACAACAAGGCAGCCAACCTCCTGTGCCACTTTGTGTGTGCCGGCATCATCGGCTACACCCTGTTTCTTTCGGGAAACCTCCTGCTCGCCGACCCTGCCTCCACGTACCAAGAAGAAGTGGTCATCGTGAACAAATACCAGGAAAAACACAAAAAGACACGACGGGTAGGAAGACATCGTTACATACCCGATGGCGAACGAATAGAGTATTACATCACGATAGCCTTCGACAACGGCAGCACGAAAAAACAAAGCGTCACCCTGCGCACCTACAACAAGACCCGAATAGGGCAGCATAAAGTACTGACCATGCAACGCGGGAAATTCGGCTACCCCGTGTTCAAGCCTTGAGTAAACTACGGGTAACTTCATAAGCCAACACTATTGGCTTTAACTCCTAACGAAGTGATAACTCCTGTAAATGAAGAAGCCGTGTCAGAATCAACCACCGATGTTTCTTTATTCGGATATTTGTTGTACTTTTGTTGTCTGTAAACCAGCTATCAGATTCCAAGAAAGAATACGACTATGCGCTATAAACTTTCGGCACCTGCCAATTTACACACCACGATCCAGCTCCCGGCATCCAAAAGCATCAGCAACCGGGCATTAATACTACACGCACTGGCACAGGGAAGCATTACGCCTGCCAACCTGAGCGACTGCGACGACACCCGTGTCATGGTCAAAGCCTTGGACGGAGCACCCGAACACATCGACATCCTCGCCGCAGGCACCGCAATGCGTTTCCTCACCGCCTACCTGAGCGCCACGCCCGGCACACGCATCATCACGGGTACCGAACGGATGCAACAACGCCCCATACGGATTCTTGTGGACGCCCTGCGTGAACTGGGTGCGAAGATAGAGTATGCCGGCAAGGAGGGTTTCCCCCCGCTGCGCATCACGGGCACCGAACTGGCAGGAAAGGAAATCACCCTGGCAGGAAACGTCAGTTCGCAATACATCTCCGCCCTGCTGATGATAGGTCCCGTACTGAAGAACGGACTGAATCTAAGACTGACGGGGACAATCATCTCGCGCCCCTACATCAACCTGACCCTGCAACTGATGACAGAGTTCGGTGCAACCGCCGCATGGAGCGCCGAAGATTGCATCACCGTGCATCCGGGAGCCTATAAAGACATCCCCTTCACCGTGGAAAGCGATTGGAGCGCCGCATCCTACTGGTATCAGATGGTCGCCCTGAGCCAGGGCACCGCCGCCAACGGAAAAGCCAACGGGAAAGACAACACAGTGCAGACCGTGGAACTGACAGGTCTCTTTGCGCACAGCTATCAGGGCGACAGCCGGGGAGCCGAGTTATTCGGCAAACTGGGCGTACGGACAACGTACACCGACCGTGGAGTGGCATTATCCAAATGCGGCACCCCCGTCACGCGCATGGAAGAAGACCTGGTCGACATACCCGACCTGGCACAAACGTTTGTAACCACGTGCTGCCTGATGGATATCCCTTTCCGCTTCACCGGACTGCAAAGCCTGAAAATCAAGGAGACCGACCGGATTCAGGCACTTATCACCGAGCTACGCAAATTGGGCTACGTGGTGAAGTCGGAAGAGGACAGCATACTGCTGTGGGACGGCGAGCGTTGCCAACCGGATGCCAGTCCTGTGATAGCGACCTACGAAGACCACCGGATGGCAATGGCCTTTGCACCTGCCGCCCTGCAGATGGCGGACTTGCAGATTGCCGACCCGCAAGTGGTGTCCAAGTCTTATCCGGGATACTGGAAGGATTTGCAGCAGGCGGGATTTGAGATTGAGACCATTGAATAAACAATAAACACCGAGAAAAGATATGTGGATACTGGTTATCAGCCTGATTGTGCTTGCCTGCATTGCCCTCTTGGCCGGATACATCCGCAACCGCCGCTTGCAGAAGAAGATAGAACGCGGCGAACTGGATGCCATGCCCGAGGTGAAGGAGGTGGATGCGGAATGTTGCGGACAACATGAAACATGCGAGCGGGATAGCCTGTTGGCCGCCGTCAGCAAGCAAATAGAGTATTACGACGACGAAGAACTGGACAAATACATCGGCACCGCCCCCGAAGAGTATACCCCGGAGCAGGAGGATGAATTCAGGGACGTATTCTATACGATGCAGGATACCGATGTGGCCGGATGGGTGAGAAGCCTGCAACTGCGCGGCATTGCACTGCCAAACAATATCAAGGATGAAGTGTTCCTTATCATAGGAGAACGGAGAACGCATTGACAATTGACAATTGACAATTGTTTCTTATCATATAGAGAACGAGTTGACGGTTGGTCATCGGTAATTGACAATTATTCTTTATTCATACTTTATTAATAGGAGACGGAGAATAGATTGAATTTCAGGGTTTCATTAGAGGCTTTATAATTGAATCAAGATGGAGATACTGCAATATACATTTTTTCAACATGCCCTCGCAGGCAGTCTGCTGGCAAGCATCGTCTGCGGAATTATCGGTACATACATTGTAACAAGGCGCCTGGTGTTCATCAGCGGAGGACTGACCCATGCCTCTTTCGGCGGCATCGGGTTGGGACTTTATGCGGGCATCTCGCCGATTCTGGCAGCGGGTGTCTTCGCCGTGCTTTCCGCCTTCGGAGTGGAGTGGCTGAGTAAGCGCAAGGACATGCGCGAAGATTCCGCCATTGCCGTCTTCTGGACGCTGGGCATGGCGCTGGGCATCATGTTCTCCTTCCTTTCGCCCGGCTTTGCTCCCGACCTTTCGGCCTACCTGTTCGGCAATGTGCTGACCATCACGATGGGCGACATCGCCCTGTTAGGAGGGCTTGCCGTGCTGCTCGCACTCTTCTTTACGCTCTATCTTCACCCGATTATCTACGTCGCCTTCGACAGGGAGTTCGCCCGTTCGCAGGGCATTCCGGTGCAACGGTTCGAGTATGTGCTGATGATGTTCATCGCACTGACCATCGTCGCCTGCCTGCGCATGGTGGGCATTGTGCTGGTCATCTCATTGCTCACCATCCCTCAGATGACAGCAAACCTCTTCGCACACCGCTTCCACCAGATTATCTGGTTGTCCATCGGCATCGGCTATCTCAGTTGCCTGGGCGGACTGCTGATCTCCTATTACCTCAATGTCCCCTCCGGAGCCGCCATCATATTCTTTTCCATCATAATTTATGTGATATGCAAGTTGGGAAAGAGTTTTCATCTATCTTTACAGCGAAAAATGCAGAATACATAAAAAACATTGGCATAGTTTGAAACGTAAAGCAACCTACCCCATCGGCATCCTGTTACTCCTGATGCTCGTTACCGGATGTTCCACCCGCAAGAACACCGCCGGTACCCGTTTCTATCATGCCCTGACCACCCGCTATAACGTCTACTTCAACGGCCACGAAGCCTACAAGGCAGGTCTCGCGGCGCAACAGCAAGGGAACAAGGATAATTACATGGAGCTGCTTCCCCTCTATCCCATAGGCAACCCGACGACCGCCGGCATCGGCGCCTCCGACTTCGACCGCGCCATCGAGAAGGCACAAAAGGCCATCCGGCAGCATTCCATCAAGCGCCGTCCCGCACGCCGCCCCGGACGGACCTACACGGATGAATACAAGAAATGGCTGGCACGCCGCGAGTTCAATCCTTTCCTGCACCGCGCATGGATGCTGATGGGTAAGGCGCAATATCAGAAAGGGGAGTTTCAGGAAGCCGCATCGACATTCTCCTACATTGCCCGCCTCTACAGCGGACAAGTCACCATCACTTCCGAAGCACTCATCTGGCTGGCACGCTGCTACTCCGCACTGGGCTGGCAGTATGATGCGGAAGATGCCCTGAACCGGGCAAACAACGACAGCCTCCCCTTGTCGCTCGCCGCTCCGTATGCCTCGGCTGCGGGAAACTTCCTGCTGGCCGGCAAGCGGTACAGGGAGGCGGTGCCGCATCTGGAGAAGACGGCAAGGAACGAAAAGGACAAAAGGCAGAAAGCGCGCTGTTACTACCTCCTCGGACAGACCTACCAGCTATTGCAACAACCGGGACAGGCTTTCCAGGCTTACGGCAAAGTCATCCGCCTCAACCCGCCCTATGAGTTGGCTCTCAGTGCCCGTATACGGCAAACGGAGGTCATGCCTGCCGGAAACGGGCGCTCCATCACCGGAAAGTTGTTGCGCCTCAGCCGCGACGAAAGGAATGAGGAGTTCCTGGACCAGATATACTATGCACTGGGCAATGTCTATCTGGCTCAGAAAGATACCTTGCAGGCCATCGCCGCCTACCGGAAGGGCACGGAAATGAGCAAGCGGAACGGTGTGGAGAAGGGGCTGCTGCAACTCACCTTAGGAAACCTGTACTGGCAGCAGACGCGCTATGCCGAAGCGCAGAAGGCATATACCGAAGCCATCGGACTGATGGACAAGGTGCATCCGGAGTATGAAACCGCCAACGACCGCTCGAAGATATTGGATGAACTGGTGCCGCACGTCACTGCCATACAGTTGCAAGACAGTTTGCAGCATCTTGCCGGAATGACGGAGGAAGAGCGGATGGCGGTCGTCGAGGGAATCATCGCGCAGGTCATTGCCCAAGAGGAGAAGGAACGCAAAGCCGCCCAAGAAGCCGAACGGGAAGAGAGGCGTATGCAGATGTTGGAGACGGCAAACGACCAGTCCGTCGTTTCGTCCGCCACGACCCGGCCGGGGCAAAGCAACGCTCACCAAACCCTACAGCCCGCCTTGGGAGGAAAGCAAGCCTGGTACTTCTACAACCCGCAACTGGTGGAACAGGGCAAAGCGGAATTCCAACGTCTATGGGGACGACGGAAACTGGAAGACAACTGGAGGCGGCGAAACAAGACGGTCGTCGCACTGGACGATTTTGAAGAGATAGACTACAACGAACAGGAACAGACCGCACCGGCAGACTCTGTCCGGCATGGAGAAGAAGCAGGAGCCCGTCCCTCCTCTCCCACAGAAAGCGGGAAGGGGAAAACGGAAAACGGCGGCAAGGAGGCGACCGGCACCGACAGCCCCGACAAGGATACGCATCGTCCCGAATATTATCTGGCACAAATCCCGTTGACAGAAGAGGCTATGCAGGCTTCCAACGCACAGTTGTCGGAAGCCTTATACGGCGCCGGCATAGTATTCAAAGACCAGATGCAGGACTTCCGGAAGGCGGAAGCGGCGTTTGAACGGTTGGTACAGCAGTTCCCGACATTCGGGCAGCTGGATGAGGTTTACTATCAACTCTTCCTGACCGAATCGGCAATAGCGCATTATGCCGGCAGCGACCGCGTTTCCGGCAGTCACAACAGTACCGACAGCCTCCTCTCTGCGCAGCAGGTTGCGGAGAGGGCACTGCAAAAGGCGGCAACGTGCAAGTCGGAACTCATCGCCCGCTTCCCCGACAGCCGTTATGCCAAGACCCTTGCCGACCCGGACTTTGCGGAGAATGCCGTACACGGCAAACATCGGGAAGATTCGCTCTATGCGCATGCTTACCGTTCGTTTGTGGAGGGGGACACCACCACTGTACGCGCTGCCGCCCACCGCTCCGCCGAGGTCTATCCGTTAGGGCAGCATCGTCCGAAGTTCATGTTCCTCGATGCCGTCACGCGGCTACAGGCAGGAGAAACCGGACAGTTCCTCTCGACCCTCAAACAGCTTGTGCAGCAATATCCGCAAAACGAGATTACCGACCTTGCCGCCCATATTCTGAAAGGGGTGCAGGAGGGACGTTTGCTGGCTCGAGACAGCCATACATTCGGCTCCATCTGGCAGAGGCGGAACAGTGCACTCTCCGATGTCGGCAGTTTGTCCGGCGACAGCCTGGAGCATGCCGGCACGCTTCCTCCCGACAGTGCGTTCAGTGCCGAACGCGAGGTGCCCTTCCTCTTCATCCTTGCCTACGAAGAGGGAAAGGTGAACGAGAACATGCTTCTGTTTGAAGTGGCACGCTACAACTTCGCCACCTTCTTGGTGAAGAACTTCGACCTTGCCTTTGCCCACGAACGGGGTATCGGCATGCTGCACGTGAAGCCGTTCAGCAACTACGACGAAGCCTTGCAATATTTCCGCAGGCTCTATGCCGCCCCCGAAATGGCCGAACGGCTGAGCGGCATGCGTGCCCTGCTCATCTCGGAAGCCAACTACGAACAACTCATCAAGCTATACAGCTTCGACGACTATGATACCTTCTACCGCACGCATTTCTCTTCTATCCCTGAGCCTGAACTGAAAGGGTACACACTGGATGAACCCCTGCTGAACCTGCCCACCGAAGAAGAGAAACGCCGGAAAGAAGAAAATCGGCCTGCAGAAGAGGAGGAGCCGGAAAATAGCGTTATCTTTGAGGAGTGAAATAGCGAGAGAGTCGCGAGTAACTTAATAACTTGTAGCTCAAAACTCGTAATTTGTAACTATACATAACATGAAGAAAGATAAATTACTCTGGGTGGATGATGAAATCAGCATGCTGAGGCCTCACATCCTGTTTCTCGAAAACAAAGGTTACGAAGTGGACACCGTGACCAACGGACAAGACGCGATAGACCGCTGCCATGCCTCTTCCTACGACCTTATCTTTCTGGATGAGAATATGCCCGGCCTAAGCGGACTACAAACGTTGGCGCTGATCAAGGAGATACGTCCTACCGTGCCCGTTGTCATGATTACCAAGAGCGAGGAAGAAAACATCATGGACATGGCCATCGGGCAGAAAATAGCCGACTACCTGATCAAGCCCGTCAACCCCAACCAGATATTGCTGTCGCTAAAGAAGAACCTGCACCGCAGAGACATCGTCAGCGAAGCCGCACAGACCGGTTACCAACAGAATTTCAACAAGATAGGCATGCAAATCAATGATTCGCTGACTGCCGCTGACTGGATGGAACTATACCGGCGGCTTGTCTACTGGGAACTGGAACTGGAAGCTACGGACAGCCCCATGAACGAGATGCTTGCCATGCAGAAGGCCGAAGCGAACGCCGCCTTTGCCAAATTCATCAAGAAGCATTACGTAGGCTGGATATCCGGCAAAGAGGCTGACAGCCGCCCGCTCATGAGCCCGGATATCTTCAAGCGCGTCCTCTTCCCCTTGCTGGACAAAGGGGAGAAGGTGTTCTTCATCGTACTCGACAACTTCCGGTACGACCAATGGCGCGTCCTCGCCAACGAATTGTCGGGCCTGTTCAACCTCGACGAACAACTCTACTTCAGCATCCTGCCCACTGCCACGCAGTATGCACGAAACACCATCTTCTCCGGTCTGATGCCCGACCAGATCGCACACCTTTTCCCCGACCTATGGGTAGATGAAGACGACGAAGAGAGCAAGAACGTGAACGAAGCCCCGCTGATACGCACCATCATCGAGCGTTTCCGGCGCAACGATACCTTCTCTTACCACAAGATAAACGATGCCGCAGGTGCCGAACGCCTGTTGTCGCAACTGCCTTCGCTGATGCAGAACAGCCTCAACGTCGCCGTGTTCAACTTCATAGACATGTTGAGCCACAGCCGCACGGAAAGCAAGATGATACGCGAACTTGCCTCCACCGAAGCGGCTTATCGCAGCATCACCCTCTCGTGGTTCAAGCACTCACCGCTGAAAGAGCTGCTGAAAGCCCTCGCCAACAGCCGGCAACACGTCGTCATCACGACGGACCACGGTAGCATCCGCGTGAATAATCCGGTCAAGGTGCAGAGCAACGGCAAGGAAATCAACGCCAACCTGCGCTACAAGCTATCACGCAACATGACCTACAATTCCAAACAGGTGTTCGAGATAGCCCGCCCCGCAGATGCCCATCTGCCTTCACCCAACGTAAGCACGCGCTACATCTTCGCCACCGGACGGGACTTCTTCGCCTATCCGAACAATTATAACCACTATACCGGCTACTACACGGATACCTTCCAGCATGGGGGCATCTCGATGGAGGAGATGATTATCCCGCTCATCACACTGAACAGTTGAGAAGGCGAAGTACCGCTGACAAGCAGATATAAACTTAAATAAAACGATAAACAATGGAAATTAAAATTCAATCTTTAGACCAAATTCACGACGCCGCCCGCGAGTTCATCGCGGCGATGGGCGACAACACTGTTTTTGCCTTCTACGGAAAGATGGGAGCAGGCAAGACGACTTTCGTCAAGGCTCTTTGCCGCGAACTGGGGGTTGAGGATGTAGTCACCTCTCCTACCTTCGCCGTCATCAACGAATATCGTTCGGAGATAGCCGGCGAACTGATTTACCACTTCGACTTCTATCGCATCAAGAAGCTGGAGGAAGTGTATGACATGGGGTATGAAGACTACTTCTATAGCGGAGCGCTTTGCTTCATCGAATGGCCGGAACTGATAGAAGAACTGCTGCCGGGCAACACGGTATGCGTCACCATCGAAGAGCAGGAAGACGGTTCGCGCAAACTGACCATGAAAAGCCAAGAGTAAGATATGGCAAGCCAATACCTCATTCAAGGCATTTTTGCGGCAGCCGGCATCGTTTCGTTGCTGGCTGCCCTGTTCAACTGGGAGTGGTTCTTCACTGCCAACAACACACAGTTTGCCGTCCGTAGTGTGGGACGGCAACGCGCAAGGCTGTTTTATGGCGTGCTGGGGATTATCCTGATCGGCATGGCGGTGTTCTTCTTTCTGAATACACCGCCTGTATAAACCGATCAAGAATGCCTCCCGCTCATTGCCAGCCTCCGCCAAGCGCTTTATAAAGCCGTACCAGCGTTATCTGCTTGTCCCTTATCGCATTACTCAACCCTATCTGGGCGTCGAAGTATCCACGCTGGGCGTCCAGTACATCCAGGTATCCGATCACTCCATTGATATATTGCAACTGCGCCAGTTCTACATTCGTCCGCGCCGACTGCTCCAATTGCAGGCGCGACTCGTAGATTTCCTTCACCTTGTTGAAGTCAACAATAGCATTGCGCGCATCCTTGAAGGCAGTCAGCACCGACTTCTCGTAGGCATGACATTCGGCTTCGTATGCCGCCTTCTTCGCCTTCAGCATGGAGCGGTTCTTCCCCATGGCAAACAGGGGAGTCAGCAGTGAACCGCTCAAGAAGTGGTAAGGGGACTTCAGGAAATCAGCGAACTCAGCGCTCTCCAGTCCATAGTGGGCAGTCAGACTCAAGCGGGGAAACATGTTAGTATAGGCAATTCCCACAGACGCATTGGCAGCAATCAGTTTCTGCTCCGCCTGACGCACATCCGGTCGGCGCTCCAGTAAGATGGAGGGAAGTCCTACCGGAAGACTCTCCGGCAGTTCCGGCTCCTTCGGCAACACGGCACGTGCTATCTTCCGGGGATATTCACCAGCCAAGAAGGCGATGTCGTTCTCCTTGATGGATATCTTCCGTTCCAGGTCGGGCACCAGTGTCGCCGTACGTGCTAACTCCACTTGCGCCTGCTGGTAGGAAGTCTCCGATGTCAGTCCACCCTCGAAACGGATTTTAGCCAAGCGGACACCCTCCTTACGTGCGGCAAGCGTCTGACGCACAATAGCCAGTTCGTTATCCAAAGCCACCAACTCGAAGTAGGCTTGTGCCACTTCTGCCACCAAACTCATCTTTAAGGCGCGTTGTGCTTCGATCGACCCCAGAAACTCTGCCGTACTCTTATCTTTCGCCCAACGCAGATTTCCCCAAAGATCTACTTCCCATGAGACAACTGCTTTGGCTTCATAGCCTCTATCCGAAGAGTAATTGTCACCGCCATAGTTCTCCGCCTCCTTATCGGCATACACCTTGCCACTGACTTGCGGAAAGAGATTGGCTAAATCAATGCGTTTCATCGCTGCCAGTTCCTTTACACGGGCAGCGGCAATCTGCATGTCCTTGTTGTATTCGAGCGTACGTTCAATAAGCGCCTGAAGGGTAGTGTCCGTATAGATATCCCACCACCGACGGTCGGCAATGGAAAGGGTATCCTGCTCCGTAGCATCAAGTTGCTGGGGAAGGTTCAGTTCCGGACGGGCGTAGTGCTTGCCCAACTGGCAAGAAGTAAGTGCTACTGCCAATACCAGCACATAATATATCATATATCTCCGTTTCATAACTTATCGTTTAAATCGTTTGGTAACTTGTTTGATATTCGCACTTTTGGCTTTCGCCTTCGCCTTATAGATCAGCACAAAGAAGAAGGGAACCAGCAGGATGCCTACCGTCACCGCCAGAATCATTCCGAAAAACACACCTGTACCGATCGCCTGACGGCTTGCAGCTCCCGGTCCGCTGGCAATCACCATCGGCAACATGCCGAGAATAAACGCCAACGACGTCATCAGGATAGGACGGAAGCGCAGCTGAGAGGCACGTAAAGCCGCCTTCACCACATTCGCCCCGCCATCTACCTGCTCTTTGGCGAACTCTACAATCAGGATGGCATTCTTTGCAGCCAGACCGACCAGCATGACCAGTCCGATCTGAAAATAGACGTCATTCTCCAGTCCACCCAACCATACTCCCAAATAGGCACCCAATGCGGCAACCGGCAACGAAAGCAATACGGCGACAGGGATTGACCAACTCTCGTAGAGTGCAGCCAGGAAAAGGAAGACAAACAGGAAGACCAAAGCAAGGATCAATGCCGTCTTGCCGCCTGCCAACTTCTCCTGATAGGAGAGCCCGCTCCATTCCACTCCGATATTGTCCGGCAAATGTTCACGCGCCACTCTCTCGATGACCTCCATTGCCTGCCCGGAACTATAACCCTCGGCGGCTCCGCCACGAATCACCGTACTGTTGAACATGTTGAAGCGCTTGATGCTGCCGGGACCGGTGGTGTACGACGTTGTTCCGAGGGATGTCAAAGGAATCATCACATTGCCCGTCCCGCGCACGAAAAAGAGATTGATGTTCTCCTTATGCTCCCGATAAGGCGCCTCCGCTTGAATGTATACGCGATAGATGCGGTTGAACATATTGAAGTCGTTCACATAGACCGAACCGGTATAAGCCTTCATCGTGGAGAAGACATCCGCCAAAGGTACACCCGCCAGCTTCACTTTATCCCGGTCCACATCAAAATAGAGCTGTGGTATGTCCGCCTGCAGGGAAGAGGAAAGCCCGGAGAGTTCCTTGCATTGGGACGCGTAATACATCAAAGTATCGGTTGCCTGCACCAGATTGTCGAATGTGGCGTCTCCGCGTGCTTCAAGCTGCATCTCGAAACCTCCCGAACTGCCCAGTCCCGGAATGACCGGTGGCGTAGACAGATAGACCTTACACTCAGGATACTCTTGCAGGTCTTTCTTCACCTGAGCCATGACTTTGTCAACGGTCTGCCCGTCTCTTGCTTCCCAAGGTTTCATGATAACGGTCAGTTCGCTACGTGCCTGACTGCTGCCTACACGCGGGCTGCTACCTACTACGCTTTGCACATATTCCACTGTCGGGTTTTGCATCAGATACTCTACGGCACGTTCCGTAACGGTACGCGTGCGTTCCAGTGTCGCCCCCTCAGGCAGTTCCAGTTCCACTTTGAAATATCCCTGATCTTCTACCGGCAGGAAGCTGGTCGGTATTAACCGATTCAGCAGGAAGATTCCAACCAATACGATTCCGAACGCTCCCATCACCCGCCGAGGATTACCAATCACATGTGATATTTGACGGACATATTTACGGTTGCCCGTATTCAGTGCATAGTTGATGTAACGGAACACCTTGTTCTTCCGCTTACGGGACTCCGGCTTCAATATCAACGAGCACATCACCGGACTAAGTGTCAATGCAACGACCGTAGAAAGCAATACGGAAACCACAATCGTCACCGTGAACTGGCGGTAAAGCTGTCCCGTGATGCCTCCTAAAAAGCTAACCGGAACGAATACTGCCGCCAGTACCAACGACGTAGCTACAATGGCACCTGTCAGTCCTTCCATCGCTTTCTTCGTGGCATCGTAGGGCGAAAGTTTCTCTTCGTACATGATACGCTCCACATTCTCCACCACCACAATGGCGTCATCCACCACAATACCGATGGCAAGCACCAGTCCGAGCAGCGTAAGCATATTGAGCGAAAAACCGAATATCAGCATGAAGCCGAATGTACCAATCAGCGAGATGGGCACTGCCACAATCGGAATCAATGTGGCACGCCAGTTCTGCAACGACAGGTACACGACGATAATCACCAGCACCAAAGCTTCGAACAACGTCTTATAGACCTCATGGATAGACTCTGAGATGTAAGTGGTCATATCGAAAGGTATCTCGTAACTCAGTCCGTCAGGAAAGTTGGCACTGATCTCTTCCATCGCCTTCTTGACGTTCTCCGCCACTTCCATCGCATTGGCACCCGGCAGCATATAGATGCCCAACACCGCCGCATTTCCACCGTTGATGCCGCTTTCCGTATTGTAAGAAGAGGCCTCAAGAGAGACACGCGCCACATCGCGCAGACGGATGATAGAGCCATCCGCATTGGCACGTATCACGATTTCTTCAAATTGCGCAACTGTAGAAAGACGTCCCTGTGTGGTAATGGGAATGGTGATATCCAACCCCTTCACCGGTTGCTGCCCCAAAACACCGGCGGCAGATTCACGGTTCTGGTCTTTGAGTGCATTCTGCAAGTCCGCCACAGTCAGCCCGAAGTTAGCCAGCTTGTCCGGTTGCACCCAGATCTGCATGGCATAGTAACGGCTACCGATATTCGACACACGACCTACACCGGGAATACGGCGAAGCAAATCGAGCACATTCAGCGTAGCAAAGTTGCTCAGATAGATTTCATCGAACTTCGGGTCGGAAGACATGAGACAGATGGTCATCAACTGACTGGCTGCCTGCTTCTCTACGGAAATACCGTTTTGCACGACTTCTGCCGGAAGACGGGATTCCGCCAGCTTCAGACGGTTTTGTATCTCTACCGCCGCCAAATCCGGATCGGCGGAGATGTCAAACGTCACCGTTGCCGAAAAACCACCGGAATTGGAACTGTTGGACTCCATATAGAGCATGCCCGGCGTGCCGTTCAGCTCCTGTTCGATAGGCGTGGCAACGGCCTGCGATACCGTCAGCGCACTCGCGCCCGGATAGGATGCACTGATCTTCACTACCGGAGGGGTAATCTGGGGATATTGGTCAATGGGAAGCATGGTCAGTCCGATGATGCCCACAATGACAATCAGTATCGAGATGACAGCCGAGAATACCGGTCTGTCTATAAAGAAATTCACTTTCATAGATATGTTGCTTGATGGTTATTACGAATATTCATTATAAAAACTATCAGTTTGTGCCCTATTCTTTTTTTAGGTTATCTCAGTAGTATACTTATGATACCCTAAAAGACGTAATTAGGTACCCTCTATACATGGGATGAACCAGCACATTCATAATCTGACAGTTACATAATTATTTCTCTTTTTTTATAGAAAAGTAAGAACGATTTATTCATTTCCTTCCTTTTCATCCCCTTTTTCCTCTTTGTTCAGCAGTGCATTGTTGACCTTGACTTTAATGCCCGGACTTAGTTTATGATATCCTTCCACCACAATGGTTTCATTCGGAATCAAACCTCTTTCCACCACCACCTGGTTCTGAAACTCCGGTCCCAACTCTATGAAACGCCTCTCTACAGTGGAATCGCGGCGCATGACAAATACGTATGCCCCCCCTTTCTCTATAATCACCGATTTCAAGGGAACAACCGTTGCCTGCTCACGTACATCCAACAGCAACTTTACTTTCGTGAACTGTCCCGGCAACAATACATGTTTCGGATTGGGCATCTCGGCACGGACAGAAAACGTTCCGGTGCTGGGATCAACCTGCGGCTCGGCAAAATCAACAACCCCTTTGTACGGATAAACCGTATTGTCGGCAAGTGTAATAGAAATGTTCGGTTGCCAGGAACGGGTGGAATCTTTTTGCCCCAGATTTACATTGCGTTCTTTGGTCTTCAGGTAATCCAATGCCGTCATACTAAAGTCAACCAATACAGTGTCGCTCTTCACGATAGCTGCCAGCAGCGACTTGGCTCCCGGCCCTACCAGCGTACCCAAATCAGCATAACGCTCGCTGATATGCCCTGACAACGGAGAGCGGACAATGGTATATCCCAATTCAAGTTCCGCCTGATCAAGATCGGCTTGGCTCATAGCCACACTGGCTTGGGCAGTTTCGTATGCAGCTATCGCGTTATCCAAATCCAATTGACTGGCAGCATTCTGTTCATAAAGCGGTCGGATACGTTCCAAATCACGCTGTGCCTTGCGAGCCTGAGCTTCGTCCTTCTTCAACTGTGCACGTGCTTTATCCGCCTTGGCTGCATATTGGTCACGATTGATCACAAACAGCACCTGGTTCTTTGTCACATAAGTACCCTCTTCGAAAAGCATATTTTCCAAATACCCCTCCACACGTGCGCGTACCTCCACAAATTGCTGGGCACGGATACGCCCTACATACTCACCATAAATCTCTACATCATCCCGCATCACCGGCTCCACAGCCACTACCGGCACGTTCGATATCGGCTCAGAACGATGGGTGACACCCCAATAAATCCCTACCAACAACACGATACCCAGTATGGCAATCACACTCTGTTTCTTCGTTATCCTAACTTCTCTCTGTTTAAAAAACGATCTCATAAGCACTCTGTTTATGTTAATGTTAAAAACCCTATATAGAAAAACACAACCGACGTGCCAAAGTTCACCAATTATCTTCCATTATTTCACGAATAACCTATGAGAACCGATAATAGGGAAGAATATAACAACTGTTATAAAAATGAAATACGGCTGAAAAAGAATGAAGTACGACTGGGTGGGAACAGGAGAACTATTGAACAAGAATGGTATAACCAATGAACGATCGACTGATACTCATTCCACAAAAAGCCTTATATAAAGTGTAGATTCCACTCCACAACTGTGGAATAATTCCACAAAAAAGTCCGAACACAACGTCCGGACCTCTTTTTTTACTTAACAGAAAACTATTTATTCATCATCACCCAATGACTCTGCATATTCCAGTTCTCCTTGAACAATGAACAGAATCTCTTCCGGATCATAATCATCTATCCCATCCTTATGGGCTTCCTCCACGATGAAATCCACCACCTTTCCCAAGTCAATTTCAACGCATCCGTCCTCATCCGGAGCTACATCAAGAATACCACTCTCCGAATAAAACTCGTCAATCAGATCGAGGAAATAATAAAATTCATCATCAGAGAATTTTCCTTTCAATTCCTGAGGCAAATAACTCTTGATATATTCGATAGTCTTTTCTGCATCGAGATCATCTTTTAAGAAATCATCTTCCATTCCCATAACAGTTATTTTTTAAGGGTGAATACCTTATTTATATATACTACTCTTATCAGAGCAGGTTCTTTATCTTTTCATCAAAAACCGATTTAGCTGCTGAACCAACCTGTTTGTCAACTAACTCACCGTTCTTGAAGAACAAAACAGTAGGGATACTGCGAATGCCAAACTCTACCGGCAGATCGCTATTTTCATCCACATCACACTTACCTACGATTACCTGACCTGCATATGCTCCAGCCAATTCATCAATAACAGGTCCTACCATCTTGCAAGGACCGCACCAAGGTGCCCAAAAATCAATCACTACAGGTTTGCCTTCTGCCAGGACTTCCTTATAGTTGTTGTCTGTAATTTCTAAAGCCATTTCTTTTACTATTTTATTTAATTGTTAATTATCAAACCAATATTCGTTCCCTACATACTGCAATAGGGCGAACAAAGATACTAATTTATCCGGAATTCCAATTCGGAGTGATTATTTAAATAGGATATTAAATCACGTCCTACAGAAAGTTTCACCGGACGTGAAAACATATCCAATACAGCCTTACTCTCCTTGTCTACCACTTTGAAATACAACTCCGTCGTGCCAGAATGTTCTTTCAACAATGCAGCAAGCTCCATGACCAACGCTTTATTCAGCACAGTAAGTGGAATCAATATCGTAATCTTGGAAATTAGCTTTTCTTTCACATCAGGCAACAATTCCATCGAAGTGATCTTAAGCTCCAACTCATTCTGCCGCCATTGTTTAGGTTGACAACGAGCTTTGATATAAAGGAAGGTACGTTCACCCAAATATCCCTGATAGGTCACCCAATCATTACCAAAGAAGGGAAGTTCGGCAGAACCGGAATAGTCTTCAATCTTAGCAATGCCATATGGATTACCGTTTTTGCTGATACCCCGACGCACAGAAGTCACTATACCTCCCATCGTAATTTCCCGTCCGACAAGCACGGATTTATCCTCCAACTCTGCCATACGCGTATTACAAACATGATTCAATACCACAGAATACTCATCCAACGGATGGGCAGAAAGATAGATTCCCACCAGATCACGCTCCTTGTTCAAGCGATCGAGATCCGTCCAACGTTCTGCTTCGGGAATTTCAGGAGTAGCTATAGCGACTACATTTTCTTCACCAAACAACGAATTGGCAGCTACAGCCTGATCAACCTGATAACGGTTGCCATAGCGCACCAGAGTTTCCAAAAAGACCTCATTCTTGGCATTGACAGCAAAATACTGTTCACGCTTTAACTCGGAGAATCCATCGAAACCGCCAGCCAAAGCCAGACATTCCAAGTTTTTCTTATTGCACGCTGTCAGATTAACACGCTGCACGAAATCGAATATGCCTTTAAAAGGACCATTCTTCTCCCGCTCTTCCATGATATTCATCACGGCGCTTTCTCCCACTCCTTTCACGGCTCCAAGTCCAAAACGGATATTTCCTTCTTGGTTGACGGTAAACTTCAGATTACTCTCATTCACATCAGGTCCCAACACTTTTATTCCCATCGCCTTACATTCATCCATCAACTTGGTAATATCAGTGATGTTCGACAAACTTCGGCTCATGACGGCAGCCATGTACTCGGCCGGATAGTTCGCTTTCAGATAAGCAGTCTGATAGGCCACCCACGAATAGCAAGTGGCGTGAGATTTGTTGAAAGCATATGATGCAAACTTCTCCCAGTCTCCCCAAATCTTTTCGAGCACTTTGGGATCATGTCCGTTTTTACGCCCACCTTCTACGAATTTAGGCTTCATATGGTCCAACTTGTCGCGCAACTTCTTACCCATAGCCTTACGCAAAGCATCGGACTCACCACGGGTAAAGTCGGCTAACAGACGGGACAAAAGCATCACTTGCTCCTGATAAACCGTAATGCCGTACGTATCTTTCAGATACTTCTCCATAATCGGAATATCATACTCAATCGGCTTACGCCCGTGTTTACGATCGATGAAATCCGGAATATAGTCCATAGGTCCCGGACGATAAAGAGCGTTCATCGCAATCAAGTCTTCAAAAGTAGAAGGCTGCAACTCACGCAGGTATTTCTGCATACCGGCAGATTCAAACTGGAACGTACCGATAGTACGACCATCACTATACAATTTATAAGTAACCGGATCATCAATAGGTACCTTATCTATATCCAAATCCAGACCACGATGCAAACGTACGTTTTCAACAGCCTCTTTGATGATGGACAATGTCTTCAATCCCAAGAAGTCCATCTTAATCAACCCTGTATCCTCAATAACGGAACCTTCATACTGGGTTACGAGCATCTTTTCACCTGTCTCCTTATCATCTGCCGTACTGACAGGCACCCAGTCGGTTATGTCGTCGCGACAGATAATCGTACCACAAGCATGCACACCCGTACCGCGCACATTTCCCTCCAACATCTTGGCATACTTCAACGTATCGCGTACCAAAGGATCGGGAGATGCCTCCGCAGCCTGTAGTTCAGGTACATACTCAATGGCATTCCGCAGGTTCAGTTTCTTATCAGGAATTTTATCGGGAACCAACTTGGCCAAGCGGTCCGACTCTGAAAGAGGTAACTTCTGCACACGGGCTACGTCCTTGATGGCAAGTTTGGTGGCCATTGTGCCATACGTAATGATATGCGCCACTTTCTCTTGTCCGTACTTCTCGGTTACCCAACGAAGCACCTCGCCACGCCCGTCATCATCAAAGTCCACATCAATATCGGGCAAGGAGATACGGTCAGGATTCAAGAAACGCTCAAACAGCAAATCGTATTGGATGGGGTCTATCTTTGTGATACCCAAACAATATGCCACTGCCGAACCGGCAGCCGATCCACGTCCTGGCCCTACCGAAACGCCCAATTGCGTACGGGCAGCATTGATGAAGTCTTGCACGATAAGGAAATAACCTGGAAAACCCATTGTCTTCATGATATACAATTCGAAGACCAAACGTTCTTTCACTTCATCCGACAGAGGATCGCCGTAGCGTTCTTTAGCCCCGTCAAATGCCAGCTTTGCCAAATAGTCTGCTTCCAACTTGATACGGTACAACTTCTCATAACCACCCAAACGCTTTATCTTGGCTTTGGCGGTATCTTCATCCAGCACCACATTGCCGTTCTCATCTTGCGTAAACTCATCGAACAGGTCTTTCTCACTATACTTCTTACGATACCCCTCTTCTGTTCCGAACTCTTCGGGAATGGCAAAAGTAGGCATGATAGGTGGATGGTCGATAGAATAGTATTCCACTTTATCCAAAATCTCAAGGGTATTGGATAGTGCTTCGGGAATGTCTGCAAAGAGTTCGTTCATTTCCGCTTTAGTCTTCATCCACTCCTGTTTGGTATAGAGCATGCGGTTGGGATCATCCAAATCCTTACCCGTACTCAGGCAGATCAGGCGGTCGTGCGCTTCAGCGTGTTCCTCATTCACAAAATGGACGTCGTTGGAACAGATCAATTTGATATCATATTTTTTAGCATACTCTATCAGTTTGGCATTCGCCCGCTGCTGCAAAGGATATGCTTCATGATTGGCACGAGATACGGTCGCCTTGTGGCGCTGCAACTCCAAGTAGTAATCTTCTCCAAAGAGATTCTTGTACCAGCGTACAGCTTCTTCCGCCTCTTCCAACTGGTCGTTGAGTATCTTCTTAGGTACCTCACCACCGATACAAGCTGAGCAGACAATCAACCCTTCGTGATACTTCTCCAACTCGTTGCGGTCGGTACGCGGACGCATATAATATCCCTTAGTCCAGGATCTGGATACCAGCTTAATCAGATTATGATACCCCTTCTCATTCTTTGCCAATACGATCAAGTGCCATCCGCTTTGGTCGGACTTTCCCTCTTTCTTGTCCATAGTGCGGTGCGCCACATACATCTCGCAACCGATGATGGGTTTGAACAGTTTGTTTTCGGCTTCCGCCAGCTTGGTATGGCAGTCCGCCAGTTCCGCTTCCTTATCTTCGCAAGCAATCTCACCACTTTCTATGCCTGCAATCCGTTTTTTAAGTTCTTTGATTTCCCCTTTCGGACCACCGTTCTTCTTGTTGACGTAATTGGTAAATTCTTTAATGCCGAACATATTACCGTGGTCGGTCACGGCTATTCCCTTCATTCCGTCCTTCATTGCCTTGTCAACCAAAGCACTAACGCTTGCCTGACCATCGAGAAGTGAATATTGGGTATGAACGTGCAAATGAACAAAATCCTGCATAAATATCTTCTTTCAATTGAGAGCATAAAAGTACAACCTATATAAGACCTAACAAAAATATTTCACTAAAAGTTATCAACATCTGCATTTCTACAGTCAAATGTTTGTTTGATTTTCAAAATAAGTCTATTTTTGCAGATAATTTCTATTCCCAAAGAATAAAGCAATACACGCATGAGTCGACTAAAGAAACTGAAAAAGATACGAATTCACCGTGAAGGTACACATACACTGGCAAGCAGCTTCTTGTTGCTGTTAATCATAAACTCCGCCCTATACTTGGGATTGGAATGGAAGCTACCTTTCTATATTATAGCTACAATCAGCGTTCTCCTATATGCAATGCTGGTAAACTTCTTCCGTTGCCCGATCCGTCTATTCGGACAAGAAGATACTGAAAAGATAGTGGTGGCACCTGCCGACGGCAAGATAGTGGTAATAGAAGAGGTGGAAGAAAATGAGTATTTCCACGATCGGCGTCTCATGATATCCATCTTCATGAGCGTTATCAACGTACATGCCAATTGGTATCCGGTAGACGGAACCATAAAGAAGGTGGCGCACCAGAACGGTAAGTTCATGAAAGCCTGGTTGCCGAAAGCCAGTACAGACAACGAACGTTCGATGGTGGTCATCGAAACTCCCGAAGGCGTAGAAGTTATGGCACGCCAAATTGCCGGCGCTATGGCACGCCGTATTGTCACATATGCCGAACCGGGCGAAGAATGTTACATCGACGAACACATGGGTTTCATCAAGTTTGGCTCCCGCGTAGATGTTTACCTCCCGCTGGGTAGCGAAGTACTGGTGAAACTGGGACAAAACACTACCGGAAACCAAACCGTGATAGCCAAATTAAAATAACGAAACAATGGCTAACTGTATTACCCGCCACATACCTAATACACTGACATGCATGAACCTGTTCTGTGGTTGCATCGCATGCGTTATGGCATTTGAATTCAAATATGAGTGGGCACTCACTTTCATCATCATTAGTGCGGTATTCGATTTCTTCGACGGTATGTCGGCGCGACTGCTACATGCACCTTCTTCCATCGGTAAGGAATTGGACTCGCTTGCTGACGATGTCAGTTTTGGCGTAGCTCCCTCGCTTATCTTATTCTCTCTGTTGCGTGAGACGGTTTATCCCGACTGGATGAATGGTTTTCAGGAGTATGTTCCCTATTTTGCTTTTCTCATAGCAATATTCTCAGCGTTACGACTGGCCAAGTTCAACGTTGACGAACGCCAAAGCAGTTCTTTTATAGGGCTGAACACTCCTGCCAACACCTTGTTTTGGGCGGCTGCAGCGGCACAGTATCACGACTGGCTGATACAAGGGGGGATAGTATTGTACGGGGTACTGATAGGCATTGTTCTATTCGCCTTGTTGCTGGTATCCGAGTTCCCCATGTTCGCTTTCAAGTTGAAGAACTTCTCTTGGGAAGAAAATAAAATCCGGTATCTGTTCTTGATCGTCAGTCTTCCTTTATTGATTTTCGTGGGACTTTCAGCTGTTATCGGCTGGTATATCATTTTGTGCTGGCTTGTACGAAAGAAACTCTAAACAAAATTCTGGCACGTTTGTTGTACTATCATTCGAAATGACGAACAAATATAAAAATTGATTAGCCCATGTTTCATTTCTTAGGATTCTTGTTTATTATCATGGTCTTTGTCCTGGTCACCGGACTAAGCCTGATTGGAACTCTCCTCCGAAGTATCTTCGGAATAGGGAGGCAACGTACAAACTCCGACACCTATCAGCAAAGAAGTAGCCAATCCCAATCATCCAAAGGATATTCATTCTCGGGCAATCGGCAGCAGGACAATGCATCACAAACGACCGACGACGAAACTTCCTTTTACGGAAACGGCACGCACAGAAAGCGTAAGAAATTCATTGCCAAGGATGAAGGAGAGTATGTAGACTTTGAAGAGGTCAGAGAATAGCCTTATCAGCGCCGCTTTGCTGCAAAGAAATCTTTCATCAGCGCTGCACAATCGTCGGCAAGCATACCTTTCACCACTACCGTCTTCGGATGCAGGGCCTGCGGCGCATAACGCTGATATCCCCGCTTCTCATCTTCTGCTCCAAAAACAAGGCGTCCCAATTGCGACCAACCAATGGCACCGGCACACATCACGCAAGGTTCAACCGTAACATACAACGTACATTCGTTGAGGTATTTCCCGCCCAGCGTGGAAGCGGCGGCAGTAATAGCCTGCATTTCAGCATGGGCTGTCACGTCCGTCAATGTTTCAGTCAGGTTGTGGGCACGTGCAATAATACGATCTTTGCATACAACAACTGCCCCTACCGGCACTTCTCCGCGTCCGGCGGCTTCACGCGCTTCCTGAAGCGCTTGCTTCATATAAAAACTATCGTCCAAGTTTTCTCCTCCTTCTATTTTTGATTATTCCGTCGGCATGTGTCTGAACGGTTCCTAGTTCTCTTTTGAAGGGCTTCGGATAGTTTTCCTCCGACTTGTTTTCAGAAAGAATTCCCGAACAGATTCACCTTCTCATATCGTGCTCGCCGAAAAGAGTGGGATAATCTTCTTCCATATTCTTATAAATAAACATGAGAATCGTTTCACGAAGCCAGCGCGACTTGTTCGTTATCTTATACTTCTCAAGATAACGATCCACAATCTTCAACTCCTCCTCGCTCATCAGGCATACCATACGCTGTTTACGTTTGGGGGCTTCGGACGTTGATTTCGCACACGTTTTGTCTCTTTTCCTCATATCTCCTGCAAAATTAGCTTTCCTTTTGTAATTACAAAGCAGAAAAAGCGTATTTTTGCATAGAAACAATAAAATAAGAACAAATCATAGGCATGGCTGCACACAATACACTCGGAAAAGCTGGAGAAGATGCCGTAGCAGAATATCTGGAACGTAAAGGATATGACATCCTTCACCGTAACTGGCGGAAGAATCGTCTGGAACTGGACATAGTGGCAGTCAAAGACGAACAACTGGTCATAATAGAAGTAAAAACGCGGAGTAATACGGAATATATCGAACCGCAAGAAGCGGTCAACTGGCAGAAAATACGCCATATCGTAGTAGCCGCTGATGCCTACATCAAACATTTCGGCATAGACCTACCTGTCCGATTCGACATCATTACGGTGGTAGGTAGCATGGGGGCATTCGAGATTGAACACATCGAGGATGCATTTTACCCACCGATGTTCTGACCGAAGCCTCTCCCTGCCTCCGCCTGAAGACAGGCCATACGGAAATTATAAACAAGAATGCAATGGATATAGAAACCGCCCGCGAGTATTGTCTCGCCAAGAAAGCTGTAACGGAATGCCTTCCGTTCGATGAATATTCGCTTGTGATGAAAGTGATGGATAAGATGTTTGTACTGATTGACTTGGAAAGCGCCAACAAACTCAGCATGAAGTGTGATCCGGAATATGCGCTGGAGCTACGCGAGCAATACGCCTCCATCGAGGGAGCCTACCACTTCAACAAGAAGTACTGGAACCAGATTCTGCTGGACGGCGATGCGGACGACAAACTGATAAAAAGCCTCATCGACCATGCCTACGAGGAAGTATTAAAGAAGTTCACCAAAAAGAAACGCGCCGAATATGATGCCCTGCCCTGACACAAAGCAAACAACGGAACGGACTGCTACCCCCTCCGGGTTTCCTGTTCCACTGATCGTACTGCCTGAAACAGGCTCTACAAACAATTACCTGTCCCAACTTTGCAACGAGCAGGAAGCTGCCGTCAAAGAATTCACTACGGTCATTGCCGAACGCCAGACCGCCGGGAAGGGGCAACGTGGCAACAGTTGGGAATCGGAAGATTACCGTAACCTTACGTTCAGCTTCGTGCTCTATCCCACCTTCGTCGAAGTCCGCCGCCAGTTCCTCCTCTCCCAGTTCATTTCCCTCTCCATCAAAGAAGAACTGGACGAATGGACGGAAGACATTTCCATCAAATGGCCGAACGATATCTACTGGCACGAAAAGAAGATTTGCGGCATACTGATAGAGAATGACCTCGCCGGACATCACATCGGGCGCTGCATTGCCGGCATTGGTGTCAACATAAACCAAGAGGTTTTCCGAAGTGATGCCCCAAACCCGGTCTCTCTGAAGCAGATTACCGGACAGGAGCACGACCGCTACCTGATACTGGCCCATATCATGAAACGAATAGCACACTACTATCTCTTACTACAGGCTTCCCCGGCGGACGATGTCGCCCGTAACATTGCCGGGCGCTATGCCCGCGCCCTTTTCCGCAAGGAAGGCTTTCATCGTTACGCTGATGCGGAGGGAGAATTTCTTGCACGCCTGTTGCGCGTGGAACCAGACGGACGTTTCTTCCTCGAAGATCGGGAAGGAAGAGAACGCGGCTATCTGTTTAAGGAGGTGCAATATCTGTTGTAAGACTACCAGGCACGCATCGACATCACTCCATCTCCTTCTGCAACACCGCAATCTTTTGCAACAAGCTCTCTGCCTCCGTCGAAGGAAAAAGCTGCATCACCTTTTGGAGATACTCCTTTGCTTTGGCATAGCCATAATAATAGATATCATGAAGCCCGTTCCGGTAACGTGCGTGTTGCATTCGGGTGGGAGAAGAGATCTTCTTATACTCTTCTTCCAGCTTCTTCTTGTCGCGCTCTGCCTGTAAATAGAAATAGTTTCCCAGGAAGATATTGGCCTGCAAGTTGTCGGTATCAAGCAACAAGACTTTTTCATAAATCCGCATGGCCTCCTTTTCCTTTCCACGCATCATCTCCACACCGGCACACGACACGAGAGCAGAAATCTCTTCGGGATGATATTGCAGATATTCCCTATAGAACAAATAAGCCTTATCATAGCTCCGCTTACGTTCGTAGTATGCAGCCAATTCGTTTGCCAGGCGGGGAGCCACAGGACTGTCCTTTTCCACGCGGGTCAAATAAAACATCTCCGCCTGCTCAGCGCCGGCATTTGCCGATTGGCGGAACAAGCTCACGGCATAGTCATCCTGCCCCTTGGACAAGGCCACAGATACTTTCCGCAACAATTCTCCTGCTGTCTGCGCAGAGAGTGCACCGGAGAAAAGCATCATCAATGTAAATAGCAAAGTTAAGGTTCTCATCTCTTATTTATATTATCCAGTATTTATCGTACAAATATATTCATTTTTAGAATATTATGCACCATTTACAAAGGTTATTATCCGATGTCCTTTTATCATTCCCAACAAAAAGAGTACCTTTGCCGACAAACAGAACAAATTACGTCCTAAAATGATTTCCCAAAGTTCGAACATTATCAATAAAAAGATTCTTCAGATAGCCATACCCTCCATCATCTCAAACATTACAGTACCGCTGCTGGGACTGATCGATGTTACGATCGTCGGGCACCTGGGAGCAGCCGCCTATATCGGTGCCATTGCCGTAGGAGGTATGTTGTTCAACATCATCTACTGGATTTTCGGCTTCCTGCGAATGGGCACCAGCGGAATGACCTCACAAGCCTACGGCAGGCATGACACGGAAGAGGTCACGCGGTTATTGCTACGATCCGTTGGCACGGGACTGTTCATAGCCTCCTGCCTCCTGACGTTACAGTACCCCATCCGCCAAGTGGCATTCACCTTCATACAGACAACGAAAGAAGTGGAAGAACTGGCTACACTCTATTTTCGGATCTGCATTTGGGGAGCTCCTGCCATGTTAGGGCTTTATGGCTTCTCGGGATGGTTCATCGGCATGCAGAACTCACGCTTTCCTATGTACATTGCCATCACGCAGAACATAGTGAATATCATCGCCAATCTCTGTTTCGTCTACCTGCTCCACATGAAAGTGGCAGGAGTGGCTTTCGGTACACTTACAGCCCAGTACGCCGGCTTTCTGATGGCCCTGATGCTATGGAAGCGCTACTATGGCGGACTGACAGAAAAGGTTGCCTGGCGGAATGTGTTGCAAAAACAAGCCATGCTACGCTTCTTCCAAGTGAACCGAGACATCTTCCTGCGGACGCTTTGCCTGGTCATTGTTACCCTCTTCTTCACCTCCGCTGGAGCTGCACGGGGAGAAGTGGTACTGGCTGTCAATACCTTGCTGATGCAACTGTTCACCCTTTTCTCGTATGTCATGGACGGTTTCGCCTATTCGGGCGAAGCTTTGGCAGGCAATTATATCGGTGCAGGCAACCGGAACGTACTGCATCGCACCGTCCGCCAACTTTTTCTCTGGGGTATCGGGCTCTCCACAGGCTTCACACTGCTATACTTCTTCGGTGGTAAGGCGTTTTTAGGATTGCTCACCAACGAAACGTCAGTCATCCAAGAAGCCGGAAACTACTTCTACTGGATACTGGCCATTCCGTTTGCAGGCTTCGCTGCTTTTCTGTGGGACGGCATATTTATCGGTGCCACTGCCACCCGACAGATGTTCTACTCCATGCTGACCGCCTCTGCCAGCTTCTTTATCGTCTATTACTCTTCACCCAGATGGATGGGAAATCACGCTTTATGGCTGGCTTTCATCGTTTACTTACTCCTCCGTGGCATTATGCAGACAGTCTTAAGCCGAAAAATCCTCTATCAAGGTTAGACGTCTGCCCCGGTTCTGTCCGGTATCCCTTCGAAGGCTCTCTCTGAGGATTTTTTCTCATTGTCATGAAGGACGCAACGAACGATGTGGCAAATGAAAAGAGGAAAACCTACAGAAAAGAAACTCGAAGAAAACCGAACGGAAACTAAATGAAGACGGAATGGGAACAGAATGACAACTGAACAGGAGCGGAATAGCAACTGAACAGAAACAGAACAAGAACGGAACAATAGTTGAACTGTGGTTGAACATAAGTAGAACGGAAAACTTTTTGAAGAAAATTCAGACAGTCTCCTCTCTTTACAAGCAGAAAGTGTATATTTGCAAAAAAACTAAAATTCATATCGTATGGCAAAGTATAAAAGAATCCTTTTAAAGCTCAGCGGCGAAAGCCTGATGGGCGAAAAGCAATATGGCATTGATGAAAAACGCCTCGCCGAATACGCCGCACAAATCAAGGAAATCCACGAGCTGGGTGTACAGATAGGTATAGTGATAGGTGGTGGCAATATCTTCCGCGGGCTGAGCGGTGCAAGCAAAGGCTTCGACCGCGTGAAAGGCGACCAAATGGGCATGCTCGCCACAGTGATCAACAGTCTGGCATTAAGCTCCGCACTGGTAGCCGCCGGCGTCAAGGCACGCGTGCTGACAGCCGTCCGCATGGAACCGATCGGCGAGTTCTACAGCAAATGGAAAGCCATAGACTGCATGGAAGCAGGCGAAGTGGTCATCATGTCCGCCGGCACCGGCAATCCCTTCTTCACCACCGACACAGGCTCTTCACTTCGTGGCATCGAGATTGAAGCCGACGTCATGCTGAAAGGTACGCGCGTGGACGGTATCTATACCGCCGACCCGGAGAAAGACCCCACTGCCACGAAATTCGACCACATCACCTACGACGAAGTACTAAAACGCGGCCTGAAAGTGATGGACCTCACCGCCACGTGCATGTGCAAGGAGAACAACCTGCCCATCATCGTATTCGACATGGACACGGTGGGCAACCTGAAGAAAGTGATGCAGGGCGAAGAAATAGGAACGCTGGTACACAATTAAGCCTCATCGAGCATTTCTCTGTTTCTTCCCTACCTGCAAGAGCGGACAACAGCCTAATGTTTTCTCCATACCTGCTCCGTACCCGGTCCATACCAATTCCATAGTTCCTCCAAACTATAGGACACGGAGATTATCCGGAGATACGACCTCAAAACTACGTCCGCGACAGGGTTCGGACATGGCGCAGGTGCAGAAAAGAGGCAAAAGTCGTACCCCAAAAATAGCGAAGCGATACACCGGAAAACAGGGTAAAAGAAGCAGGTTTAAAACTTTTAAGGAGAAAAAACAGAGAGGCTCTCAGTTTAATAGCTATATTTGCAGAATAACAAGAGAAGTAACGAATAGTACAATTCCAAAACCAAAGAATATGAGAGAAGTAAAAGACATCTTAGACGAATCGCAAGAGAAAATGGATATGGCTATCATGTATCTGGAAGACGCATTGGCCCACATCCGTGCCGGAAAAGCTGACGTCCGCCTGCTGGACAGCATCCGTGTAGACTCTTACGGAAGCATGGTTCCCATCAACAATGTAGCAGCTGTCAATACTCCGGATGCCCGCAGCATCGTCATCAAGCCGTGGGATAAGAGCATGTTCCGGGTAATTGAGAAAGCAATCATCGATTCCAGCCTTGGTATCATGCCCGAAAACAACGGTGAAATCATCCGTATCGGCATCCCGCCATTGACTGAAGAACGACGCAAACAACTCGCCAAGCAGTGTAAAGCAGAAGGTGAAACAGCCAAAGTGAGTGTGCGTAATGCACGTCGAGACGCCATCGACGCCCTGAAGAAATCCGTGAAAGACGGCCTGGCAGAAGACGCACAGAAGGGCGGCGAAGAGAAGTTGCAGAAAATACATGATAAGTACATCAAGCAGATTGATGACATGCTGACTGCAAAAGACAAAGAAATCATGACCGTTTAATCCATAGGAAATGGAAAATGGAAAGGTGAAAATGGAAAATGAGGAATGTTCACCTCTCCGCTTTCACCCTTCTATTTTCCATTTTCCACTTTCTATTTTCAACTACATTGAGGGGACTGGTAATCAAAAATACAGGAAGTTGGTATCTGGTGAAGACCGACGAAGGGAAATGCGTAGAGTGTAAAGTCAAAGGGAATTTCCGCCTGAAAGGTATCCGCAGCACCAATCCGGTGGCCGTGGGCGACTACGTACAAATCATATCCAACGCGGAAGGCACGGCCTTCATCAGCGAAATAGAAGACCGGAAAAACTACATCATCCGGCGTGCTTCCAACCTGTCCAAACAATCGCACATCCTGGCCGCCAACCTCGACCAGTGCATGCTCATCGTAACCATCAACTATCCGGAAACGTCCACCACGTTCATCGACCGCTTCCTTGCTTCCGCCGAAGCCTACAGGGTGCCCGTCAAAATCCTCTTCAACAAGGTTGACCTCTACAACGAGGACGAACTTCGCTATCTGGACGGACTGATCCATCTCTATACCACCATCGGTTACCCTTGCTTCAAGGTCTCTGCCAAAACCGGCGAGGGGGTAGCGCAAATCCGGGAAGAGCTGAGCGGACGGGTAACTCTCTTTTCCGGACATTCCGGCGTAGGCAAATCGACACTCATCAACACCATCCTGCCAGAGCAAGAGATAAAGACCGGTGAGATCTCCGCCTATCACAACAAAGGCATGCATACGACCACGTTCTCCGAGATGTTTCCCGTCGCAGAAGACGGATACCTCATCGATACCCCGGGCATCAAGGGATTCGGCACTTTCGACATGGAAGAAGAGGAGATCGGACACTATTTCCCTGAAATCTTCCGCTTCGCTGCCGACTGCCGCTATGGCAACTGCACCCATCGGCAAGAACCGGGTTGTGCCGTGCGGAAAGCCGTAGAAGAGCACTACATCAGCGAATCGCGTTATGCCTCCTACCTCAATATGCTGGACGACAAAGAAGAGGGAAAATACAGAGCGGCCTATTAGAGGCTGCTTAAAGTCTTTTCAATCACTTTTTTTAACTCTTGCCTCATTAAACCTTTCTTTTTCTTTCATGTCAAACACTGTGCTGACATAATACTAATACCAATACATGAATAAGAAAGTAAAATGGGGCATTATTGTTTTCATTAGTGCCGGACTGATTGGAGGGGGTATTTATTCCCAACTCCCCAAAGAGAACAAAGAACTGGCGGCTGCCGACAAATCCATGAGCAAAAGCCGCAATACCAAAAGGATATTAAATGTAAATGCCAAAATCATAAAGCCGCAGCTACTGAAGGATGAAATCAAGATCAGTGGTAGCCTGTTGCCCGATGAAGAGGTAGACCTCTCGTTCGAAACCTCCGGAAAAATCATCGAAATCAACTTCGAGGAAGGCAGTCAGGTAAAAAAAGGCCAACTGCTTGCCAAAGTGAACGACCGTCCCTTGCAAGCCCAACTGCAACGGCTCGTTGCCCAACTGAAACTTGCCGAAGACCGTGTGTTCCGCCAAAATGCTCTGCTGGAAAGAGATGCCGTCAGTAAAGAAGCCTACGAACAGGTGAAAACCGAACTGGCAACCCTCAACGCCGACATCGACCTCATCAAGGCAAACATCGCGCAAACCGAACTGCGCGCTCCGTTTGATGGAGTCATCGGCTTGCGGCAAGTCAGCGTCGGTACGTATGCCTCACCTTCTACCATCGTCGCCAAACTGACCAAAGTCTCTCCGCTGAAAGTCGAATTTTCCGTTCCCGAGCGTTATGCAAACGACGTGAAAATCGGTGCAGGGGTCGACTTCGGACTGGAAGGCAAACTCGAGACATTCCATGCCAAAGTATATGCCCGCGAGTCCCGTATGGACCCGAGTACCCATACACTGACCTTGCGTGCCCTCTATCCTAACGCCTATGGCACAGTCATGCCGGGCCGCTATGCGGACATCCGCCTGAGCAAAAACGAAATCCCTGACGCACTTGCCGTCCCCTCGGAAGCCATCGTACCGGAAATGGGTAAAGACAAGATATTCCTCTACAAAGCGGGAAAGGCACATCCGGTAGAAATACAAGCCGGCATACGCACGGAAGCCGAGACACAAGTGTTGCAGGGCCTGCAGGCCGGAGACACAATCATCATTTCCGGTACGCTGCAACTCCGTACCGGCTTGCCTGTAACGCTGGACAACATTTATTAGATGATAGAGAATCATTGGTAGATAATTGCACTATCATCTACCAACTTCAACCATTATCTATCAAACATCAGTTATCAACCCCCAATTGTCAATTATCAATTGTCAATTGTCAATTTGCAAACAATGAACATATCTGAGCTCAGTATACGACGCCCCGTACTCTCCACAGTACTGACCCTTATCATCCTACTCTTTGGACTTATCGGGTACAGTTACCTTGGCGTACGCGAATATCCCTCTGTGGATAACCCCATCATCTCCGTCTCCTGCTCCTATCCGGGGGCAAATGCCGACGTCATAGAGAACCAAATCACCGAACCGCTGGAACAGAACATCAACGGTATTCCGGGCATACGTTCCCTGTCGAGTGTCAGCCAGCAAGGTTCGGCGCGCATCACAGTGGAATTTGAACTATCCGTAGACCTGGAAACGGCAGCCAACGACGTGCGCGACAAGGTGTCGCGTGCCCAGCGCTATCTGCCTCGCGACTGCGACCCGCCCACCGTATCGAAAGCGGATGCCGACGCCATGCCCATCCTTATGGTGGCATTGCAGAGCGACAAGCGCTCCCTGCTGGAACTGAGCGAGATTGCCGACCTCACTGTGAAGGAGCAATTGCAGACGATTGCAGACGTCAGCGGTGTCAGCATCTGGGGCGAGAAACGCTACTCCATGCGCCTGTGGCTCGATCCGGTCAAGATGTCCGGTTACGGCATCACCCCGATTGACGTCAAGAATGCCGTGGACAAGGAGAATGTGGAACTCCCGTCCGGTAGCATCGAAGGCAATACGATGGAACTCACCATCCGTACCTTAGGACTGATGCATACAGCAGAAGAGTTCAACAACCTGATCTTGAAGGAAGACAATAACCGCATCATCCGGTTCAGTGACATCGGACGCGCCGAACTGGGACCTGCCGATATCAAGAGTTATATGAAAATGAACGGCGTTCCGATGGTGGGTATCGTCGTCGTGCCTCAGCCCGGTGCCAACCATATCAAGATTGCCGATGCCGTCTACGAGCGTATGGAATTAATGAAGAAAGACCTTCCGGAGGATGTAAAATACTCGTATGGTTTCGACAACACCAAGTTCATCCGTGCCTCCATCAATGAGGTAAAAGAGACGGTGTACGTGGCTTTCATCCTCGTTATCATCATCATCTTCCTCTTCTTACGCGACTGGCGCGTTACCCTGGTGCCCTGCATCGTGATTCCGGTGTCGCTCATCGGCGCTTTCTTCGTCATGTATCTGGCTGGATTCTCCATCAATGTGCTCTCCATGCTGGCAGTGGTGCTGGCGGTGGGTCTGGTGGTGGACGATGCCATCGTTATGACAGAGAATATCTATGTCCGCATAGAGCGCGGCATGCCGCCGAAAGAGGCGGGTATCGAGGGAGCCAAGGAGATTTTCTTTGCCGTTATCTCTACCACCATCACCCTGGTGGCCGTATTCTTCCCCATCGTGTTCATGGACGGTATGACGGGACGTCTGTTCCGCGAGTTCAGTATCGTGGTTTCCGGTTCGGTAATTATTTCTTCGTTTGCCGCACTGACTTTCACCCCGATGCTTGCCACCAAACTACTGGTGCGGCAGGAGAAGAAGAACTGGTTCTACCTGAAAACCGAACCTTTCTTCGAGGGCATGAACCGCATCTACAGCCGTTCATTGGAATCTTTCCTCCACAAACGCTGGCTCGCCATGCCGCTTGTATTGGGCACGCTGGTTCTTATCGTATTCTTGTGGAATACGATTCCTGCCGAAATGGCGCCGTTGGAAGACCGTTCGCAAATCAGCATCACGACCCGTGGTGCAGAAGGTGTGACGTATGAGTATATACGCGATTACACCGAAGATATCAACAACTTGGTGGACTCTATCCTTCCGGATGCCGAATCGGTGACGGCACGCGTGTCGAGCGGAAGCGGTAACGTACGCATCACTCTGAAGGACATGAAAGAGCGCGACTATACCCAGATGCAAGTTGCGGAGCAGATATCGAAGGTTGTGCAGAAGAAGACCAAAGCACGTTCATTCGTGCAACAGTCCTCATCTTTCGGTGGGCGCCGCGGCGGCATGCCGGTGCAATACGTGTTGCAGGCAACCAATATCGAGAAGCTGCAAGAAGTATTGCCTGTGTTCATGGCAAAGGTGTATGAGAATCCGGTATTCCAGATGGCGGACGTCAACTTGAAATTCAGCAAACCGGAAGCCCGTATCAACATCAATCGAGACAAGGCGAGCATTATGGGAGTAAGTACGCGTAACATCGCCCAAACCCTACAATACGGATTGAGCGGGCAGCGTATGGGCTACTTCTACATGAACGGGAAGCAGTATGAAATATTAGGAGAAATCAACCGTCAGCAACGCAACAAGCCTGCCGACCTGAAAGGTATCTATATCCGCAGTGAGAAAGGCGAGATGATTCAGATGGACAACCTGATCGAACTGACAGGCGGTATCGCTCCCCCGCAGTTGTATCGCTACAACCGTTTTGTCGCCGCCACCATTTCTGCCGGACTTGCCGATGGAAAGACCATCGGACAGGGACTTGACGAGATGGACAAGATAGCCAAAGAGACTTTGGATGAAACGTTCCGTACCGCACTGACCGGTGATTCGAAGGAGTATCGCGAAAGTTCTTCCAGCCTTATGTTCGCTTTCATATTGGCCATCCTGCTTATCTACCTGATTCTGGCGGCGCAGTTTGAAAGCTTCAAGGATCCGCTGGTCGTCATGCTCACCGTGCCGCTTGCCATTGCCGGAGCATTGGTCTTCATGTACTTCAACAACATCACCATGAACATCTTCAGCCAAATCGGCATCATCATGCTGATTGGTCTGGTAGCAAAGAACGGCATCCTTATCGTGGAATTTGCCAACCAGAAACAGGAGGCGGGAGAAGACAAGATGGATGCTATCAAGGATGCTTCCCTACAACGTCTGCGCCCCATCCTGATGACCAGCACTTCGACCATATTGGGCTTGATTCCGCTGGCTTTCGCCAAAGGCGAAGGATGCAACCAACGAATCGCAATGGGTATAGCCGTAGTGGGCGGTATGCTGGTATCCACCTTCCTGACCATGTACATTGTACCCGCCATATACAGTTATGTATCTACTAACCGAAGCAAGTTAAGAAAATCATGAAACGTACGATAGTATCCCTCATAGCAGCCGGTTGCACTGTGCTTGCCCTGCAGGCACAGGTTCCGCAAACTTATACATTAAAGTCCTGCCTGGAGTATGGGCTTCAGAACAACTATTCGTTGCGCATTACCCGCAACGAAGAACAGGTTTCCAAGAACAATGCCACCTTGGGCAATGCGGGTTACCTGCCCACTGCCGACCTTTCGGCAAGTTACCGAGGAACCCTAGACAATACCGACAGCAAACTACGCTCCACCGGAGAGCACATCAAGGAGAACGGCGTCTTCGACCAGACCATGAATGTAGGGCTGAACCTGAACTGGACCATTTTCGATGGCTTTAACATCACCGCCAACTACCGGAAATTGAAAGAACTGGAAAGGCAGGGAGAAACCAATACGCGCATCGCCATAGAAGACCTGATAGCCAACATCGCAGCCGAATATTACAATTACGTGCAGCATAAAATCCGATTGAACAACTTCCGCTATGCCGTCTCCCTGTCCAAAGAACGCCTGCGCATAGTGGAGGAGCGGTATCACATCGGTAACTTCTCCCGCTTGGATTATCAGCAGGCAAAAGTAGACTTCAATGCCGACAGTGCGCAATACATGAAACAGCAGGAACTCCTACACACCTCCCGCATCCAGCTAAATGAGCTGATGGCCAATGAGGATGTAGACCAACCCATCGTCATCCGGGACAGCCTGATCGATGTGGACAACCGACTGAACTTCGAGAGCTTATGGAACGCCACCCTGCAAACCAATGCTTCTTTGCTAAAGGCCCAGCAGAACAGTACACTCGCCCAGCTGGATTACAAGAAGGTTTGTTCGAGAGACTATCCTTATCTGAAACTGAACGGCGGCTACGGCTATACGTTCAATAAGTATGACGTTGCCGCCAACGTGCAGCGCGGCAACCTTGGGGCAAACTTTGGCCTGACCATCGGCTTCAACCTGTTCGACGGCAACCGCCGCCGCGAGCGCAACAATGCCCGGATTGCCATCCAGAACGCACGCCTGCAACGCGACCAACTGGAACAGGCTTTGCGTGCCGACCTAAGCAATCTGTGGCAGGCATACCAAAATAACCTGCAGATGCTGCAACTGGAACGTCAGAACCTTGTAGCAGCCAAGGAAAATCACGAAATTGCCATGGAGCGTTACATGCTGGGCAATCTCTCCGGAATTGAGATGCGCGAAGCACAAAAGAGCCTCCTCGATGCGGAAGAAAGAATCCTCTCCGCGGAGTATAACACCAAGTTGTGCGAGATTTCCTTGCTGCAAATCAGCGGTAAAGTGACAAAATACCTGGAATAAAACAATTATTCTCCATCAGGCAAATGTTTTTCCCCTACTTTTGTAGCATAACTTTTTAAAACTACAACGATGAAGACAAGAAGATTTTGCCTGTGTTGCCTGGCTTTGATATGCCTGACAAGCTTGTTTGCGCAGGAAAACGCAAACTATAAAGAGAAGAAACCCTATAAAAGTTGGGTAAAAACGGCGCCCAAGTTAAGCGATGAATTCTTTCAGACGCCTGAGGCTATCCGCATCGGAGACAATGTATTGCTCTACCAGCAGACCACCGGCGGATGGCCTAAAAACATATACATGCCTGCTGAACTGACAGCGGAAGAGCGTGAGAAGGTGCTTGCTGCCAAAAACAACGTCAACGAAAGTACGATAGACAACGATGCGACCAGCACGGAAATCAGATACCTCTCCCGCCTGTATTTGGCTACAAACATCGAAAAATACAAAGATGCCGCCATCGACGGTATCTGCTACATGCTCAAGGCACAATATCCTAATGGTGGCTGGCCGCAATTCTGGCCCCGCCCCAAAGGTTACTATACACATATCACCTACAACGACAATGCCATGGTGAACGTCATGGAGTTGCTTCGCCAGATAGTTGAGAAGAAAGCACCCTACACTTACGTTCCCGACAGCATTTGCCAACGTGCACGCATCGCTTTCGACAAGGGAGTAGAGTGCATCCTCAATACCCAAGTAGTCATAAACGGCAAACCGACCGTCTGGTGTGCACAACACGACGAGCATACCCTTGCACCCGCCAAAGCCCGTGCTTATGAACTGCCGTCATTGAGTGGTCAAGAATCTGATGAAATTGTTCTCCTGCTGATGTCCCTCCCCAACCCTTCAGAGAGAGTGATTGCCGCCATAGAGCATGCAGTTGAATGGTTCAAGACGTCAAAAATAGAAAACATCAAAAAAGAGACTTTCACGAACAGCGAAGGCAAAAAGGATTTCCGCATGGTTCCGTGTACGGACTGCCTTCCCTTATGGGCACGTTTCTATACATTGGAAGACAACCGCCCTTTCTTCTGCGACCGCGACGGAGTGAAGAAGTTCGACATTTCTGAGATCGGATATGAACGGCGCAACGGATATAGCTGGTATAACGACGACGGATTGAAAGTGCTGAAAAAGTACGAACAGTGGAAAAAGAAGAATAACAGATAGGAAGAGAGAGAGAAAAGGGGGAACACTTCCCCTTTCTCATAACAAAGAAAGGGTATATCTTTGCCGCTGACGGAGCAATATGACACTCCCGAATGGCTCGATATACCCTTTTACTATATAAAATGAGCAACTGATTACTTACTGCAATTCCACGGCTTCAGCTGTTTGAAGAAGTCATTACCCTTGTCATCTACCAGGATGAATGCAGGAAAGTCTTCTACTTCAATCTTCCAGATAGCTTCCATACCAAGTTCGGGATATTCCACGCATTCAATGCTCTTGATGTTGTTCTGTGCAAGGATAGCGGCAGGACCACCGATAGAACCGAGATAGAAACCACCATATTTCTTACAGGCATCCGTCACTTGCTGGCTGCGGTTACCCTTGGCAAGCATGATCATGCTACCGCCATGACTTTGGAAGAGGTCGACATACGGGTCCATACGTCCGGCAGTAGTGGGTCCCATAGAACCGCATGCCATGCCTTGAGGCGTCTTGGCAGGACCGGCATAATAGATAGGATGATCCTTGATGTACTGCGGAAGTTCCTCGCCACGGTCCAGACGTTCTTTCAGTTTGGCATGTGCAATGTCGCGGCCTACGATAATCGTACCATTCAACGAGAGACGGGTAGACACCGGATACTTGGTCAGTTCCTTCAGGATGTCAGCCATCGGCTGGTTCAGGTCGATCTTGACTACATCGCCTTCACCGGCTTTGCGGAGTTCGGCAGGAATCAGTTCGCCCGGATTACTGTCGAGTTTTTCAATCCAGATACCGTCCTTATTGATTTTACATTTGATGTTACGGTCGGCAGAGCAGGAAACACCCAAACCTACCGGACAGGAAGCACCATGACGCGGCAAACGAATGATACGTACATCGTGAGCAAGGTATTTACCGCCAAACTGTGCACCGAGTCCAATCTTGTGAGCCTCTTCCAGCACTTTCTTTTCCAGTTCTACGTCGCGGAAAGCGCGGCCGTATTCGTTACCCGTAGTAGGCAGTTCGTCGTAGTAGTGGGTAGAAGCCAGCTTCACGGTCAGCAAGTTCTTCTCGGCAGAAGTACCTCCAATGACGAAAGCGATGTGATAAGGAGGACAAGCCGCCGTGCCCAGCGTCTTCATCTTCTCGACAAGGAAAGGAACCAGTGTTCCCGGATTCAGGATCGCTTTGGTTTCCTGATACAGGTACGTCTTGTTTGCCGATCCGCCTCCTTTGGTCACACAGAGGAATTTATACTCCATACCTTCGGTTGCCTCAATGTCGATCTGTGCGGGTAAGTTACACTTCGTGTTCACTTCGTCGTACATGTTCAGTGGAGCATTCTGCGAGTAACGCAGGTTCTCTTCGGTATAAGTCTTATATACACCCAGCGAAAGTGCTTCTTCATCGCAATAGCCGGTCCAGACCTGTTGTCCCTTTTCACCGTGTACAATAGCCGTACCGGTATCCTGGCAGAAAGGAAGTACGCCTTTGGAAGCCACTTCTGCATTGCGCAGGAAAGTCAATGCCACATATTTATCATTGTCACTTGCTTCGGGGTCACTCAATATTTTAGCAACTTGCTCATTGTGTGAGCGGCGCAACATAAATGAGACATCCCGGAAAGCCGCATTAGCCATTGCTGTAAGACCCTCTTTTGCGATCTTCAGCATAGGTTTTCCTTCAAACTCGCTTACGGACACATAATCCTTGGTAAGCAGATAATACTCAGTCTTATCTTCCCCATGCTCAAACATAGGTTGATAGTGGAACGAAGGTGTTGTTGCCATAATTAATATATTTAATGTTTAAAAGTGATTCTGATGGTAAAGGCAACACAAATCCGCCTTTACAAAGCAAAGGTATAAACTATTATCGAAATAATTCTTTAATTAGAGCAAAAAGGCGACAAATCATCAATTAATTTATTAACTTTGTGAGAAACAAAGGATATATCAATATGAAAACAACTGAGGAAGTACTCGAAATCTTGCGCGAATTCAAGCGTACTGCCGGCGAAAAGTACGGAATAGAACAACTTGCCCTCTTCGGTTCTACCGCCCGTGGGGAACAAAAGGAGGGGAGCGATATTGATGTGTGCATCAAATTGCGAAATAATACTTTTCGCATATATATGGCAGTCAAAGAAGAACTTGAAAATATATTCTGTACAAAAATAGATTTATTAACCTTACACGAAAACATGCGCAAGCTGTTTCGTCAAAACATTGAACGAGATGCAATATACATCTAAATATGAACTTACAGACATGATACGATTTGTAGAACGGCAAATCGTATTCACTATCGAAACTACAGCCAAAGTAAGCACATACCATGAATTTCTGGCTTCACAAGACTCCATGGTATTGTTTAATTCCACTTGTATGTGTTTACAAAGCATTGGTGAAGTTATACGGCAAGTGGATGACCGAACAGAAGGACGACTTTTCTCCCTTTACCCTACTACCCCATGGAAACAAATCATTGGCATGCGTAACATCATCTCCCATGAATATTTGTCAATAGACCCAGAATTGGTGCTTGACATAACTCGTTCTGAACTTCATCCCCTTCTCACCGATATCCGCCGGATATTGGCAGATATCGATGCTGGGTTAAGGGATAACGAATTAAGAGAAGGATGACACCTTACACATCCGCCCGATAAGTTCATCGCCCAGTGCGGTCTTCACCTCAATATGTTTCAGCACTGCCGTCACAAAGGGATTGCTTTCGAAGTCGCCGCGCACCTGTTCGAAGTCCATTTCCTTCTCCACACGGGAGCCGTCGGCACCAAAGCCGGTCATGGAAGCCAGTGAAAATTCTTTCTTTGCGTCCTCATACACCATACGGTCCAGTCCTACTACGGCTTCCTTCCACTTCTCTACAATGCGGATGATGTCCGCCGCTGAAATATTTTCGGGATTGATGCCATAAAACTCTTCCAGCTTCTCGTATGCCCAGGTCCACTCGTAGGTATAGTAATTCTGATGCATCTTTTCGAATGCGGCATTGATGTGCTTCAAGCGGTCCACTTTGCCGCATTCGATATCGCTGATAAGGTTGTCGATCTCACTCTTCGGGGCAATCAGACCGGAGATGTCCACCCATTCGCCGCTGCCTGTCGCGGTTTCGGGTTTCAGGCGGGCACGTATCTCCTCGTTGTTCTTAAAGTCAATGCCTTCCAACCGCTTGATGACAGAGTTCCCGAGGAACTTATGGATAGCAATCTCATAGAACTTAATACCTTTCACCAAAGCGGAATTACGGATCTTGGCACTATGGAAAGAGTAGATATCCGAAAGTTCGCCCGAAGCATAGCGCAGATTCTGCAATGTCGCCATTCCTTTCAACATCTTCTGCACGGTATAGGGACTGAGCAAATTATAATTAATGAAATCCAGTTTGTTGGAATCCGTACGTCCGTCGCGCTTCGGCCATTTCTGTGCATCGCGGATAGTTCCCACGCTACGCAGGTTGACACCCGGCACGAGGTAAGTGGTATTGTTCTGCTCGATCAGATAAGAGAAGGGCAGGTTGGAAGTGTCGGAATGGTTGACGTGGCGTCCCATTACAAGCGAGAAAGCACCTACACGGGCAGGCCACAGGATGTAAGAATCGGAAGTGGTCTTGGCACCACGTTCCAACGTGCCCTGATGGATGGGACCTAATTTGTACATGTGATTACTTTGGTTGGAACCTGAACCGGCATTCATGAAAGAGAACATACCGGCAATCAGCAGTGTGGACTTGTGGTGCGTCACCGTGAACGGACCGGCAAAGATGGCACATGCCTCACCGTTCTCTCCCTGGCAGTTGCTGAAGAAGAGTGAATCGGACGCCGAATAATTGTGTCCCAAGCGGCATGCCTGTCCCACAAAGCAGCGGCTCAGCATGGCGCCGTCGTCTATGTGCGAACCGGAAGAGATGATGAAATCGTCGCAGATTACTCCATGTCCGATATGTACCGGGGCTTCTTCGTTGCTGTTGACACTACCGTTATAGAGACGACACGTTCCGCAGATGTGGCAATAGTCGCCGATACGTACATTCTTGATGGAACCGGTGTTGAGTATCATCACATGATGGCCGATGCTGCCCACAGCAGAGGCATGTTTGTTGGAATAATAATCCGTGATGGACTTCATCCGGCTGATCAGTTCCGGCCGGTGGCGGTAGAGCGCCAGGATATATGCCTGATGTGCGGAGAGCTTGTCGTTGATCAGCACTTCACGTCCGCCTGTCTCATTCAGCACGGAGACTTCCACTCCGTTGCCGAACTTGCTTACGCCGTCCACCAGGATGATGTCTACATTCTCGATGAATGTATCGTGCCCGATTTCGTAATTGGCAATATAGTTCTGGATGTTCTCTATGCAACAGTTATCCCCCACCGTGACGTTATGGAGCGTTACGTGGCGCAGACCGGAATGCTTCTTGATTCCTCCCGGCAGCGTGAATTCCGAAAGGAACACGCCCAAACGTACATCGCCTGAGAAACGAGTGTGGTGCACAAACTCGGTAGCGAAACCTTCCGCCACCATTACTTTTCCCCAATCATCTGCCAGACAGGACTGGCTCTTCAACCGAAGTACTTCGTCTTCGGTCAAATGTCTGTAACTCATACTACTTTAAATTTTAGACGAAAGCCTAAAGAAATGGAAAATGGAAAGTTCCATTTTCACCTTTCCATTTTCCACTTTCCATTTCTTCCGACTTTCGTCTGATTAAACTTCCTCTTCGTAGGTCTGATAAAGGAAATCGTTATAAGGATACTTCTGCACGTGCAGTTCTTTTACGCGGGTGTAAACCACGTTTTTCAGTTCCTCCAGATTCATTTTCTCGCGGGCGGAGATAAAGAGGCAGTTATCCTCCATCTTTGCCATCCACGTCTTCATCAGCTCTTCGAGTGTCAAGTTTTCCTTTGTTTTGGGGGTAAGGTCGTCAGATGCTTTCTCGATGAATGTATAAGCATCTATTTTATTGAATATCAAAATCATTGGTTTACCGGACGCGCCGATGTCCGCCAATGTCTTGTTGACTACTTCTATCTGTTCTTCAAAGTCCGGATGCGAGATGTCCACGATGTGCAGCAGCAAGTCTGCCTCGCGCACCTCGTCCAGTGTCGACTTGAAAGAGTCCACCAGGTCGGTGGGCAACTTGCGGATAAATCCTACCGTATCCGAAAGCAGGAACGGAAGGTTGTCGATAATCACTTTGCGCACGGTCGTATCCAGCGTGGCAAACAGTTTGTTTTCGGCAAACACTTCGCTCTTGGCAAGCAGGTTCATCAGGGTGGATTTGCCCACGTTGGTATATCCCACCAATGCGGCACGAATCATGCGGCCGCGGTTCTTGCGTTGTGTCGCCTTCTGTTTGTCGATCTCAGCCAAGCGTTCTTTCAGCAGCGACATACGGTTCAGGATGATACGGCGGTCCATTTCGAGCTGTGTCTCACCCGGTCCGCGCAGTCCCACAGAACCTTTTCCGCCACCGGCGCCCGAGCCTCCTCCCTGACGTTCCAAGTGTGTCCACAAGCGTTGCAGACGGGGAAGCATGTATTTATATTGTGCCAGCTCTACTTGCGTCTTTGCATTGGCAGTCTGTGCGCGCATGGCAAAGATGTCGAGGATGAGCGAAGTCCGGTCCAGGATCTTCACTTTCAGTTCCGCTTCGATGTTGCGTATCTGTTTGGCAGAAAGCTCGTCATCGAAAATCACCATACCGATTTCGCGTTCGGCTTCCTCCTCGTTTCGGATATATTCTTTTATTTCTTCCAGTTTACCCTTGCCGACGTAGGTCACGGAGTGTGCCTGATCCAGCTTTTGGGTAAAACGTTTCACAACTTCCGCCCCGGCTGTCTCAGCCAAGAATGCCAGTTCATCGAGGTATTCGTTCGTTTTGCGTTCGTCTTGGGTCTTTGTGATAAGCCCCACCAATACCGCGGTTTCCACCTGTGCTTCGGAGATTACAAATTCTTTCATTTACTATATGACTTGATTATTAAGTTTATTAGCGGCGACAAATATAATTATTTTTCCAGAAATCCGTTAGAAATCTTTTCATTTAATTCTGAAACGATGTCCTGGTAGTCGGCACGTCTGCCGCAGGCGCGTATCTCTAATAACGGATATTTCTCGGCAATGTTCGCCAGAAGTTCGTCCATTGAGGGGGCTTCCGCCAGTTGGCTGTATGCTTCGTAGGTATAAGTGAGGAAGGCTACATTCGGTCCGATCCCTTTATTGTCCAGCAGGTAGCCGTCGTTCAGGGGGGTAGGCAGCCGAAGAGCGTCTCCCAGCTTCAGGTCGGAAGGTGCGGGATAGGACAAGATACGGGTGCGGCTCTCGTCCATCAGCACCGGAACCTGGTGCGAATAGTCGGCTTTCGTCTTATAGATATAGACCACGGGCGATGTGGAGAACGGAGTTCCGCCCGACAATATCCTGCCTCCGCCCGGCTGTAGATTCATTTCTATCTTTTGTTTGCCTGTTGTCGCCACTGTTGTTTCCTCTTTCGCAGAACGGCAGCTTGCCAGTATCACGAGCAGCACCGTTATGGCTATGTTCATACTCTTTTTCATCTTACCAATCGCTTTAGTTGCTGTTGCAGGAGTTGCCAGAAGCAGGCTTCGGATAACTCCCACAAATATTCCCAATCCAAAAGTACGACAAAAAAGTGAAATACCCAAAAATAGGGCAATTATCCACGGTGCTTTCATTCGCACTACTCCTCCGACTCCTGTAAATGAAAGAGCCGTGTTTCATTCGTAGGAGCGAATGTGACTCCCGAACTGTCATTTTGTATTTTCAAATGCAGCGAGAATGCCGTATTTCGCCCCGACCTACAGCTGCGAAGGAAACAAGAAAAAGTTTTTTCATATATCACTATCAGACAGTTCGATACAGAAATACGTACATTTGAAATAGATTTCCATCTCCCGTCTTTCCCTATTTCAAGACGCCCGTTTGCCGACTTTTCAAGGCAGAAAACAACTTCCGGCACAAGAACTTTGCATGTTTTGCATGAAACTCCGCAGGTTTGGCGTGATAACCCCACAGGTTTTGCCTGAAAACTCCACAGGTTTCGCATGAAAACCCCGCATGTTTTGCATGATAACTCCGTATGTTTTGCCTGATAACTCCGTATGTTTTGCCTGATAACTCCATATGTTTTGCGCGAAAGCCCTATAATTCCGCACATTCCGTTCCAACGCATGTGTCAGCTAAAAGCAGCTATCAGCAAACAAATATCAGCAGAATCGCGTTTGCAGCATCATCCTGAAATAAAGCAAAAAAACAATCGGCCATAGAAGCCCCAAAGGAACTTCTATGACCGATCGGTCATTTATATCCATCCGGATGGCTCCGGAAAAAGATATGACTACAGAATCACCTTGATGCCATCTACGATGTACACGCCCGGAGTAAGGGAGATTGTGTTCATGCCAGGCTTCACGGTAACTGTCGCAATACAGATGCCGGACACTGTGAAGATACGGACGTCGCGTTCCACAGCCGAAACCATCACGAGATTCGCACCGTCCTTATACACTTGCAGCTTATCTCCCTCCAGTTGCACGCCGTCTTCAATGCCGGTGAAGATGATTTCACCAATCTTGAACGACTTCTCTGCTTCCGGCGTATTGGCTGTCGCATAAACCGAGAAGGGAGCAATCGTCCGACCGTTCTCCTCATCTCCATCGACGCATTCGAAGCTATATCCTTCTTCATCCACCACATACATGCCGGGAACCACCTTCTGCGGAACATAGTTTCCATGCAGGGTGAACTCCTTGCCTGCCTTCACGATGGTTTCCACTTCCGGCGTGATGGGAACATCAAACGCCAGCGTGCCGTCGGCCTTTGTCGCCGCCTGAGTGCTGCTTGCGGTGAAGGTCAAGTCTACCGTTCCCACCACCTCTTCATTCAGACGCATCAAATAAGGTTTGTTGACCTCTATCGCTGCCTGGCTTTCGAGCGCTGGGGCATTTTCGTTGAACGAGAACATACTCACCGTGTGCAAAGCGGAAGACCCCACTGTGAAGTCATTCCCCTTCTCGTCAAAAATCCGAGTAGGAACAAACGGCAGGACGATTCCCTTCCAGCTCTTGCCGGCATCCTTCACCGGATAGTCCAGCGTCAACGACAAAGAGATGTTTCTCTCTCCAAGATTGAAGCTGGCAGGTATATTGAAGGCGGAAGCATCATCGAGAACGATATCCGTCAGTGCCTCGCACTTGCCGTCACCATTGAACACGACATTCGATTTGGAAGAGAGACCGCCTTCCAGACCTTTGGCTACATAGATGATACAGTTGGGGTTGATGCCCTTGAACGAGTCGTCGGTGATGCCACCTGCCGCTGTTGCACGGGTAGCGCCCCCCTGCAAGTTGCCATAGAGCGTGATGCTGGTCAGCGAAGTACATCCTTCGAAGGCACCGGCTCCGATCGTGTTCACCGACTTCAGTGACAATGCCTGCAGATTCGTACAATTCTCGAAAGCTCCCTCGCCGATAGCCGTGACGTTTTCGGGAATCACCACAGTCACGAGGCTCTCCATTCCGGCAAATGCGGCGGCAGGAATCTCGCTGTTTTCCGTAGCGGAGAGGTCGAGGGTCTCGAGAGACGTGAAGTTCTCACGTATATAGGCGAATGTCTCGTCGGACACTTCGCCGGACAATCCCAGTTCTTCTACGGCAGCGGCAGCTTCTTTGTCTATCTCGGTCACCTCTTCCGAGCCGACCACCACGTCAGTGCCTTCCACAAGTGCCATCGTGACGTCTACCGTGACATCCGACTGCAAGTTTGCGATTGTATAGACCCCGTTCTCGTCTGCATGCATCTCTTCTCCGCCCATCTTGACTACGGGTGCCAGACTTGCATTTTCGGAAGTGACCGTAAACTGATAGTCGCAACCTTCCTTGTAGAGTGTCTTGCGTTCGGAAGAGCCCTCCACGAAGAGCGACATATCCGCGTTGCTCCACACATTCGCCCCGTCGAGATTCTTAAACTCAATCTTCGCCTTTCCGGATGCATCATTGAACTTGATGCCATAGTGGAACACGATGTCAATGACATGATCCTGCGGATAGTTGAACGACTCCGGACTGGCCGTACCATAGAACTTAACCAGATAATAACCGCCCGGATAAAAAACGTTGCTCGGATCAAGCGGATCAATCAACGAGGTCTTATCCTGCTCATTATCGTAGAGTTTGAATGCAACTCCCTTACGATAAACCGGATTGGGCTTATTGCTTGTAGGGATGAAATTCGGCAAGCCCAACATCACGGTCTTAGTAGAATTGCCGGGATGAGGAATATGAGTCAATATATCGCGTTGCGTATATTGGAAACATCTGGACTGGTCTATCTGAATATTAAAGAACACCTCGCTCGTCTTGCTGGCAAGGTCTTTCCAGTACTCGCTGCTTGCATACGCCTCTTCGGCGCCTTGCGGCACTTCGAGGGTAATGCCCTCCGTATTTGTCGGGAAAGGATTGTTTTTCAGCTGAACCGGCGTCTTCGACAAAGCAACGATCTTCGTCAGCTTGATACATGCAGCGAATGCGCCGTTTCCGATGTAGATCACCGTAGCCGGTATCGTGATCTCCTGTACGTTTGCACAGCGGTAGAATGCATTCTCTTCTATGCTCTCCAGATTCTTAGGCAGGATGATCGTTGTCAGTGCGGTAGCCTGCGTAGGATTTGATGCAGCAAAGGCATTGGAAGGCAAAGCATTCGGGTTGGGATAGCTCTTTATAGTCACGTCTGCCAAATCGAGCGCCACCAGTTTGGAAGCATTGTCCTGCAATACTTTGAAATCGGCAGCATTCATCTCTCCCATCAGCTTGAGGCGCGAGGGGAAAGCGGATTCCGTTACTTTGGAAGCCAGCTCGCCGGCATGGATATTGAGTGCCGTATAGGTTTCGTCGCCGGCTGCCACAACCTGTATGGAGATATCAAGATCCTCGCGCACGCTCTCAACTTTTACCTGAGCCACACCGACACGGTCTGCCACCAGTTTACCGTTGACCTGAACCGTTATCGCATCGGCCACAGAAACCGGCATCACCTTGCACGAAAAGTCCATGCCATGAACAATCTCGCTCACAGCCCCCTGGATGGTAGCCCCTTGAATGGTGGACGGCATGTTCACCCTGTGATAAACCACTTCATTACCTATAGCACAGATAGAGTCTTTCACATTCCCATTGATGCCCTTCACCAGATGCCAAGTTTTCTTATTATAAGAGGTGGCTATGCGCACAAGATTGCCTTCGCGAACCGTAGACTCCTTCACCTGGCAATTGAACGTGCAAGGCAGATCGCCATAGTTCGTTCCGGAATTGGTGAAGACCGGTGAGATAAACTCCTTGATTGCTCCATTGGCATCTGTAAGCACAGCTGCGTAGAACATCGAGGCGTCATCCTGAGGAATAGCCAGTGCATTGGCACGTATAGAGAACGCCTTACCGGCAATCACATTGATCACATCGGTAGCCAATCCTACACCGCCTCTTGAGTCGGTCAGCTTCCACGAAGAATCGTAGGAAGTGGACTGCGGATATACAAAATCGGCATGAATCATGGTGTTGGCATGAATCGTGACCGTATATCGTCCGTCTGTCCCTGCATTCAGCTTCGTTGTATTGGCAAACACCTCCATACGGGCATCTCCAAAACGATTGTCAATCTCTACCGTAAACGAGAAAGCAGAACCGGGTGCCACTGTCAGCTGCTCTGTCTCCGGTGTGATCTTCACACCTTCCATCTCTTCCAGCACCACCGTGTATGCCGTCTCCGGAGTGGCATTCTCTTCTACAATCTCCTTGAAGTCCTGCCAGTTCTCCTTCGCCTCGTAGGCAGCCTTAGCCCCTACCGGCACCACAAGTTTCGACAGGGGCGTTCCGACAAACACACACCAGTTGACCCATGCCGGCGACTGGCGACGTACAATCACTTCGCTCAGGTTGCTGCAATTCAAGAAGATGTTATATTCGTATGTCCCTACCGATGCCGGAATCTCAATCGAGCGCAAGCCCGTAGCGTTGAAACACCCGTTCTTCAGCGTAGTAAGGGACTTGGGCAGCTTGATGCCCTGCAATGAACCGTATCCGCTGAAAGCCTTGGTAGGAATGGCATTGGCAGGATTCGAGCCGTTGGCCACGATGTTCACACCGGAAATGTCGAGCAGGGTCACCTTCATGCGTTCGCGTATAAAAGTGAAGTCGCGAGCGTCGATTGTTCCGTAGAGTGTCAGTTCCTTGATGGTACCGGCATCGGCTTCGCCGACCAGGTTGGCAAGCCCTCCGGCAGTCACCCACAAATTGCGTTTTGCCACGACTTCATCGGCAGACTGTACAATGATACGTATCTGCTGGTCGGAAGCCACATTGTTCACCTTATATATATGGTTAGCGTCCGGAGAGAGGATAAAGCCGTTTACCTTCACCGTCACTACCTTGTCTGCCGAAGCCGGCACCACCTTGAAGGCATAGTCTCGCCCTTTGATCACACGACTTGCTGCATCCGAAACGACAGCTCCGTCCACGCTGGTAGGGATGTCTATTGCCCAATAAGGGATAGTATAGTTTTTCGCCTTCACCTCATTGGCAGTGATCAGGTCTCCGGTAACGGGCAACCATTCAGACGAACCATTACTCTGAGTCACCATACGGATCACATCATCGGCAGCCACCTCCGTTCCGGCAGGCACCACACAATCGAAATCGGCATAAAGACGCGACATCAACTGTATCGATTGCAGCGTCAGCCCCTTGCCTTCATTCAACAATGCCTTCATGCGACCATCGGCAGCAAAAAGCGCCACGGCAATCTTTCCGGAGAAGGTTTCGTAGGATACGTTCTTCAAAGCACCGGCACGTACGCTGAACTTCGTGCCAGCCTCAATGTCAGTCACGTCCGACGTCATACCAATCTGGTACTCATCTGCCGTGAGATGCACCGGCGACCAGTTTGTGCTTGTAGCAGCAGGCTTAATGTTGTATATGATCGTAGTCTGGTCATTGAAACTATGAGATGTGCTCACCGTAGGATTGAGTGCATCAGAAGAGAAATAGCCGTTGGCAGCACCACCCCATCCCCAATTGATATGGAAGTAGGGAACGGAACCTCTCATCTCATATCCATCGCACACGAAAGCATGTCCCGCCGAAACATCCTGCCCGCTGTAGATGACCGGACGTCCCGCCTCTATTTCATCTACGATAATGGCATCCCACATTTCACGATCGGTCTCCGAACGTTTCTTGTAAGATACTCCCGAATCATATCCGAAGAATGAAATCAGCGCAGCAGGCACACGCACCTCGAAAGCACTCGATCCCGACATTCCGAAATCTGTCTTGATGGATATGGCACAATGTGCCATCAGCGTAGCCACTGCATCCGCCTCTTCGGCTGTATAGCCTCTACGGTAATTATCCATCCGCATGTGTTTCCAATCATATTGGGTGTTGAAGTCCGTTCCATCAAGCGAGCCATGACCAGCCGCAGGATAATTATGGTACTTCATGACCGTTGCCAAAGCCGTTCCCACGCATCCCACAAGCCTATAGTTCGGTATCTGTGAATTGAACGGAGATTCCTGGCTCCATTCCGGAGTAGAAAGAACCTTTCCCGAAGAGACTCTGGTCACCACGCGTTGACGAAGCCCGAAGCTACTGTTTGCAACCGGTTTCACCGCGTTGTCCAGCATCGTTGCTGTGACATCGGAAACTTTTTCCGGCACAAATGAAGATTCATACGAATATCCCACGACCGGAACTGCCTTATCATCGGCCGATATGATAATAAAACCACGGCCGTTCTTAGCATTGAATACATAATAAACAGGAGTTCCATCACTCTTCTTGGCGGTATGCGCCAACTCCAAAGCATCAGAATTTCCCAAACGGGAGGTGTTACCTGCACTGAAAAACTCAGTGGCGGTCTTCGCAGCCTCTTCAGGAGTCAAGACTTTAGCGTGAAGGTTGAACGGACAACCCACACACCACAGAAAAAGCAGCACTTGCAAAAAGTGTTTCAACATAAAAACTAATAACTTTTAATTAAGAATTAATGAATGTTTAAATATGAATTTCAAAATCAAACGACATGAGCAGATCTGAAATAACAGGTTTGAAGTATTCATTAATAACACTTTATATCAATAATCAAACCCATTCGTTTACGTCCCGTCTCATTCGAGGCGCAAAAATAGTTATATTCTGATAACAAATAGATGTGTCAGCATCTTAAAAAATATAAATAGAAACACAATAACTCATACTTCCTGCCGTTGTCCGGTCAAGAAGTCCTTCCTATTCCTCTCACGAGACGAAAAAAATCGTCTCACGAGATGCTTTTTTTCATCCCATGAGACGATTTTTTTTGTCTCACGAGAGGAATTTATCCGTCTCGTGAGAGGAAAACAGAAGTACCAGGAACCGGTATTTCGCCACATCGTAGCCGAATAGCTACCGTCCATAGTATGTGGCTACTACACCCGTTTCATCGTTTTATAAATTTGCTCCGATGAACAGTTCCATCCGCCAACCGTACGACTACGATATAACAGCCTGATGACAGTCCGTTTACCGGAACGGAATATTCTCTGCAGCTTTCGGACACTTGATTACATATCACTTGCTGTCCCGCCAGGTTATAGAGCGATATCATGTACACCTCGCTATCCGTGCAAACTCGCAGAACCTCTTCGGACGGATGTTGATAGATTTTCACTCCGGCCTGCCCTGCACGTTCTTCCTCGATGGACGTGTACGGACTTACGGAGAAATTAATGCGACACAAAGGATTACTCCCGTCATATTGCCCCAGCAGAGTGGGCTTGTACAGGCAGATGAAATAGTTGCCCACACCTACTTGCGGGTCTATCTGCATTTCGAAGTCCTGCGCCTCCCCTTTCTCTACAAACACATTGGCGTAGTGCAGATTGCTCGTGCTGCCTCCCGCTGCCGGGAAGATGGCTGCCATCAGTGTCTTGTCGTACACGACACCCGTTCCCTTCAACGACAGTTTAGCCGTCAGTTTCAACTTCTCTCCTACTTCAATCTTGTCCTTCTCCAAAGCTATATCCATAACATTCAGATCCGGACTGCCGAAAGCCTGCTTCACAGTGACCGGAACCAGTTCTTCGCCCAAGGCAAATATATAGTTTCCCCACTGTACTCCAGCACAGATGAAGTAATCGCCTGCCGCAATATCGGTCTCCGTTTCCTGTAGGTTGGTGGTCAAGTCGCCGGAAATGGCAAACTCCTTGCCGACCGTATTGGGATTCAGCGTCAGTTGGGTATAGCCCGCCAAGCCTACGAACTGCAATTGCGCGTCGGTACCCTTCTTCAGGAACAGCACACCAGCCAAGCCGTAGAACTCATTGGAAACATTTGAGTTGGAGAGTGTCATCAGGAAGTCTCCCTTATGACCTTTGTATAGATTATGCAACACTTTCACTGTTCCGTCCAAGTCGTTCTCCACGTCTAAAGCGCCCGCAAAGGGGTTCAGCACACAGTTGTTGCCTGTAACTGCCAGCATGAACTGCGCCTCTGCGCCATAGCCTCCACGCACACGGCTCCATGCGCTCTCGCGATTGTCCTTAGTAGCCAGGTACAGCGCGTAGGTACCGTCGGCCAAAGCGGCAGGAACGGTTATACCATTACAAGAGAATGACCTGTATCCATAGTTTGTGTTTACATCTTCAAGTGCCACATTCCACAACACCGTCTGCTTGCCATCCTTTTCGGCAATCACGCCTAAACTTCCGCCTTTGAACTTCGTAGTCATGTTGTATATTCCGGCAACGGACAGATTGAACGCTTCGCCTTTAGCAAAGTTGTTCTTGTCTGACGTCACCTCTGTCAGAAAGAAATGCGACGTATAGAGAGGCGAAGCTGTAGGGGGCTGCACACCGATAACCATTCCTTGCTGCATGGTGAATCCACCTCCTAAGTTGGTACCACCACCAATGCCCGGAGTATCCGGATTAAGCGTAGCGACTTCGAAATAACCGTTGTTGGCTCCTCCCCATCCCCAGTTCACGTGCACCATCTCTTGCGCGTCATAGCCGTCGAAGACAAAAGCATGTCCCACGTCTTTGGACGCACCGTTATAGAATACGGGCCTTCCTTCACTCAGTTCCGTCTTGATCATGTTCATCCACTCTTTCGACGTGAAATAATCCCGACAGACATAGCCGATGCCTTCGTCATAGCCGAAGTAGTCTATCAACGCCTGTCCCACCCGATAGGAATAGGCACCGGAAGCATTCGCGCCATAACCCATGTCCACCGACACACCGCAGGCATACATCAGTTTCGCAACGGCGGAAGCCTGCACGGTAGTGTAGTTTCCTTGGATGTACTGCGGCAGCATGTTCTGCCAGTCGAAAGTAGCATTTTCGAAATCAAAGGAATATTCTTTTCCGTCTGCAGCCTTGTAGGTATGAGTACCTATTCCCTTTTCCGGATAGTTATGATACTTCATCACCATCGCCATTGCCGTGGCAACGCATCCGGTCATGGCGCGCCCCGTCCCCATCTGCGGGCAGGCATTGTTATAGGGTTCGTCCTGATTCCAGCTGATATCTTTCAGCAAAGGAGCCACGCTCTCCGGGAGGGTTGCGGCACGCGTCATCAAGAACGGTTCCTTCCGCCTCTGCCCGCCCTCGTTCAGCGACGCATACTGGGCATCGTATTCCGCCAGCCATGCCTGTATGTTCGAGGGTATGCCTGCAACGACAAAAGCCCCGTTGTCCGAATATCCTAACACGGGCTTCATGCGGTCGTCGCCCGAAACAATCACATAGGCATCTACACCTTTATTATATATATAGAAAGAAGACTCACCGGGAGCAGTACGTGTGACGCCTCCTGCATTGAGCAACTCACCTGATACCGCAACCAGTTTGACTTCATCGGCAGAGCGCGTCGCGGCATTACGGGCAAAGAACGAGCATGCTATGTCGAATGCCTCCTCGGCAGTACGACGGGCAGCCCATGTGGAGACTGTATAAAACAGCACCAGAAACAGAAGTAGTATTTTCTTCATAAGCATTATAAGTTTTTTGAGTTCTTGAGTTTCCACTTTCCCTATTCTGTGGTCAAAAATAATAAAAAAAGAGAGAGAATATGCTAATTATCTATTAAAAATAATAGCATACCCCCTCTCTTTTATTCAATTTATACGATACGTCAGCGAACTACAGAGAATCCCTGAGCAGCGTTGTTTGCTTTCAGAGCCTTCTTGAGCGGCTGTACCGGATTGGCTTTCATCTGCCAAATCCTTCTTATATGTACGTTTAGGAGCAACTCCCTGTTCAAGCGTCTTGGAGCCGGCAGAGAAGCTTACCTTGCTCAATGAACCGAATGAAGCACCCGTTGCCGGTGCTACAGGTGTCCATTCCAGCCAGTTCCAGAAACCGGTTTCAGCGTCATAGCCCATCGCCATCGGTCACAGGAACAGCCCATGTGCCCACGTAATCATCTATCTTCTTTCCTTTCTGTAATTGGTCAAGCGGACCACGACCCCACAAGAATGTTTCGGTAGCCTGCATCAGTTCGACAATCTTCTTGCCATCTTTGTCTGCAAGGTAGAATGAAAATGCAAACGTGAACTTATTATCCTTGTCTACTGTCGATTCACCCGGAACAGCTTCTACATAGACGGTGTTACCGAAAGTAGTCATACCGGTGGGTTGCAGAGAAGGCATGGTCAGTGTGCCCTTTTCAGCATCGTAGTTGAAATAGATGTGTACATCCTTGGCATAAAGCGAAGTGAAACGGAAGAAAGTCGGGTCTTCCTCAGCTTGTTCTACATCTTGCATCCAACTTTCACCTGCAATTTCAGAAGTGAAATAGCCTGTAGCATCTTCCAATGGTGCCCAAGTGTAGTCACGGTCGTAGTCGGGAGACATCAGCGTAGGATCAAGAAAGTCGAACTTCTTGACGCTCTTGTCATACTCGCCTAACGGATATTGCGCAGAAGTGGGAGGAATAGGACCATCACCGGTCTTAAGGTTACCGGCTACAGAACCGAAAGTATTCCATTCTGCATCAAAAGAGGGACCTGCACCGGCCGTCATCTTGAATCCCAATGCTGTAGAAGCAATGTAGTATTTGTCGGGAGCTTCATTCTTGTAGGTCTCACCATCCAGTACAATGTACGGGAACTCGAAATCGGCAGGGAAAGTTATACCCAATACATTATTGGCATACGCTTGATTGTAGGGACTCTTGAAACGATACTTGTTCGTAGTCTTTTCTTTTTCTACCGTGATATCATAAATGTAATAGTCAGACACTTCATACATAGAGAACAGATTGTCTACCAATGCGGCCTCTTCAGAGATCACTTCCCACTCTTCGAGCATGGGTTCCGGATAAAGTACATTGAAAGTAACTTCGGAACGTCCATAAGGTGTGCCATCGGCAAAGGAGAGAGTAATGGCATACTTCGTGCCACGCACCAAATTCTGATAAGACACAACCATGACAGTATCTACCCTACCATCGTCAAAACTTACTTTAGAAGGAACAGTAAACACGTTCTCTTTTCCGTGATACCCGTTTTATACCGTAATTGGACTGTTAGTGGCTGATAAATAGCGTATTTCTGATAAAGACTGTTGTTTGTTAAACTCCCGTAGCGTTCTTTTTGAACTGAATGGTATTCTTTTACTCAAGATTTGTAACTTTTCAATAAGTGAATTCACCTAAAAAGAATTATCCGCTTTTTTAGTAGTTCAAGCATCTTCAATGTTGTAAATATTTAAAATAGCACATTCTGTTACGATGAACAGAAATATAATACATGGAAAAAGATTCAATTATGATTGAAACTTTTCCTATCTTTGTGCATAGATTAAAATACAATTGAATATGAAAAGCTATATTCCCCGTCCTTTATATACTAAGAGAATTGAACCATTCGTTGACAAAGACATTATAAAAGTGATAACCGGTCAACGTAGAATAGGCAAAAGCTATATTCTCTTGCAAATGGCGGATATAATAAAGGAAAGCAATCCGAAGGCAAATATAATTTTTGTTGATAAAGAGCAACTTGCTTTTGTTGATATTAAGAATTATATGGATCTCTATCTATACACAAAGAATGCAGTAAAGGGGCATATGCATAATTACCTTTTTGTGGACGAAGTACAAGAAATAGAGAATTTCCAATTATGTCTGCGCAGTTTGCTGAATGAAAACGTCTGCGATATTTATTGCACCGGAAGTAATGCCAAAATTCTATCCAGTGAACTTGCTACGCATCTGGCCGGACGATACATTGAATTTCAGGTTCATTCACTTGAATATGCAGAATTCTTAATGTTCAATGGGTTGCAGGATTCTTTGGAGAGTCTCAAAAGATACCTTACATTTGGTGGAATGCCCTATCTTCATAACTTGGTTATGGATGCAAATGTCATATTCGAATACCTCCGTAACGTTTATTCCACAATCTTATTAAAAGACGTTGTTGCGCGTGAATCAATTCGTAATGTGTCTTTCCTGGAAAACTTGGTTGCATATTTGGTTGATAATACAGGCTCTCTTTTCTCTGCACAGAACATCAGCAAGTATCTGAAGTCTCAACAGATAAACATTCCTACACAAACGATATTGAACTACCTGAGGGCATTATGCAATAGTTATTTTGTTTATAAGATACAACGTGCAGACGTTCAAGGGATGAAAATCTTCGAAATAGGCGAGAAATATTATTTTGAAGATTTAGGACTGCACAATGCCATACGCCATTTCGATTTCAGAAAGGATATTAATAAATTGATAGAGAATGCCGTATGCATAGATTTGCTGAGATATGGTTATGAAGTGCATGTCGGAAAAAACGGTAATAAAGAAATTGACTTTATCGCTTCAAGGGATAATCACCGCATTTATATACAGGTTGCCTATATGCTTTCAGATGAGGCCACTGTCCAGCGTGAGTTTGGCAATCTGCTGGAAATACCAGACAATTATCCCAAGTATCTGGTTACGATGGATGAAATGCAAAGTGGTGGAAATTATCAGGGAATCAAACAAATCTCCATGCGCGATTTCTTGTTGGCAGAGGACAAAGAGAATATACGCTGAAACAGGTCTGAATGAAATAAACTTTGATAGCTGAAGAAATACAAGATTTGCGTTGGTAGAGGATAAGAAATATGTTTATAGATAGATGATATTATATTGAATTATCTCTATTTGAAATAGAAATAATATGGCATATTTTTCTATTTCAAATAGAGAAACGCTATATTTGCCTTACTTTTTAATGAAGAAATTCTATGAAGCAACTATTGAAAGATATTATTATTGACCAAAAGAACTTTTTGGTAAACAGAAGAACGATTCTCCGTAAGTTTCCGGAAAAGTATCTGAAAAACGATGAGATAATAATCATTTCCGGTGTACGTAGATGTGGCAAATCTGTATTGTTGCAACAAATACGTGAATGTCTTCCTCAACGAGATTATTTTTTCAATTTTGATGATGATCGCTTGGGAAATTTTACAGTGGAGCACTTTCAACAGTTATATGAAGTCTTTATTGAACTTTATGGAGAAGAGGATTATTTTTTCTTTGATGAAATACAAAATATAGTTGGATGGGAGCATTTTGTCAAACGACTGTACAACTCAGGAAAAAAAGTTTTCATAACTGGATCCAATGCTCGCATGTTGAGTAAAGAGTTAGGTACTTATCTGACTGGGTGTTACATTGCTATCGAACTTTTTCCTTTTTCTTTTTCTGAATATTTGGATTTCTGTGGACTACAACATTTATCAGGAGACATTTCAGGTACGGTGGCGCGGGGAGAAATACAATCGGCTTTCAACCGCTATTTGAGACAAGGAGGTTTCCCACTCTTTTTGAAATCAGAAGATGGTGTTGTTTTGAAAACTCTATATGACAATATTTTATATAAAGATGTCATGGTGCGTAATCAGATAGTTAATGAACGTGAAGTGAAAGAGTTGGTGTATTATACTATCAGTAATATCGGAAAACCCTTATCCTATACTTCACTGGCTAAAGTTATTGGTGTGAAAAATCCAACGACCGTAAAAAACTATCTGGAGTTTATAGAGAATACTTATTTATTGTTTACTTTATCTAAGTTAGACTATTCTGTAAAGGCACAACTTCGTAATCCTAAAAAAATATATGCTATAGACAATGCTTTAGTTGTTCGGTTAGGCTTTCACTTTTCCAGTGAAGAAGGAAGGTTGTTGGAAAACTTGGTTTATATAGAACTGCGTCGTCGTGGTGGAGAAATTTTTTATCACAATTCGGGAGATGCGGAATGTGATTTTGTGGTTCGTGATGGTTTCCGGGTGACAATGGCTGTCCAAGTATGTTATTTAATGGATAATATTGATACGCGTGAAAGGGAACTTCGTGGCATTCAAGATGCGATGAATACTTACCACTTGTCGGAAGGGTTTATCATTACCAATACACATGAAGAGGAAATTGACTGTAAATATGGCATTGTACATATTCTTCCGGCTTGGAAATGGTTGAAAAAAGGTCATTAATAAATTATGAGGGTATGTCAAAAGTGACACACCCTCATTTTATGGGAAAATGATAATCAAGTATCCCTTCTTTGCTTACATTTTTATTTTATTTCCGGATAGAGGAATGCCCAATGGTACAGACCTGCATTTCCTCCTTGTACGATGATTGCTCCCAATGCATCGAAATAGATTACTCCGTCCTCAATCACTCCTACAATGTTCTGTTGGAGTATAGGATCAGCCGTTTCTACATCCATGTCAATGTACATATAGGCACCATAATTCTTTTCATCAACCACTTGTCCTTGCGGAATAGTTACTGTTCCTGCTTCCAAGTCGAATACCAATTTCACTTTTCCCAAGTCTAATGCCACACCGGCGTTCGACTTGAGTCCGGTCATGTAAAGTATGGTTTCGTCCTCTTCATCAGGAGTGAGCGTCACGCTGATTGAGGTATTTTCCATGTTTTCGTGCAGATTGTATCCGCTTAATGTTTTCTTTCCGATGAAAGCACCTAACGGATGCGATTCGGTAGTAAAACTCTTAACCTCAGAAGTTACAAGTTTGTTTGCTGTCAGTGCATAGGCACACGCATAATAAGTAGTTCCCGGTGAGAACGTGTTTCTAATCTTACCGGATGCTTCACTCTTATCAGTGGTGAAGACTACTGAATTATCTATCGTGGGCTGTGCTTGTTCGCTAACCATTACTCCATATTCTCTGACGGCAGGGTTGCCGGCTGAGGTCAGGGAGATGTCGAACGTGGCATCATACTTCTCTACCGTCACGTTATTCAGTGACACGGCAGGAGCTTCCACATCGGCTACTCTGGTATCTTCAAGTGTGTCGTCTGTGCCACAAGAAGAAATCATGAGTGCGCATGCCAGGCATGCAAATATGCGTATATTCTTCATTTCTCTTATATTAATTAAGTGTTTCGATGTATTTATTTGAATTTACTCTCTGTAGGTGCGGGATTTTGGTCGTCGGGACCGATAGCGTCGCTGTTGTCCAATTCACGCAAAGGCAGTTGGTATAAGAAGTACCAGCTTCCGGCATCAATGGTGTAGCATGAACCTGCCAGGTGGTTGGTTCCTTCGTAATTGCGGTCGATGCCTTTCTTCAGACGCAGGTGGTCGAACAATGAGAATCCTTCACCCCACAATTCCAAGCGGCGTTGTTGATAAACACCGTCTACATCTACCTGCAATAGTTTCCACGATGGGTCTCTTTGTTCCATCAGTTCTTTCAGAACCGTTGCTGCACCTGTGAGGTCGCCTTTGTGTGCCAAAGCTTCGGCTTCATTCAGAATCATTTCAGAAACGCGCATGTACACATAGTCTGCTTCCCAGTTGGCAACCTTTTTGAATTTTAAGTTTGTGTATTCAGGGAAAGCGGCTTCTTGTTTCGTATAGTCCACACCCGTACTTGAATGCTTGAACAGAAGTTTTCTGACATCGCTTGCACTCATGGAATTGTATAGGCGTGCATCTATTTTGCGGTACTGACCAGATTCACCACCGTAACCGGCATCGTATGAACATACGAATGAGAAGAAGGAAGCAAATTTTGTACTGGTTTCGGCTGTGATGTCGGCACCCCACATCCACTCTTTGGCACCAATATTGTTGAAGGCATTGTCTGCTAGCAGCTCGTTAGGAGTGTAAACCGAGTAACCGGCACGAGCCTTGCGAGCGTACGTAATGGCATCGTCCCAATTATTGGTTACCAAGCAAACGCGTGAATAGAGTCCGGCTGCCACCTGCTCGTCAATCATCGTCTTGTTGGGACGTTTCCAGCCAGCAAGCAGTTCCATACCGGCTTTGAAGTCCTTCTCTACTTGTGCATATACTTGGCGCAACGGAGCACGACCGGCAACGGCGTCTTCTGCTTCGTCCGGTGTCAATACGATGGGCACACCGGGAGCATCTTCATTGCCGATGTATGTCTGCTGGTACATCTGTGCCAAATAAGCATGCGCAAAACCACGATACACCAATGCTTCGCCACGGTATGCTTTCAAATCCTCATCTGTAACTTCTGTGCTGATCTTCGAGATGATGTCATTGGCTTTTGCAATGATGGAGTAGAAGAAGTTCCAGTAGAAGAACGGACGTACGTATTGGGCACTCCAGTAGTCTAATTGATAGTCGTAAGTGAACCAACCGCTGCCTCGTTGGTCGAAGGCAAGGTCATCGTTCATCACATCGCTCAAGTGGTAGATGGACATCAATCCAAAGTCGTTATGCACTGTGCTGCTACTGCTTTGGGTGTTATACTGGCAAGTATAGTTGTTCAATCCCAACATTAAAGGCTCTACCACTCTAATAAGCGCATCGGGACTGGAGTTTCCAATTTCGTCAATTTCCTCTTTGCTGGCAATTCCTGCGTTTTCCACATCAAAGAAGCCGTCACCGCAACCGGCAAGTGTCAGCCCTGTTATGGCGGAAAGAAATAATATCTTTGTTATTTTCATATACATTATAAGTTTATGCAGTGATTAAAATTCTAAATTAATACCGAATGAAACGGTACGCATGGCAGAATAATTGTAATCGGTCTCACCTGTGATGGACTGACGCGGGTCAAAGCCTTTGCGTTTGGAGAGCAAGAACATATTGTCACCTACTACATACAAACGTAATTTCTCGATTTTGGCTTTGCTTAGCCAACGCTTAGGCAGTGAGTATCCTACAGTCAAGTTACGTAAACTTAGGTAGGAAGCTTTCGTCAAGTCACGGTCGGCTGTACAACCTTGGTCCATATTACCCAATTGCAGGCGCGGAACATCTGTGTATCTGTTTTCCGGTGTCCAACGGTTCAGGATGTCTTTGTGCCAGTTTGTACCATTTTTACCTTCGCTCATAAAACCGCTGTAAAGGCTGTCGTATACCCAACCGCCAATCTGATAAGCGAAGTTTGCAGCCAAGTCCACGCCAAAGAACTCAAAGCTGGTGGAGAAACCGCCGTACAAATCGGGAATGGGCGATTTGTCCAATTCATAACGTGTTGCCAAACTTGTTGAGTTTACGGTCTTTTGTCCGATAACCTTCTTGTTCTCGTCCAATTCGTCTGCCCAATACAAGGCATCTCCGGTTTCCGGATCTACTCCTGCAAATTTGTAGTCGTAGTAGTTATACAATGGTTTGCCCACTTTGCGGAAATAGTTACCGGTGGCCCAACCATCCTGTGGACGATCGGCAGGGAGTTCCAGCAATTGGTTCTTGTAGTGGGTGGCATTCAGCGAAATATTCCACTTGAAGTTGTTACTGTTGAACACATCGTAGCTCAATTCAACTTCGATACCATCATTGCGCATACGCATCGTGTTTTCGTAGATACCCGAGGGAACACCTTGTGAAGGAGGAAGAGGTTTGTAATACAATAAGTCCCAAGTGGTTTTGCGGAAGTATTCGATATTACCGCTCAACTTATCCCAAAACCTGAACTCTACGCCAGCGTTGAAGTTGTTACTCTTTTCCCATGTGATGTTCTTGTTTCCACGGAATATATAGTTGATACCAATGGCACCGTCATTGCTCACTACTTGGTATTGGTCTTTGTAAGGTTGGTTATTACCAATGTTGTCATTACCTTGTGTACCGTAGCTGGCTTTTATTTTCAGGTCATTAATCCAAGTAGTATTACTCATGAAGTTTTCCTTATTTATACGCCATGAAGCACCTACCGACCAGAAACTACCCCAACGATTGTCTGGGTGGAAGCGTGAGGAAGCATCGCGGCGGTAACTTCCGGATATATAATATTTCTCATTATAGTTATATTTCACTTGGGCAAACATACCTTCCAGTGCATATTCAGCAGCGGAGGAACTTGCATCAGAAAGTTTGGCAGCATTGTCCAGTTCTGGGTTATCCGGCACCAGGAAGTTTTCCTTTTGTGCCCACAAACTCTCACTGCGGTCTTTTTTAGTTTCGTGACCCAGTAATACTTCAACATTGTGCACATTGTTATATGTATGGCTCCAATTTAACAACTGATTGGTGTTGAGCACAAAGTAACGTTCCATTTTCGTAATACCTCGTCCGTTTACATTCAAGGCATCACCACCGATAGGAGTCTGGAAACTATTGGTACGAGTATTGAAATTGTCGATACTTGCATTAACTGTGAATTTGAAATCTTTCAGGAAACTAAATTCCATGTAAGCTTTGGCGTTGATAACGTCAGCTGAACTTTTATAGATGTTGTTCAACTGTTGGTCGATGGGGTGTACATTGGCACCTACCGGACGCTTACCCATCTCTGTACCATAGTCATAACGTGGATTCCCTTTGTCATCTAGTATTTTGTTGCCTTCACGGTCGTACATATATACCGGATAGATAGGCGCAATCTGTTGACCGAAAAAGAAAATGGACGAATAGGATGAACCACCTACATTAGGCGAGTTGGTCTTTACGTTACTGAAAGCAATGTTGAATCCCGTCTTGAACCAATCGTTTACGGTTTGGTCAATTTTTACACGAGCATTGATACGGTCCATGTTGGAGTTGACCGTATAAGAATTGTCATACAAGTAGTTCAACGAAGCATAATAGTTGGTTTTGTCTGTTCCACCACTTAATGCAATGCTGTTTTCTTGACGCATTGCCGGACGGAAAGCCTCTTTCAGCCAGTCGTCATGATACAATAGGCGGGCATTGGGATTCAGTCTTCCGCTAATAGGATCAACGAGTTCTGCATCGGGTACGTTGTAGTTGTTATATCCTCCAAGTTCACTAACCAAGTCGTTGGAAGCGTATCGTCCAGCTTCCAGATAGGACATACCTGTGGAAAGTGCGTTGTTACGCATGGCTTCCCAAAAGAGTTCGTAGTATTCTTGTGGGTTGTCGAGCACATCGTAGCTGGGTACACCGCGTGTATTGACACCGGTACGGTTCTCGAACACCACTTTTACTTTTCCGCTTTGACCCTTTTTGGTTGTAATCAGCACCACACCATTAGCACCGCGTGCACCATATAAAGAGTTGGCAGCGGCATCTTTCAGTACGGTCATGGACTCAATGTCACTCGGGGCAATTTGGTTCAGATTTCCTTCATAGGGTACACCGTCCACTACAATCAGTGCCGTACGGCTTGCAGAGATAGAACCGATACCACGGACAAAGATGGAAGCAGAGGCTCCCGGTTGACCACTACTTTGTGAGATCTGTACGCCAGCCACAGCACCTTCCAATGACTTTGAAACGTTAGAGGTTTGCATTTTGGCAATCTTTTCACCTCTCACAGTTGATGCCGAACCCGTAAATGAAGATTTCTTTGCCGTACCGTAAGCAACCACCATCACTTCGTCAAGCATCTCAGAATCAGACTTCATCAGCACTTTTACATGCGGTTTGATAGCCACTTCCTGCGTCTGCATACCTATATAAGATATCTGCAAAGTCTTCGCGGAACTATACCTTTTTTATAAGACTATCAATCAGATACTTATATTTTGTTTGGAACTTAATATATCTTCACCAACTATGCGTCAGAAGGCTGTCTGGCAAGGGGGATTCTCTTTTCCGTGATACCCGTTTTATACCGTAATGAATGGTTATACGCTGATAATGAATAAGTTGTTGGTGAACAATCTCTGATTTTGGAACTCTGCGATGTTCTTTTAGAACTAAAACACACTTAATTATTCAGGATTTATAACTGTTATATACATAATTCTATTTGGGATTTCAGGACTTCAAGTTAGAAAATAGCCACGCAAATATTGTTGATAATTATTTATAAATAATTATATGGATAGTGATATATGCACCTATACCATAATTTCCGTATTTTTATAGATATTACCTGTTGGCGGAATTAAATTGATAAAAGATTTATGTATAAAAAAAGTTGTTCACATTATTGATATTTACTAAATTAAAGGTGAACAAACTTTTAATAGACAAATATCGTATGTACAACCTATATACAATATTCGCAAAAATCCTGAGCATATGCAAGTAAGTGGCCGGAAATTTAGTCAATGAATTAAAGAATGTGCCAAGAAGAGGAGTAGTTCCTAGATTCTCAGACATTGAAATAGTGGCATCAAATATGACATCAGAAGCTGTTGGTATTGACAGTGAGTCATTGTTGTTTGCAAAGTTACAGAAATATAAGATTGAAATTCCCAATCTTATCAAATCAGAGTATGTCCTGTTTCTCTTTAGGGGAGATTATTCGGAGATTCGGATAAAACGGCTGATTCTTTCATTGATGATTCTGATGTATGTGCGTTTCATTTTGTCGTTTAAAAAACTATGGTCGATTAGTCTCAGTGTTTCATCTGGTATTTGCATATATTTGCCTAAAATCCTTTTTAGACGAGTTTCTACGATACCTATTTGTTTACCAAATCTTTCAAAGTCAAGACGACATGGATGGCCTGTCTTTGCCATTATGTCACTTTTCTCAATATTGAATGACAAACCACCATCAAGTCCAAAATCATCACTGTTGACATGTAGACCGGTGTTGAGTAGGTCATAAGCTGGTGCCAAGCGATAGTCTGATTCTTGCAGAATGAGAGAGAAGTTCTTCAAATGGGCGTCACCGTTGGCATAAATGTAATTGAAGAGTACTAATTCAAAAAAACGCTCCATATCAACCTTCCACGCTGCAACATTTTTGCGAATAGCAATGGCAATATCTTCATAGCATCCGCTATATTTGAATTGGATTCCGTCAATTTGCTCATTCCGCCCAACAATTGTTGCAAAATCTTCCATAGGTGCCTTTGTCCCATCGGTAAGTATATCAAACCGCTTGGTGATATACACAGGCTGACCGTTGGAGGTGAAACATAAACCGTTGGCTGCCGTTTGTATACCATATACTTGAGATGCGATTTGCATGGTTATGTGTTCGTTGGCAGGTATCTGTTTACGGTTCTGCAATGTCTTGTCCCATGGAGCAGGTTTTAGAATATAGGTAGAACGTTCTTCGTTTAAAGAAATTCTGATCCGTCCTTGATCTATGATAGCCGGAAATTTCTCCTGAACGCCTGAAACGGATATGCGATGAATGGCATCTAGAATATCAGAAGTATTCCTAAATTCATCTATATTGAATTCTAAAATAGGATTCACTTTTTGACCGCTAAATAGCTTTTTGCTCCCTTTAGGGCTATATGTGGCAAAACCTTCCATTAAGGTGGAAGGACAACGGTTAATCTCTGTCATCTGTCTTCTTTCTTATTTGTACGGCACCAATAAAATCCTTGTCGGCCATAGCAGTGAGCATACCAAAAAAATCGTTCTCATCTATTCGCAATGAACGGCAGATTATCTTGCGATTAGCTCCCTCGGGCAACATATTTGTGAACAGGGGAAAAAGATATTCTGACTCATACACTTCTTTTTGTTTGGGTAACGTAACAGATATGGCAGGATACTCAGATGCGAGATAGGCGTCATCATAGCGGAAGGTATAGCCTTTCCCTAGATATTGTTCCGTTAGTACTCCTGCCTTGTTGTTATTTACATAGACGTTCAGCTGCCTCATTCTTAGTTATATGACTATATAGTTTGACGTATTTTGTATTCTATCTCAATTCCCAGTACTTCGAGGATCTTACCAACAGTGGACAATGAAGGATTTCCCCTACCACGCTCAATATCCTTAACCGTAGATAAACTGACACCTGCCATCTCTGCGAGGTCTTGCTGGGACAAATTCAATATTTCACGTCGTAACTTCATGACTTCTTTCAACTTCATAGTCTGATAAAATAAACTTTTTCGCAAAAATACGGTAATTTATAGATTGCAGCAAGAAAAAGTCTAATAAAATAAACTTTGATAGTCTTAATACCCATATTTGGGGTATGTTGACATACATGGCTAAGTATGTTAACATACATGCCAAAGTATCTAAAGATACTTTGCCGAGTATCTTTAGATACTTTTTTTGCCTGATTTCAATGCTACGGCACTTCAGTTAAAAGAGTTAGTGGAGATGTTGTATTTCTCTATTAGGAATAGAGAGAAAGCCGGTCATTAATTAATAATGGGGAAATGTCTCACGACATCTCCCCAGATCAAACACTTTATTAATGAAACACCTTATCAAGGTGCTGAAAAAATACTGTTATAATCTTCAGAACGGGTTTAGTTTCTGAACGGATAATCAATCTGACTAGCGAACAACGTCATTGAGTTATTCGGGTTATCATCCTCTGTCAGTGTGATGTAAGTAGGAGAAGTCGGATTATCCGTTGTTAGTGTGAAAACTCGTGGCGCACTATATCCAAACGGATTCAACAGGAAATGGAATCCCATATTATTATGATACCAAACGCCATTTCCTTCCCCTGTAAGGTTGAAAACCAAAGAGACCTGATCTTCACCAATCAGTTCATAATCATATCCTAATAAACCTCCATAGTTACCATCACTGGCATGACTAATGAAATTGAAACCAAAGCTACCATATGATGCCGAACCCATATAAGCTTGAATAAGTTCTTCACCTTCTTGATCCATGAAGTTCTGTTTACAGTGTGCAAAATAGGTTTGTGCAAAACTACCCAATTGGCTATAGGCGATATACCAGTTACCTGTTACGAATTGCTCGTTCAGAGGCGGTATTACCGGTATCAGCTTGATACTTCCGTCGTTGGCTTCCGTGAACAGGTCATTTGCAGCGTCAAAAACAAATCCTTCAATCGTCTTTCCATTGACAACGATCGGTTCATAGAATTTATAACCGGTCTGGGTTACGATGAAAGAGCCAGTCTTTGACACCGTGTTATCATCCTCTTCATACGTGAAAGTCAATGTACGATAAGAAATTGAGACAGGCATTTCCTGACCACCCATTTCCAATTTGTATTTAGAGAAAGTCATGGCTCCATCGGCTTCCTGAATAGCAGTCAAATACTCACTCCAGTTGCTGTTCATCGGTGTCATGACAGCCAGACCTCCGGACTTTTTCCCTTGCAAGACCACCTTTTCGGGAGTTGCCTCCAAAATAAGGAAATCATAATCCCCTTCCAGTCCGTAACCATTGCCACCGGCTCCTGTGGGGTCTGCCGGATCTGAAAACAGATGGAATATCGTGTTATACGTATTGAATGAAAGCACAATGCCTGCACTCTGTTTTACAGAAAAAAGGCTGGTTGCTGTCTGAGATGCACCATATAGTTCGCTGGCAACAGTCACTTTGCCATCCGTACCGAATTTCAGCAAAACGTTATATCCTCCATACGCTTGGTTGGCTTCCGGGAAATACTCCATCAACCATCCATTCTCCGAACCGGTCAGGACCGATAAATCGGCAACTATAGCTTCATCGGCGCGGACAGCTGACGAACTATCAAACAAATCCTCTTCTTCGTGGGTACATGCGACAATCGTCAGCGCTGCAACCAAATAAAGTAAACTGTAATATATCTTTTTCATACTTCTTCTCTCAATTAAGTGTTGTTAAATCCATTGTCAAGACATCTTGCGAACGACGTTGCACGATATCACGCAGGGCATCCAAGTCTATTCCCCAAGTCGTGGTCAGGTAATCTTTTACCAATGCCAGTTTTTGGTTAATCATCTCCTGCCCATCTGCGCTTGCACTTCCTACCAGGCTGTTCCAGTATGCGGCACTGTGTGTCACATAGATTGAGATGATTTCCACAAAGTCTTCCTGCGTTTCAGAACTTGCGTATGGAGAGACAAAACCCATATTCAATGCTTCTTGATCAGTAACATTTACCCAGCTGCTTGACTGGTAGTTGCTTGCTGAAATCAGATTGAAGTCAGTGGAGTAATTCTTGGTTTGGTGCAAGATGTGTGCAAATTCATGATGCATAGTCTTGAAATACCAGTAATTCAGCGTTTCGATGTCTATGTTGTTCAGGTCGATGGCATTTACATTATATAATGTAATCTTCAGTCCGCCCTCTGCTGTACCCAGTACGATAGAACCTTGGCTATTGTATGCCGGAGAACCTACAAGGTGCATCACTTTGGGGCAGTAAGTACGTATGAAATCGGGGCCTAACAGTTCTTCGTATGATTCGATCCAAAGATACTTCGTCATTTTTGCCAATGCTACAGCTTTGTTATAATCGGCCGGTGCCAAGTTGTAATCGTCATTCGATTCTTTATCTTCAAAACGATACTTGAAATCAATGTTGTAAGGCTCCGTATAGTTGTGGAGCAACCAAGTATCAAATTCGTTCTTGACACTTGCATCCGGTCCGAAGATGCTGTTAGAATCCAAATCCTCCTCGCTACAAGACCACAATGCAGTCATAGCGAATAATATAAATAACCACTTTATATTTTTCATATTCATATTCTTTTAGTTTTAAAATCTTGGGTTAGCTTCCAGTCCTGCGTTGATAACATCTTGCGGCAACTGCATGGCACGGCGCGGATCGTCTACTTTCAGGATATCATTGGCAAGACCATCCCGATTGTGGGAAATCTCAATGCCATAACGTTTGATATCTTGCCACCGCAATCCTTCGTGTATGGTTTCGATGCGACGCAGATGAAGAAGACATTGGATTATTTCTTTCTGTGCTCCTTCGTTTACGGTGAATCCTCGTGGATGCAACTCCTTTTTCACGGTACGTGTGCTGTTGTCAAGCGGCATACAAGGGATTGCTCCATAATAATCTACAATGTCCTGTGTGCTCACTTGCAAGCCTCCCAATGTATGTGAAGACAACCAGATATTGATATCTTCAGTTGCTTTATCCAAGAAACTTTCACCTTTCAAAGCGTAAGCTTCTGCGCGGCAAAGCAGTGTTTCGTCGGCGCTGAATGCCAGAATCACGTTCTTACGGTAACCGATACCATTCACTTTATCTACATAGAAGAAGTAACCACCGATTTTGGTTGTCGCCATTTTCTCATCAAATCCCCACATGTTTCTGAATGGCAACAGATTACTATACGCTCCCCACATACCGTTTGCACGTCCGGTTTCGCCGGTACAGATTTCTTTAGAGTGTCCGTATCTGCGACCTAAGTTATAAGGACCGCCCCAATATCCCCAAGAAGAGGTTACCGGCAGCAACAGCAGATTGGCAGCCTCGCTGGCAGAGATATACATGTCGACACGTACTTCCCAGTTGGAAGCCGTATTCATCACGATGTTGTTCCAGTTCTTCATCATTTTGGCAGGCACGCTTCCCAGTACGACGTTGGCGTATTCGATCACTTTGTCATAGTTGTGATAATACAGGTTGAAACGTGCGGCAAAGGCGTGGGCTGCCTTTCTGTTGAAATGATATTTGGGAACAGTGTAAATCTCGTCATTAATCAGAGGAAGACCTTCTTCGATATCCTGATTGATATGCGCGTACAGTTCTTTCATGGTTCCTCTTTCATACAGCGGAGCTACTTCTGTTTCAGGAACTTCTGCATAAGGAATTCCCAGATCTTTGTCGGCTGTCTCCGGATTGTAGGGCAGACAGAAGATATTGGCAAGTGCGAAATGACCGTATGCACGGCATATCAGTGCTTCTCCACGCTGTGCTTGCAGATTGGCAGGGTTACCCATCTCTTCAATGGCAGCCAAGGCATGGTTTGCTGCAGAAATAGCACTGTAACAAGCATTCCAGAATGATTTAGGAGAATCATTGTTTGTTCCTGTGATGTCATTCCACAAGTAGGCGTCTTCATGTTCTTCCGACTCAACCGTAAAACGGGCACTGTTGTCCATGGCGTTGTCTGATGCCATTTCGGCCATCACCACTTCCGTATTGCCGGGATAAGCGGATACCAATAAGGAGGTTATCTTATTCTCTGTATCAATTTCGGCTCTGTTGTCTGGCATCGTATCCAGGAAATCGCTACATGACGTAAAGATCATGGCCGAGCCAATCACTGTGTATAATAAACTTTTCTTCATAATTCTTATTCTCTTTCTTTTCATTAAATACCTAATCTTACAGTCAGTGTAAATTGTCTGGGAACAGGTGCTGCTACACCACCGGTGTTATAGAACTCCGGATCTTGTCCATTCAGTTTGTCATCTGCATAAATCAAGAAGAGGTTGGTTGCCTGCAATTTCAGCGATAAATCACTTATCTTCAGCGGAGAAAGCCACTTCTTCGGGAAATCGTAAGATAAGGAGATCTCTTTCATACGGATGAAATCACCTTTGGCTACGCGGGCAGTAGAGTAGTTGTACGCATTGTAAGCATATTGCAGGTAATTGTCGTTTGAGTTCTGACGTTGGTCGGCGATAACCGGAATGTTTGTCGTGTTTTCATCACCGGCAACGGTCCATCTGTTCTTGAATTCCTTCGGCATGGCATCCAAATCCGAATATCTGTTGCTGAACACCGGATCCAGACGAATGACATTACCGAATGAATAAGTCATGAAGACATTCAGTTTGAAGTTCTTATAACTGAATACATTACCAAAGCTACCAGTGATTGTGGGGTCTGTCGGACCTTCATACACAAGGTGATCTTTTTTGTCGCGCTCTTGGAAGTTGATATCGCTGACAGTCAGATTGCCATCTTCGTTGATGAATGTAGGCAACCCCTCTTTGTTCAGCCCTTGGAAATCCATTGAGAACAACGAACGTACCGGATAGCCCGCCATTGTAAATCCGGTACCGGTGATCATGTCGATAACGCGGGAGTGGGATTCAAGTTCGGTCACTTTGTTCTTTGCCTTAGAGAAGATAAAGTCCGTATTCCATTTAAAATCTTTAGTGACGATGTTGCGTGTAGATAAAGTAAATTCCACGCCATGAGATCTCATGCTTGCCACGTTGGCATATTTGGTGATCTGTCCACCGATACCCATCGTGTTGATGATACCGATCAGGTCATAGTTGTTACGCTTATACCAGTCGAAGGCAAGATTGATTCGGTTGTTCAGGAATCCTAAGTCGGCACCGATATTCACCTCGTGTTTCTTTTCGTAAGTGAGTTCACTGTTTTCAAGGTCATAGATTTCCAGACCGGATTCGTTGACACTGGCAAACGGACGCCACGGGTTATAACTTTGGATAACCACTTTAGAGTTGGTTACACTGGCAGGACCACGGTCGGCAGTCAATGAGTAAGAACCCTTTAAAGTGAAATTAGAGAGAGCGGGACGTAGGCTTTCAAAGAATTTCTCTTCATGCATGTTCCAAGCAGCAGAAAGGTTCCAGGTAGGTAACCAGCGTACCGAACGGCTCTTTCCCAGTTTGTTGGTTCCTTCGTAACGAACTGTACCGTTGATGGTATATTTACCTTGGTATGAATAAGTAGCTGTACCAAAGAAAGAAACGGAACGGCTACGAGTTTCGTCTACAGTATAGTACTGTGAGTTTTCTTCATTACCTTGCTTGAAGTAGTGATAGTCATAAGCAGGCAACATACCCATTTCGTACTGCATACCTACACCGTTGAACCACGTCTTCTTACGGTCTACAGCATTCGTTTCCATACCTCCGAAGAAGTTGAAGATATGATCTTCGTTGAACACATCATTGTAGCTGACCGTTGCACGGAAGTCATAACTGTTCATCGCATATTTGGTCTCCCGATAGAAACCGCCGACCGGCAATACGCTTATTGGCAGCGAGTTGGCATTATCCGGATCGGTATATAACCACGAATTGGCATCGCGCATAGTGGCATCATCCATTGCACGGAATGCCCATGCTTGGTTAGAATAGTCACGTATTTCGTGTGATTGGGTCGTTGTCGAGAACTTGTATGCACCCAGTGCAGCCAGTTCTACCTTCTTGATAGGTTTCCATTTCAATTCGCCTTGGAACTTCAAGTCGACAACATCCAGTTTCATGAAGTTATTGTCCAATTCATTCAAGATATTGAAGGGAGCATAGTTGCGAACATAATATTCATTCGGATCGAGCGCACGTGACGTATTCAATGCATATGAGTACGGGTTGATATCAAAGTCACGTCTTACTTCACCAGACACCACATCAACACTTTGGCTCAGTGTTCCCGGAGCTTTTTGTTTACGGTATGATCCGTTACCTATCAGATTTAAAGAGAGGTTCGGTGCAATATTGTATAAAGCATTGATATTGGCAGTATATCGTTTTACTTCGCTCTGTTTGTACCATCCCGGATCGTTCATTACGCTTAAAGAAGTGTAATAAGATGCCTTATCCGTACCGGATGACATACTGATTGCATGGTTCTGGGATACAGAGTTGTTGAACAATACATCAAACCAGTCGGTATTGCGGTATTCGGCCAATTGCAGATAGGCGTTACGGCTTTCTGCTGTATTTGCCAGTGCGTATTTTCCTGTGGTTGGATTATATGTGTTGATCAGGTGATACATCTTACCATATACACCACTATCGGAAGCACGGTAGGTTTCTGCCAGATTCAGATAACCGGCTTTTTCCATTTCACGATACACGCCCATTTGCTCTTGGGAGTTCATGATGTTGTAGTCTCTGTAGCTGGGAACCAGTCTGAGTGAGAACTCACCTGTATAGCTGATCTTGTTGCTGCCGGCCTTACCTTTCTTAGTCGTAACGACAATCACACCGGCCATAGCGCGTGCTCCATAAATAGATGTGGCGGAACCGTCCTTCAGGATTTGGAAACTTTCAATGTCATCCGCATTCAATCCAGCAATGGCAGAAGAAATCAATGTTTCTGCATCACCGGAAGAGAGTGCATCGGCATCCACTTCCGTAACGTCTTCCATGATCACTCCATCTACCACCCATAACGGTTTTGAACTACCATAGATAGATGTAGCACCACGCACACGGATTTTAGGTGCGGTACCAAATGTACCAGAGACATTCTGTACAGAAACACCGGCAGCACGACCTTCCAATGCACGGCTAATTTCAGCAATACCGTCCAATTTCACGTTGTCTGCCGTCAGTTTGGTAGCAGCACCGGTAAATAAACGTTTGTCCATACGTTGCATACCTGTCACGACTACCTCTTCCAAAAGTTCACTATCCGTTTTCAATGTTACTTTCACACTCGGTTTGATAGCCACTTCCTGCGTCTGCATACCTATATAAGATATCTGCAAAGTTTTCGCGGAACTATACCTTTTTTATAAGACTATCAATCAGATACTTATATTTTGCTTGGAACTTAATATATCTTCACCAACCATGCGTCAGAAGGCTGTCTGGCAAGGGGGATTCTCTTTTTCGTGATACCCGTTTTATACCGTAATTGGACTGTTAGTGGCTGATAATTAGCGTATTTCTGATAAATACTGTTGCTTATTAAACTCTTGTAATGTTCTTTTTGAACTGAATGGTATTCTTTTACTCAAGATTTATAACTTCTCCACAAGCGAATTCATCTAAAAAGAATTATCCGCCTTTTTAGTAGTTCAAGCATCTTCAATGTTGTAAATATTTAAAATAGCACATTCTGTTACGATGAACAGAAATATAATATATGGAAAAAGATTCAATTATGATTGAAACTTTTCCTATCTTTGTGGATAGATTAAAATACAATTGAGTTTGTTTTTTTATTATTGATTTGTTCCCGATATTACAGAATCTGAAACATTCTTAATCACGAAGCAGAATTCAGGTAATCTATTGTTTTCATCACGAGTCATGATTTTTTCTGAAATCGACTGCAATTCGTCATCAGAAAGAAAAGCTCCATTCTCATCGAACAAGATGCTTAGAGCTGCCTTACGGCGTGTTTTTAGCAAGTCACAATCCAAACGCAAAGTTTCTATGTCAGCTTGGGCCTCTGGTTTTTCAGCTTGTATCCCTCCTACCGAATCATATTGAAACACAGTCTCACACTCTGGCATCAACGGAGTATAATGCAGTGAAGTGTTTGCTTTACTGCCATCACAATGTCTGAGAGAAGGATTATTCAAGGAGTCAGTACCCATAAGGGTTACATCATCTTCGGTAACGCTACATGAAAGTAGCAGATTCTTGTATTCACCGACAAGTTCCCGATGAGCACCTTTAGGAGCGAGGTGCTCAACTGACAGTTTCCGGCTCTCGGAATCTTTGAATATACGCAGCCCACAATAACAGCATAATCCACCCTGTTCGTCGTACATCTGATGTTTCAAATCCCACAGATGAGGAATGACCTTTATGTCTCGTACCATTTTCCAAAGCTTATTTCCGCTAAGCCCTGGATGCACATTCGGATTGAGAAGACTCTGCTCGTCAAGTTGCCGGGCTTGAAGTTCTGCATTGTAGCGAAGAACAGCGTCTGTTGTGTAATCTTTTGTTATGAGACTCATCTGCCAATAATTGCCAAGCGGTTTATTATTGCACGAAGGCGCACAAGGTCAGGCTGTGTAGGATCAGTCTCCTGTTCAAGTTCTGAAAGCAAAGTCTTTGCTTTGGAGAGTTCTTTTGTGGACACACAGGCTTCGATTGCTTGTATCTTAGACATCACAGTTGCCGTACGCAGTTACGGATCGCCTGAATCTCACTGTTATAGCGAGCCCTCTCACGTTGCGCATTCTTAAGACGCATGTGATGAAGTCGTACGTCCTCTTCATATTCTGCATCATGTATTATGCCCTGCGACTTGAACATCTCGCTATTTTGCAGAACTGCTTCTTCTTGGGCAACGGTACGGTTGGCACGATCCCATATTGTCCGAATCATGGAAAGACGATTTATCCAAAGGTCTGAATAGGCTGTCTCTTCATCCCAACCAAGGTAGCCAAGATTACGAAGTGACATTTCTGTCTCGTTGAGTTTAGTTGTCTTGGTGACATGAGGAAAACTGTCTGAGAAGTAAGCAAACATGGGTAACTTATCGGTCTCTCTAATGCGTTTTTTCAGAAGGGCAAAAGCTTCGGCAAAACTTACTTTCCTGAACCTTGAAGGTTGAGGAGGGAGCATACATCTGCCACTCAAGAGCGGTTCCCTCAAATGTGGCTTTCGCATGAATATTCACTATCGAGTAAGGAATCCAGTCTTCGGATCTCTTACCAAGTCCTCTGACTTACTATAGTTGCGTGGTTTAAGATCGGGAAAACCTGCACCAAGGTTAAGCGCATCGCTTTCTTTTTCTCGTTTGAAAATAAAACTAAGAGCCTTGTGAATAGCGTGAATCAGTGTTGTCTTGCCTGAACCGTTCTTGCCAAACAACACGGTCACTCCTGGAGCGAATAGAATACGGTAATCTTGGAAACAACGAAAGTTCTGTATATAGAGTTCGTTTAACTGCATAATATATTTTTCTTTGCAAATGCTAATCTTTACATTAGCTTTCTTCTAACTATTCAAATCTTGAATGTTTGCATATATATTGATAGTCAGGAATTTATGAATTTCAATCTTGATATTGATAATTCAAGGCAAATTGTTGAAGTTCGGGATAATCCAACTATCGGATGAGCTCTAAACTACTTTGGGATGAGACCACCATGCCGACAGGCTTTTTATTGGTTTTGCAGACCCTTTTCACCATAAAGCCGATACAATACGATGCGTGCGGGCACGCTCTTGATTTCTCCATTAGGCAAGCCTTGTATGATGTATTCATTGCGCAAAGCCTTTTCTTCAAGCATGCGGCGTTCAGCCAGTGCCAAACCGAAATGCAACTTTTTGCTTAGTTCTTTTCTTTCATCTTCTGACATAACCCTGTATTCTGTTAAATAAATCCGCGTGAGATATATTGGTTTTCACTCCTCGTCCACCTTCAGCAACGATAACACGAGGCGTATTGCTATTGTCTGCCAATAGCCAATAATCCACATTAGACATATAAATATTGAAAAAATTGTTTATTCCCGCCTGATAGCGACGGATTACGACATCCCGTGGAATGTCGTGCCCGCCATTACGTACCCGTTGGGCAACACGCTGAATAGCCAAGTCGGGGGAACTCAGCCAAAAATATATCAAACTGACTTTATATCCTTGTTCTTGTGCGCGATGAATAAGACGCGTATAAGACCTTGTGGCAAGTGTGGTTTCTATAGAAAAGTTTTCCTGGTTTTTCAGCAGACCATCAATTCTTTGCAGCATTAGCCTACCGGCTTCAATGGCCATACCTTCCGGATTGAAAGGAGATAATCCACGAGCTATTTCATCGGCGTTAACAAACTCCTTGCATTGCAGGACGTCTGGCAATACGGTATAGGACGCAGTTGTCTTACCGGCACCATTGCAACCACTGATGATATAGAGTTGTTTTTTAGAAACCATATTCGTGCATTTATCTGTGTGCAAACATACGACATTTTTATAAGATTGTGAATAGTTGATAGTTATTGTTTTTTAAAATCCGCATATCGGCTCCATATCGACTTCATGCCAACTCCATATCCACTACATACCAACTCCAAGCTATAGAATGAAAAATGCGAGACAGATACAAACAGGTACGATTCGGTTACGGTCCGGATATTGTAGAAATTGGAATAACGCTTTCCGGACCGAACTGTTACGTCACTTCTTTTTCGTAAGAAGAACGGAAGAGCGACTTTTCATCAGATCATTGACAATCGTGACATCCATAACATTGGAATACAGTTGGGTAGTCTTCACGCTTTTGTGTCCTAGTAGTTTTTGCACGGTCGTAATGTTTACTCCGTTGTATATCAATAGTGTGGCATTCGTGTGGCGAGCTGTGTGGAACGATATTTTTTGAGACACTCCTGCCAGTTGGGCAATAGCCGCCAATTCTTTGTTCACATTCGAATTGCTTTTCAGGCAGAAGAAATCCTGCAGGTTGGATTGATATTTATTCAAGATTCTGATGCCTTTCCCGCAAAACAACAGGTAAAGCGGTAGTCGCACTTCCGTGCCGGTCTTGACCGACTTGTATATCAGCCAGGTGTCTTGATGTATTTCGACGATGTTTTCCTCTTTCATGTTCACAAAGTCGGAATATCTCATTCCGGCATAGCAGCAGAACAGAAATGCATCCAGTGTCTTCTGATATTTCATCTGCTTACCGGCAAGCTTCAGGTTTTCCAACTTCGCCAACTCCTCCGGCGACAGGTGGGTGTGCCCGGTTTCCACCATCTTTATCTTGTATTTCCTGAAAGCATATTTCTGCATATCCATATATTCCTTATTGATAGCAGCATTGATGTGCCGTTTCAGGTGCTTCATGTGTTTGGCTATTGTATTCGTGTGATACCCCTTGGATTGCAGGTAATACTCGAATGCGGTAATGAATTCGAAGGTCGCCTCAGAAAAAGTGATGTCCTTTTTGAAGTCTTGCAACAGAGCCAAAGTGGACAGATGGTTTCTCTTGGTACTTTCCTTTAGATTGGAGATCATGATTTCCCGTTTCAGGAATGGGATAAACAAAGTCTGATCCTCTTGCTCCTTTTTATCGTTCAAGGCTTCTTTTAATATTTCGAGAGAAATTGGTTTCCCTTGTTGCCAAAGTTCAAGTTCCTGTCTCTCTATCATAGCCATAAAATCATAGACCAATTGGTTCAGCGCTTCGGCATTGGGATGATTCTTTATCAGCAACCTTTTTTTGTCCCATTGGTCGGGACGCAGATAAACTTTGGTCGAGAAATATTTCTTCTTTTTGTTCAAGTAAGCTTCCACTTGCACTAATGCCGTTCCTTTTCTATTCAGGCATTTTTTTCGGTTGTACACCAAGTTGTAAATAATCTTATTCATTTTTCATCTTTTAAGTTAATACCATGAACAAAGAAGACGATATAATGTACAACGGGGGAAATTTTGGAGACTTAATAACTGCAAAAACGATGTTGAGGAGGCAATTTCTGCATGCTAAATCCTTTGCAAAAAAAGGTGAATCCGCATCAAATGCCTTTCAATTTAATCCTATTTCGCTTCCTTTTTAACAGTTTTAGATTAACAATCGGCATTTTTATTAAGAAATGAAACCTCAATGTGCATTTCATAGTGACACTATCTATATCTCAAATTGCATATTTTAAAAGCTGAAAATATGCTTTAGAGCATAAAAAGCGCCTATGTTTTAACAAAATGACAGAATCACAAGGTTTTTTCAAGGAAATAATTGTTTATTTCAGTTTTATTAATATATTTGCATTTTGTTAGAGTAAAGAAACAATTAATGTAAAGTTAAACTTTAAGAGAGAATTTATGAAAAGAAAATTAATGCTGTTATTGGCCTGTCTTTTTGTCGGAATAGGCCTAGCAACTGCTCAAACTCAGACGGTCACAGGTGTTGTGATTTCTGAAGAAGATGGGCAGCCAGTTATTGGAGCCTCTGTATTGGTAAAAGGTACTCAGATTGGTACTATTACCGGTGTGGATGGTGATTTTACTTTATCGGGCGTACCAAGTTCCGCGAAGACTTTGCAGATATCTTATATAGGTATGCAGACGCAGGAAGTGGCTATCAAACCGAGTGTGAATGTTATTTTAAAGCCTGATTCAGAGCTACTTGAAGAAGTCGTAATCACTGGATATGGTACAGGAAAGAAAATCGGGTCAGTTGTTGGTTCTGTTGCTACCGTTAATAATAAGAAACTGGAAAAGGTGGTGACTGCAAACTTCACGGACGCCCTTTCCGGACAGGTTTCCGGTCTGTCCGTACTATCCTCTTCTGGTGACCCCTCGAAATCAGCAACCATTCGTTTGCGTGGTGTAAACTCACTGAACGCTTCTACCACACCGTTGTTCATCTTGGATGGTGCACCTATTACATCAACCCTGTTCAACTCCCTGAACCCGGCTGACATTGAGAACATCACAGTTCTTAAAGATGCAGCTTCCACTTCTATCTATGGTTCGCGTGCTGCCAATGGCGTTATTGTGATTACCAGTAAGAAAGGTAAGCTCAACCAAAAAGCTACAGTAACTCTGCGCGCCCAATATGGTGTATCCAAGATGGTGGACGACAAGATGGACATGATGGATGCCAAACAATATGTTCAGTTCCGCGATATGATTGGAGTGCCTGTTTCAGAGGAAATCAAGACTCTTGTAAATCAATATGGCGTTTCTACCGACTGGAAAGACGAAATGTTCAAGACAGCTCCTACCTATACACTGGATGCTTCGGTAAACGGAGGTGGTGAAAACGTCTCTTATTACCTCTCTTTGAACCACCACGAGCAGGAAGGTATCATCGAACAATCCGGCATGCGTCGTGAAGCCTTGCGTTTCAACTTCACGTCTAATGTCAACAAATGGTTGAAAGTCGGCATGCAAAGTAATTTAGGATACAACCGTTATGAAGTGAATTCTGAGAATGAGGACAGAAGCAACCTTTATGTACAGAATCCGGTAACTTTCTCCCGTCTGGCATTGCCATATGATACTCCTTATGAATATACGATAGAAAATGGTCAGCTTATACGCGGGGCCAAAGCCAAGAGACTGCACTATACGGGGAGCTGGACAACTCCTTCTTTCGTGAATGACAACCGAAAAACCATCCGTGACATTGTTTCCGGTAACATCAACCTGTTTGAAGAGCTGACTCCGATCAAAGGATTGACCGTGCGCGCACAGCAGGCTTTGGATGCCTTCGACTATACCCTCAAACATCAGGTATATCCCTATGATGCCATTGTTACAGGAATGGGAGACAATATTGCAGCCCGTAGCGGTAGCAGCCAACAAAGTTTCCGACGCTATTATTCTTTCACTTACACGAACACGGCTGAATATAAGTTCCATGTGAAAGATCACAATGTAGCATTACTGGCCGGACAGGAAGCCATCATTACTAAAGACCGCAGTTTCGGTGCATACGCAACCGGACATACCGATGTGCGCCAGATGAGACTGAACCAAGGTACAACCGTATCAATCTCTGATTTGTCGGATTCAATGAGTGAAACCGTATTCAACTCTTATTTCTTCAACGGAAACTACAACTACAACGAAAAATATTATGCAGACTTCACCATCCGTCGCGATGCCAGCTCCTTGTTCGCTCCCGACCACCGCTGGTCTACGTTCTACTCTTTCGGCGCGAAGTGGGATGTGAAGAAAGAGCGCTTTATGGATGCTGCCGATTGGGTAAACGAGCTGTCTGTAAAAGCAAGCTACGGTACTACCGGTAACTCTGGTATCGACAACTATGGCTACTTCGGTCTGATAGGTAGCGGTTCTAATACCTATAACAGTGATGCCACACTGGGTATCTCACAAGCCAGCAACTATGACTTGACTTGGGAAACCGTGAAAGCTGCCAATATTGGTATCTCTTTCCGTGTCTTTGACCGTTTGAGCATGAACGTGGACTACTATCACAAGAAGACTGAAGACATGTTGATGGAAATACCTTATTCTTATACGACTGGTTTCAGCTCCGGTTGGGGTAATGTAGGTTCTATGGTTAATCAAGGTGTTGATTTGGATTTCAAGTTAGACCTCATCAACAGCAACGACTTCTACTGGGCTGTCAAGGCAAACTTCAACTACAACCACAACGAAATCGTAGAACTGTTTGACGGTCGCGATGAATTTGCTATGCCCAACTATGGTTTGATGTACAAGATCGGGCACGACGCAGGTGAATTGTATCAGGTTCGCTATGCAGGTGTAGACTCACGTGACGGTAAGCCGATGTGGTATGACAAGAACGGTAACTTGACTAAGGTTTACAATGAGGAAGAAGATGCCGTATTGATTGGCAAGAGCCGCTTCGCCCCCTACACCGGTGGTTTCGGAACGGAATTGTCATGGAAAGGACTCTCACTGAATGCTGAATTCTCTTGGTCGGGCAAGAAATACATGATTAATAATGATAGTTACTTTATTGAAAATGCTGACCAAGGACAATCTGTCAACCAGTCAGTACGCATGTTGAATATCTGGACGAAACCGGGTGATGTAACGGACATTCCCAAACTGGGAGAAGCTATCCAGTTCGATTCTCACTTGGTAGAAAACGCTTCTTTCCTGCGCTTGAAGAACATCACCTTGCAATATACGTTGCCTTCTTCACTGTTGAAGCGCACTGGATTCAATCGCGTCAATGTCTTCGCCATCGGACGTAACCTGCTGACTTGGACCAAATTCCGCGGATTCGACCCGGAACCGGACACTAACCTTGTTCGCTTCAACTATCCTAACACCCGTCAATTTGTATTTGGCGTAGAATTAGCATTTTAAATAAACAAGAGACATTTTATATGAATAAAAATATGAAAAAGATATTTATTGCATTATTAATGGTCGGTGGTTTGCTGGCTTCGTGCGACATGGACAAGAAGCCATACGGTAGCCTTGACGACCAAACTGCCATACAGACACTGAATGATTGCAAACGTTTCCGCAATGGTCTCTATTCGAGCATGCGTTCCATTACATCCGGTGCTTGGATTAACAATCAAGAGATTCAGATGGATATTTTCCAGGGAATCATCGGTAACGGTAATCAGGTAGGAACCTTCGCCAACGGATTGCTTCTCTCTTCCGACAAAGATGTCGAATCGATGTGGTCCTCTATATATTCGATAATCAACTCAGCCAATTATATCATCGGAAAGATGGATCAACTGAGCGGTAACGAAGGTTGGAGCGAAGCACAAATGCTGGAGTTGAACCGTTATAATGGTGAAGCACACTTCGTCAGAGCTTACTGCTACTACTGGTTGGTAGATCACTTCTGCAACACTTATTCATCGGCCAACGCACAAGTAGCTGCACAAGGTGTACCTTTGGTAACTGTGTATTATCCTACGGCAGACCGTAACGTATATCCATCACGTAGCACACAGGACGAAAGTTATCAGCGGATTGCAGATGATTTGAACATCGCATATACTGCATTGACTACTTTTGAGGCTTCTGCCACCAGCAATGCCCCGACAGCCAATTCTGTCTATCTTACATCGGATGTAGTCTTGGCCTTGCAAGCCCGTATCGCCTTGTTGAAAGGTGACAACGCTACAGCATTGAGCAAAGCCGAAGAGGTGATAGGCAAATCTGCCTACAGCTTGTGCAGCCTCAACAATTATGCATCTATGTGGAGCACAGATGAAGGTTCTGAGATCATTTTCCGTCCTTTTATGAGCAATACGGAGTTGGGCAGTTCTACAGGTGGACAATATTATCTGTCGGCCAACGAAGAATCAGCTTGGTACATTCCTTCTTTTACTATGCTGAACATGTATGACGACAATGATATCCGTTTCGAAGTTTTCTTCAAGCTTTATAACAAACTGACTTCCAACGGTGTGTCGGCACCGGCTTATGTATTCAACAAGTTCCCGGGTAACGAAAGTCTGAAAACCGGTTCACAACCCAACTTTGTGAACATGATGAAACCTTTCCGCCTGAGCGAAATGTACCTGGTGGCTGCCGAAGCTGCCGCTGCAAGCAACAACGCAACGAAAGCCAACCAATACCTGAATACTCTGCGTGCCAACCGTATCGTCGGCTATGAGAACGTGAACCTGAGCGGTAACGCCTTGACGCAAGCTATCCGTGACGAGCGTCTGAAAGAACTGATTGGCGAAGGATTCCGTTTGAGTGACTTGCGCCGTTGGAATGAAGGCTTTACGCGCGACAGCTCTTATCCTATCAGTCCGGACATAGAAGGATTCTTTGTCAATGCCGGCAAGACTCTCTCTTATCAACCGGGCGACTATCGTATGGTATGGCCTATCCCTGCAACGGAAATCCAGTCTAACCCGCAGTTGGACGGACAGCAAAATCCTGGTTATTAATTCATCTTTAAAGTTATAAAATAGCAATGAAATCAGTCTATATATATTTGTTGGCAATGGTAAGCATTTTGTTTACCGCTTGCTCCAGTGATGACGACATGAACACTACCAATGCAACCGTGTCGTTTACACAGGCAGAATTCTCGTTTGCCGAAAGTGCCGGAATGGTGAAGATACCTATCAAGGTAGAAGGTGAGCGCAATGGTGATATACGTGTACAACTGAAGGTGACCGACGGAACAGCCATCTCCGAAGGACACTATATGGTGACCGGCGAAACGATCAATATCCCGGTTGATTCCGATGACGAGACTTTCGATGTAGAAGTGCTGGTGATAGATGACGGAAACGAAGAAAACGATGACCGTCAATTTACCATAGCCATTGCCAGCGTAGAAGGGGCAACGGTCGGCACAAACGGAAGCTGCAACGTTGTGTTGTGCGACGTGGACAAGAATCCTTACTTCAAACTCTTTGGCGCTTGGACACTGACTGCTACCGACGTAGTAACCGGCAATCAAGTTTCATGGGATGTCACCATTACGGACGATGGTGAGGAAAGCAATCACGAGAAATATCTCGTTTGTTCAGGTTATATCTCTCCGCAAGGCTACGAAAACGATGTTCCTTGGGTACTCGAATACAGCAGAAACGGCCAGGTGAATATTGTAGCCGGCTACTTCTATGCAGCCTACAACTTCGGAAGCTTTACCGGTGCCGTTTGGGTAACTCCGATGGACCCCAATGGACGTGAAGCCGCCGATGCTGTTATTCCGGGAACGTACAACGATACATTTGACACGATTGAGTTCGATACTACAGACCATATTATGGGTATTGCCGTTCATGAGTATGACCAAGGCAATATTGGTGAACTTAGAGGCCGATGGGGTAACCCATATGCTGATATCCGTATGGAGAAAAAGTAAATACATATAATTAATACAGGCAAGAGAGTCCCTTTTACGGAACTCTCTTGTTTGCTTTAAAATTAAGCTATGAGAAGATATCTGCTTTCTGTTTTTATTCTGCTTTTTACCGTCTCTTTGCAAGCCAAGGAGGTGACAGCCACACAGGCTGGCGAGATGGCTGTGCGATATATCAAGAACCGCACATCGTTGCAAGTAAGCGTTCATGATGTTACAGGCGTAGGAAATGAAAAGAACGGCTGTTACATTGTCAATCTTGCTCCGCAAGGATGGGTGGTTGTTTCCGGAGATGATGTGGCAAAACCGATCATTGCCTATTCATATACCGGAAATCTGGAACGCAAGCTTATACCGGACAACATGATGTTTATGCTGGACAGCTATGCTACAGAAGTGAACCGGATTGCCTCCAGAATTACGAAGGTACACCCACAATGGCAGCATAATACTTGGTTGCAAACACGGGCATCCGGAGCGACCATAGAACCTTTGATTAAAGTGAATTGGAACCAGCCCGCTCCCTACAATGCTTATTGTCCGGGACGGAATGGCGAAAATGCCGTAGTGGGATGTGTGGCTGTTGCCATGGGACAAGCCATGAGTGTACACCGTTATCCTTCACGACCCAAAGGAAGCATAAGCTACACAGCTTCCAATTATGGCGGATTAAGCATCGACTTCGACGCAGAGAGAGCGTACAACTGGGATGAGATTATGGCCGGAAGCAACAAATACGACGAAGTAGCCCGGTTGCTCTATCATGCAGGAATGAGTGTCAGGATGGATTACGGAGTAGATGGTTCGGGTATTCCAAGTACCGATGTCAACCGTATCAGTAATGCCCTGAAGAGTTATTTCTCGTATCCGGAAGATGTGCAGTATATCTGGCGTGACCGGTACACTGACGACTGGGAACAGCTTCTGATTAACGAACTGAGTGCCGGACGGGCTTTGGTATATAATGCAATAGACTCTAAGAAAAGTGCCGGACATAGTTTCAATATTGACGGATATGATGGAGATGGTCACTTCCATGTCAACTGGGGATGGGGCGGCTATGGAAATGGAAACTTTTCGATAGACAATTTGCGTGACGCCACCATGCAGATGGACTATGACGCATCGCATGTGGTGATTGTCGGTATAGGAGCAGCCGACCAGATATTGAAAAGCATTTCACTGAGCAATAACCATATTGAAGAAGGACTGCCGGCAGGAGCCGTAGTGGGCCAAGTGTTTGTAAACAACGAACTGCCCAAAGACTCATACACCGTCCGCGTGGAAGGAGTAAACGGAAAGTCTGTTCCGTTTGTGATAGAGAACAATCTGCTGAAGACCACGGAAATATTACGATTAAGCAACCAAGCGCAATGGGAGGTGGAAATTACGGTAAATGATTCCAAGAGCAACACCCTATTGACACAAGGATTCAAAATTGTAGTAGAGCCTTGGAAAAGCCTTGAAGAAACCACTTCTGTTACCTTCAACCGTACGACCCGGACTTTCACTTTCCAAACCAAACACAATGTCAGCTACACCCTGACCGACGAGCAGGGGCGTCTGCTTTATAGTGGAAAACTGGAGCCATTGCCTCAACTGCAAATCAATGCGTCCTCACTGCCTGCCGGTAAGAATGTGCTTACACTGCAATGTGTGGATGAAATAAAGTCTGTTGAACTCGTAAAATAGAAAAGTGATGAGAAAGATTTCATATATTATATGGACTGGTGTGGCAGTCTTTTTGCAAGCATGCAGTTCCGATTCCAATGAAGATATTCCTGTAGTGGGAAATGGAGTCAATGTGGAGATAGAAACCGACATCCTGACACGGGCCGACGTGACCACCTCCTTCACAAACGGGAATGAAATGAATGTCTGGGCGAAAACCTATAACAAAGTGGATGCTCCCAACCTGATAGACAATATAAAAGGAACCTACTCCGGCAGTAAATGGGAAACCACCCCAAAGATAGCCCTTAGTGAAGGCGAACGTACTTTTATATATGCGTATGCACCTTATACTTCACAGATTACGGACTTGACGCAAATCCCTGTCGACATCTCGGCGCAGCAGGATGTGCTTTATTCCGGAAATGCCGTTCCGGTGTCGTATACCAGTTATAAGGCAAAACTCACCATGAAGCATGCGCTTTCGCTGTTCACCCTCAACATCAGCAATCAAGGCTATGAAGGTGCCGGACAGCTGCAAAGTATCAGCCTGTATGGTGATAAAGTCTATACTGCCGGAACGCTGCACATCGAAAACGGAAAGATTACCGGCACAAGTCAGAAGCCGGTAACCGTAGCGGTCAATCAGACCGTAACATCGCAAGGCTGGAGCAATGATTTGCCGCGCATGTGGGCCATACCATTCTCGACAAAAGTGGAGACTGCTTTCCTGAAAGCACAGATTGACGGAAAGGAGTATCAAAGCCGTTTGCCTGAAGTGGAAATGAAAAGTGGCTATCAATACATATTCCATCTGGTACTTACCTCGAATGGACTTGAATTTATTCCGGACCAGACACAGACTATATCATTGAATCAGGAGTCGGACCAGCTGGAAGTTCCCGAAGGACATGGCGTTTTGCGTTTTGTGCACAACACGGAAAGTTTCGAACTGCCAACTTTTTCAGGAGGCAATGTATTTGGCATTGTCACTTGGGGAGATGGAACGACAGAATCCTATAGAGCAGGTGGCAACCATATGTATGGCACCCCGGAAGAAAAGGAGGTTCTTATCGAGAGCTGGAATTCTACCGGATTTGAATTGAAAAGCTTGACCGGTATAACGACTATTGACATCAGCCAGTATTGATTTCCGCCAGTATTGATTTCAAATAAACATGATTCGGCTTTTTTGCCTTTCCTGAGAGAAGGGCAAAGAAGCCGAAATGGTTTCGGTTCATTATAGCCCCGTCTGCAAGATATCCACCAATACCGGCTTCACTCCACTCACAAAACATTCCACTGCAATCACCATCAGGATAAGTCCCATCAGACGCATCATCACATTGTTTCCGGTCTCACCCAACACGTTCACCAAACGGGTGGAAGCACGCAATATAAAGAAAGTAATCAGATAGATGAAGGCAATCATGCCGATCAGGATTCCTTTCATCTGAATGGAATGCGCATCCTGCATCAGCACAATGGCATTTGCAATGGCACCCGGACCGCAAAGCATCGGAATACCCAACGGGGTTATGGAAATGTCATCGGCGTATGTTTTGATTTCCTCGTCTTTCAGTTTCATCGGAGTATAACGCGCCTGCAACATGTCGAAGCCTATCTTAAAGATGATTACACCACCTGCTATACGGAATCCATTGGTAGAAATGCCGAAAAACTTGAATAGAAATTGTCCCGCAAACGTAAAGACCATGATCGTTACAAAAGCCACCAATGTGGCACGCGACACGACAGAGCGTCGTTCCTTGTCCGTCATGCCATGCGTCATGGTGAGGAAGACCGGCATTGTTCCCAAAGGGTTCGTCAACGTGAAAAAAGAAGTAAAACAAAGCAAAGCAAAAGGCAAAAGTGTTTCCATAACTGCATTTTTTTTAAAAGTGTTTCTATCGGCAAATTTACAACTTAATATCAGATACTGCCCAAACTTTATCCGGAAATAATATATAGAGAAAGAAATAGTGTGGCATCTTGGAGCGGCCAAAGGTCAACTTGGTGTGGCTAAAGGTCAACTCTACGCCGCCAAACCTTAGCTTTATAAAACTGAGCCATAGGGGTGATTGTTTTATCCTGCAGGGATAATCTGTTTTATCCGCAGGAATAATCTGCTTAACCTACAGGAATAGTCTGTTTAATCCGTCTCATGAGACGAATAAATTTATCTCACGAGACGAAAAAAACCGTCCCACGAGATGAAATTATCCGTTCCACGAGACAAATTTATTTGCCTCACGAGACGATTTTAACGCCCCTGTAGACGGACATTTGTAGCTCCGCTTTCCGACTTTGTTATAGGAGAGCATGCCTCACAGCACGCCTCACAGGATTTGCATCAACTCCCTCAGGTCTGTAATATGGAAAGTTGGGGTAAATGGAAACGATGTGCGGCCCGCAACGTTATAGTACACCTGATGCATGCCTACCCCTTCGGCTCCGGCAATATCATTGTCCCAACTGTCGCCAATCATCAACGAATCACGCAGTTCGGAACCGGTGGCTGACATGGCAAAATGGAAGATCTCAGGCCAAGGCTTCAGCACGCCGATGTCATCGGAAAGAACCACTTTCTTAAAATAACCGTCAATGCCTGCCGAACGCATCTTGCGGCATTGCAGTTCCTGAAAGCCATTGGAGAGTATGTATAGGTTATATTTGGGGGCAAGATACTCCAGCACTTCACGGGCATGGGGCATCAATTTGCTTTTAGTAGGAATCACTGCAAAGAAAGAGACTGAAAAATCTTTCGCCAAAGCTGCATTCCCCTCTCCTACCGCTTCCAGCGGATAAAGGAAACGTTGTCGGTTCAACTCGTCTTTCGTAACTTTTCCGTCCGCATATTCTTTCCACAATTCCGTATTGCGCCTTTCGTAAAGTTCATAGAAGTGCTGAAAGGAACGGAAGTAACGGTCATATCCATACTTGTGATACATCTCTTCGAAAGTATCACGGGCATTGTCAGAAAAAGCCCAAAGCGTGTCATCGAGATCGAAAAACAGATTCTTATATCGCATATACACAAAAAGAAATGGGTGTGCCGTTCAATTCGTCCCCTACCTGTGGCACGTTTTGGCACACCCACTTTTATTTAATCACCTTATCTTACTTGGATAACCAGATACTTAGATACGCTCCAGAAAACTTTCGGGTTCGTAATCTTCAGGATAATCTGCCCTTTGCTATCTTTCTCCAAAGCATAGGAGCCTGCCGGATGCGTTGTCAGCACATCGGCATTCTTGGAATACAACTTAATCTCCTTCGTCGTACGAATATCAATCTGCGTAAAGTAGTCCTTGTTCACATCACTATCCTTCAGCACCTTTCCCTTCTTGAAAAGGCCGGTATCGGTCAGGATTTTCTGGTCTTTCAGTTCCTTCTTGGTTCCGAAGACGAACCAGGCAGTGTTTATTGCCTTATCCTGTTCGGCTACGGTTTTGGCTTTAGCATCATTCTCGGCAGAAAGTACCTCCTTGTCGGCAGTCAGCCCCGTTACAGCTGCATCCAACTCCTGAATACGGATATTCTTAGAAGCCAATTCGGACTGCAACTCTTCGATGCGTTGGGTTTTAGCCACCAGCTCCTGCGTCAAAGACTCCACAGCTTTCTTCAATTGTGCCGAATTGGTCTTGCTGTTTTTCAACATAGCTTCCAGTTTGGCAATCTGCTCCTTATTTTCCTGCATCTGCTTCTGAATAAATTCAATGTCTGTTGCAATCTGCTGTTTGGCAGACAAAGAGCCTTCCGACACGGCTCCACGTTGCAAATCCACTCGATTTTCTGCAGCATTGATTTGACGGAAACCCTCAGAAATATCATTGAAGGTACCCATCATTTCATCCAGCTCGGCATTACGCTGGGTAAGTTCCATCAAAAGAGAATCATTCTCAGCTTTCAACTGGTCTTTGCTACCACCGGATAAGCTGTCGCACGATGCCATAACGGCCGTGCATACGATTAAAACTGCTAATTTTTTCATACTCTTTTATTTTATATTGGTTAATGACATTATCTACTACTTATCAATCCGTTCCGGCCACTACGATTACGATTTCTCCGCGTGGTTCATTTGCCGTGAAATGCTCTATCAATTCCGCAAGGCTACCCCGCACCGTTTCTTCGTGCACTTTCGAGATTTCCCTTGACACGGAAGCCTGACGTTCGGCCCCGAAATATTCGGCAAATTGCGTCAGAGCTTTCACCAAGCGATGAGGAGACTCATAAAACACCATCGTCCGATATTCCTGCGACAAAGCCTTCAAACGCGTCATGCGCCCCTTCTTTTGAGGCAGAAATCCCTCAAAACAGAATTTCTCGTTCGGCAGACCCGAAGCAACCAATGCCGGAACAAAAGCTGTGGCCCCCGGCAGGCATTGCACCTCAATCCCGTTGCGGACACATTCGCGCACCACCAGAAAACCCGGATCGGATATGCCCGGCGTACCGGCATCCGAGATCAGCGCTACGGTTTCTCCCGCCTTTATTCTACTAATAACACTTTCCACCGTTTTATGTTCATTGAATTTGTGATGAGATTGCATCGCATTCTTAATTTCGAAGTGTTTCAGCAAGATTCCGGAGGTTCGGGTATCCTCGGCAAGAATCAGGTCCACCTCCTTCAGGATGCGAATGGCGCGGAAAGTCATGTCTTCCAAATTGCCTACCGGAGTAGGCACTATATACAGTTTTCCCATATCCGTTATTGTGCTTTAGCTAAAATATTTCTTGAGAAGTTCGATGAAATCGGCAACTGCCTCATTCCTTTCGTCGGGATGCACGGTAGAAAAGAACAGTTCCATAGCCTTGTCCAAAGAAGGCGCATCGCCCAACTGACGTATAACATCGTTCATCCGGGCCGTATTGCCGCCAAAAATTTCACGGGCAAAACGAAACGAATCGTTCAGGCTGATAGAACGCCGCAAGTCTTTGGCTGTCTTTATCTGATCTGCCAAAATAGGAGACGAAGAAGAGACGATTGCCACCGCTTCCGGCTCTTCAGCCTCAACAAGTTCAGGTTTTATCTCTTTCAACGGTTCAGAGATTACGACCGTCGTTCTCTTCTGTTCCTCTATTCTGGTTTCGCTACTTTCCAATATCTTTTGCAGTTCATCCAGCCGCATATGCATTTGCTGGATACTCCGCTTCGCCACAATGCGTAACTTCGATTCGGGATCGGCCGTTATACCCTGCATTAGACATTTCAGTTCCTGAATGTCCAGTTCTATGTCATCTAATAATTTTTGCATCTCCTTTATCCTCTCCAAACGTTAATAGCGCAAATGTAGAAATAAATAATGAAATAATATCGGAAAGCCAGTAAAAGTGTTATTTTTGCAACAAAAATCAGCTTTAAGAAAATGGTATTATTTTCAGAAGACCACATACAGGAGACCAATCGTAGAGGAAGAATTGAAGTAATCTGCGGCTCCATGTTTTCAGGCAAGACCGAGGAATTGATCCGCCGCCTGAAACGCGCCAAGTTCGCCAAGCAACGTGTCGAAATATTCAAACCCGCCATCGACACCCGCTATTCGGAAGAAAATGTTGTGTCGCACGACAGCAATTCCATTGCCTCTACTCCGATAGACTCTTCGGCCAGCATCCTGCTGTTTGCATCGGAAATGGATGTGATAGGTATCGACGAAGCCCAATTCTTCGATAATGGACTGATAGACGTCTGTAATCAACTTGCCAACAATGGCATACGCGTCATTGTTGCCGGTCTCGACATGGACTTCCGCGGAGTTCCGTTCGGTCCGATGCCGGGTTTGTGTGCCATTGCCGACGAAGTGTCCAAAGTACATGCCATCTGTGTGAAGTGCGGACAGCTGGCATCTTTTTCTCACCGTACAGTGAAAAACGACAAACAAGTACTTCTAGGAGAAACCGCCGAATACGAACCTCTCTGCCGCGAATGCTACCTGCGTGCCATGCAAAATGACCAAGAACAAGAAGCATCCGACAAATAATCAACAACCCTACTTAAAAGCATACAGGCCATGGAACGAAAGAAGATTACATTCGACAGTTTTATCCGTGCCGTCATTCTCGGCGCCATCCTTATCGGCATACTCATACTTCTAAAACGGCTGAGCGGAGTGTTGCTTCCTTTCTTCGTGGCATGGCTGATTGCTTACCTGATCTATCCGCTGGTATCATTCTTCCAGTATAAGTTGCGGTTAAAGAACCGGATCATTTCCATCTTCTGTGCCCTGTTCACCATCACGCTGATAGGAGGAGCTGCGTTTTATCTGCTTGTTCCGCCCATGATTCAAGAGTTCTTGCGGGTAAAGGACTTGCTGACTGTGTACTTCAGCAGTGCCCATACGGCAAGCAACGTTCCCGTCACTCTTTCCGAGTTTATCCGACAAAGCATTGATACGCATCTGTTAGAAGAGGTTTTCAACCAGAAAAACATACTGGACGTGTTGAAAGTCACTGTTCCCAAATTATGGACTTTAATCTCCGAATCCATCAATCTTCTATTCGGATTCTTCACCCTCTTTCTTATACTACTATATGTAGTGTTTATCCTGCTCGACTACGAAAGCATATCCCAAAACTGGACCTACCTGATGCCTACCAAACACCGAAGCATGGTGACCAACATCGTGAACGACATAAAAGATGGCATGAACAGATATTTTCGTGGGCAGGCATTAGTAGCCTTATGTGTAGGTATTTTGTTCAGTATCGGTTTCTTGATAATCGACTTTCCTTTGGCTATCGGTTTAGGCCTGTTCATAGGGGCATTGAACATGGTTCCTTACCTGCAAATCATCGGTTTCATCCCCACCGTCATGCTTGCCATCCTGAAAGCGGCAGATACCGGCGATAATTTCTGGATTATCATTGCTTCGGCAACAGCTGTATTCGTTGTGGTTCAGATTATACAGGACGGTTACCTCGTGCCTCGTATCATGGGGAAAATAACAGGATTGAATCCTGCCATCATTCTACTCTCCCTCTCCGTATGGGGTTCGTTAATGGGAATGTTAGGAATGATCATAGCTTTGCCGCTTACCACCTTGATGCTCTCCTATTATCAACGTTACATTATTAATAGAGAAAAGATTCCTCTGACAGAATCTACTGAAAATCAACCGACAAGAGATATTGAATAAAAATCATACAAACTTTTTTCCATATATCCCTTGCAATTTAAATAAAAGTGCCTATCTTTGCACTCGCTTAACAGCAATAAGGTCTGATTCGCTAGCTCAGCAGGTAGAGCACAACACTTTTAATGTTGGGGTCTTGGGTTCGAGCCCCAAGCGGATCACCAAAAATCAAGCAGTTATCTAATTTAGATAGCTGCTTTTTTCTTTATATACACTATATTTTGCTACGTTTGTGTAAACCAGTGTGTAAACCGGAAAACCGAATGAGCGAAACAATTAAAATTCCGACTTTCACTCCCATCATCTCTACCTGAATAGCCATAAGAAAAGGAATACACAGTAAACCGTATATTCCTTTAATCAATGACATATTCAAAATTAGAACTACATCTTTTCTATTTCTTCTTTTGTCAATCCAGTCGCTCCAATTATTAACCCTATGGAAGTCCCAGATGCTTTTAAATAACGAGCTACTTCTATGGACTTTTTTTCTCCTCTATTTATCACTGTTCCTTAACGATCAATACAGTCGCATACGCCGAAATCCCCTCTTCACGTCCCGTGAAACCTAACTTTTCGGTCGTAGTCGCCTTGATGGAGACATCGTCTTCATCCACTCCCATCACAGCAGAGAGGGTTCGTTGCATATCCGGAATATGCGACTTCAACTTAGGGCGTTCCGCACAAACAGTGGCATCAATATTCCCAACGGAATATCCCTTCGTTGCTATCAGTTCTACGGTTCTCTTCAACAAAATCTTGCTGTCGATATTCTTGAACTCCCCTGCGGTATCAGGAAAATGATAACCGATATCCCGCATATTGGCAGCTCCCAACAGGGCATCACAAATGGCATGAATAAGCACATCGGCATCTGAATGCCCAAGCAATCCCTTTTCATGCTCCAAGCGGATACCGCCCAACCAAAGTTCACGTCCCTCCACTAAGCGATGGACGTCAAAGCCAAAACCTACACGTATCTTCATATCGTTTTCTTTAGTTTTTTAGTTGAATAAGTCAGAATCATCTCCTGCGGCGTCCGAACAGATCCTTTATTCCGTCCAGATCGAACCCTAATGTAAAACGGAGTGTCTGGTCGAGCGGATTGCTCTGTGCCGTAGAAACAAGATAAGCTGCATCCAGCGAGAAGACATTCATCTTGAAGCCTGCACCGAACGAGAAGTACTTGCGGTTCCCCTTGTTTTCATGTTCCCAATGGTAACCGCCACGAACAGAGAACTGTTCATGATAGGTGTACTCCAATCCCAAAGACCATTGTATCTCCTGCAACTCTTCCTTGAAGCCACCTGGCGCGTCGCTGAAAGACTTGAAGATGCCTTTGATGGGAGAAATGTCATTGTAATCACGATCCAAACGCTCTTCATACTCTTCCTGCGATTCCTCTTCGCCACGGATGGGACGGGTAGGAACCATATACTTGTTGGCATCCAAACTGAAGCCAAGCGTATTGTAATCATCTATCGGAAACAACAACGAAGCACCCAAACGCAAGTTGGTGGGCAGGAACTGACTGGTATTTCCGCTATCGTATGAAATCTTCGTACCGATGTTGGAAGCATTCAAACCGAAGGAGAGCATGCACTCGCGCTGGGCAAGGATGACGTAATTCGTATAATAGAATGCAATATCGGCTGCAAAGGCCGAACCTGCCGACACATCTTCATCTTCCCGATATGCCAAGTCCGAATAGATGTAGCGCAAGGCTACCGCCGCCGAAAAATGTTCAGACAGCATCCGGGAGTAGGCCACATCCACAGCCATCTCGTATGGCTTGATGGTATAGCCCGGAGCATTCTCTCCCTGATTGACCGGCACTTCTCCCAAAGAGAAGTAACGCAACGAACCGCTGACAGCCTGATAGTCTCCGATGCGGTAATATCCCGCCAGATAGGCAAGGTCTATATCATTCACCAGTTTACGCAACCAGGGAGTGTACGAAACGGCTACTCCGGCACGACTGATGGTGAACGGATACTTTGCAGGATTCCAGAATTGGGAGTTCACGTCCGGATCGGTCGCCGCACCTACGTCTCCCATACCGCCTCCACGGGAATCGGGAGCGATGCCCAAAGAGTTGACACCGGTATTGACAGGGTTAAATTGGTTCTTCTCCTGCGTCCAAGCGCTTGCGGACAAGAGAGCCATGATGGATATTAAGATCAGTTTCTTCATACAATGTTAGTTTATATCACCACTCCTATTCCATAGAGCCGTCTTTTATAAAACTGCAAACCGCCTCATTTATTGTGACAAGATGATGATTTTCCGCGCTTTCGTACTTTCGCGACTGCCATCGGAGACGATGGAAGCACGATACAGGTACACACCGGGAGCAAGACGCTGACCGCCATTGCTGCACAAATCCCACTCCACATAGTAGGTCTGCCCCTCAGAGATGCCTTGTTCGAGGTGGGTCCACAGTTCCCGTCCCGAAAAGTCATACACCGACATACGCACGGCAAGTACAGAGCCGGGACGATTGTGAGAAAGTGTAAACGTTGTGCTCTCCCTTGCAGGGCTTTGCAGGCAGCCCACGGAGAGAAGTTCGGGGTGCAATCCGCGGACCACTTCAAATTCCAGCGTCTTCGTGGAAGAATTGTTCAATACGTCCCATGCACGGAAAGAAAGTGTATGTTTACCTTCGTCAAGGTCAGGTATAGAGAAATAAACCTGACCACGGGTATAGTCACCTGCCGTGGGAACGTAGTAATCGTTCAGATTATAGGTCAGCACCGCACTGCCGTCAATGCAAAGCGAAAGGTCGTGCCCTATGCCATTGCCCACTGTATTAATGCCGTCACGATCTTCCAACTCCGCTACAAAGAGAGGCGTATGGTTGGTTTGCCCGCCGGATTCAAAATCCGGTGTATTCAGATAGAGCCTCATCTCCGGTCCCGAAGTGTCCGAAGAGAGGTCATCGCTCGTACCGCCCACCAGAAAAGCATCGAAATAACCGCCCGCCTCATTGACGCAGTCGGCACTCAAAGCATAAAGGCTCAGCAAGCCCGCCTCGTCCGAATAGTTGATATCCAACGGAACGGGGAAAGTAAACTCGAAACGCCCCTGGCGGACAGAGTCACTGCCGGAGTAAAGCACCTTGCTGCGTTCCGTATAAGTATAAGCTCCCTCACCATGATTATCGAGAGTGGTGACCTGCGTTTTACTATCGAGCACCGTAGGATGCACCGTACCGGTAAAGTCTTCTGCCGGAGCGCCATCGGGTGTCAGGATATGTCCCCTGACGGTAATCTTGCTGCCCGCCTTCACCTGCGGAACGGCAACACCCTCTCCCGCAACATTCACTCCTGCAAATTCATCGATCTGTATCTGATAATCGGGATATGACAGGGTAAGTGCCGGATCACCGATCAACACAAAGTTCAGTTTGTTCTTGTCGTTTGCCAAGATCTCGTCGCACTTGGAGAAACGCATGATGTCGCCCAAGCGCAGGCGCTTGCCCTCGTGACGGGCGAAAATATGACGGAGAAAAGCCTGGTTCAGTTCAGAATTCCGCGCCGCATACACCACGCGCGAGGTGGTGAACAAAGCGATAGCTCCACCCTTGGCATTCAGGAAGGCGTATTCGCCTGCCGAAGTCTGTATGTCGTCGAAGCGGGTAAAGTCGCAGGTCGCCGTGATCCATAGCGGAAGGCGTGGAGAAGACATCTTGACGATATCACCCACCGTCAACAAGTTTTCTGCCGCCCAAGCCGAAGTGCTTCCATGTCCGGTATAGTTCACCACCAGCATTCCCTTGTCGAACATCTGGAGCAGGCGCTTCGTGGCCTCCGGATAGGTTTCTCCCGTAGCGGAAGTTTCGCGGCGGAAGGCGTCGGCATAAATGCGGTTGACAAGCAGAGAGGGATAATTCTGTTCGGTGTAGCTTGCCAATAGCTCCGCTTGGGAAACGTGCGTGTTGTCATCTCCGTCGTCGGACACATAGCAGACGATATGTTTCCAAGGACCAGCCTGCTTGTTCTCCATGTAGGCGATCGTCTTGTCGACTGCCGCCTTCGCCTCATCCGCCGTACGGACAGGGAAGCGCCCGATGCCGATGTCGAGCATGGCGGACGTCAGGTCGTCTCCCTCTTCATCATCCAGAAAGCCGAAGTAATCATCGGTTACGAATGAAGCGGTCTCTTCCACCGAGTTCTCCGACTGATAAGAGAGCAGGTAGTTCTCCTGCCGGAAACTTTTCCACGAGGAAGTCAGCATGCGGTTGTCAAAACTGCAATCTCCGAAAAACAGGAGATACTTGGGACGGTCGGCGTCGGTAGGGAAACGGTCGTAGAGCATTTTCATCAGTCGTCGGTAGGCTGTACCGTCCGGCGTACCGGAAGAGAATTCATTGTAGATTTGCGAAGCGGGAACGACCGTAATCGACAATCCGTCTTTCTCGCGGTGGGCTTGTGCCAATCGCTCCGCCTGTGCGGCAAGGTCGGTACGATCGGGAGTAATGATCATCATGTCCGTTGCTTCCAGTGCATGCAGGTTCTGGTTGGGCACGCTGCCTGCCGGTTCTGCCGCCTCAAAGCCGTCTGTTTCGGGGGTGACTGCCACAAACTCGCGCAGGTTTCCTGCGGGAATGGTGAACCGATAGGTACCGTCGTCTGCCCGGATTCCCTCTATCCTGCGGATGTTTGCCGGGTCGGTCACGTCCCAAACGATGGTGGAAGCCGCCGTACCGGAAAGGACGAAGGTGGTCTCCTTGCCAATGGAAGCCAAGGAACGGAAGGCGAGATAGGGTGCGTTCATTACCAGCTCGCGGGTATAATTCAAGGCGATGTAGTCGAGACGTCCCGACGTACCGGAGGGACGGGTATGGGTAACGTTCACTGTGACACTCTCCGAAGCGGGGTTTCCCTGCCAGGAGGTGTTGACGGCTGCCGTAGTAGCTTTCGTATAGTATCGGTTTTCGCTTGGGATAGCGGCAAGTCCGGCACTTCCTATCGGTGCGCCGTCCACTGAAACGGTGTAGGAAGTAGGCACTTCGAGGGAGCACGCAGCAAACAGGACAGTCAGCCATCCGGCACTTCCGGGCACAACGCCGGGCAGGTTCAGGGTGTAGTTCCTTGAATTTCCGGCCGCATAGTCATAATCCTCGTAGAGTTCCCTGCCTGTATTTGCCCAGCTGAATGCGTCTTTCTCGTACAGGGCGTAGGCATTGAAGGTGGTCAGCCGGTTGCCGGAAATGTCTTGCAAAGAGGTTTCCACTTTGGTTTCCAGTTCAGGAAGGTCTTCGCGGTCGGTCAGGAAGTAATACGCCTCGTCGGAGTAGAAGTTTCGTTCGCGGACGAAATAGGAGTTGCGTGTGTCGGGGTGCCAAGATACGGTGCCACGGGCATAGAAGAGCACCCCGTCCGACAGACGAAGCACAGGCACTTCCGGCAAGTCGGCTGCCGGATGTTCGTCGAAGCGTTGGGAGAGCAGGTATCCGCCATAACCGAAGACGCGTACTTTCTCCGGTCTGGAAAAGCCCATCTTCTTCAGTTCGGTATTCGTCAGCTTGAAAACTCCGGTGTTCCGTACGCGGACTTTCGCCCAACGGCCGGAAGCTAACAGTGAAGTGGTGCATTCCTTCAGCGAAGGTTTACTGGAAGAAGCCATGTCTCCCTTCCGGGATGCTTCGGCAGCAGAAAACGCCGTGTTGCGGACGGATGTATCCTCCACCCTCTCCTGTTTCGGGACGGGTTTTACCGACAGTTTAAAGGAGTTCAGCCGCTGGTAACTGCCTTCGCGACGAACCACAGGAACCAGACGTATGGAGAGAAAGCCGCGATGTGCGGAGACTTTGACACGGGAAGTAATCTGCGGAGATGCCGACAGGCCGTCCGCAAAGGTGCCATCCGCATCAGGAGAAAGACGCAAGCTGTCAAGCCGGGCTTGCAAGGCTGCCGACGCAACGTTATCCAATTTCTGGTATTCCGGGAACTCGATCTCCACCTGATAATCGCAGGAACGGAAACCATCTTCCAACGGGAACTCACGCGTCACCACAGGAAGGGTCTGCGCCGCAGGCAACTCCCGCCAGTCCAGCGTGACAAATTCCTGCGCCGAAACCGGAAGAAAGAGAACAACAAAGCAACAAAACAACCAGAAATTCCTGATAGACATACACAAACAAATTGACTCAACGAATATAAAAGTCGAGCAACTTATCTTCTCCGAGGTATCCCTGCAAGTGCTGTCCTATCTGTACCGGACCTACTCCAACGGGGGTTCCCGTAAACAATAGGTCTCCTATTTTCAGCGTCATGAAGCGGCTGACGTATGCAATGATTTCATCGACCTTGAAAAGCATGTCCGCGGTATTCCCGTGCTGCACTTCGCGTCCGTCTATTTCCAACCGGAAATCGAGTTGCCGCACGTCGCCTCCCGCCTGTTCCAAAGGGAGAAAGGTTCCGATAGCCGCCGAGTTGTCGAATCCCTTGCAGAGTTCCCACGGGTTTCCCGTCTCACGGAACCGGCGCTGCATGTCGCGGGCGGTAAAGTCGATTCCCACCGTCACCGCGTCATAATAGCGGCTGGCAAACCGCGGCGCAATGTTCTTTCCCAATCGGCAGATGCGTACCACCACTTCCGTTTCATAATGTACCTCATCCGAAAAATCGGGGATAAAGAAAGGTTTTCCATCCTTCAATATCGCCGAGTCGGGTTTCATGAAGATAACCGGCTCTTTATTTACTAACGTATGTCCCAGCTCTTTATTGTGCTGCGCATAGTTCATTCCGACAGCAATGATCTTCATTATCTGATTTCGTTAAAGTTAAGGCGGTTGAACATCACCGCCAAATGAGCATATAGAGATGTATTCTGAACAACGATATTTTCGGGCACACGGATACGGAAGGGGGTAAAGTTCCACACTGCCTTGATGCCTCCCGCTATCATTGTGTCCGTAATCTGCTGGGCTATCTCGATGGGAACGGTCAACACGCCGATATTGACGTCATATTCGCGCATCTGCTGCCCGAAGTCGTCGGAGTGGAAGATGGGAATGCCGTTCAGCGACGTACCTACCAACTTAGGGTTGACGTCGAATGCCGCCACGATCTCCAGTCCGAAATGGCGCAAGCCCGAATCACTCAGCAAGGCGCCTCCCAGGCTACCGACACCGAAAAGGAACGCCTTGTGCATATTGGTGAATCCCAGGAAGTTCTCAAGCACGGTGATCAGCGTGTCCACCTCATAGCCCACGCGCGTACGTCCGGAGATGTTCACGTAGGAGAGGTCTTTGGCTATCTGCGAAGCGTCTATATTGATCTCTTTGGATATCTGTGTAGAGGAGACAAAACGTTCACCCCGCTGTTTGAGTAGCTTGACATTGGACAAGTACCACGGCAACCGGCGCAAAGTAGGCTCCGGCACTTTCATGCTGTCTTTATATGGAATCGGCTGGTTCGTGGTCATATTCTTCATATCTTTAGGTTACGGACGGACAAAAATACGTTTTTTTCCGAAAAAGAACAGTCATACCAAAGAAAGTTAACATAATTTCTACAAAAGCGTTACTAATTCGCCAACGACATGGGAAGACTGACGGAAACTCCCGCCGAATGGAACTTCAGGCAGTCGAAACCCGCAAACACGCCTATCCGAACCGCATCGGACAGTCCGAGCGAATAGCCCAACTCGGTGTAAGGACGCCTTTCGTACCTCACCACGGAACGGAGATGAAGGGCCTCATCAAAAGCTTTCCGCGACAAGAAAGGAAGATGCTTCAGAAGCAGATACGGAGTGTACCAGGAGAGATTAGCCTGTGCCCAACGGGTATGGGTGGACAAGGCGTAGTTATCCATCAGGCTGAATCCGTTGTCGAAGGAACGTTCCGTGAACCAGATACGGGTGGAAGCGATATGCTTGAAATCGGGGAAGTACAGGTTCTCCGCTTCGCGGAACATACCAGCGTTGACGGACCAGTGCAGCCAGTTAAACATGCCGAACTCAATCTTTTGTTTGGCAGAGAACTGCATCAGGTGATAAGAGGTCTGATAACGGTCTCCCTCCATCGGAAAGGCACGGTCGTACTGCAAGGTAAACGTCGGATAGCGGGAAGGCTCGTATATCTTCCTGCCCTGGGACATGCGGTAGTAGTGCGCCGGAGTATATTCCAAAGCGAAAGAAGCTTTCAGTATGTCGTTCTCCGGCATCGGACGGTAGTCGCGGTTTGCGGGGATGTTCGGTTCGGCATCACGCTTAAACCAGCTGTGCCGGATATGATTGTCCAGCATCTTCCTGCGCTGCCAAGTGAGGGAGGAGGAGAAGAGCAATCCATTGAAAGGTTCTATCGCATGGTCCACAGTGAGGAACGTATTCTCGTAGAACTTCAGATGGTTGTGCCCGAAGAAAGAACTGGATATCGCGTTTATCCGGCGGGACTCACCGCTTTCCGAGTTGTAATCGGCGGAGAGGATTCCTCCGGAGAGGGAGAGAAAGCCCCTGTTGCGGGGAGCATAGCTCAAGGAAAGCTGTCCCTCTCCCGCCCACTCCTTCCGCGCGGTAGTATAATAGAAGGAGGGAACAAAGCGGAGCGTGGACGACGGGGAGAGTTTCACTCCGGTCTTCAGCTTGACTCCCAGCCAGAAACCGTCTACAAAGTTGTATTCGGGAATGTAAGAAGAGAGTCCGGGCAAGTTCAGCCAAGCCTTCTTATTGGCAGTCCTGAAGGTCCGCCCCCACACAATCGCATTCATCACCTGCCCGCCGCCTGTCTCCTTCTCGACTTTCTTGGGGGAGGGAGTATCCTGCAGGGCAAGTTTCTCTTCCTTATATTGATAGCTTTGCACCTCTTCGAGCCTCAGCGGCACACTGCGGACGGTGGTCCAATAGAGTGAGTCGCGCTTGTTGGCAAGCGAATCGACCTGGGTATCTTTGCGTCCGGCACTTGCCACGCGCTCATATTTGCGCTTCTTGGGTTGCGCTCCGTTGCTTGCGGTTGCGCTCTTCGCCGGCTTGACCGCATTTGTTTCGGTCGGGAGGGCCGTTTTCACCTCTTGATCAAGGTCTGTCCTCACCTCTTTATAATGGATTGCCGCCAGATAGGAGGCTTCCGCCTTGAAGCCCATGATATTGATGTCGGAAGACAAATTGATGGAGACGGGCATAAAGACAGAGGCTTTGACCTCCTTGCAGGTGACTTTAATCTTTGCCTTCATCCCGGTGGAACGTACCTGAAAATCGGCAGCGGATATACACCACAAATCTTCCACCACAAACAGGTCTCCTTCCATCAGGCGGTTATCATCTTTCTTGGGAATCACGCGTATCTTGTTGATCATCTGCCCCTCCTCCACAAAGCAGGCGTCAAGCCGGAAACGGTAGTAGGAAAAGGCATGTTTGCTCAGTGGGGAGACCTTGCCGAAGAGTTCGGGGGCATAGAGGTTGATCGTGGTTATGCCCATCTCCACCTGCATTTCTTCGGGAAATGAATTCCGCATAGCTAATATTTTATTGTTCCATGTGTTGGGCGCGGTGAAGTTCACAAGCTGTTGTTGCTCCAAGACGAACAACTTCCCGAGCCACTCCTTCGATTCGTCGCGCACCTCTTTAGAGAGTTTCAGCACGGCGGGAATGGATGTGCCTTTGCCCGTCCCTTTCAGATAGGTTCCGGCCGTATAGCTTTTGACTTGGGTGCGATGGTACGGAGCACGCGCTATCGCCCGACGCATCACGGCGTAGGCAGGGTCTTCCTTCCCTTTGGTGATGTTTACTTCCGGCAGGCTGTAGGTGCGTTCGGTAAGCACGATGTCCTTCTCGTAGTCCTTGCCGAGCATTTGGAAGGAGAAGCTTTGGGAGACAAACCCCAACGAAGATACTTCGCAGGTATATTGCCCGTCGGGCAGTCTCGTCTGGAAGTGTCCGTGTTCGTCAGTGGTCAGTCCGGACTGCCTCTCCCTCAGATAGAGAGCGGCATACGGAACCGGATTTCCGTTGCTGTCCGTAACGGTACCTTTGAAAGATTGTGCAAAGGAGAACACTGTGACCCAAAGCAACAAAAACAGCCCGACAAGTCGTTTCATGTTTCGTAAAATTAGAGTTAGTTCATATTTTCTATCGGCTTACAAAAGTCGCAAAATATTGCAAAACATCAAACAAAATATTACTTTTGTTTCCCAAAACAGAACGAATATGAAGAAAAATGATTGGAAAGAGCGGCTAAATGTCGTGTATTCCACCAACCCGGATTATCACTACGAGACGGAAAATGAGGAAGAAGAGTCCACGCTGATGCCCTCGCAGCAGAAATTGCGTGTCCAGTTGGACCGTAAAAACCGCGGCGGAAAGGTCGTCACACTGGTCACGGGATTCATCGGAACGGAAGATGACCTGAAGGAACTGGGCAAACTACTGAAGTTCAAATGCGGCGTAGGCGGAAGCGCCAAGGATGGGGAAATCATCGTGCAAGGAGATTTCAAACAAAAAGTCGTGGATCTGCTGAAAAAAGAGGGGTACACACAGACCAAGCCTGTAGGATAAACATCGGGCCAACACAGAAAATCATCAATTCTCCCGTATAGATAACACTTTGCTATCTATACGGGAGAATTTTCTAACAACACGTTATTCCAAAACTCCCCAAATAGAATCTGCCCGCACATTCCCTTGAGATATTCATGCAGAAGTAATGGCATAGAATGCAACTTTTCGTAATACTTATGCAGAAGAGCGGTTATCCACTACGAAAAAACCGCACTTTCAAGGTGGCGGATATATGATTACGACACATTAGATATATTGTTATGGCACATTAGATATATTGTTATGACGTATTAGATATATTGTTATGACACATTAGGTCTATAGATAGAAGAAATATGTGTCTTGATGGCTTCGCTAATCTTCTCCGCATCTCCTTTTGCATCAACAAGTCCAATCAACGTATCATCATCAGCGATACCCCACATGAGTTTTCCGCCAATGCGTTAGCAAAGGCACTTACATTTTTACACCAACTCTTCGGTTTCTTCACTTCCAGAGCCTGCTTCTTATCGTATTCTGTTGTTTCACCTATCAGTTGGCGTATATCAAGTTGTTTCATGCACTTATCATTACATATTGATTAGAACGAGTTCTTCAGATTCTTAAATAGCTTCCACTCACAGCGAACATTTTCTTGTGGGTAGTCGCGGATCATGTTTACTTTTTTATTATTCACTCTATATTGTAATCGGTAACTTTGTCTCGTCAAAAATCGGAAAAGTTAAATCGCCATGATTAGAAAAAAATAGCATTGTAATTTTGTAGCGCCAACTATTAATTACAATGCTATGATCGAGACTTCCAAATTAAAGAAGTATCTTAT
>NZ_CAJUHF010000006.1 GCF_910585845.1 uncultured Bacteroides sp. | reverse complement strand
TTAGTATATTTTACTGCCCCAAAAGTGACGAAGAACCAATAAATACCCTATTTCACCCCTCACATCTTTCACCTATTTGTTAATTGTATCGTACACAAGCATTTATGGTGAAACTTCTTATGAAAAAACAGCATTCGTGGTGAATACCTAAAGATACAAAAGAGCCAACTAATTCGCAATGCTTTATTATGAATTAGTTGGCTGATTTCTACCATTTACTGAATGTTCCTATTTCACCGTCCCTATTTCTCAGCCAAGAATTTTCTAAACTTCTCCACAAACGGCATATAGGAATCTAAAGCTTTATTAGGCGGAATCTGTATAGCGTCTTCTCCATATATTGCTTGTAATGCTTTATACTCTTCTATGTTTATACTGTTTGAACGGCGGGTCACAGCGTTTTCCACTGTGAGCAATGCTTGTTCGCTATTACCATACAAATAATACAGTACAGGTAAAATGTAATCTCTTACTTCACTTCCAATATATGAATACTTTGAAGTCGCAAGACCGTAAATCATCTGATCCACATCCGACAATTCCTCAAGATAAGACGAACCATATTCTATAATGGCTTTTGCCATGTCTTCTGCGTCCTCACGAATATCTTTATCTTTAGTGAATTTCCATTCTTTAAAATCATTTTCAGGCATAAGATAACCAATGGGAAGACAAATCATGGGGCCATAGTCTTCGATATTAGGATTCAACCCGTCTCTAAGCTGTAGCATTAACTTGTCCACATCCCTGTATATGATCCCTACAACGGGATTCAGATAGACTACATGTTTTTCACCACGAGTGGCTGTGGTAAAGCCAATATCTTGTATCACATTACCATCGGTAGTGCGTATATAATTATTTTGTTTTCTTCTCTTGAAACCATACTTGGAGAAATATTCCTCCAAGAATAACCAAATCTTCTTTTTTTGCTCTTTCATCAGAAACGACATTTCTCTTTATAGTTCTCTACCACAACCAACTCTATATCGGGATATTTCAAAGCGACATCTTCAATTACTGTCTTAACATCACACCAATTCAAACCTCCTAACCCTGCGCCTATTTTAGGCATAGCTATTGATTTGACATTACTCTGAGTTGCCAGTTCCAGCATCGTATCAACTGATTTCCTTATTGCCTCCAGTTCTGCTTTCGTTTTCCAACTCTTTTGAGTCCCTAAATTATAGATGTGCTCATCACCCGTCACATATTCAAAAACATCCCCTACAGTAAACGTTCCATCGGCACATTTTGTCTTATATAGCCTATACATTTGAGGATATTTCATCTTAAATTGCAATGCTATGCCTTTCCCCATAGCACCTACGCAATTACAACCATGCGCGTAACACTTCACTCCACTAAGAGTGAATATATTTCCTTCTTTTACGTATCTTACCATATCATTATCTATATATTTTAAACACTTCAAGAACTAAGTCAACAAACATTTTGAGTCGTATTGGAACTATACTATTGGCATGTGAATAATACAAATTCAACAGATAACCGCAAACAGTTACTAATATTCAAGAAATTTAACTTGTGGTTACTTACTAAATCAACATCATCTACGTGCTATATGACAAACATTATTTTTCAGATATAAATTGCCTAAACCTTTCTACAAATGGCATATAGGAGTCTAAATCTTTATTAGGCGGAATTTGTATAACTTCTTCACCATATATAGCTTGTAGTGCTTTATACTCACCTATGTTTATACTGTTTGAACGGCGTATCACTGCTTCTTCCACAGCAATCAATGCTTGTTCGTTTTTACCATGTAAATAATACAATACAGGCAAAAGATAATCTCTTACATTCCCTATATTTGAATACTTCGAAGTGGCAAGCCCATAAATCACCTGATCCATATCTGACAATTCTTCAAGGTAGGGTAATCCATAATCTATAATGGCACTTGCCATGTCATCTACCCCATCACTGACATCTACATCTATGGTAAATTTCCATTCTTTAAAATAATGTTCAGGCATAAGATAACCAATGGGACGACTAATCATAGGAGCATACATCTTGAGACAACTACTAATTCCATCTCTAAGTTGTAACATCACCTCATCCACATCCTTATAAATAACTCCTACAACAGGATTCAGATAAGTTACATGCCTTTCACCATGAGTAGCCGTAGTAAATCCTATATCTTGCACAACATTGCCATCTTTAATACGTATAAAATTATTAAATCTTGCTTTTTTAAAGCCATATTGGGAAAAATGTTTGTCCAATAATAATCGTATTTTCTTTTTTTGCTCTTTCATCAGAAATAATGTTTAATTACTACTACATAATGACTTGTAAACTGTTTATCTATATAATTTTGAAACTTAGGGACCTTAATTGCATTTGCTCCCCGTGGAATAAGAGTTGATTTATTCGTCAGATATTTAGGTATATTTATCTTTTGATTTGGAGTAAATCCTGCATGTGGGCCGGTTTTTACCTCAACTAGATGTAACTGTTCATCTAATGAACCTACAAAATCAAATCGAGTTCTAACACCATCCAGTTCCACCGTAACTTCCTGTGCATGAACAATTCCACCTTCTGCCTTAAATTCCCTCATCGCTTCCTGAACACCCAAATCACCTTTCTGACGGGGAGTCATCGGTTCATGATTCAATAGTGGATCATCAGACGCAGGTATAGCACTTTCATTAGAGGGTTTAGAAGTTACTCCCGCCTCAGGATGTTCTATATCACCAATCGATGTGTTTTTAAGAGAGAATGGATTACGTCCTTTTGCAATATCCGCTCCAGTCCATACATTTTTTCCTTGGAAATAAGAAATTGCCCCTCCAATGATTGCTCCGGACGCCATTCCTGTTGCAGCTCCCATAAACATCCCTGTTGTTGCATCCCTCATGACATCCCAGAAATCACCTCCGGACAGAATCGCATTACCACCTCCAAGTACAAAACCGGATGACGCTCCTGACGCCGCTCCAATAACAGCACCTCCTGCAAATCCGGATAAACCTCCTAAAGCAGTAGATACAGCACCACCCGTTACATATCCCAAGGCACCAGAAACCGCACCAACACCAAAATATCCCAGTCCCTGCCAGAAATTATCTATACGATTCCAATTCATCGCGACATTTATGATTCCTCCAGCGACTGCAGCGGCTACGAACCACCATACTTCACCATTCTCATCTACATAACATAACGGATTGTTCATGCCGTATGTGTAGCGATTGAACCCTTGCAGGTTATCCGGCAGTTGCACGTATGGATCCGGAGAAAGGAAACGCCCAAGAATAGGATCGTATAAACGGGCATTCATGTTAACTAAACCAAAGACCGCCAAATGTTCATGACCGGTATATCCACGCCCCAGCAGAAGATCAGGCACCGATTCCGGCGCATAAACCGATTGATTGACCGGATTACGCAATCTACCCCATGCGTCATAACTATATTCAGTCAGTAAAGTGCCAGTATTGTTTGTAATGTGAGTTATACTTCCCAAATAATCCCGGCAAATATAATTCAGTTGCCAAGCACCTCCCTGTTTGACATAGACTGCATAAGCATCGTAATAACTGCCACCAAAATACAACTTTTCTTTGGTTTCTCCAACTTTATTGTCAATTTCATAAACATTTCCAAGATAATAACGTGTCAGGTAATTATTTCCGTCCTTTTTAATCTGCATCTTTACGCGTTGATTATCCACGTTGTACGAGAATGTAGCTTGATAACCGTTCTCCGTAATCGAATTAGGACGCATGAAAGAGGTGTAAGTAATCTCCTGCTGTTTGGAGAGTGTATTGTACAGCCCGTTAACTGGCGTGATGGCCTGTACCTTATATTTGTCATATTCTAATGTACCGGCATCACTTTTCGATATAATATTACCTAGATTGTTATAAGAAACTGTTGCATTCTTATAACCTGTCAGCCTATTCAAACCGTCATACGTAAAGTTCTCGGTAAGGTTCCTCGTCATGTCTTTACGGAAATTCAGGTTTCCGTTAATCGGTTCAAAATCATAAGCACTATTTAAGAAAGTGCCACTTGCCGTCGACGAAGCTGTTCGTCCAGTTGGGAGACCATATTCATCATAAGTGTAATTCCGCGTTATATTGCCGGTTACAATTTTAGTCGGATGACCGAAAACATCTACTGCCTGCAAATCCCAAATAGAAGTGTTTCCTACTTTGACCGTCTTAAGATGATTGTTTACATAGGTATAATTCTCCGAAGCAATCGTTTCTGTCTGAGATACATAAGTTGTTCCCGTAATTCTTCCATTGACATACGAATAATTCTTCTGCAACCACTTACCATCCACTCCTACTTCTTTTTCCGTCAGAATATTTCCATAGCTGTCGTATGTATAATTAAAAGAAGTGCTGTTCGTTCCTGATACAGAAGATAATAATTGGTCAGAATTATATGTATAAGTAAATGTAGTTTCCGGAGTAATCCGTTTTAAAACCCTGCCAAACTTATCAAGCGTTGAACTAATCGTTTTCCCTCTTGCATCCGTTTCCGTATTCCTGTTGCCATATTCGTCATATCCATAGGTTATTGTCCCCGCCGACGGATCAGTTATACTGGCTAATCTTCCATACGTATCATAGGTGAAGGTCGTACAAATATCATTCGATATACGAATAGTGTCAGGTTTTCCATTACTCAAGTAACTATAGGTAATATTACCGGATGTATCGCTGACTTTTATTAATCGGCCTAAATTATCAACCGTACGAGTTGTTGTTATCCCATTTTTGGTTTCTGTAATAGATGTTCTGGCGTAGCTGATGAGATCTTCCTTCCCAGATGCATACCGTATCTTTACCGGACGGTCGAACTCGTCATACGTATAAGTGTTCCAAAGTGTTGCCGAAGTCCCTACAAACGGTAAAGATTCTTTTTGCAATAAACAATTCCGGTCGTAATAGGCATCTTTGTATACAATCTTACCGTCAAACCGAGTAGTTCCTGCCCTGACAACTTTATCAAAAATGTTGTAATAAGTAGTAGTGGTGGGGCTTAAAGTGGATGACTTCACAACAGAATACAAGGATTGTGGAGCTGTAGATTGCGCCCATGATATATGATTAGTCTCAACCACATTGTCCGGATATGTCGTCTTAATCAAATTGCCCATATCATCATATTCATATCGGGTAATCTGATTTTTATGATTTTTCTCCTGAATCACTTTCCCGCGTCTATCGTAGGTATAAGTCGTCTTAAACCCATACGAATTTGTCATTTCCGAAAGAGACTTTCCATTGGTAGAGTACTTATAACTGACAGTTATAGGATTTGTAGACGTATACGGTTTACTTGATTTTGTCAGAACATTGCCAAAGGAGTCATAAGTATAGCTTTCTTCTAAAGTGGTGGATGTAGTATTAACAGAAGAAACTTTCTTAACCAGATTATAATTGGAATCATAAGTAAAATCTTCCTGCTCCATCCAAGGAGATTTCTTTTTATCCTCTTTCTTTATTGTTTTTTTTAGTGGTGCCCCAAGCAATATCAAATCCGAAGTCACGACATCGTTATAAGTTATGGTTTGTGTTTCAGTAGTATTTCCCATAACTTTCGTAATACTCTTAGGATTTCCATTTGAATAGTTATAAAATAGTTGCCCAATAGATATGCCCCTCAAACTGTCAAGCTCCATTTTAGCAAATAGTTGCAATTCAAAACGCTTGTTACTTTTGTTTATTTTTATATAGTTATTAGTTATTTCATGCACTAAGGTACCACTGGTCGTTTGTACTGTCCGCTTGGATAAATAAGGAGTGAAACAAGTTGTGTTATAAGAGTATAGACTGATTGTTTTCATTTTCTTATTATAATCCGTCTCTTCAATATTCTTAAAACACAACAATCCTTTCCCTTGCCTATGTACACAAATATCTGTATACTTATAATTTAATGCTTGATAATAGTTTCCAGCAGTAGTATTTTTAGCACTAACGACATACAAGGGTATCCGTGTTTTTACTACCGGGAAAGCTACAGATGTATTGGTCTCTGTATAATATCCTCTTTCCGTTATCGGTACATACTGAAAGTTAATTTGCTTATTATAACCATCTGTGATTCTTTCTACTTGCAAGCGCAGTTTATCATTAAATGTGAGAATCATATTCATGTCCGCATAAGCAGACAATATAAATTCAACACGTCCATCGCCATCAAAATCCTTAACGGCTATATTTGTTTGACCGGTTTCGATATTTTCTCTAATATCACTATACTCCATTAATGTTGAAGTATAGTATTCATTATCAAATCCGGTTCCATTAAAAGTACCTACCTTTATACGCAACTTACTGTTTCCCGAAGGGGGATCCAAATGTATAATTTCGTCCTTTCCATCCTTGTCACAATCGCCTACTATAATTTTGGCTTCAATATCATGGTTTGATATTGTTTTTTTCACGAATGAACGTCCTGTTGACAAATAAAGAGAGACATCAGAAGTATTGCTTGAACTTTGACATAAAACATCCGTTTTACCATCCCCATTGAAATCTCCGAAATAATTAAAACTCCAGTTCTTGAGTCCCGTACTATTAAAGGATGTCAACTTGGTAAACGTACTGCCACTTAATGTATAAACCCACGAACTACTGCCATTCATGGCCAATACATCGGATTTTCCATCACCATTGAAGTCAACTATATAGTTATTATTGGGATAACAATAAACATATTCACTTCCCCAGTTATCAATACCACCGGAAGCTATAACAGAAGCACTTTCATTATATAGTTTGGCGTCCCTTGTGAGGAGTTCCATCTTTCCATCACCATTGAAATCACCAACCATAATTCTTGAATCGCTATTATTGAATCCGCCAGTGTTTGTAAAAGATTCACCATTGAATATGAAATATTCAAACCGATAATTATTTTTTCCAGCCTGGTGTAGACGTATTACATCCAATTTTCCATCACCATTCAAATCCGCATAAATAAGCCCAAGAAAATCTTTAATCAGCGGAATCGAACACTTTTTAGAAAACGAAACATTGCCATACATTGAGTAGGCCAGATATAAAACAGCATTGTCAGAAGAGCTATAATACGAAGATGGAGTTTTGGTCGGATAAGTCATCATATCCGCTAAACCGTCTCCATTGAAATCTTCAAAATTAGGATAGATCCCTTCACGACTCACGTTAACATAAGAGAAATACTCATCGGTGTTTTTCGAATATTCACCATAGTAATCTCCCCAATCAATTACGGTCGAATTATATTTAGATCCATTTAATCCATATTCTTCTATTTCACTTAATTTAGAATAATAATGATCGAATATATACTTAAACTTATATTCACAGATAGCAACTCCATCATTCGTACATTTTATACCGGTCAACAGCACTTTCTGGCTTATAATATTACCAGCGACATAAGAATCTATTATGTCATTGCGTGTATTGTATATAAACTCAATACGATTATATGGACTTACATTAGCCGTGGAATTACCTGTATATTCTATACTTGACAAATAAAATTCACCCGTATTTATGTTCGTATCATAGTGATAGAGCATATAGTTCCCATGACGGTCAGTTACTTTCGACAGAAGCCAATAAAGTGCATTCGTACTATTCTGCGCCCGAATATATGAATCACTATTTGTTCCGTATTCATACACCAGTCCGTCTTTGGTTCTTACCCGGAAAGCATCTCTTGCATTTATAGTCATATAGTCAACCCTACTAAATTCTTCGATTTCCGGAGCATAAGTGGAGCCTATTGTCAAGTTATTGCCTGATACTAACATTAACCTCTTTCCATCCAACATCAGATTATCAGATGTATTAAGCTTTAGTTCATCAGCTTCTCCATCAAAATAATAATTTTTCCCAACCCGTGTTATAGCAGATGTAGCACTTATATTCCAGCCATAGCCCATTATCCCATTGCCAGACTGGCTATTATAAACTACAGATATCTGTGGTTGCATCCGATTAGTACCATCAAGCACTTTAATGGGAATTTGATAGGTAGCCGCACCCGATGGAGATACATCTGCTATCCCTTCTATTTTGCCGACTTTCAAAGATGTGTTAAGAGAACGATCCGGATCAGGTATTTCCTGATAAACAACAGGCTGCACATTAGTAGCCAATGAATAGTTATTCACATTACCCCAATGAAAAACAGGGAAATCATTGAATGAATTTGCCGCATAAGCAAAAACGCTATAACCTAATGATAGCAGTATCAGAGACAGTAATATTCGGTAATGTCTTTTCATAATAGTAGTTATTTAGTTTAGATACTTATTTCTTGACAATCTTCCAAGTGGTAACTTTTTCATCAATCATTATTTGCATAATGTAGATCCCATTCGGAGCATCGCTAATGTTGATATTTACCCGTTCCGTAGCTGTGTTTTCCTTCCTTATTAATTTGCCATTCATATCATATAAAGTAATGGAGATTTGATTGTCATAGCTAACATTTGAAATATTAATATTCAAGTCGCCTTCTGTGGGATTGGGATAAATTTGTATTTCGTGCTCAGATATCATGTCAGAAAACGGTTCTACACTACCTGCATCTTCCATAGCTTCATTTCTGGTGAGCACAATTTCTCTCTTGGTACGGTTTCCTGCATTGTCGTAACTGTAACGAATCTTATTTTGTCCATACAAATTACCTATACAACAAAACAAAATGGGGAGTAACAAATATTTTTTCATACGTATCTATTTAAGGAATTTCAATTGTAGTTTTAGGTAAAAGAAAGCAAGGTGATGGGCAAAGCCCACCACAAAATCACGCGATTTGCCACAGATTTGTCTTAAGACATACCTGCCTATCTCTTCTTAAAGTATCATAAAGGGAAATATCCCTCCAATGCGATTTCATCAGAGATTATTTCCAATCTATAATCTCCTGAATCGGCTCCATTTAAATCAATGGAAACATTTGTCGGATTGACGAGTAATTCGGAATAGACCGTTTCTCCCGTAACATCACTGACCACGTTGACCGTAACGGCGGAGAATGTAGCTTGAAAATCGACTGTCACTACCTTATTATATAGGTAGGCATACACAGGTAGGAAAATAGGACTACGTGTCACGGGCATATCCTCCGGATCTACGTTATTGTCGTTTTTTATATCTTTATAGAGGGCAATCTCCATAACGATGTTAGAACTTTGGGCATAAACAGAACCTCCCCAAGCGAGAAGTGAAATCAGAATAAATAGTAATCTCTTCATAATCTTTGCTTTTTGGAATTATTAATGCTGTAAAGTTAAGACAACTCCACCCTAAACAAGTGTATCGAAAGTGTATCATTTTTGAGAGAAATACCTTTTGGGAGGCAGAATAATGCTGTTCCAGATGTCATATTCTAATAATTTTCAAGAAAATCCCTCAATCTGCCAGTCTCAGGTGGACAACCGATTTTCTTTTTGATTTCTTTTTCTTTTCGGTAAATACTATTCCGTGTCAATTGTATTATATATACTAAGTTAGCGATAGGAAAATCTGTCAATAGTAGACAACATAAGTGTATCTCTGTCTTTGATAATTTATATTGGCTGTTCAGTCGTGTGATAATACTGTTACAACGCACGTCGGTTTCGACTATGAGACATTCCCAATCCTCTTCGGATAGTTGCTCGTCCGATTTATCGTAAGTTTTATAAGAATTGATTATTCTTTCTATTTTTGCAAAAAGTTTAGAATGGTCAAATGTTTCTTTCACCAAAGCATTCCGTTTTTTCTGAAGTATATCCAATTCCTCTTGAAGTTGCCGCGCTTTTTCTTTTTCGGCTTGTTGTTGGTTGATTTCTTGCCGCAACGAGGTAATTATGGCATCCATATTGTAGAGTTCCTTTTTAGCTTGCCGATATTTTTCTTGCAACGTTTGTTGCTCTTGCCTCAAATAAGACTGCTTTTGTTCCAAACAACGTGTTCTCTTGTAGTGTTTGTATAGAATCATGCAACCGATTATAACAAGACAAAAAAGTATCGCGCTTGCTGTTATCCACTTTTGTTGCTTTTCCTTATTATGCTGCATGGCATTCATATATTGTTGTTTTGCCACATTTTTTTCCGCATTAAGTATTTCTTCGCTCTGTTGCGTAGCATGTAGACTGTCCGAATAGAGCGCATATTTATCCATTAAGGTGAGTGCCTTGTCCGATTCTCCCTGCATACGGGCTATTTCAGCCAATCGCATACAAGTATTGGCTTTAGTGCCATATCCTCCACCCGCCAAACTCTTATTAAGATAAATGACAGCGGAATCATATTTCCCGTTTTGGAAATAAGCATCACCTAAAAGAAAGAAAGTTTTGTAACACCGGACGGTATCCTTTCTTAAAAGCAAGTTTAGTTTGGCATATCGTACAGCCTCTTCTTTTCGTTCCATATAGCTATATAGCGAACTAAGCGAAGCGGCTATATTGGCTTGTGCTCGTTTATGTCTCAAAAGGCCTGCCATATCAAATGCTTTCAGAAGTTTTTCTTCGGCTTCGGGATAGCATGACATTCCTTTTTGCGTGTTGATTTTTCCTTGATATGTCAATGCATCTATCCAAAGACTTGTATCTTTTAATTGTATTGCGATTTTCTCATTCAGGCGGTAAATAGAAGCGGCTTCTTCTGTCAGGCCTTGCAGGTAATACAAATATCCGGTATGGTTATAAGCTATACCTAACAATCTCATCTCGCCTGTTTCCTTTGCCAATGGTATGGCTATCAAATATTCCATAATGGCTTTTCCACACAAATTCATATCCCTATACACACATCCCCGATAGTAATGTGCCTTCGCCTGCATCCGCGAATCGCCAATCTTGTTATAATATGCTACAGCATAACTAATCAACGAATCATCCTTCTGTATAACAAAGTTCTTATCCCTTGCTTGTGTCAGCAGCAATGCATAATAAGCACTGTCATCCCGTGTAGCCAATTCCCCCATCGGAATACCTTGCAAGATACGCAATGCGCTATCCGGTCGCGATTGCATCAACAAATCAGCCTCCATTAATCGTCGGTCATTTTCCTGCCGGACGCTGCATTCTGTCAGTAAGAAAACTATCAAAAAAAGTAATGCTAAGGCGGTCTTATTTTTCATTGTATTTGTAATTCTATTGTATATTATTGCGCAAAGATAGGATTTTAGATTAATAAGTATTCCAAATTGCCATAATTCAATGAATTATAAGAGCCTGTTTGAAAATGACATCAATCGCCATTCAGACTTTCGATATGAGCATGATAGAGTTAAGGTTTAGCATGACAGAGTTAAGGTTTAGTATAACAGAGCTAAGGTTTAGCGGCATAAACGTGAACTTTGCCACTCCGTAAACTTTAGCCACTTCCGGCTGAGCAAACCATTTTTCATCTTCCAGTGCCTTATGTTTCACCACAATGTAGTGTAAGTCATGTTCTTAACTAAAAGGTGAAAGACATGAAAGATGAAAAGTGATATAAAAACATGGGTAGAGAGAGTAAAGCATATACTTCTTTACTTCTTCTAAACCAGTACAGGCATGAGATTTCTCTACATCAATGCGAAGTCCAGCTGCTTCTTCTCCAGATTGGCACGTGCCACTTTGACCGTGATGGCATCTCCCAGACTGTACGTGCGGTGCTTGCGACGTCCGCGCAGACAGTAGTTCTTCTCGTCGAACTCGTAGTAATCGTCGTCGAGGTCGCGGATGGGTATCATGCCCTCACACTTGTTCTCGTTCAGCTCGACGTACAGACCCCACTCCGTGACACCGGAGATGACACCGTCGAACACCTGCCCCATGCGTTCCGTCATGAACTCTACCTGCTTGTACTTGATGCTGGCACGTTCGGCGTTGGAAGCTATCTGCTCCATGTTGCTGGAGTGGTCGCATAAAGCCTCGTACTTCTTCTCCGAAACGCTGCGTCCGCCATCCAGGTACTTGGTCAGCAGGCGATGCACCATCATGTCCGGAAAACGGCGGATGGGCGAGGTGAAATGGGTATAATAGTCGAATGCAAGCCCGTAGTGCCCGATGTTGTGCGTGGAGTAGCGCGCTTTCTGCATGGCACGGATGGACACGGTTTCAATGAGATTCTCCTCCTTCTTGCCCTGAATGTCATCCAGCAAGTGGTTGATGGACTTGGAGACGTCCGTCTTGCTGCCGCTGGTGCGCAGTTTGTAGCCGAAACGGGCGATGAATTGCGCCAGGTTGTCCAGCTTCTCCGGGTCGGGCAGGTCGTGGATACGATAGGGGAATACTTTGGGTTTCTTGCTTTTCGGCACACGGCCTATCCGCTCGGCTACGGTGCGATTGGCAAGTAGCATGAACTCCTCTACCAGCTTGTTGGCATCTTTGGACTCCTTGAAGTAGACGCTGACGGGTTTTCCCTTCTCGTCTATCTCAAACTTCACTTCATAGCGGTCGAAGTTGATGGCTCCTGCCGCGAAGCGTTTCTGCCTCAGTGCCTTGGCGATGGTGTCCAGCATGAGAACCTCCTCTTTGAAGTCGCCCTCCTTGGTCTCGATGATCTGCTGTGCCTCTTCGTAGGTGAACCGGCGGTCGGACTTGATGACCGTGTGCACGATACGCGAATCCTTCACGTCGCCTTTCTCGTTGATGTCGAAGATGGCGGAGTAGGCCAGCTTCTCTTCGTTGGGGCGCAGGGAGCAGATGAAGTTGCAGAGTCGTTCGGGCAGCATCGGGATGGTGCGGTCCACCAGATAGACGGACGTGGCGCGCTTCTCGGCTTCCTTGTCGATGATGCTTCCTTCGGTGACGTAGTGGGTGACGTCGGCGATGTGCACACCTACCTCCCACAAGCCGTTTTTCAGCGGGCGGATGGAGAGGGCGTCGTCGAAGTCCTTGGCATCTTTGGGGTCGATGGTGAAGGTGGTCACGTTCCGGAAGTCCTCCCGTCTGGCAATCTCCTCATTGGAAATCTCGGCAGGGATTCTGTCGGCGGCTTTCTCTACGGACGAGGGGTAGACGTAAGGCAGTCCGAACTCGGCGAGGATGGCGTGCATCTCGGTGTTGTTGTCGCCTGCCTTTCCCAGGATGTCCAGCACTTGTCCGATGGGGTTCTTGGCTTTGTCGGGCCATTCCACGATCTTTACGATGGCTTTGTCGCCGGTCTTTCCGCCTTTCAGCTTCTCTTTGGGGATGAAGATGTCGTTGGCTAGCGTACGGTTTTCCGTCACCAGGAAGGCGTAGGACTTGGCCACTTCCAGTGTGCCGACAAAGGTGTCGTTGGCGCGTTCCAGTATTTCGATGACTTCGCCTTCTGCTTCGCGTCCGCGGCGTTTGGCGTAGAAGGCGATGCGTACTTTATCGTTGTTCATGGCGTGTGCGGAGTTTCGTTCGGCGATGAATATCGGGTCGCCTCCTCCTTCGGGGATGAAGGAATTCTTTCCGTTGCTTTTGCGCTGGAAGGTTCCTGTCATTTCTATGCCGTGGTTGTTGAGTTTGAATTTGCTTTTGTCCACTTCGGTGATGTAGTCGTCCAGCAGCATGTCGTTCAGGATGTCCTTGCAAAGCATTTTCAGTGGATGCGTGGTCAGACGCAGTTGTTCGAATATGTATTTCAGGGAGAGTATTTCGTTGGGTTTCGAGTGGAAAAAATCCATTAATACGTTTACAAGCTCTTTTTTCTTCATGCGCTTGCCGGCTTTCTTTTCTTTCTTCTTGGACATAGTTTTTCTTTTCTTTATGATCGTTTTTTCTTTTCTTTATGGATGTACTTTGCAAAGTAAACAAATAATCGGTTAGATTGGTTGAAAGCGCGCTTGATTTTTCCATTTTCAGACAAAAGAACAGAAGAACGTATGGTGGAGCCGGGCTGTGTCGTGACCATCTGTGTAATTCCTTTAAATGAGAAAGTAGTATCTGCATGATTGCTTATCAATGAGAAAGCAGTATCTGCATGGTTGCTTCTCAATGAAAAAGCAGTATCTGCGTGGTTACTTATTGCTTTTATTCATTATATTTGCGGCGTTTTTCCTTAACAATCAGGAGCGAATGCGGTTTCTTCATCTCCGCATGCGGTGCATCGGCAAAAATAGGCTGAAAGAGATGCTTGGCGAAGGAACGCTGATCAATATTCATGTAGAACCTAAGAAATGATGGAAAGTATATTAATCACAGGAGCCAGTGGATTTATTGGGAGTTTCCTTGTGGAAGAGGCTTTGAAGCGGGAGTTTAACGTATGGGCGGGCGTACGCGTGAGCAGCAGCCGCGAGTATTTGCGCGATCCGGCGATACGATTCCTTGAGCTGGATTTTGCGCATGCCGAACGGTTGCAGGCGCAGCTGAGGGAGCATAAGGAGGCGCACGGAAGATTCGACTATGTGGTGCATTGCGCCGGTGTCACCAAATGCACGGACAAGCGGGATTTCGACCGGGTCAACTACCGGCAGACGAAGCTGTTTGCCGACATGCTGTGCGCGCTGGACATGGTGCCGCGGCAGTTCATCTTCATCAGCACGCTGAGTGTCTTTGGCCCGGTGCAGGAGAAGACGTACCGACCCATCACGGACGAAGACGTTCCCCTGCCGAACACGGCTTACGGGCAGAGCAAGCTCAAGGCGGAGCGTTACTTGCAGGGGTTGTCCGGATTTCCTTACGTCATCTACCGCCCTACGGGGGTCTACGGGCCGCGCGAGAGGGACTATTTCCTGATGGCGAAGTCCATCAAGCAGCATGTGGACTTTGCCGTGGGATTCCGCAGGCAGGACCTGACGTTTGTCTACGTGAAGGACATTGTGCAGGCGGTCTTCCTCGGCATCGAGAAACGGGTGTGCCGGAGGGCTTATTTCCTGGCCGACGGGCAGGTGTACAGGAGCCGCGCTTTCTCCGACCTGATCAGAAAAGAGCTGGGCAATCCGTTTGTTATTCGGCTGGTATGCCCGTTAATTGTATTGAAAATCGTATCTTTGCTCGCTGAATTTTGGGCGGTGCGCAGGAAGAGGAGCTGTACGCTCAATTCGGACAAGTATAATATAATGAGACAACGCAATTGGCAATGTGACATCGACCCTGCGGTCCGCGAGTTGGGATTCATTCCCCGCTATGATCTGGAGAGGGGTGTGAAGGAGACGATTGCTTGGTATAAGAACGAGGGATGGCTTTAGATTTATTTAAAAAAGTAGAGACCCGGAAGGGGTTGTTTGCGGTAGAGAAGGTGACGCTCATTTATGATCTGTTGACTTCTATCTTGATATTGTTCCTTTTTCAGGAGATGGATCATCCGGTGCGGATGCTGGTAGACCGTGCGATGATAGCGGGGATGACTTTCCTGCTGATGTATCTTTATCGGTTGGCGCCGTGCAAGTTTTCGGCGTTTGTGCGTGTGGCTATTCAGATGTCCTTGCTTTCTTATTGGTATCCGGACACGTTCGAGTTCAACCGTCTGTTTCCGAATCTCGACCATGTCTTTGCTTCGGCGGAGCAGTGGATGTTTGGCGGGCAACCGGCGGTATGGTTCAGTCTTCATCTGCCGTATATCTGGGTGAGCGAGCCGTTCAATATGGGGTATTTCTTCTATTATCCGATGATACTGCTCGTGGTGTTGTGGTATTTTGTCTATCGTTTCGAGCTTTTCGAGAAGTTATCGTTCGTGCTGGTGACTTCTTTCTTCATTTATTATCTGTTTTATATTTTTGTTCCGGTGGCGGGGCCTCAGTTCTATTTTCCGGCTATCGGCGATGTGAATGTGGCTCAGGGGGTGTTTCCCAGCATTGGCGATTATTTCCATCATCATCAGGAGCTGTTGCCGGGGCCGGGCTACGAACATGGTTTCTTCTATAGTTTGGTGGAGGGTTCGCAGCAGGTGGGCGAGCGGCCTACGGCGGCTTTTCCCAGTTCGCATGTGGGCATATCCACGATATTGATGATTATGGCGTGGCGTGGCAGCCGCCGTTTGTTTGCTTGTCTGCTGCCTTTCTATTTGCTGCTGTGCGGGGCTACGGTCTACATTCAGGCGCATTATCTGATTGACGCGATTGCCGGGTTTGTTTCGGCTTTCGGGCTGTATGTGGTGGTGACGTGGATGTTCAAGAAGTGGTTTGCGAAGCCGATGTTCAAGGTGTGAAGGGGCTGCGGGCCACGGGCTGCCGGAGGGCAGATCATGTGCTTGGCACGGACATACGAAACCAACAATGCAAGCATAACGGAGGTAAAAAACCTACAATTAACGTTTCGCAGCGCCACGGAGCCGGTATGTTAAAACTATAGCTCCATTTTAACACCAGTCTTTATTACTGGCGAGGTACTGGGGAGGTACTGGCGAGGTACTGGCGCCAAAGTGGCGGAAAAACGGCGAAATTTTGATAAAATCATTAAGCTTATTTAACCGGTTTTCGTGAACCGTTTTTGGGGCGGAGGCGGGGAAGGCTCTTGTTGCGGGGCTTCGGAATTTATATCCTACGGGGTGAAAAAATCCGTCCCGTGGGATGACAAAATCCGTCCCGTGAGGTGAGAAAATCCGTCCCGTGAGGTGAGAAAATCCATCCCGTAAGGCGAAAAAAAACGTCCCGTGAGACGAATCGGTCGGTCTCACGGGACGAATCTTTCAGGCAGATATCCGTTTTCAGTTCTTATTTCCGGTCTCGGTTCCCGGCGTGGGGTTGTCGTCTCCTCCGGGGGTGGTGCGCAGCGTGCGGAACGTGGTGTAGTAGCTATAACCCGTGCCGTTCTTGTTCTTGGCGTAGGCGCGCACGTAGTAGTAAGTGTAGGCTTTCAGACCCGTCACGTTGACTTGGAACGAGTTGTCGCTGTTCAGCTTGGCGGACACGTGGTTTCCGTTCTCCAGCGTAGGCTCCGAGGTGTTTTCGCTCCAGCAGAAACCGACTTCGGTGATGTCGATGGCTTCGCTTCCGTCGCCGCCGTCGGTGGTGATCTTGCCGCTCATGGTGGCGGTGGTGCTGCCTATGGTGCCCTCTTCCACCTGCATGAAGGTGCTCGGCACGGAGGAGGAGGAGGTGACGAACGTCGTGGGCGAACTGTATGAGGTGCCTTTGGCATTGGTGGCGTACGCACTGATGTAGTATCGGGTGCGGTAGGCAAGTCCGGTCAGCTCGGCCGTGAACGTGTCGTCCTTCGAGGCGGAGGCGACCTTGGTGACTCCTGCGGCGCCCATGACGGGGCTGACCACGGTGGTGGAGTAGACGAAGCCCCGTTCCGTCACCTCAAGCCCGCCCTTGTTGGAGATGACGGCTTGCGCGGTGGCGTGGTCGTCGTGGACGGCGGGCATGGTCATGTTCACCACTTCCGGCTCCTTGGTCAGTGCCGTGGTGAATTCGAAGGCGGGGCTGTAGCCTGTGCCGTTCACATTCTTGGCGTAGGCACGCACGTAGTACTTCTGCCCTTTCTCCAGCGAGGTCAGTTTCAGGCTGAACGCGTTTCCGCTTCCCTCGTACTTCATCACCTGGTCCGCTTCCAGTGTCGGCGTGGACGAGGTGCGGCTCCAGCAGATGCCTTTCTCGGTCACCTCGCGTCCGCCGTCGGTGCTGATGCCGACGTTGACGGTGGCTTCGGTCTCGCCAATTCCGGTGATGTCGATGGTCACGGTAGGCTCGTAGGTGCGTCCCAGGGTGAAGAGGACGGCGTCGCTGTAGAACGTACCGTCGCGCGTCACGGCGTATGCGGTGGCGTAGTACGACGCTCCCTCGTTCAGGTCTTTCAGTTCAGCGGTGATGCTGTTGCCCTGCGTCCGGTCGGCGACGTGCGGGCCGTCTGTGGCGGGTCGGGTGGAGAAGATGCTGTAGCAGATGCCTTTCTCGGTCACTTCTACGCCGGCGGGCACCGTCAGACTGCTGCTCAGCGTGGCGGAGGTCACCTCGATGTGGCTTGCCACGGGCGTCGTAAGGGTGGCCACTTGCTTCTCTTTGGTCGTGAAGGTCAGGATGTTGCTGTAGCCGGTGCCTTTCTCGTTGATGGCGTACGCGCGCAGGTAGTAGGTGGTCTGTGGGTTCAGGTCGTTGATGACTTCGCTGAACTTGTCCGTCTCGGCGGTGCCGGTCACGGTCTTCAGGTTCTCGATGGTAGGCACTTGGCTTTCGGTGCTCCAGCAGAAGCCATATTCCGTCACCTTGAACCCGCCGTTCGTGCTGATCGTGGCGGTGGGCGTGGCGGCAAATGCCGTGACGTCTCCCATGATGCAGGTCAGCTGGGGTATCTTCAGCTCTTCGGTGGTGAAGATGACCGCCTGTCCGTATCCCGTCCCTGTGTTGTTGGTGGCAAATGACCGGACGATGTAGCGGGTCTGGGGTTGCAGGTCGACTAACCGGGCGCTGAACTCCTCGGCCTCCAGGCTCACGGTACGGTACTTGTCGAGGAGAATGGTCGGTTCGGGCATGCCTTCCTGATAGACCTTATAGGCAAAACCTCGTTGCTTGATGTTCTGTCCTCCGTTGTCGGTGATGTCGCTGCTCAGCGAGGCGGCGTTTTCGCTCACTCCGGTGGCAAGGGTAGCCTCCAGCGTGGGGGCGCTGCTCGATAGGGTGGAGAACTGGATGACTTCTCCCCGGGCTACGCTGCCCCCGCTGCGGGCGCAGATGCTGTAGCAGTAGTCATTTCCCGGATTCAATCCTTCGATGAGGCAGGTGTATCTGCCTTCCGAGGCGTTGTCCGGCGTGGCGGCAAGCTCTTCCGCATCCGTCAGCGAACTTCCTTTGGCAAAGAGGAAGAAGACTTCCACCTTGGCCACGCTGCCGGTGTGCTCGATGACGTTGCCCGACAAGAGAGCCGCGAAGCGGGTCATGTCGGCGGCACTGTTGGTCACCAGCGTTGGCGGGTATGTTTGCGGTTCCTTGTCCTCGCTGCACCCCGTCAGGCAGGGCAGGAGCAGCAACAGGGAGAGGAGCGCATGCTTTATCTGATTCTTTTTCATGTTGAGTTTTTTCTGTTTAGAGTTTTTCAGTTCCTGAGTCCGTACGGAAGAGGCGGACCCTTCGTGCGCGGTCTCAGGAGCTTGGGTAGAATGTTAGAATACGAGTCCCACGCCGGCGGTCACTTCATGATACTTGAAGTTGACGGTGTGGAAACCTGCCGAGATGCAGAACTTGCCGAAGCGGAGGATGCCGCCCAGTTCGCCCGCCACGCCGGTGGCGGAGTTGTCCGTGTCTTTCACCTGCGTGCCTGCGTCATACTCCTTGTCGCCTATGGTCATGGGGGCGGCAAGTTCGTAGGTCAGCGTGCGTGCACCGTATCCGGCACCGGCATAGAGGTAGAACTTCTTGCCCAACTGGCGGAAGTAACCTGCCGTGACGGACATGCGCGATTTGTTCTTCACGCCCTCGCTGTAGAAGGGTGCTCCGGTGGCTTCGCTGCCTGCTATCACGCCCTCTTCGTTGCACTCCAGTTCGCCGCTTGCCGAGCCGAAGTCGCTGCGGAAGCCCACGTAGAAGCCGTTCTTCCGTCCGAAGCCCAGCATGGCGCCGAAGGTGGTGCCGTTGGGGTTGTAGCCCGCCTGTAGTATGACGAGGGTGTTCATGGGCACTTTGGGCTTGATGGTCGACTCCATGTGGAACGTGGGGCGTACGGTCTCTCCGGCAGCCACGCTCAGCACGGTGTCGATGGGGAAGTAGGTCGCCTTCTCGATGCGCACCTTGTAGTCCTTGATGGCCATGCGGTCGCTGCGGTAGGGGGTCTTGCCCACCAGCACGCTGTCGATGTAGACGTCGGCATCCTGCTCGGGCAGGGAGAAGATCTCCACGTAGCCGAACTTGGGTTTCAGGGTGACGCTCTTTATCACCTGCTCGCTGCCCAGGGTGACGATTCCGGCGTCGGGCTGATACATGGGAGCTTCCACGCGGTAGGTGTGTTCGCCCTTGGGCATGGTTGCGGAGAAGAGTCCGTTTTCGATAGGCACCTGTTCGTCGTCTACGTATACATTGGCGTTGGCAGGTTCGGGACGCAGCACGAAGAACTGCATGTTGTTCTCCACCACGGGCTTGTCTTCCTTGTCGCCGGTGTTGAGCACCATTTCATAGACGGTGCCCTTCTCGATGATGTCCGGATAGAAGTAGTTTCGCATGATGCCCAGCTGGTCGTGCAGGATGGAGATGCGTCGTGCGCCTCGGGGCACGTAGAGCCAGATCTCTCCGGTCTTGTTCTCGCGTGCCGTGATGCCGAGGGCGTCGGGTTCGAACATCAGGTCCTTCACGTTGGTGACGATGCGTATCAGGGCGCAGATTTCACCATTCTGGTCCTTCTTCGGTGCGGTTACGCGTGCCGTGATGTCCGTCTCCATGCGGTTGAACGATGCCACGGCTATTTTGCTTTGCTGCGCCAGTGCGGCGGGGCAGCAGATCACTGCCACCGCAACCGCTGCCAACCAGCATTTCAGTCTGTTTGATTTCATTCTAATTGTTCGTTTTCACGTTGTTGTTTCGTTTTCTTTGTTTTCTTTGTTTCTCAGTGCTTGGCGTGTCCGCTTCGTGCGGTGTGCGCTTAGCGTCCTACGGCCACTTTCTGACCCTCCAGCATGTAGATGCCACTGTCCAGTCCGTGCACTTCGTTCACGCCTTCGCATGCCTCGACGATGCGTACGGTGCGTCCCGTCACGTCGTAGATGCGGATGGTGCGGTCGGCGTCGGTGTCGATGTAGAGCACTCCGTCGCGGCTATAGGCTTTCGTAGCCTTGTCGGGAGTGACGGGCAGACCCGGTATGCCGGTGATGTTACCGTTGCCGCCTCCGATGCTGTAGAACTTGGGGGCGCCGCTGGCTGCTGACGGGGTTTGGCCTTCGTTGCTGACGAGGTAGGCTTGGAACGGATAGACAGCGTTCGTAGTGCCATTCTCACTATAATTCTTTACGAATACGCTGCCGTAAGGGTAAGTCTTGTCATCACCATAATATCGGTTGTCTTCATTCAATACATAGACAGTGTCGTGCTGTGCCACTCCTTCGTATGTCGGTACGAAGTCGAACTTGGTGCCTTTGCTGCGTATCAGCTTTCCGGCTGTGGGTTGCAGCGTGACTCCGTTCGCCTCATCGGTAGCCGAGAAGTTGACGTAACCGGAGATGTTGTTCTCGCTCGGATACTTGTCGTTGTTGGGCATACAAATCAGGTAAGCCTTGTGCGCCTTGATTTCGGTTGCGGCTTTGTAGTTGCCGTCCGTGCCAAGCTCATAGAGCCAGAAGGGAAGCGTACCTGCCGTTTCCAATGCCGGGCTGCCGAAAGGAGCCAGAGCGATGGTGTCTTTCTCGTAGTAGCTATCTTTCTCATAGGAGATTTCTTTGACGTCGAAAGGCAGTACCAGAGTCTTCCATCCTGCGGCCTCACCGTAACCGCTGGTTGTGTTGAATTGCTTCCGATAGTTTATCATCTGCGTCTTCATCTCTTTGTTGACGGAGAAACTGTACTTGTTGTTCTCTCTGGAATAGGCAAGGTCGATGCGCTTTGTCATACCGCCGTAGAAGATGTAGCCGATGTTATCAGCATTGCTTACTGTACCGTCTTTGGGCAGGTAGAGGTTGTCTATCTGTCCGAACTTATCTTTGGGGAATTCTGCAATGGAGTTCCAGTGGACATCCGGCAGATGCCAGTATCTGTTATAACTGCCGTTTTCGCTTTGCACGTATTCACTGCCGTAGCAGTAGAATGGAGCACTGCTGTCTCCCCATACCAGAGAGGCGTTGGGAGTGATGTTCAGCGAACCTCTAATTTCAGCATTGTAGAAGGCTCCGGAATTAATCTTGGTTACGGTGCTTGGTATTTCCACACAGTTGAATTTGGCATAGTAGAAAGCATTTTGTCCGATCTCAGTGACGGAGGCAGGCAGACGCAGTGTGTCGATGCGGCAATATCTGAGCGCGCGCGCGCCGATGGTCGTCAATGCAGCAGGGAAGTTGATTTCTTCGATATAGCAATTAGCAAAAGCACCCTCAGCCAGGCTTGTTACGGTTTCCGGCAACTTCACGGTTCTTAGTTTTCCATTTCCTGCAAACCAGTTGTTGATGGTCGTAAGCTGGGTAGCAGAGAGGTCTACGGTTTTCAGTTGATTACCGTCGAATGCATAATTACCGATTGTGGTAAGTCCGGCAGGGAAATTGATTTCCTCGATAGGACAGCTGCTGAAAGCGTTTTGCCCGATTTCAGTAACAGTATTGGGCAGTTTTACGATACGTAAGCTATCTATGCCGCTGAACCAGTTATCTATTTTAGTAAGAGAAGTGGCAGACAGATCGATACTTCTGATTTTCTTACAGTAATTGAAAGCTTCTTTTCCTATGTTCTTTAACGTAGCCGGGAAAGTGACTGCTTGCAAGCTGTCGCAGGAGTAGAAAGCATAGGTTGGTATTTCTTCCAACTTGGTGACCGTGAGGTCGATGTTACGGAGCTTATCGCATTCTCCGAATGTATAGTCACCCAATACGGTTAATGCGGCACCGTTGAGGTCAATGGTCTCCAATTCTTTACAGTTTTGGAATGCGCCGCTATCATATCTATACATACTGATGTATTTTCGGAAGTTACTGTATTCATTAGGTAGATTTCCTAAAGTATAGCTTCCACTATTATTGGTAATTTGTTTTAAAGATTTGGGTAATTTGGCACTTTTCAGCTTGCTGCTACCAAACATACCCGGTTCAATCGTTGTTATTCCTTCGGGCAATGTGATGCTTGTGAGACCAGTGCTGTGGAAACAGCCAATCCCTATGGTAGTCAATGCTGAAGGCAGGGATATCGCAGTCAGTTTGGAACAAGCGGCAAATGCCTCAGCTTCTATTTCCGTCACACTTTGGGGGATTGTGATGCTCTGCAGGAAACCACAGTGGTAGAATGTCTGCTTGGCTATTTTGGTTATGCCGGTAGGTAGGGTTACGCTTTTCAGCGTGTCGCAATCATAGAATGCTCCTGTTCCGAGGCTCTTGATGGAGTTGGGCAGTGTGATGGCGCTCAGGCTGTCGCAGTTGAGGAAGGCATAATCGCTGATAGCTTCCGGTGCGGCTCCTTCGGCAAAGGTTATTTCCTTGATACCGGTGTTACTGAAACCGCCAATGGTCTTCATGGTAGTGGGGAAGGTCACTTTCTTCAATAACAGACATCCGTCGAAGGAGTTATTGCTCAGACTCATGACACCTTCTTTCAGGATTACTTCCGTCAGTCCGCTATTCTTGAATGCACCCGGGCTGATGTTTTGTACACCGCCGGGAATGGTTACTTTACCTAATGAGGAACAGCCATTAAAAGCGTAGTCTTTAATATAAATCAATCCATTAGGTAATACGATGTCTTTCAACTTTTCACATTCGTTGAATGTATACTCCTTGATTTCCGTCACATTGGCCGGAAAATTGATGGAAACCATATTTTTGCATCCGGCAAAGGCATACTGGCCGATAACAGTGACATTGCGTTGCAGGGTAATATTGGTCAGGCCGGTATTTTGGAATGCACTTGCCCCAATGCTTGTCAAAGGTTCAGGTAGGGTGAGTTGGGATAGTGAAATACAATTCTCAAACGTATGGTCGCCAATGATGGCTATTTCACTGGGAATATTGATGCTTTTCAGAGCTGTACAACCTTGGAAGGCACTTGATATAAGTCGGGTACCTACATTGCCTTTGAATTCAACAGAAGTTAATCCCGTACAACCACTACAATCGAAATAATTCGCATTCACCTTGGCAGGGATGGTAAGTGAAGTCAATCCCGTACAGTTTTCCAAACTTCCAATCTGGGTTACAGTTTCGGGAAATGTGATTTGTGTCAGGCCTGGGCATTTAATGAAAGCACTATTCACGCGTTCCAAGGTAGAGGGCAACGTGATAGCGGTCAGTGAAGGACAGTTCTCAAACATTCTGTTCATTAGAAACTTGATTCCCTCGGCTAAAGTAACGTTTTTCAATTTAGGGCAGTCTAGGAAAGTTGCTAAACCACCGTAACTTTCATTATAGTTTATATAGTCATAATTAGGGGTGTCCATAGTCCCGTTAATATTGTTCCAACCTATTTCGGAAGTCCAGCTGTTGCTTGTATTTATCTTATTCTTATTACCCAAGGTCGATGGTAAGGATGCACTTACCAACTCTGTACAGTTGCGGAATATGCTATTTCCCATTAGTTCAACTCCTTCGGGGATGGTAACAGAAGTCAGTTTCACACAGTTACCAAAGGCTTTGGAGCAGATATAGACTAATGCTTCAGGGAATACGATTTCTTTCAGGTTAACGCATTGATAGAAAGAGGCACAACCGAATTTGTCGTAATCAGCATAGTTTGAAGAATAATTTTCGGGCCATCCTGAAAGTTGTGTCTTGTCCGCATTCCAAGGATTATTTTCACTCCAACTTCCAATCACCCACACGTCTTTGGGCATTACAATCTTTTCCAAAGCTGTCATGGCGTAGAACATATAGTCGCCTATCACATCATTTTGGGTGAATTTATCAGTCAGGTAATAGCTGTCGCCTCCTTCTACGATTTGTGCGTTCTTTATATCGAGGATTTTTAGTGTACCCCCCAGGGCGCGGATAATTTTGATGTCGCTACCGTTGATAGGCCCGCTCACTGTGAGTTCTGTCAATGTGTTCAGTTCGGCATCGCTGATATAATTAGTCAGCGTTCCGGCTTCTTTCAATGTGACACTTTTGGCTTGCAGGCTGCCGATGCCTATAAGCAGCATGCACACACATGCGTAGAAATGTTTCTTTAGTCTCATGATATATCTTTTTTATATTATTCTGAATAATGTTATTTGTTTAAACTCCTGCTCTTCGGTTCCGGTGTCGGATTGTCCCCTTCTCCCGGACCGGGCTTGTCGGCATCCTCGGTAGTGAATCTTTGTTCGCTACTGTAGCCTATGCCTTTGGAGTTGATGGCGTATGCACGTACGCGGTAAGTGGTTTTGCCTTTCAGTCCTGTCAGCTTGGTCTTCATGTTGCTGCCGGAAGTGGTAATCACAATCTTGGTACCATTGTCCACGGTCAATTCCGTGCCGTTGTCCACCATGTAGATAAATCCTTTTTCGGTAATCGGCAGATTGCCCTCATCGTCAATGCTACAGTTGAGCCATGCCGTGGTGGCATACACTTCGGAATAGCTAATCCAGCCGAGACCAGGGCGGCGGGTATTGTCATCATCTCCCGGTGTCGGGTTGTCTCCCGCGCTTGGCGGCAGTTTGGCTGTGTTGAAACTGTTGTAGTAACCGGTTTCCACCGTTCCGTTCTTGTTGGTCACGTAGCCGAGCACATAATAGGAAGTATTCTCCGTCAGTCCGGCAATGGTACCTGTCATTGTCGTTCCGTTAAGAGTGCCTTTTACGGTGGTTTCGTCGCCTCCACTTGAGGGGCGCCATTTGAAGCCGTAGTCGGTCAGAACAGCTCCTCCCGTAGAGTTGACTTCAAACTCGAAACTCAGACTGTGGGCTTCTGCCTTGACGCATTTCAGATCGCCTAAAGTAGCAGTGGTACTGCTTCCCGTCTCGAACAAGAGCATGCTGCTGTATCCCGTACCGATGCTGTTCTTCGCGTATGCGCGTATATTATATAAGGTGTTGTATGACAAACCGGTCAGTGTGGCGGTGAAACTGTCTGCTGCATCTTTCGATACGAATTTGAGCGAGCTGTTATCGTCTACTGCCGGTGTCCCTCCCACAGAAACAACGAATCCGCGTTCGGTGATCTTTTCTCCTTCGCCACCCACGTTGGATATGGCGGCCGATGCCTGTGCGTTGTCATCGTTGATGGCAGAGATGTTCAGACCGTTCAGCGCCGGTTCGGTGTGTTTGGTGGTGGTGAACTGTTCTATCGAACTGTAGCCTGTTCCCTTGCCGTTGATGGCATATGCACGGACGTAGTAAGTAACGCCGCCTTGCAAGCCGCTGAGGCTGACAAGGATGTTATTGCCTGCTTCGGTGGAGATAACTTTGGTATCGTCTACGGTCGGTTCGGTGTTTGTGCTGCTGTAGCAGATACCTTTCTCGGTTACTGCCAGTCCGCCGTTGGTGGATATGGTAGCACGCACTTTCGCACCTGTATCCGTTTTGTCATATACCGTTGGCCTATCAAGCGAGGGGGCATGGGTGGTTTCGGTTGTCACTGCAATGTCGCCGCTGTAGAACGTACCGTCTCGTGTGATGGCGTATGCGCGGGCATGGTAGGTCTTTCCTTCTTCCAGCCCGGTGATGGTGACGGATATGTTCTTCTCTGTACTGCTATCCGTGACCTTGCTTCCGTTTATTGTCGGGTTCACGGTTTCCGCGTAGCAGATACCTTTCTCCTTTATTGTGCTAAACGATTCGTATGCCATCTGTGCGGTGATGCTGACAGATGAGGAGGTACGGTCGGTGACGGTTGCTTGGGTGAGTGATACCACTTGCTCTTTGTCGGTGGTGAACTCTACGGTTGCACTGTATCCGATGCCTTTTTCGCTCTTGGCGTATGCACGCATGTAGTATTTCGTGCTTGCCGTCAGTCCTGCCAGCGTGGCAGAGAAACCTTTGGTTCCGTTCTGTGCCTGTATGCTTTGGCTGCTTTCGAGAGTCGGTTGGCGACTTTCGGTGCTGTAGCAGAAGCCGTATTCAGTGACGGTGAATCCGTGGTCTTCGGTGACGGTTCCCATGCAGACGGCTTCGTAGGCGGTGGTTTCCACCGGCTTGTCGGCAAGGCTACCCGAACCGTTGGCTATTACCATCGGTATTTTTTGCTGGCTGGTAGTGAAGCGGTCGGATTCGCCATAGCCTGTTCCTACGTTGTTGGTGGCGTAGGGACGGACGATGTAAGTCGTATTGGCTGCAAGATCCGACAACATGACTTCAAATTGATCACCCGTTACCGGTTTGTTTTGGGTGTTGTAGTCGTCGAGAACCGGATCGCCAGCGTTTTCCACGTATATGGCATAGACAAATCCGCGTACTGTAGGTTCGTAACCACCGTTGTCTGTGATGGTGGCAGTGAGAGTAAAGCCCGATTCAGTCACATCAGTTGCTTTGGCAGCACTTAGTGAAGGCTGAATAGCGTCTTCAGTGTCGAAACTACTGGTCTTTCCCTTGACGATGGATTTACCGCTTCGGGCAAAGATGCAATAGTAATACTTCACTCCGGGGGTCAGTCCTTCAACCTTGGCAGTGTAGTTACTGCCGTCTTCCGGAGTCGCGTTCACTTCTTGTGCGTTGCTTAGGCTGGCAGATGTGGAGTAGAGGAAACCGATAGTCAGGTCTCCTGTACTGTCAGGGTGCTTCATGACTGTTCCTTGAAAGGTCGCTCCGAAACGGTTTACCCCCGTCACACTATTGGTGGTCAGGGTAGGCGCGTAGACGGATGGTTCCTTGTTTTCATCACAGCCCAGTGCAAACGGTAACAAGAACAATAGCATACATACATGTCTTAACATATTCGCATGCTTAAATGCGTATTGTTGTCCCATAAAATAAATATATAAAAGGTATTTAATATTCTTCGTTACAAATATATACTTTTTTTGTCTGATCACTCTATTTTTTGTCTTAATATTCAAAATATGTTAGAAAATACTTATTTCTTGTAACGGAAAACCGTTACAAATTTATAGAAATTGAGACATTGCATCTCCCCAAAAATAGTTTTAGTCTTCTTTTTCGAGTTAATACTTTGGATTTTGTTCTTTCAACGGTGTATTTTGTTCTGGAGAATTTTTAGTGAAAAATTAGTGGGGTTTTACTAAATTTCCGTTGTCCTTTTGTTAAGCTTTAGCAGGGGGTATAGGGTCAATTTTTGATGAATTCTGATTCTATTCATATGATACGACATGGAGGTATGTCAAAACTCACTATAAATTATCCGGATTGCCACAAATATATTTAATGATCAAGTTAGATAATTTGTGATAATCCGGATATTTGTAATAAATCGGTTCTGACATACCTTCACGGTATGCGACTGTAAGAATTAGCAGAGGATTTTTAGAAATGGCTCAGGTCTATCAGCCCGAAGTTCGGGTCTTTTTCCGGTTGCCAGGTACGCACGTGGATAACCGGTTCTTTGGGATTATTCAGGTCGACCATCAGGAACAGGTATCCCGTGTCCCCATAGCTGGACGAGAAGTAGTCCTGCTTGATCTGTATACCATAGATTTCGCCTCCTACACCCGACTTGCGCACTTGGTTGTCGGCGAAACGCAGGTTGATGAACTCCGAGCTGCGGAAGATGTGTTGCAGTTTCTTCATATACTCCGACTTGGTCTGACGGGTGTATTTCACGGCCTGCTTGCTCATGGGTTGTCCTTCGTTGGCCACGGTATGTTTCAGTACCGAACCGGTGATGATCAGCGCGTCGTCCGAGAAGATACTGTTGATGTATTCGTAGCGTTTCAGGGCGTATGCCGTCTTGTAGCTTTCCAGGAAATTGATAAGCACGTTGCGTACGGTATCGTTCCATGAAGTCTGGTTCATGATGTCGTCCACGGCAGGCTTGTTGAGGCCGAAGGAAAGGCAGTCTATTTTCCCCTCCTTGTTGAGGGTGAAGACGACGTCTTCCACAAAGGTGCGCTGGTTGCTCTTGAACTTGAAACTCATAGGCAGGCTGCGGCACGTGATCTCTCCATTGCACTCCAGGAATTTGAATTGTGGTTCGCTGATAATCTTGGCTTGCCCGTACTTGATAAGACGGTTGAACATGTCGTAGCCGCTTTCGGTGCAGAGTGACTGGATGCCGTCGTAGTTGCGTGTGCGTATGGCACTCTCCACCTTCTTCATAGTCTCTTCGTAGGCAGCAGATTCTATGTTCGATAAGAAATGCATGCCACTGTTCGTGGTCGTGGCACTGTCGGCATCGGCCATCAGGACGTTTTCCGTCTTTTCTTCACCGGGCTTAGGCTCTTCTCCTTCCAGTTTCAGTGCGCAGTTGCGCATGGATATGGGATTGATGGTTCCCATGACTTCCGCCAGTTCGTTGTCGATGTTGGCTTCGCCCTCGAACATGTATTCTGTGCGCAATTGCAGGTTGCGTGCGCTGGCAAGTGCCGGCAGTTCTACGATGCCCGTGCCATCCTTGGCAGAGAAGATGTTGGACCAGTCTCGTCCGTCGAAGTAGGTATAATCATAGTTGCGTGCCGGTTGTCCTTTGTAGGTCACTCGTAGATTGATGGTCTTCAGATCACCGTCCAGATGTGTGCTCTCCATGCTCACTTTCAGGTTGGAGAAGATGTCATTCATCTGTTTGGGTATCCACGTGGCGAGTAACAGCTCTTTGCCATCATCTTCGTCTTTTGTAGTGAGGAAGTTTCCATCGGGATAGCTTTGCAGCAGGACGAGAGCCCAATAGTAGTAGCGTAATGCGTCTGCCACTTGTGCTTTTTTCTCGGCATGCATACCCTCCTGCACGAAATCGAGTATTTTAGTTTTTCGTCCGTCGAAGATCTTTTGTATCTCGGCTACCTTGATGTAGCGCATGACAACGGCTTCCGGTTCATTCTGTATCACAATGCGCCGGGTGTTGTTCAGCGTGGCGCGCGAATAGGTGTTGATGACCGATTTGAATGTCTCGTCTACGGTTGCTTGGTCGCCATTCGTTCCGCCTTCCGTCAGTTGTTCGAACTTGGAAGATACATTGGTGGAGATCTGACTGATGAGTGCAGCAAGGGCTTCATTGTCGGCTTTCTTCAGCGTGGAGGCGTTTCCGGTCCCCCAGATGTAGTCTTTGCTCGACTGTATTTCCTCAATGGACTGCCCGTTTGCAGTAATGGCGAAAAGCAAGAATGTAATAATGGCAAATGCGCTCCTTTTCATATTGTAGTATGTTTTCCTGTTATCAAATACCCTGCAAAAGTAGGCTTTTTTTCTGTATTTCAAGTTTTCGGACAATTATTTTTTTATTCCGAATGTAGGAAGTATTTTCAGAAAAGGCTCCGCAAGTATTTTCAAGGCAATAGTTCTTCTATGGTTGCAAACAAGTCGAACAGTTCTTTTTGAGTCTCTGCGCGTAACATTGCGATGCGCGTTTCCCTGAAATTGGGTATTCCCTTGAAGAGCGGACTTGCCGCCAAATGCCGGCGTACGTGTAGTATGCCCCTTCTCTCGTCCAGCAATCGGACACTGTCTTCCACTTCTTGCCGCAGCACGTTCAGTTTCCATTCGGAACTGAGCGGCGTTAACTCTTCGCCTGTCTCCAGATAGTGTTTCACTTCCTTGAAGATCCATGGCCGTCCGAAGCTGGCACGTCCTATCATGATGGCATCCACTCCGTAAAGGTCAAAACACTCCTTTGCCCGTTGGGGGGTAGTGATGTCACCGTTGCCGATGATGGGAATATGCATGCGCGGGTTCTTCTTCACTTCGCCAATCAGCGTCCAGTCGGCTTCGCCGGTGTACATCTGTGCACGGGTACGGCCATGTATGGTGAGTGCGGCGATGCCACAATCTTGCAACTGTTCGGCAAGTTCTACAATGATTTTGCTGTTCGCATCCCAACCTAAGCGGGTTTTTACGGTGACGGGGATGTTTACAGCATCTACTACTGCGCGGGTAATTTCCAGCATCTTAGGGGTGTTTTGCAACATACCTGCGCCTGCACCCTTGCCTGCCACCCGCTTTACGGGACAACCAAAGTTCAGGTCCAGCAGGTCCGGACGAGCCTCTTCTACGATGCGGGCAGCTTCTACCATCGTTGCCGTATCCTTGCCGTATATCTGTATGGCGACGGGACGCTCTTCATCACTGATGTTCAGTTTCTGTTCGGTCTTGCTGACGGAACGTATCAGGGCATCGGCCGAAACAAATTCGGTGTATACCATGTCGGCGCCGAAGTTCTTGCACATCAGTCGGAAAGCAGGATCGGTGACATCTTCCATTGGGGCTAAAAATATGGGGCGTTCGCCCAAGTCTATATGGCCTATTTTCATGAATCTATAGAAGTAATATGATTATTTCGCTGCAAAAATACGGAAAAAAGAACGCTCTGCTACAAAAAAGAGCTACCTTTGTCTCCGAAGTCTCATTTTAAGTAATGAAGAATAATGAAACTGAATGATTTTGAAATCATGGCGCCCGTCGGCTCCCGCGAGTCGCTTGCGGCGGCCATACAGGCTGGAGCCGATTCCATCTATTTCGGCATTGAGAATTTGAATATGCGTGCCCGTTCGGCAAATACGTTCACTATCGACGATCTGCGGGAGATAGCCCGTACCTGCGACGAACATGGGATGAAGAGTTATCTCACAGTCAACACCATTATATACGATCAAGATATTCCACTGATGCGTACCATTGTAGATGCCGCCAAGGCAGCGGGTATCTCTGCCGTGATTGCGGCAGACGTGGCTGTGATGAGTTATGCAAGGCAGATCGGACAGGAAGTGCATCTCAGTACCCAACTGAACATCTCCAACGTAGAAGCGCTCCGCTTCTATGCCCAGTTTGCCGATGTGGTGGTACTGGCACGCGAACTGAAGCTGGAACAAGTGGCGGAAATCTACCGGCACATTTGCGAAGAGAACATCTGCGGACCCAGTGGTCAGCCTATCCGTATCGAAATGTTCTGTCATGGCGCGCTCTGCATGGCGGTCAGTGGAAAGTGCTACCTCTCGCTGCATGAGATGAACAATTCGGCCAACCGGGGTGCCTGCATGCAGGTGTGCCGCCGTTCGTACATCGTGCGCGACAAGGAGACGGATGTGGAACTGGAAGTAGATAACCAATACATCATGTCGCCCAAGGATCTGAAGACTATCCATTTCATGAACAAAATGATGGATGCCGGCGTACGTGTCTTCAAGATAGAAGGTCGTGCCCGTGGGCCTGAGTATGTGCGTACGGTAGTGGAGTGCTACAAAGAAGCCATCCGCGCTTATCTGAACGGCACTTTCACCGACGAGAAGATTACTGCCTGGGATGAACGGCTGAAAACCGTCTTCAACCGTGGTTTCTGGGACGGATATTATCTGGGACAACGTCTTGGCGAATGGACCAAGAACTACGGCTCTGCCGCTACCGAACGTAAGATATACGTAGGAAAAGGTATCAGGTATTTCTCCAATATCGGTGTAGCGGAATTTCTGGTAGAAGCTGCCGAACTGAATGTGGGAGACAAACTGCTGATTACAGGACCTACCACAGGGGCAGTGTTCACTACACTCGAAGAAGCACGGGTTGACCTGAAGCCCGTACAGACCGTGAAGAAAGGGGAACATTTCTCGATGAAAGCGGGTAAGATACGTCCCAGCGATAAACTCTATAAGTTGGTCTCTACCGAGGAACTGAAAAGATTCAAGGGACTGGACATTGAGAAAACCCGTGGATGACGTGAGGTATGATGGCGTGTCTTTTTACAGTTTAAGTATGACTTTATAGTTTAGTTATGGGAAAATATATCTATGAATTGGAGATGAAAGTGCGGGACTATGAGTGTGACCTGCAAGGCATCGTGAACAATGCGAATTACCAGCATTATCTGGAGCATACGCGCCACGAATTTCTGCTGTCAACGGGTGTGAGTTTTGCCAAACTGCATGAGCAGGGAGTAGATCCGGTAGTGGCACGTATCAATATGGCATTCAAGACCCCGCTGAAGAGTGGAGACCTGTTTGTCTCCAAACTTTATATGGTAAAAGAAGGCATCAAGTATGTGTTCTATCAGGACATCTTCCGGAAAAGCGATAATAAAATAGCTATAAAAGCGACAGTGGAAACCGTATGTGTGGTGAATGGGCGTTTGAGCGACAGTGAGTTGTTCGATACTATCTTTGAACCTTATCTTGCCGCCAACCGTTAACCATCTGCCCTTCATCATTAACCATCCCCTGCCATGAACAACGACGAACGTATTTGCAGCATAGCACTCACTCTCTGCCCCGGTATAGGACATATCGGGGCAAAACGTTTAATTGACGGCATGGGTAGTGCCGCCGAGGTTTTTCGCCAGCGTAAGGAATTGCCTGATTTGCTGCCTGGCGTAACTCCCGCTGTGGTTGCTGCACTGGATAGTCCTGCGGCTTTCTCTCGTGCCGAGCAGGAGATGGAGTTTGTGGAGAAGAACCGTTTGATGTGTCTTACACTGAAAGACGAAGCCTATCCCTCGCGCCTTCGGGAGTGTGACGATGCTCCGGTGGCTCTTTTCTTCAAAGGGAATGTTGACTTCAATCGTCTCCATGTTATTGCCATGGTAGGTACGCGCAATGCCACGGAATATGGTAAACAGTTCTGTGCCGATTTCCTTCGCGAACTGGCAGCGCTGTGTCCCGATGTGCTGGTCGCGAGCGGATTGGCATACGGCATTGATATCCATTCGCACCGTGCGGCATTGGCAAACCATCTTTCTACGGTGGCGGTCTTGGCGCATGGTTTAGATCGCATTTATCCTTATGTACACCGCAATACGGCCGTCGATATGTTGGCAAATGGGGGACTGCTTACTGAATTTCTGACTGAGACCAATCCCGACCGGTATAACTTTGTCAGTCGCAATCGCATTGTGGCAGGTATGAGTGATGCGACTATCGTTGTGGAGTCTGCCGAGAAAGGCGGTTCCTTGATTACTGCCGATCTGGCTGTGGGTTATCATCGTGATTGTTTTGCCGTTCCGGGGCGTATCACGGACGTAAACTCACGAGGTTGCAATATGCTGATACGCGAGAATAAAGCCGCTCTTTTCCAGTCAGCTGAAGATTTTGTGGCTGCTATGGGCTGGAACTCTGCCGCAGTATCCGCAAAACAGAAGGGCATACAGCGTGAACTTTTTCCCGAACTGAGTGAGACGGAAGAGATGATCGTCCGCATACTGTCTTCCCGGGGAGATTTGCATGTCAATGCTTTGGTGGTGGAAGCCAACCTGCCTGTGAACCAAATGACTGCCTTGCTTTTCGAATTGGAGATGAAGGGAGTGGTCAAAGCAATGGTGGGAGGGATGTATCACCTGCTGATATAAGGTCGGGGCATAAAAAAAGGAGTACCGCCGTACTCCAACCTTTGTTAACCTTAAATCTAATACTATGAAAAAAATCACTGCACAAAAGTAGCTATTTGCTGCATTTCCTCCAAAATAATAGTTTTTGTTTGGGTTTCTTTTAAATTTCTTTCACCGATATTCACTGTTTTCGTGCACGAGATTTCTTTTTGGTAGTATCGTTTCGTTCAGTCAGGAACTGAAAATGGAGAGTTGAGGGCTTTTAATCGTTAAAAAAACTCCCCTGCCAGTTGCCCGACAGAGGAGTTGTTGATATTAATCAAATGTAGAAAGGGCTGGTTAGTCTTTCAATTTAGCTTTGATGAAGTCACGGTTCAGGCGTGCGATGTTGCTGATGGAAATGTTCTTCGGACATTCAGCTTCGCAGGCACGTGTGTTGGTACAGTTACCGAAGCCGAGTTCGTCCATCTTGCTCAACATGGCCTTTGCGCGGCGCAATGCTTCCGGTTTGCCTTGCGGCAACAGGTTCAGCTGGCTCACTTTGGCAGAGACGAACAACATGGCAGAACCATTCTTACAAGCAGCTACACAAGCGCCGCAACCAATGCAGGAAGCAGCATCCATAGCTTCGTCAGCGATAGGCTTCGGAATCAGGATAGCATTGGCATCTTGGGGAGCTCCTGTACGTACGCTGACGTAACCGCCTGCCTGCATGATCTTGTCGTATGCCGTACGGTCTACCATCAAGTCTTTGATCACCGGGAAACCGGCAGAACGCCACGGCTCAACCGTGATGGTGTCGCCATCGTTGAAGCGACGCATGTAGATCTGGCAGGTCGTTGCACCTGTTGCAGGACCGTGCGGGTGTCCGTTGATGTAGAGTGAGCACATACCGCAGATACCTTCGCGGCAGTCGTGGTCGAATACGATGGGCTCTTTACCTTCCGAAATCAGTTGTTCGTTCAGGATATCCAGCATTTCAAGGAATGAAGTATCGCCGGGGATATCTTTCATCTGGTATGTTTCAAAAGCGCCTTTTGCTTTCGGGCCCTTCTGGCGCCATACCTTGAGCGTAAATGATATATTTTTATCCATTGTTTCTTTTAGTAATAAGCTACAAGCTATAAGCTACAAGAGCTCCAGCCCATAGCGGGTTAATTAATGCTTAGACAGGCCGTAGCCTTGAGCTTGTCACTCATAGCTACGTAGCTTGTCACTCTCTTAGCTCTTATAGTTACGAGTTTGTACCTTAATAGCTTCGTAAACCAGCGGTTCTTTCAGCAATTCAGGTGCTTTTTCGTCAGAGCCTTGATATTCCCAGCAAGCAACGTAGAAGAAGTTTTCATCATCACGTTTTGCTTCGCCTTCCTCGGTCTGGTACTCTTCGCGGAAGTGGCCACCGCAGCTTTCGTTACGGTTCAGGGCATCGTAGGCAACGAGTTCACCCATGGTGATGAAGTCGTACAGGCGGATTGCCTTGTCCAGCTCTACGTTCATGCCTTCCTTATCTCCCGGGATGAACAGTTCTTTCTCGAATTCCTTGCGGATCTCTTTCAGTTTGGCAAGACCGGTCTTCAAGCCTTCTGCCGTACGGCCCATACCTACATATTCCCACATCACGTGACCCAGTTCCTTATGGATAGAGTCTACAGACTTCTTACCCTTGATGTTCATCATCCAGTCTATCTTGTCCTGAATGGCCTTTTCGGCAGCTGCGAACTCAGGCAGGTCGGTAGAGAAGCGGGGAACCGTAATCTGGTCTGCCAGATAGTTCTGGATCGTATAAGGCAATACGAAGTAACCGTCTGCCAAGCCCTGCATCAATGCAGAAGCACCGAGGCGGTTGGCACCGTGGTCGGAGAAGTTACATTCGCCGATGGCGAACAATCCCTTGATGGAGGTCATCAGTTCGTAGTCAACCCAGATACCACCCATGGTGTAGTGGATAGCCGGATAAATCATCATCGGGTTGTAGTATTTCACGCCGTTGATTTCTTTGGCGAGTTCGCCCGGATTAACATCGGTGATCTCTTCGTACATGTCGAAGAGGTTGCCATAACGTTGGAGTACAATGTCAATACCCAGACGGCCGATAGCTTCGGAGAAGTCGAGGAATACGGCAAGACCGGTGTTGTTTACGCCGAAGCCGGCATCGCAACGCTCTTTGGCTGCACGGCTGGCAACGTCACGCGGAACCAGGTTACCGAATGCCGGGTAGCGGCGTTCCAAATAGTAGTCGCGGTCTTCTTCGGGAATATCGCTTCCTTTGATTTCGCCTTTCTGGAGTTTTACGGCATCTTCTTTCTTCTTCGGAACCCAAATACGGCCGTCGTTACGCAGAGATTCTGACATCAAAGTCAGCTTGGACTGCTTGTCGCCGTGTACGGGGATACAGGTCGGGTGGATCTGTACGTATGCCGGGTTGGCGAACCATGCACCTTTGCGATAGCAAGCCATTGCTGCGGAGCAGTTGCAAGCCATAGCGTTGGTAGACAAGAAGTAAGCATTACCGTAACCACCGGTGGCGATAACCACTGCATGGGCGGCGAAGCGTTCCAGCTTACCTGTCACGAGGTTCTTGGCAATGATACCGCGGGCACGTCCGTCGATGAGGACAACGTCCTGCATTTCGTAGCGGGTATAAAGTTTCACGGTACCTGCATTCACCTGGCGGCTCAGTGCTGAATAGGCACCCAGCAACAGCTGCTGTCCGGTTTGGCCTTTGGCATAGAAAGTACGTGATACCTGTGCGCCACCGAATGAACGGTTGTCGAGCGTACCGCCGTATTCGCGGGCAAAGGGAACACCTTGTGCCACACATTGGTCGATGATATTGTTTGATACTTCAGCCAGACGATAGACATTGGCTTCGCGTGCGCGGTAGTCACCGCCTTTCACTGTATCGTAGAACAGACGGTAGACGGAGTCGCCGTCATTTTGATAATTCTTGGCTGCATTGATACCACCTTGTGCGGCGATGGAGTGTGCGCGGCGCGGTGAATCTTGAATACAGAAGTTGAATACTCTGAAGCCCATTTCACCGAGTGAGGCAGCGGCAGAAGCACCTGCCAGTCCTGTACCTACCACGATGATGTCCAAACGGCGTTTGTTGGCAGGGTTAACTAATTTCTGGTGAGCTTTATAGTTGGTCCATTTCTCAGCCACCGGTCCTTCCGGAATTTTTGAATCTATCTTAGTCATAATGATTTTAGTTTATTAGTTTTTTAGTCTATCAGTTTCTTAGTTTATTGGTTCCCGGGTTGTTTCCTAAGGTTTCTGGAAGGCAACTCAAGAAGTCAAAAAACTCAAGAACTCAAAAACTTACATCAACGATTTTACGAAGAATACAACAATTACCAGGGCGAAGCATGCAACAACGATCGTTGAGTAGATGTTAGAGATGCATTTCCAACGGTTGATCCATACTTTGTTGTTCCAGCCCAGAGACTGCATAGAGCTCCAGAAACCGTGGGTGAGGTGGAACCACAGTGCAGCAAGCCAAATGAGATAAAGCACTACGAGCACCGGATTACCGAATGTGTTCTGAATGTGATAAACGCCGTCGGCAGCAAACTGCAATGCTGCTGTATCAGTGCATACCCCCATGTTGTGCATCAGTTCGGGGAACTGCATCTTCGACCAGAAGTTTACCAAGTGGAGGCATAAGCCTACGATTACGATAAGACCCAACACGAGCATGTTCTGTGAAGCCCATTCCACAGTTTTGGGTTTGTCTACTACGGCATAACGTTCGCTACCGCGTGCTTTGCGGTTCTGCATCGTCAGCCAGAAAGCGTAGATGATGTGAATGATGAAAAGGGCGGCCAGACCTGCCGTGCCGGCCAAGGCGTACCAGTTTGCTCCCAGGAACTCACAAACCATGTTGTATCCCTCTGCCGAGATCAATGCAACCAGGTTCATCGCCATGTGAAACGTCAGAAACAGGACAAGGGCGATACCGGTAACGCTCATCACCACTTTCCTTCCTACAGATGAATTACTTAACCACATAAATGATTGATTTTAAATTATTTAATAGTTAGAAAATATATTTTCTTTTGGGTATTCTGCTTATCTTCCGCAAAAATAGAAGAAATACATCGATTAAGCAAGGAATTAAAGAAATAATTCCGTAATTAAGCACAGCTCTTTTATTTTGAGTTTTTAAGTTTTTGAGATTTTGGGTTTTTAAGTTATTCTCGTTAGTATGCCAACTTACCAATTCACTAATTTACCAACTTACAGACTCACTAACTTACCAACTTACCAACTCAAAAACTTACTAACTCAAAAGGGTATCGGCCGATAATTCCCGTTAATTCCCGAATAACTTTCGATAACTCCCTCTCCCCTCCTTTCGCTCTGAATGTTAAGTTGCCGGATTGCCCCGGACTTTGTGTCCGATTCCCCTGGGGTTTTCCGGACAAATGCGGGGCAACATTCCGACAAACCCCAGGGGATACGGCAGCAAATGCGGCGGCTTTTTATCCGTACTACGGCGTTTTTCCAGGTGCCGCTCGTGGTGGCAAGGACGGAGGAGCGGACGGGACGTTCCGGTTGTTTACGACATTTTCCGCCTTTTCTTTTTCTTCTTCTTTTTCTGTAGAAGAAATATTTTTCTTTCTTTCTTTTTTTCTTTTTATATATATGGAGGTATTGGTGTTGCTTGTTTCAAAGGAATTATGTACAAATATTTGTTTATCAGTGTTTTGTGCTGCTTATGTGACGTTTTTATCACTTGTTTTTCACTGTTTTCCGCTTGTTTTTCATTAAAAATCGCTTGTTTTTCGTCATTTTCCGTTCGTTTTTTGTCATTTTCTGCTTGTTTTCCGCTGTTTTTTGATGAATTTTCATCGTTTTTCACTGGATTTTCGTTGTTTTTCATCGGATTTTTGTCGGAAACGGAAGGATTTTCGCTGTTTTTTGTCCATTTTCTGTTGTTTTTTGCTTCGGTTTCGCTGTTTTTTTGCTTCAAAATTATCTTCAGAAATGATAAAAGTAAAGCTGTTTTTGGGTTCATCTGACATTTCGAGTGATACGTTATCGCATCGTCCAATGGGCTGAAAGCCCGCGGGATGATATGACAAACATTCAAAAATATGACATCACTCCAAATTCCGGATGAACCCAAAGACATCAGTTACCGAACAACCATTTGTTGAGCCAGCGGTTTACATAGATATTGACCACTGCACATCCGGCACCGATAGCTGCTCCTGCCAGTACATCAGAGGGGTAGTGTACACCCTCGTTCATGCGCGATACTCCTACGGAACATGCCCAGAAGGCGGAAGGGGCGATCACATACCACTTCGGATATTTTATGCTGAGCGAAGTGGCCAGGGCGAATGCGGTTGCCGTATGTGCTGAGGGGAAGGAGGGGCTGGATTCATAGCTATAGGCATGAACCCGGTCGGGATAACGGTCGAACGGACGTTCGCGGTCCACAAGATACTTCATACCGTACGTCAACACGAACGTACCGGCAACACTGGTACCTACGTATACGGCGTCTTTCAACAATTCGCGGTCGTGCTTTGCCCAAGCAGTCAGTGCCATTGCCACCGGAACTCCTATGGCGATATAAGGTTCGGTGCGGGAAATAACCTTGTTATAATTGCGGATGAATTTACCGTCCCAGCTGTTTACTTTGTGCAAAGTGTTTATGTCCCAGTTCTGCGCAGAAGCATTGCACACAAGCAGGCAGGCGAGAAACAAAAGAGAGATACTTCTTTTCATATTTATTGTTCTTAATAATCAAACTGTTTTTTGTGAGAAAGAGAGTGTATCATATTGCCCGAATTGAAATATTTATCCCTGCTACAGTGTTCTGTAGCAGGGATAAATATTTCATGAAAAGAGCGTTTTGATATACTCTTCTAATCTTTTCTGACTCTTGATAACTTCCATAAAATGTCACCGTGGCAACTTCTCTTCGTAAATCTTCTCGTTCAGAATCCTGAGCGCCTGTTGCACACTGTTGTTCGTGGCGTTCATCACCTGATAGTACTCGTTCATATCCCACAGGTCGCGGGCTATCAGTGCTTTCAACTGTGTCTTTATCAGGGGCAACGACTTGTTGTATTGTTCTTCGTTGAATTCGACCTTCTCTTTCTCGGCGGCGGCGCGTATGTCTGCAAGTATTGGTTCGCCAATGTTGAATTTGCTGTTGAAAGCTTCAAACTTTTTGTACTTCTCTTGCAGTTCCTTCCGATGGTTCTCGATGTACTTTGTCGTAGCCTTGATGATAATGCCTTTGGCTACAAGGTTACGGTGATAATCGGTGTACTGCGTGGTGTCAATCGGCACAAAGTAGTCGGGCATGATGCCGCCTCCGCCATATACGGTGCGACCCAGCTTCTTGGTGGAACACTTCAGGGAATCGGGGAAGTGGATACTGTCAGCGTGCATCATTTCTCCGTGGTTGAAGCGCTCCAGTAGCTCCATGTTGTATTTCTCCTGTCCGTTTCCTTCGCCTGCACCCTTGCCGTCCAGATTGGCAGTACGGTCGTACGGCTTCTGTATGCAGCGGCCCGAAGGGGTATAATAGCGGGCGATGGTCAGTCGTATCATGGAACCGTCGGGCAGGTCGATGGGGCGTTGCACCAAACCTTTGCCGAAGGTGCGGCGGCCTACCACTACACCTCTGTCCCAGTCCTGTATGGCGCCGGTCACGATTTCGCTTGCCGAAGCCGAATATTCGTCCACCAGCACGATGAGGCGTCCCTCCTTGAAGTTGCCTGTGCCGCGGGCATGGAAATTGCTGCGCTGTGCCGCCCTGCCTTCCGTATATACGATCAGTTCCTTCTGTTGCAGGAACTCGTTGGCAAGGTCGATGGCTGCATTCAGATATCCTCCTCCGTTGCCTTGCAGGTCGAGTATCAGGTCTTTCATGCCTTGCGTCTGCAACGCCTTGAGGGCAGTGGTGAACTCTTCGGCGGTGGTTGCCCCGAAACGGTTGATGCGGATGTAGCCGGTCTTCGGCTGTATCATATATGAAGCATCCAGGCTGAGGATGGGAATCTTGTCACGCTTTACGTTGAAGAACAGGGCGTCGTCCACACCGCGGCGGACAACGGTCAGTTTCACCTCCGAACCTTTCGGGCCGCGCAGGCGCGACATGATGTCTTCCGTGGACATCTTCACACCGGCGATGGCACTGTCGTTCACTGCAACAATGCGGTCGCCTGCCAGAATGCCTACCTTCTCGGAAGGGCCGTTGCTGACGGGCTGTATGACCAGCAGGGTATCTTCTATCATCTGGAACTGTACGCCTATACCCTCGAAGTTGCCTTGCAGGGGCTCGTTCATTTTCTTCACTTCCTCAGCGTTGTTGTACGTGGAATGCGGGTCGAGCTGCTCCAGCATACGTATGATTGCCTCTTCCGCCAGTTTGTTCTCGTCCACCGGGTCGACATACAGGTTGGCGATGGCAAACTCTGCCATCTGCAACTTACGTGCAGCCGTGTTGTTCCTGTTCTGTGCCTGTACGGAAACGAGGACACCTACACATACCATTAAGACAAGAAGTCTCTTCATTATTCCTTTCATATATTGTTTAATTCAAGTTTCGTAAATAAAAAATAGGCTGTAGTCAAGGAGTCAAGTAGTTAAAGGAGTTAGGCCGACAGACGTAAGAAGACTTGCCCGACGCTTATTCTTCCCTCTCTATCTTCATCCCTTCGGGAATGAACTGGCTGATGTCTTTCCCGAAGTGCAGCAGTTCGCGGACGGTGGTCGAGCTGATGCACGTCAGTTCAGGCTCGGTGAAGAGCAGGATGGTCTCGATGCCCGCCAGTTTGCGGTTGATGTCGGCAATGGTTTCCTCGTACTCGAAATCCTTCACGGTACGGATGCCCCGGATGATGAACTGTGCATCTACCTGCCGGGCAAAATCAATCGTCAGGCAGTCGTACGAACAGACTTTGATGCGCGGTTCGTTCCGGTAGAAATCCTGTATCATCTTCACGCGTTGCCCAATGGGGAAATACGTGTTCTTGTTCTCGTTGATACCGATTCCGATGATGACTTCATCCATAAAAGTCAGTGCACGCGTCACTATCGACAGGTGACCGATGGTAAACGGGTCGAACGTCCCCGGAAAGATTGCCCTTCTCATGATGCCAAGTCTTCTTCTATAACCAGATTGTTGATGATAAAGTTCTGCCGCTCCATGGTATTCTTGCCCATATAGAACTCTAATAGTTCTTTCACGAGGTCCGTCTTGCGCAGAGTAACCTGCTCCAGGCGCATATCCTTACCGATGAAGTGGCGGAATTCGTCGGGCGATATCTCTCCCAAACCTTTGAACCGGGTGATTTCGGGGTTCGGTCCCAGTTCCTCGATCGCTTTCACCCGTTCTTCTTCCGTATAACAATAGATCGTCTTCTTTTTGTTGCGCACGCGGAACAGCGGGGTTTGCAGGATATATACATGTCCTTTCTTGATCAGGTCGGGGAAGAATTGCAGGAAGAAGGTGATGAGTAGCAGGCGGATGTGCATGCCGTCCACATCGGCATCGGTAGCGGCAATCACCTTGTTGTAGCGCAGCCCTTCGATGCCGTCTTCGATGTTGAGGGCAGCTTGCAGCAGGTTGAATTCCTCGTTCTCGTAGACCACCTTCTTGGTCAGTCCGAATGAGTTGAGCGGTTTACCGCGCAGGCTGAATACGGCTTGTGTGTTCACGTCGCGGCTTTTGGTAATGGAACCGCTGGCGGAGTCACCCTCGGTGATGAAGATGCATGATTCTGCCTCCTGTTCCTTTCCCTTGCCGTCGTTGAGGTGATAGCGGCAGTCGCGCAGCTTGCGGTTGTGCAGGTTGGCTTTCTTGGCGCGTTCGCGTGCCAGCTTGGTGACGCCGGCGATGGCTTTGCGCTCCTTCTCGGAGTCCTGTATCTTTTGCAGCATGACTTCTGCCACCAGCGGATTCTTGTGGAGATAGTTGTCCACTTCCGTCTTGATGAAGTCTCCCACGTACTTGTTCACCGTGGGACCGGCAGGCTTGTTCTCCTGCGGCACGGCGGGCCACATGTTGTTGCTTCCCAACTTCGTTTTGGTCTGGCTCTCGAACATTGGCTCTTCTACGTCGATGGCAATGGCTGCCACCAGCCCGTTGCGGATGTCGGCGTACTCCTGGCTCTTGTTATAGAACTCCTTGATGGTGCGGGCGATGTGCTCTTTCAGGGCACTCTGGTGTGTACCGCCCTGTGTGGTATGCTGTCCGTTGACGAAAGAGTAATACTCTTCGCCATATTGGTTGGTATGCGTGAAGGCTATTTCGATGTCTTCCCCTTTCAGATGGATGATGTCGTAAAGGCCCTCGCTGGTCATGTTGTCTTTCAGCAGGTCTTCCAGTCCGTGGCGGGAGACGATGCGTTGTCCGTTGTAGATGAAGGTAAGCCCTGTATTCAGGTAGGTATAGTTGCGCAGCAACGTCTCCACGAATTGGTTCTGGAAAGCGTAGTTCAGGAAGAGCGTGTTGTCCGGTTCAAAGAAGATGAACGTACCGTTCTCTTCGGTGCTCTCTTCGGTTCGGTCGCTTTGCAACACGCCTTTCTCGAAAGTGGCGGCACGCATCTTGCCGTCGCGGTAACTGCGCACTTCAAAGTGGCTGCTCAACGCATTGACCGCCTTGATGCCCACACCGTTCAGTCCGACACTCTTCTTGAACGCCTTACTGTCGTACTTGCCGCCGGTATTCAGCTTGCTGACTGCTTCTATCAGCTTGCCTTGCGGGATGCCCCGTCCGTAGTCACGTACGCTGACGCGCAGATCGTCTTCTATCTTGACCTCTATTCGTTTGCCGGCTCCCATCTTGAACTCGTCGATACTGTTGTCCATCACTTCTTTCAGCAACACGTAGATACCGTCGTCGCTTTGCGAACCGTCACCCAGGCGGCCGATGTACATGCCCGAACGGACACGGATGTGTTCCATGTCGTCAAGGTGGCGGATGTTGTCGTCGGTGTAGGACACTGCCGGTTCATCGAGGGGGAGACTGTTGTTGGTATTTTCTTCTTTCATGGATTTCTGGTGGTTAGAATAGCCGTAGCTTCCATAACCCTGCTCTTTTTTCTGTTTTCCTGCAAATATATGATTTATATACAATATATACAAAAAGAGTTTTTTAGGTTTATCAAAAGTTCACAAATTCCAGGTAGTTCGCAGGGGGCACCACAGCCGTTTCCTTTATCGGATAACTCTTCAGGAAGGTGGCAGGGAAAACAGGTGGGTCGGAAATAGAGACTTTTAGCGGCTAATCCAAAAAATCATAGTAATATTTTGGATTACGATCCAAAAAGTTATGGTAATATTTCGGATTAGCCGCTAAATTCCGTCGGGATTCTTCAGATTATTTCAGCTTTCCTATCTCCCTTACAAAGCAGCGTCTGCGCTTATGCTGTTCGGTCCTGAAGTACTCCCACTGGGCTTGCACTTTGCCGTTCATTTCCAGTTCGGGGTTGCTTTCGGCGTACTCGAAGCCGAGTTGCTGATAAACAGGGATAAGGTCAGAGAAGAGCAGCGCGTTTACCCCTTTGTTCTGGTATTCGGGTTTTACGGCAACGAGCAGCAGGTCGAGCGCCTTGGGATATTTCTTCAGGAAGAGGGTCTTGAGCAGGTGATACCATCCAAGGGGTAACAGCCGCCCGTGTGCTTTCTGAAGGGCTTCGGAAAGTGACGGCATGGAGATACCTACGGCAATCAGCTGGTCGTCGGCGTCCGTGATGAGCGTCACCATGCGCAGGTCTACGATGGGGAGATACATCTTTACGTATTGGTCAATCTGCCGTTGCGACAGGGCGGAGTAGCCGAACAGGGGCTTGTAGGCTTCGTTCATCAGTTCGAAGATGGCTTGTCCGTATTCCTGAGCAATCTTCTTGGGTGATGTGTATTTTTTTATCTTGAGGTTGTATTTCCGCTGGATAAGGTCGGAGATGCGTTTATGCTTGTCCGGTATGGCGTCGGGGATGTAAATCTTGAATTCCACCCAGTCGGCGTCTTTCTCGAAACCCATACGCTCCATGTGTTGCGGGTAGTAGGGATAGTTGTAGATGGTTGCCATTGTACTGAGTTGGTCATATCCTTCGATGAGCATACCTTCGGCATCGAAGTCGGTGAAGCCCAGCGGGCCTTGTATGTGGGTCATGCCGCGTTCCTTTCCCCATTCCTCCACGGTGCGGATAAGGGCTTCGGAGACTTCCGGATCGTCGATGAAGTCGATCCATCCGAAGCGGACGTCTTTCTTGTTCCAGGTCTGGTTGGCCTTGTGGTTGATGATGGCGGCTACGCGTCCTACTATCCGGTTGTCCTTGTAGGCGAGGAAATAGTCAGCTTCACAGAATTCGAATGCAGCATTCTTTTTCTTGTTGAAGGTGTTGAGCATGTCATCGTAAAGGTCGGGGACAGAGTAGGGGTTGCCCTTATATAGTTGGTAGTTGAAACGGATGAACCGTTTCAAGTCTCTGCTTGTGGAAACTTTTTTGATTGTTATTGCCATGGTCATACGTCTAATAAAGTGGCAAAGATACATGATAATCTTTAAAATACCACGTGCTGAGAGAGTAAAAATAATACATTTTCCTATATTTAGTCGTTTTTCTTGCGAGACGGCTAAATTTGGCTCATGAGCTGAATAAAATCGTCTCGTGGGCTGAATAAAATCATCTCATGAGATGATTTTATCTGTCTCACGAGGCAAAATCATTCATCTCACGAGGCAAATTTATGCGTTTGCGGAGGTCTGCCTTGTACTGGATTTATCTTTTCTTGGGCTTCCGGTCCGTTCATACATTACTTGCGAAAGTTAAATTATTTATAGATCAGCGCAATCGTATATGCTATGTAGCAAAGCACCAGTATGCTGCCTTCGATGCGCGTGATGGTCCGTTTGGCGAAGAACAGGCCGAACAGCCACAACAGGATGCCCGAACCGACCAGCGTCAACAGGTCGAAATTAGTGATTCCCGTGAAGTGCAGTGGCGTGATGGTGGCACTGCAACCCAATACGAAGAAGATATTGAACAGGTTGCTGCCGATGGCGTTTCCGATGGCAATCTCCGGATTCCTCTTCAGGGCGGCAACGATGGATGTGGCAAGCTCCGGCAGAGACGTTCCGCCTGCCACAAGGGTAAGCCCGATGACCGATTCGCTGGCTCCCAAGCTGCGGGCGATACCGCTGGCACCATTCACGAACAGGTCGCCGCCGACTATCAATGCCCCCAGACCGCCTACGATGTACAGGACAGACCGCCACATCGGCAGCTGGCTGACTTTCTCTTCCGTCTCCCCCTCCTGCTTCCCTTGGAAAGCGATGGAGAACGTATATCCTAAGAAGATGACAAAGAAGCAAAGCAACAACAACCCGTCGGTGGTACTGAGCAGGTTCTCCGGCTCATGGTTCAGCAGGACATCGTTGGCGCAGACCAACAGGACAACGGAGGAGAGGATACAGAGGGGAATTTCCTTCCGTAAGGTGTTCTGTGAAATGACGATAGGGGCGAAGAGTGCCGTGCAGCCCACAATCATCAGCGTATTGAACAGGTTACTTCCCACCACGTTTCCGATGGCGATATCCGCGCTCCCTTTCAGGGCGGAAGATACGCTGACCGCCAGCTCCGGGGCAGAGGTGCCGAAGGCGACAATAGTCAGCCCGATGACGATGGGCGAGATACGAAAATGCCTGGCTACGGAGGAAGCGCCGTCCGTCAGCCCGTTGGCTCCCGAAAGTATGAGCAGGAGGCCTCCGATAAGATAGATGATATCCATAAAAATATAGTTTTTGGTGCAAATATAGTTATTCCTTTCATGAAATGTGGAAAACATTCCGTATGTTTGGCGCGTTAATTTTATTTGAGTATTCTTATGTTTTGAGATAAAGTATAAAGTTATCCGTCAAAAGGCTTTTGTATGAGAAAGATTAGTGCATTGTGCATTTGTTTGTTGTTTCTGCCCCTGTGCGGGGCTTCTGCCCAATTGGTAGAGAAGGTCAGGGATATTTTCAATCAGGACACCGTGGGGGTGGATGTGCCTCTTCGGACGGACACCGATTCGCTGGATCGGTCGGACATGCGGCGTAAACTGGAAGCTGCGCGGCTGAACGAGGCTAATCTCAGGATGGAGATCGAGCAGATGAAGCTGAAGTATGATGCGGCAGATTCCATCAAGCTGGCACGGCAACGCCTGCGTATCGACTCGCTCCGTAGGGTGACACCGGGTGTCCCTGTGGTGGTGGAGGACGACACACTCTATTATTTGTATGCTAAGCGCGGCGGGCACACGCCGCAGCAACGTGCTGAGATGAACGCCGAGGCGATTACGGAGCTGGGCAAACGGTTCAACTTGCAGCCGGATTCGGTCTATATAGATAGTAGTGACATCGTTGCCGACCTGATGTACGGCAACAAGGTACTGGCATCGTTTACCGACCAGGACGGGCTGTGGGAAGGCTGCACACGCGACGAATTGGCTGCTGCCAAGCGGAAAGTCGTGGTGGACAAGCTCAAGGTCATGAAAAACGAGCATAGCTTGTGGCGATTGGGCAAGCGTATCTTCTATTTCATTCTGGTCATTGTCGGGCAGTATCTGCTGTTCAGGCTTACGACGTGGCTGTTCAATAAACTGAAAGCCCGCATCCAGCGCTTGAAGGATACCCGGCTGAAACCAATCTCCATACAGGACTATGAGCTGCTGGATACGCAGAAGCAGGTGAATCTGCTTGTCTTCCTTGCCAACCTGCTGCGCTATGCGGTGATGCTGCTTCAGCTGGTGCTGACGGTACCGTTGCTTTTCTCTATCTTCCCTCAGACGAAAGACTTGGCATACAAGTTGTTCTCGTATATCTGGGAGCCGATAAAGAGTATCTTCCTTGCCATCGTGGAGTATATTCCTAACCTGTTCACTATCTTTGTGATATGGCTTGCCGTGAGGTATCTGGTGCGGTTGGTGCGCTATCTTGCCAACGAGATACAGTCGGAGCGCCTGCGTATCGGCGGGTTTTATGCCGACTGGGCGATGCCGACGTTTCACATTGTGCGTTTTCTGCTCTATGCGTTCATGATTGCAATGATTTATCCTTACCTGCCGGGATCCAAGTCGGGTGTCTTCCAGGGGATATCGGTCTTTGTGGGCTTGATCATTTCGCTGGGTTCAAGCACGGTGATCGGGAACATCATTGCGGGGCTGGTGATCACTTATATGCGCCCGTTCAAGCTGGGCGACCGTATCAAGCTGGACGACACGACAGGCAACGTGATTGAGAAGACGCCCTTGGTGACCCGCATCCGCACGCCGAAGAATGAGGTGGTGACTATCCCGAACTCCTTCATCATGTCCTCGCATACGGTCAACTTCAGCCAGTCGGCACGCGATTACGGGTTGATTATTCACTCTGAGGTCAGCATCGGCTATGATGTGCCTTGGCGGAAGACGCACCAGCTGTTGATAGAAGCGGCACTGAACACTCCTGGGGTGGTGGACGACCCGCGCCCGTTTGTGTTGGAGACTTCCTTGCAGGATTATTATCCGGTCTATCAGGTGAATGCTTATATCAAGGATGCCAATTGCCTGGCACAAGTCTACTCCGACCTTCATCAGAACATTCAGGACCGCTTTAATGAAGAGGGCATCGAAATCATGTCGCCGCACTATGTCGCTACGCGCGACGGCAGTGGGACAACGACGCCCAAGGATGATCTACGTGGGAAAAAGCCGGAATAAGCCATGACGGAGCTGGACGGATAACAATAGCTCCCGCCCAGCATCGCTTACCATGTCAGTGCGATTTCGGAATAAGGCTTTATCAGGACCGGAAATTCACGTTTCATCCAGATAAAGCCTCTTCTTCACTTAACACTAATCCTAACCTAAATTTAATAAACTATAGTCAAATGTAGATATTTCTATTTGATGTGGATTATCAGGAGTGAGACGGAGTGACAACTCCTTCTCACTCCGTTATTCAGTTCTGTTCCACTTTTTATTCTCAGCCTGTCTTTTTATTCTTCAGGAATGAAAGCAGCGGAAACAACTTTACTTTTATTTCTCCGGGAAGATAATCCGATAGTTTCCGCTCAGGTGCATGAAGGCGAAGAGGCGGAGCAGTCCATCGTAGTATGCATCGAAATAACCATCTTCGTACGGTTCATGCCGGGCATTCCATAACTTGTCTACGAACTTCCGGCTAATCTCGTGCGTGCACATCAGAGAAGCGGCGGCAGAAGTGGCGACGAGACCTACCGAATGACGTAAAGCCTTGTAACCTCCGGCACCGAGCGTATCTTTCACTTGGGTACCGTCTATGTTGTATTGGTCTACGAAGGTGTCGATGCCTTGGCTGTAGAGGAAATTCTGAATCTTATTTCCATATTTCTGTTGCCAGTCTTTGTCGGCACATGCCCAAGAATAGTCCAGGGCTATGTTCATGGGCACACGCCAGGAGTCGAATCGGAAGGCGTCGCCAATGAGGCGGTTACTATTCAGCAGGCTACCGTCGTAGTTGTTGTAGTCGGGGCTTAGGCCGGTTACGGGGTGGATGCTTTTGTGCAGGTATTCGCGGCTGCGTTTGGCACATTCACGCCAAAGGTCGGCTCTACCGTCGTTTGCCCAGCGCGCCCACACCTCGTAGAAGGCAGGGACGTGATAGGAGGGGTCGGTGAAGCGTCCGCCATATGTGTCAGGAACGAAGGTGATGAGCTTATGTTCCAGATTGATGAAGGGCGTCACGCGATTGCTTCCGTCCTTCTCCATTGAGCAGTTGAGGATGTGTTGGGCTTCGGCAAGGTAGTTGATACCGGTGTCATTACCCCAACGGTTGGAGGCAAAGATAAGGGCGGTGACATAGTAGAGTTCTCCGTCGGATGCGGGACCTTGAGCATTGCGAGTGCCGTCTGTCCGGCAGCTCCAGGCAAAGTAGCCTTTCAGCGGACCTTCCTGATGTTGCATGTAGGTCTTCCCCCACCGCCAGAGGCGGTCGAAGATATCTTGTCGATTGAACTGGACAGCAATCATCAACCCGTAAGACATGCCTTCGGTGCGCACGTCGTGATTCTTGATGTCGCTGATATAAGCCATTGAGTCGCCTACTTCAAAGTAGACCTTGTTGGGGCCATGGAACACGTCGTCGAAGACAGACCTGAGTTTGGACTCTACATCTATTTGCTTGTAGCCCATCTCTGCGAAGAGATTACGGTATTTCTGTGTTTCAAAAGCACCTTTCTCCCAAGGTTTTATCAGACTTGTCTGCCGGGAACAGGAGGTTCCGATGATGAGGCAGAGGAGGAGATAGAGTAAATTCTTCATGATAAATTAAGATATTATAGATATAAAAGTTCTTTTTGGGGTTCGCGATCTTAATATTGTTTGATTATGATTATCTAACTGGGAATTAGTTATCATTTCACTGTAACAGCTATCGCCTTTAGCTTCCCGAATTCGGAACAGCCACCGTAAAGCAGTTCATAATCACCCTCTATCGGACGCATGGTATTGGTTTGGGTATCAAACCATTCGAAAGTTTCCTTATTCAACGATATGGTTACGTTTTCCGTTGCACCGTGGGCTATGCTGACACGTCGGAAGGCGCGGAGGGTATGTGACGGACCTTCCTTGTCGCCCGGGCGGCGCAGGTACACTTGCACAACTTCATCGCCATCGCGAGTGCCTGTGTTGCTGACGGGGATGGTCAGGGTGAGGGTTTCGCCATCTTTTATTTCCGGTGCGCTCAGTGCGGCATTGCCGTAGCTGAAAGTAGTGTAGCTCAAGCCATGTCCGAAGGGGAAGAGCGGCGCCTCCGTCATGTATCGGTAAGTACGTCCTTTCATTGAGTAATCTTCAAAGTCGGGTAACTGCGATGTGCTCTTATAGAAAGTGACCGGAAGGCGTCCTGCAGGGTTGTAGTCTCCGAAGAGAACGTTGGCAATGGCTGTGCCTCCTGCCTGACCAGGATACCATGCCTGCAGAATAGCGTCGCATGTCTTGGTTTCCGGTGTCAGGGCGATGGCGGAACCGGAGAAGTTGACAAGCACGACTTTCTTTCCTGCCTTTTTCAGCTCGGCAAGCAGGCGGCTCTGAATAGAGGGCAGTTCGATAACTTCGCGGTCTCCGCCTTTGAATCCGGGGATAGTGACACGCATCTCTTCGCCTTCTACTGCGGGCGAGATACCTCCGGCAAAGACGATGACGTCTGCATCTTTGACGCGCTGTACGGTTTGGCTCAGGTCGACGGGAATCTCACGGCCCATATCGAAGTCGAGTGCCGCATCACGGTTGTGGAAAGCGAAGTCGATGCGAATATGATATTCCTTTCCGGCTTCTGCGGAGAGGGCGTAGGTTCTGATGTTGTTCTTGAAGTTCATGCCTTTTGCCACCTCTTCATTGTTGATAGAGAGGCGTGTGAAGCCTTGGGTCTGGAAGTGGAAGGCGATCTCTTCACTTTTCTCGGGGCGGAATACGGATTCATAGCTGGCGGAGAAGTCGGTAAGATTGACTCCTGCGGCAAAGGCAGTGGCACCTGTGGTGATGAAGTGGAACGGGGTAGTGATTTGGGTGGTGACATCGGGTTCGCCTTCTTGCTTGGGATTGTTCCAGTACTTAGCACTGAAGCCTTGCTTGCCGTCCATGCTGCACTGCTGGAATACGCTTTGCAGGGTGACGTCGGAGGTGAGGTCGCATCCCGGTTCGTAGATGAGTCGGGATTCGGGAAGGTACTGGCGCAGCCCTTCGAGCAGGGTGGCGGTATGTCCTGGGAAACCGTTGTAGTTGCCCCATTGCATGACAGAATCGTTGGCATTGGGTCCTACGAGGGCTATCTTCATCTCTTTATTCAGAGGCAACAGGTTGCCGTTGTTCTGCAAGAGGACGAGGCTTTCGCGTGCCATACGAAGGGCAAGCTCGCGATGTTCTTTGCTGTCCACTACGCTGTAGGGTATTTGTGCCCACGACACCAGTTCGGGACGGTCCATTTCGCCCAGTTCAAAGCGGGCTTTCATCAGGCGTTTCAGCGAGACGTCTATCTTCTCTTCGTCAATCAGACCCTCGGCAACGGCTTGGGGGAGCGAGGCATAGCTCTGTCCGCATTCCACGTCCGTACCTGTTAGGACGGCTTTGGCGGAGGCATGTTCCTTGTCCGGTTCCGTCTCGTGGGCGCCGGGATTGAAGAAGTCGTTGATGGCCCAGCAGTCGGATACGATGATGCCTTTGTAATTCCATTCGTTGCGGAGAATCTGCACCAGCAGGCGGTTACTTCCGCAGCAGGGTTCGCCTTCGAAACGGTTGTAGGCACACATCACTTCTTTCACGTCAGCCTTACAGACAAGGTCTTTGAAGGCGGGGAGATACGTTTCCCACAGGTCACGCGGGTCTATCTTTTCGGCATTGAAACTGTGCCGGTTCCATTCGGGACCGGAATGTACGGCAAAATGCTTGGCACAAGCGTGCAGCTTGTCATACTTCTCGCTGTCGGGACCTTGCAGTCCGCGTACGACCGCCATGCCCATTTGTCCGGTCAGGTAGGGATCCTCTCCATAGGTCTCCTGTCCGCGTCCCCAGCGCGGGTCGCGGAAGATGTTGATGTTGGGCGTCCATACGGTGAGTCCCTGATAACGTTTCAGTTCGCCCTCGCGGCTGAAGGCAGCGTTCTTGGCGCGGGCTTCGTCGGAGACAGCAGTAAATACGTCGTAGAGCAAGTCGCTATCGAACGAGGCTCCCATACCGATGGCTTGCGGGAATACAGTGGCAAGTCCGGCGCGTCCTACGCCGTGTAAGGCCTCGTTCCACCAGTCGTAGGCTTTGATGCCCAAGCGGGGGATGGCGGGTGAGGTGCTTTGCATCAGGGCGGCTTTCTCTTCCAGTGTTAACCGGCTGACTAAGTCGTCGGCACGTTCTTCGGGAGTGAGCGCCGGGTTCTTGTAAGGAGGTTGTGAGCACGAAAGAAAGCAGAGGCTGAGGCAACCTGCTGCAACGAGTAACTGAATTCTTTTTTTCATGATATTGATATGTCTTTATGATGTTAGTAATCGGTTCCTGTTTCGCCATTTGGCGGACAGTTACAAAAATAGGCAGAATATCGGAAACGGGAAAAGAATAATGTATCAGATATATTATCCTATGTTTCAGAAAGCGGTTTCTGTGTTACATTTTGCTTCACTGAGGTTACATCGGAGGGTGCAAGAGCGGCAGCAGGACATCTGTAGGCACATTTGACATTTTGCTTTTCGGAGGTCACGAGAATGCGCTGTTTCCGTCCAGAGGAAGGGATGAACGAAAAGAAAAGAACGAAAATTCGTATTTTGATGATTTATAGGTTAATATATAAATCTATACAACTCTAAAAAAAGAAAAACGTATCTTCCACTCTCCCTTTTCGTACTTTCCGGTGACGAAATATAGTGGATTGGGTGAAAACAATATATCTAATGCATCGGAACAATATATCTAATATACCGGAACAATATATCTAATGCATCAAAACAATATATCTAATGTGTCCGATCAACCTATTTGCCATGTCGGATTGTCGTTTTTAAGGTGGAAAAAAGCGATCCGCACGGCATAAATAGGGTATATTTTGTCAGCAATATGTATAATTAGCGCATGTTTATTCCGAAGTTGGAGTGGCAGGATTCTATTTCTTCGCTTTTAGAAAAAACGTTTGTCAGTAAAATCGTTATTTAGGTGATATTTTATTCTTAAAAGGAGACTTTATTGCACTTGATGATAACTTTCTGCTCGTTGCCAAGTGTGGTGGCAAACAGGTAAACATCTCCTCCTTCCGCGAGTTTGAGGCGCTTTCGCAGTTCTGCTACCGAGGCGGGGAAGTTGCGCACTGTGATGTTTGCCTTCTTCGTGTTTCCCAGTGTGGCTTTCATCTCTTTCTTGTTCAGCGTGCAGAGTCCCGCTATCTGAAAACACCTTCCGGGGAAGCCTTCCACCGGAAGTTCCGAGGTGTAAAGGTGGCTGTTGGGGTGCAGTTTTTCTACACGGTAGATACGGGCGATGCTTCGGAAGGCGCCTGCCTTGAGGAGGGAGGCATTGGGCTCATACAGATACTTGCCGGGAATATCGGCATAAATGCTTGCGCTTGCCTGCTCCTGAGCACGTGTGAAACAGAAAGCTGGTTGCCCGTCGGGCATGCATCTGCCACCTTTTGCCTGTAGGTTGACGCAATGAATGGGAATCTCTTCCGGTGCAAGGTCGGCATGCCCCAGTATCAGCAACAGTTCCTTGCACTCGTTATTGACGGAGACAATGTGTGCCTCCTGTACGTGCTTCAGTTCCTGCAAGGCGAGTGAGAGGTCCAGCATGGGCGATAGCTTCACCATCACATGCTGTGCTTTGGCAAGCAACAGCGTTTCCAGTGCCGATACGTCCGGTTCGCAGTCGGCAATGGCGACGGTCTTCCCGCCGTGCCCGTCGCGTCGGGCGGGGTCGATGAATATCCAGTCCACGGGAGACATCTCTTGCAGATGGCGGACGCTGTCTGTATTTTCTATTCGGATATGCGTCAGTCCCAGTTGCGGGAAATTGTGTGCGGCAATCTCGCAAAGCTCCTCCTGACGCTCCACATACGTTGCCTGTTGGAATTTGCCGGAAAGAAAGGCGCAGTCGATGCCGAAGCCTCCGGTCAGGTCGGTGAGTGTGCCCGCAGGAAGTGCGGGGATGAGCGATGCCTTATAGCGTGCCGTAGCCTCCGAAGAGCATTGCTCCAAGGATAGGTGGCGGGGATATACAAGCTCTTCCACCTTGTGCCACGAAGGAATCTTCTCTGCTGCCGCCTGTCTGCCCGCTATTTGGGTCAGGGCGGCGGGCATGTCCACACCCGGATATTTCGGTGCCTGCAAGGCAAGCGTACGTACATCGTCTTTGCTGTGTTCGCGTATGAAACGCAATGTATCGTTGTTCAGTTCCATAAATCCTATCGTTTGTTGGTTTCCTTGGCTTCGTCGTCCGACGGAGAAACGTCTGTCCGACACGCTTCCGCCTCCCGGAGCATCGTTTCCATAATGTCTAGGTCCGAGAAGACCTCACCCTGCATCAGATACTTGTCCTGCTTGCCGGACACTTCCTCATAAATCTCCTTTGCCCGCTCCGGCTGATGTTCCCAGTGCAAAGCCAGTGCGCAGAGCAGGCGTGGTTTGGAAGACATGACAGCCTTGTACAATTGGATATGCTTCTTTACTCCATCTGTATAGAGTCGTTCCACCTCCTCTTTCCTCCGCTTGCCTATCAGCTCGAGGAAGAGCAGTTCGCACTCGATCTCTCTTGCATATAGCCCGATGATTTTCCCTTTATACGGTTCCATTTCACTGAACAAGGCGTGTGCCGTCTCAAACTCTTTCCGGTCCATATAACGCGAGATATAGAGCAGCCTTACGGCAACTTGCAGGAGGTCCCTGTAGTCAGTCACTTCGTCATTCGGGAACCACTCGTCCGGCATGTCTTTCAGTCTGACGCCTTTCTGTGCTTCCGCGTTTACGGCCAACTGCAAGGCAAGATACCTCCGTGCGTTTACGTCTCGTCGCATCAGTATCAGGTTGTAAGCATCATTCGTAATGCCCGCCGCCTTCATGGGGATGCCGTTCATCAAGGTAAACAAGAATCCGCAGAAAAAGAAGAACAGGAGGAACACGTGCAACGGTAGCGGCATGTCGGGATAGGCAATCCAAAGGGCGAGTGCTCCGCTTGCCGTTAGCAGGTTCATCAGCACGCCTCCCGCGTTATACCAGAAGTAAGGCATCTGTTCGTACGGTCCGTCCGGTGGAGAGAGCAGGCATTGTCCACCCGTGCCGGAGATGGAGAAGCGTTTGAAGCGGAACTTTCCTTCCTCCTTTATCAATGTAAGGTTTCCTATCCGGAAAGAGACGAACCGGTAGCCGGTGACAAATCCCAGCAACAAGTGACCTCCCTCATGCAGGATGACTTGCAGGAAAATAGCAAGAATCAGGCTGATTAGTGATAATAGGCAAGAAAGTACTAATTTGCTTGCCTGTATTTCCTCCACTTTCTCAAGGAATCCGCTTGGCATAATGTCCGTAAAGAGCACAATGTAAAGCATCACTGCGCCACAGCCGATACACGCTCCCAGCAGGAGAGAAAATATGATTTTGAGAACTTGTTTCATGATTGTGTCCTATTGGTAGTTTTTATTTCATTTGCGCAAATATAGGCAATTTCCGCTTAGTTCGGTCAGGCTCAGGAAGATAAAGTGCTTTTCGACTATACTATCCACGGATATTACCAAATATAAGTGCGTGTGTCATAGCAGGATAGTAAAAAAGCCCAATTAGTACTAATTGGATATTTAGCACTAATTGCCGAATTAGTACAATAACTCCTTCGTATCATTCCTCATGGGATCACCTTATACCTTTGTTTAGCCTCCTGCCGGCTGCACCAATTAAAGTGCCACCACTCGCTGGGCAATGTACGGAACCCTGCGGTACGCATGACATTGCGCAACAACTGGCGGTTAGCCTGCTCCTGTGCGGTCATCTTTCCGCTTCGCACCAATGCAGCTTCGTCCGTAATATGGGCTTCTATACCAAGATGGTCCACCTTTGTACCCATCGGCAGGGGAGTACCCGTTTCATCTAAGATACTGATATCTACTGCCAGACCGTAGTTGTGTAGTCCGCCGCCACGGGCGGGATTGGAGACATAGATATATCGGGGAGTACCCTTTACCATATTCCACATTTTCTGCTGTATGCTCATGGGGCGGGCGGCGTCATATACGATCAGGCGGTAGTGCGGATGATGCTTTTTCAGTTCCTGTTGCGCGCGTAGCAATCCTTTTAGGGCATCGGGGTGCAGGTATGCTTCGCGCAAATCTTCGTACAGCACCTGCCCGGTGAAGTTGTCGGCGTGGGCGTACATCAGGTCGACGGCGATGGTACTGTCTGCTTCGGCAATGTTTACGAAGCCGAGGCTCTCCAAATGGCAGGCAGTCTGGCTTTGTTGTGCCGCAAGAGGAACAAAGCAGAATGCCAGTAAAAGATAAAACAGATGTCTCATATCGTTCTTTTAGGGGCGCAAAGATAAGAATTAGCAAAGACTTTCGGTGTGGCTCTGTTGGAGAATTATGTGGTTCGGTGGTGAGTTCATCGGGCGCGGGTATCAGAATACACTATCTTCAAGCAAATTTTGTTAAATAAGGATGTGTTTCTTTGTATATATCCTGCTATTGCCTATATTTGGATAATATATCTAAATTTTCGCAAAAGACAATAACCCAAATATTCATATTAAAACTAATGGTATTCAGATTATGACAAAGAAACTTTTAGGCGTAACATTTCTCGGGCTTGCCTGCTCGATACTTCCCCTTGCGGCAGCCTCCGATTCGGACACGATAAGCCTCGACCGGGGTTGGTTGTTCAGACTTGGCGATGTGGCAGATGCCTCCATTACTGTAAAGAAAGCGCTGGAAGAAGAGTGGCGCGAGGTGAACGTGCCGCATGACTTCCAAATCGAACAGCCTTGGGTGGCACCATCGGCGGACGAGATGGCGGACATGAGTGATGCCGGAGCCAATATCAAGAGCCGCCTTTCTGCACGTGGATTCAAGGAGATGGGCGGAGGATGGTACGTCAGGACCATCACTCCGGATGCCGCACAGAAAGGAAAACGGGTGTTGCTCGATTTCCAGGGAATCATGTACTATGGAGACGTTTACCTCAACGGGACGCGCATCGGAGGTACGGACTACGGCTACGTCGGATTCGAGATAGATGTGACGAACAAACTGAATTACGGACAGGAGAACACGCTCGCCGTCTATGCCAACACGGGAGAGCCGAAGCAATCGAGATGGTATACTGGCGGCGGGCTGATCCGCGATGTGAAGCTGATATATACTGACCCGCAATTGTATTTTATGCGCCATCCGCTCTATATCACTACCAAGGAGAACAAGACAGTCAGTATCATCGCCAACGTACAATGCACCACCAAGGAGAACACTTTGAAGATGCATCTGATGGTAACAGCCCCCGACGGTTCGGTGGTAAAGGATGAAACCTTCGACGTCAAACGCAACCGCAACTACAGACAGGGACAGGAACTGGCTTTACCGCCTTTCGATGTAGCATCGCCTATGCTGTGGGACTGCGACACTCCCAATCTGTATACGGCACGCGTAGAATTGCTGCGTCCCGATGGCACCATAGCTGCCGTCACTTCACAACGTTTCGGCATACGTACCGTCGAGATCGGACCGGACTACGGACTGAAACTTAACGGAAAGAAGGTACTGCTGAAAGGCTATGCCAACCATCATACCAACGGCGCACTGGGCGCAGCCGCCTATCCGCGTGCCATGGAGAAGAGAATCAAACTCATGAAGGAGTACGGAATGAATCATATTCGTACGTCGCACAATCCCTACTCGGAGTCGTTCCTCGACTTGTGCGACGAGAATGGTATCCTTGTGGTGGACGAACTCTATGACAAATGGAACGACCAGTATGTAGGTGCCGGACGTCGCCCCTTTGCCGAACTCTGGTCCGGACATATACAGGAATTTATCACCCGCGACAGAAATCATCCGTGTGTAGTGATGTGGTCGTTAGGAAACGAGTTGCAGTCGTACAGCGACATGCCTTACAATGACTTCGGCGTGACCATGTTCAAGCTACAGAAAACACTCGTCAACCGTTACGACGACACCCGCAAGGTGACCGTAGCCATGCATCCGCGCTACCGCAACTGGGAGACGGATTCACTGCCCTGCGACCTGGCAAAGGTGACGGACATACAGGCATACAACTACCGCTATATGTACTTCCCCGGCGACGGCAAACGTTTCCCTTGGATGACGTTCTACCAAAGCGAGGCATCCGTAGCCGCTATGGGTGAGAACTACTTTTCCATGAATCTCGACAAGGTGATAGGTCTTGCCTATTGGGGTGCCATTGACTATCTCGGCGAGAGTCACGGATGGCCGGCTAAGGGCTGGGCGCAGGGCGTGTTCGACATTGCGCTCGAACCCAAGCCGAAGGCATACTATATGAAGTCGTTCTTCATGCCCGACGAACCCTTGGTGCACATTGCCGTGACCGATACTAAAGGTGACCAGATGTGGAATGGCGTCCAGACCGGAAACGACGGACAGAGCGATCACTGGAACCGCAAGCCGGGAACGAAGCTCAACATCACCACTTATACTAATGCCGAAGAGGTGGAACTACTGGTCAACGGCAAGAGTTATGGGGTGAAACGCAACGACATCAAGAGCGCCAAGATGCGCAATCAGATACGCTGGAGCGACATCGAATATCAGGACGGTTACTGCGAAGCCATTGCCCGGACCGGCGGCAAAGTAGTGGCACGCCACAAGATCGAGACCACCGGTCCTGCCGTGGCACTGAAGATAGAGAGCGATAATCCCGATTGGAAAGCCGACGGACAGGATTTGCAACATGTGCGTGTAGTGGCGGTAGATAAGAAAGGACGCCGCGTGCAGACGGCGTTGGGCGAAGTGACCTTCACCGTAGCAGGCAACACTCCACTGGTGGCAGTAAGCAGCGGTGACCACAACTCCGATGAACTCAATGTGACCAACAAGCGCAAGCTTTATAAAGGTTCTGTGCTCGCCATCTTGCGTGCAGGCGACCAACCTTCTGCCGTCACCGTTACGGCAACCGCCGAAGGACTGAAACCTGCCAAGCTGAAACTGAGTACGAAATAAAGGGTAAACCGCCTCCGGTTTATCTCCGGTTTCCTGCGGTATAAGTTCAGATAAAAACCGTCTCGTGAGACGGATATATTTGTCCCGTGAGGCAAATAAATCCATCCCATGAGACGATTTTTTTTATCTCATGAGATGGATTTTTTCGTCTCACGGGATGATTTCTTTCATTTCACAGGACGATTTCTTTCATCCCGTAGGATGGATAGACCGACTTCACAGGGCCTCCTTATTCATATCCCCAATCTCTCTTTCAACAGCTTGTATCCCGTCAGGCTGACCCGCAGCTTCACCCCGTTCTTCAATAGCACCTGATAAGTCTCTTTGCCGAACAGTTCGACCCGCGAAATCTGTGTCACGTTTACAATCGTGGAGCGATGTATCCGCACGAAGTTGCCGGCGGGCAGATGCGTTTCGAGGTATTTCATGGTCTGCTCCTTGACGTACTCTCCGTCGGGGGTGACTAAGGTGGTATAGTCTCCGCACGCCTGAATATACAGAAGCTCGTCCACTTTGATGATATGTATTCTTGAGCCGTCTTTCACGGTGATCCGGTCGATGACCTCTTCTTGTTGCTCCGGCACTGCCGTTGGAGGCTGCGGCGTGGTGACTGCTTCTTCCCGGTTGGCAGTCTCCTTCATCACCAGCAAGTGGTACCACAGAATGACTGCCGTCCATGCCGGCACACCGAACAGGAGCCGGAAGGGTAGGGTAAAGGCAAAATCAATATAAGGTATACCCACTATCTTCACCATAATGTCGCAAACCATGAAGTTGCCCGCAATCCAGAGCACCACGCCCGATACGGCTGTGATGACATTGGTCTGCAACAGCGATACGTAACCTACCACAAACCATACCAAGTATGCCAATGCGGCAAACCACCCGACCGTCGCGATTCCGTCTACCAGTGCCGGAAGCCAGTCAGCTCCTGCATATCCCCACGCCAGTGCCGCCTGGATAATAGCCAGAGTCAGTGCCAACACAAACGTCGGAAACCAACGGTAAGGATAATCTATTATTGGATGCGCTTTCATACGTCAGTCTTTTATCTCGATGCCGCCAAAGGAGACGTTTCCACGGATGATTAGAGTACTCTTTTGGTCGATATTCGCTCCCTGCCAACGCCTGTCTACGCACTCGCCGGCAAAGGCGTTGCACTGGATGATCACCTTCCAGTCGGAAGGGATGTACAGCTCTATGCCGCCGCAGGTGCAGTCGATGTCGATGTAGGTCTCGCCCGGTGCAAGGTTCGTGTGGCGCAGGTCGATAACGGTTCCGCCGAATGAAGCCCGGATGCGAGCTCCTTTGAATAGTTCGTCCAGCACGACATGGCGTATAGAACCGAAAGCGTTGTCAGAGCGTAAATATCCGTCTTCCGATTGGCATTGCTGCCCGTTGTTTTCCGTATTCGGGTGCATGCGGCTATCTCTTTCTTTCTCTTTCCCTAGGCCGCAGGTTCTCATTTCGATTTCTATCCAGCGTTTTCTGTGGTGTGTTTTGACAAGGCACAAGATGCCTGCTGTGACGAGTATGGCGGGCCAGATAATGCCATGTAGGTTTTCCGGTAACCACGATAACCTGTCGAGCAGGAAGTAGGTGCCTATCAGAATGAGCAGGCTCCCGCCTACGTAACGTCGGTGCATCATCTTACCGATGCCTATCAGGATAAGTAGGCTGTGCCAAGAGACTATGGTGTCGAACGTTTCGTAACTGATCCACTCCATGTTGCGTGCCAGAAGCAATAGGCCGGAAAGGATGAGCAGTGAGGCGATGAAATACTTGCCCGATGGTTTTGCGTGAGACAGGGCGTTTGTTCTCTTTTCCATTGTTCTTATTGTTTAGAGGGTTATTGAATGTTATTCTACTGTGATCGGCGTCTGTTCCGTTGTTATCGGTTGACAGTTCAAAGGTAGGCGTATTATCTGGCGTGGCATAGCCCTTGCAGGTGATTCACGGTAGAAAACCCGATGAATCCCGACTATGAATCGGTGAATCTGGCGGTGTGGGAGGAGCTGTTTAACGCACCAAGCAGGCAGAGGACGGACACCATCGGCAGGCAGGATGTCACTTTTTCAGTAACCTTCGTGTCAGATAGCGCACCGGATACCACACCGAAAGGAAACCGACGGCAATGACCGTGATAAACACCACAACCACGTCCGAGGCATGTACGCTGACCGGATAGGCGTCGACAATGAAACTACCGTTGCCCCCGCCCAGTGAGATAATGCCGAAACGTTGCTGTAGATAGCAAAGCAACAGCCCGCAGGCAATTCCCGCAAACGCCCCGAACAGCGAAATCAAGCGCCCCTCGAACAGGAAGATACGGGCTATCAGGCGGTTGTCGGCACCCAAATTGCGCAATGTTTCCACGTCCTCGCGCTTGTCGAGGATGAGCATGGACAGAGAGCCTATTACATTGAAGCAGGCAATCGTCAGGATGAATGTCAGGAAAAGGTAGGAGATGAATTTCTCTATTTCCATGATGCGGAACACGTCCTCCTGTTGCTCATAACGGTTCTGTACCGTGAAGTCGTCTCCCAATATGCGGGAAATCTTTTTCTGCACGGCAGGCAGGTCGGCATCCGGTTTCAGCTTCAATTCGATGGCGGAGACCTCCGTGCCGTAGTTGAAGAGGTTGCGGGCAAAGTCGAGTGAGGTCAGGATGTAGCGTGCGTCATACTTCTGCTGGTTCACGACAAACACCACGCCAGGAGAGAACAGATAGTCGCGGTTGAAGGAAGAGGAAGGATTTGCCATGTTCACCCGCACATTGCGCTTGGGGGCATAGACCTGTAGCGGGTCGACAAACTGAAGCCCGGTGCCCAACTCGGATATTAGTTCCACCCCCAAGATGCCATAGTCCACGATAGAATCGTGCAGGATAAACTCTCCCGCGCCGTAAAGCAGGCTGTCAATGGAAGTTAGTTGCCGGAAGTTGTCTTCCACTCCCTTGATGACCGCCATAGCCTGGCGGTCTTTATACTGCACCATCGCATTCTCCTCCAGCGTCTCTGTCCAGACGGCAATCTCGGGCAAGGCGCGCACTTCTTGGATAGACGTTGTGCCCGGTTCGAACACCTTGCCTTCGCGTGCCATAATCTTCAGCTCTGGGTCGAAGGCAGTGAAGAAGCCTGCCACCATGTCTTGGAAGCCATTGAATACGGAGAGAGTACACACCAGCGCCAGCGTAGCCAATGCCACTCCGCACACCGAGATGCCGGAGATGATATTGATGGTATTATGCTTCTTCTTCGAGAAGAGATAGCGGCGGGCTATGTAGAAGGGAAGGTTCACTTCAGCAATTCATCTATTTTCTCAAGGTAATCCAGAGAGTCGTCCACGAAGAATTTCAGTTCGGGGATGATGCGCAGTTGGTGGCGTACACGGGTTCCCAGTTCGTAGCGGACGGATTTGATGTTCTCGTTGATGTTCTTGGTTATTTCCTTAGCCTTCTCCGAGGGGAAAACACTGAGGTAGGCGCGCGCCACGCTCAAGTCGGGACTGATGCGCACGGCGCTGACTGAAACCAACACGCCCGGCATGGACTTCGTCTGTAACAAGAAGATTTCGCTCAGTTCCTTCTGGAGCAAACGACATATTTTATTTTGTCTGGTAGTTTCCATATGATGTATTTCTTTAAATCTGAGACAAAATTACTGAAAATCTCCGGAAAAGCCGAACAAAAAGAAATAAAAGTCTACACAGAGCTTGCCGATGGGGCGCAGGCAATGGTAGGGAGGGGGACGATTGAGAGGAACAGCAGTTATTTCTTGCGGATAATCGTCAGTCCGTCGCGCAAGGGAAGAATCACCTTCTCCACTCGTTCATCTTGTGCGATGAGGTCATTGAAAGCCTTGATGCCTATGGTCTGCAAGTCCGTGCGATGCGGTTGCTCTTCGAGCACATGCCCGTCCCACAGCGTATTGTCGGCAATGATGTAGCCTCCATTGGAGAGGCGGGACAGCACCATCTCATAATAGGCTATATACTTGCGCTTGTCGCCGTCGATGAAGGCAAGATCGAAAGTAACGTCGAGTTGCGGAACCATTTCCAATGCATCTCCTATATAGAACTTGATCTTGTCTGCGTATGCGGAGCCTTCTAACCACGGGCGCGTAAAGTCTTCCTGCTCGTCATTGATTTCAAACGTATACAACATTCCGTCTTCGGGCAATCCCTCTGCCATGCATAGGGCGGAATAGCCGCTGTAGGTGCCTATCTCGAGGACGTGGTGGGGACGTATCATCCTGACGAACATTTTCAGCATACGTCCTTGCAGATGACCTGATGCCATGCGCGGATATAGTAACTTGAGATGCGTGTCCCGGTACAGGGCTTTCAGGTATTCGCCCTCATCGTCAATGTGCTGTAGAATATATTCGTCGATTGTCATAGGAAGTGGATGATGGGAAATGGGAAATGGAAAATGGAGAATGGAGAATGAAAATTCATTTTCCATTTTCCCCTTTCCATTCTCCTCTTATTTAAAGGTATCTGTTCTTATTGGGCAACACGCTCTCTTCGGCATACTTCAATGCGTCTCCTACGTTGTTGATTTCGAGGAATGAGGTCTGTGTGCCTGCTTTACCGCTACTTAAGTAGCCCACCATGTCGGTTTCGGACAAACGACCTTCTTTCACAAGTCGTCGCAGGGCGGCAAAATAGTATTCCTGTCCGTTGGCAAGTTCGGGCATGTAGATGGCCTCTACACCGTATGACAGTGCCAAATGGCGCATCGTTTTCTCCTTGTAGCAGATGGCGAGCACGGGAAATTTGCCACGGAAAGCAGCCAGATTGCGTGCCGTGCGCCCGCTGTAACTGTCGGTAATGATGGCACGCATCTTCAGTTTAGAAGTTGCCTTTACGGCTTGTTTGGCAAGGAAGGCGGTCACATCATTACTGTTTTCGTCCAGCGGAATGCGGATGTCGTTGTCGGGCAACTTGTCTCTCTCGGCTTGTGCGGCAATTTTGGTCATTGTAGCCACGGCATCCAGTGGATATTTGCCATATGCCGTTTCGCCGCTCAGCATCAGGGCATCTGTCCGGTAATAGATGGCATTGGCGATGTCCGTCACTTCTGCACGGGTAGGACGTGGGTTTGTAATCATGGTGTGCAGCATCTGCGTAGCCACGATCACCGGCTTCTTGGCAAGGATACACTTGCGAATCAACACGCGCTGGATGCCCGGTATGCGCTCTTGCGCCACTTCGATACCCAGGTCGCCGCGTGCCACCATGACACCGTCCGCCACTTCCAGAATCTCGTCGATGTTGTCCACACCCTCCTGGTTCTCTATTTTGGCGATGATACGGATGTCGCTGTTGTGTGCATCCAATATTTCCTTTATGTCGAGTACATCTTGCTTGTTACGCACGAACGAGTGGGCAATAAAGTCGATATCTTTCTCGATAGCATAGAGGATATTGTTACGGTCCTTCTCCGTCAGCGAAGGCAGATTAATGCGTACGCCGGGGACATTGACACTCTTGCGGCTTCCTAATGTCGCTTCGTTCTGTACCTCGCATACCAAATATTCTGGAGTCTTGTCTACTACTATCATCTCCAGATCGCCATCATCGATAAGTATATGGACACCCACCGATACATCGTGCACGAAATTCGGATAAGAAACAGAAATGCATTCACGAGTAGTGTGAAGGTCTGGGTTACCAACCACCTTCAACCGATCTCCCGTCTTATACGCTATAGGTTCGTCGCTGATGGTCGTACGGACTTCCGGTCCTTTGGTGTCCATCAGGATGGCAATGCGGTTGGACACTGTGCGCACATTGTTGATCAGTCTCTCAAGGCCCTCATATGCGGTGTGTGCTGTGTTCATACGAACCACGTTCATACCGGCTTCGAACAAGCTTTTTATAAAATCAACTTCACAACGCTGGTCAGAGATGGTTGCAACAATCTTCGTTTGCTTTAATAACATAGGCTTTATTAAATTATGAATTATAATGTTTCGTGAATCAACGCTTCGAGTGCCAGACGGTAAGAGTTCAGTCCGAAACCGCAAATCACTCCCTTGCAGGCACAGGCTATCATCGATACATGGCGGAAAGCCTCACGGGCATGCACATTGGAGATGTGTACTTCGATGACCGGAGCAGTGACTGAACGGATAGCGTCCTGTAAAGCAATGGAAGTATGGGTGTAAGCACCTGCATTTAAGATGATACCATCCACCTCGAAGCCGCTCTGTTGAATCCTGTCTATCAGCTCTCCCTCAATGTTTGACTGAAAATAGTCGATCTGTACATTGGCATACTTTTTACGGAGTTCGGCAAGGTAATCCTCAAAAGTAATACTGCCGTAAATGGAAGGTTCACGCTTGCCCAACAAATTAATATTGGGGCCATTAATTATTTGTATCCTCATAACACAATTTTTTATACCTTTGTCCCGGAAGTGACAATTCCGCATTCCAATTTATAGAACGGTACCGTCCTTTTTTGCGGTGCAAAGGTAAAAAAAGAAATGGAATTAGAAGAAAAAACAAGGGATAAGGAAAAAAAAGCCCTGATAATCAGGAAGTACCAGCAATATCTGAAGCTGGAAAAAGCTTTTTCCGGCAATACGATCGAGGCTTACCTGACTGACCTTGATAAGTTGTTGCGCTTTCTCGAAGAGGAACATATTGATATTCTTGAGGTTTGTCTGGACGATCTGAGGCGTTTTGCCGCCGGATTACACGACATCGGTATACATCCCCGCTCACAGTCGCGCATCATTTCCGGAATCAAATCATTCTTTCACTTCCTTACCTTGGCAGACTATCGGGAAGACAATCCCAGCGAATTGCTCGAAAGTCCCAAAATAGGATTCAAGATACCGGAAGTACTTACTGTAGAAGAGATAGATACCATCATCTCTGCTGTGGATTTGGGTAAAAAAGAGGGGCAGCGTAACCGGGCTATTTTGGAAACTCTCTACAGCTGCGGGCTGCGCGTGTCGGAACTATGCAACCTGAAACTGTCGGAACTCTATTTCGACGAAGGTTTTATTAAGGTAGAAGGAAAGGGTAGCAAACAACGCTTGGTTCCCATCTCGCCCCGTGCCATCAAAGAAATCAAATACTGGCTGATAGACCGTAACCAAGGGAAGATAAAAAGAGGATTCGAAGATTACGTCTTCCTAGCTCGCTGGGGGAACAACATTTCTCGCATCATGGTTTTCCACATGATTAAGGAGCTGGCAGAAGCGGCGGGCATCACCAAAAACATCAGTCCCCACACCTTTCGCCACTCTTTTGCCACGCACCTGCTGGAAGGTGGAGCCAACCTGAGGGCAATCCAGTGCATGTTGGGGCATGAATCCATTGCAACTACGGAGATATATACGCATATTGACCGCAATATGCTGCGCAGCGAAATCATTGAGCACCATCCTCGGAATATCAAGTTCCGAAAAGAACGCGAATTTCATTAAATTATAATAAATTTAGCCACTCATTTCATAATTTGACAAGAGATTTAATATCTTTGCAAGGCATTACCTTAGTGTTAATAGGCACTGGGAAGAACCAAATAGACTAATTTCAATTACAAACATTAAATTTTACCTAAGATGACTAAGAAATTGTATTTGCCTTTGTTAATGGCATTAATTGTTGCTCTTTCATCATGTGGCAACAAAATGGGTGAGTTATCCTCTGATTACTTCACCGTAACTCCGCAAGTATTGGAGGCTGTGGGCGGTAAGGTACCGGCTACTATCAACGGTAAGTTCCCTGAAAAGTACTTCAACAAGAAAGCTGTAGTAGAAGTAACTCCGGTGCTGAAATGGAACGGCGGAGAAGCTAAAGGACAACCTGCTACATTCCAGGGTGAAAAAGTAGAAGGTAACGATCAGACCATTTCCTACAAGATGGGTGGAAACTATACGATGAAAACTTCTTTCGACTATGTTCCCGAAATGGCAAAATCAGAACTCTATCTGGAGTTTAAGGCTACTGTAGGCAGCAAGACGATTACTATCCCTGCCGTAAAGGTTGCCGATGGTGTGATCTCTACGTCTGAGTTTATCGAACAGACTTTGAGTAGCGCTACTCCTGCTAATGGTGACGATGCTTTCCAACGCATTATCAAAGAAAAACACGATGCTAACATCATGTTCTTGATTCAACAAGCTAATGTTCGTGCCAGTGAATTGAAGACTGCAAAGGCATTCAATGAAGAGGTGAAGAACGTGGATGAGGCTGTGAATAAGAAGATCAGCAACATCGTTGTTTCTGCATACGCATCTCCCGATGGTGGTGTTAGCTTGAACTCTAAGTTGGCAGAAAACCGTCAGGACAACACTGCTAAGGTGATCAACCAGAATCTGAAGAAGGCAAAAGTAGACGCTGCTATTGATACGAAATACACTGCTCAGGACTGGGAAGGTTTCCAAGAACTGGTTTCCAAGTCAAACATCCAAGATAAGGAACTGATCCTTCGCGTTCTGTCTATGTACTCTGATCCTGAACAAAGAGAACAGGAAATCAAGAACATTTCTTCTGTATACAAGACTCTGGCTGACGAGATTCTGCCGCAACTGCGTCGTTCTCGTCTGACATTGAACTATGAGATCATTGGTAAGTCTGACGAAGAGATCGCTAATCTGGCAAACACTGACGCTAAGCAGTTGGATATCGAAGAATTGCTGTATGCTGCAACATTGACTAACGATTTGGCTAAGAAAGAAGCTATCTATACGAAGGCTACTCAAATCTATCCGAACGATTACCGTGCATACAATAACTTAGGTAAGTTGGCTTATCAGGCTGGTAACCTTGACAAGGCTGAAAGCTTCTTTAAGAAGGCTTCTTCTCTGAACAACGCCGCTGAGGTGAACATGAACTTGGGTCTGATTGCCCTGAACAAGGGTGACAAGGCTGCTGCCGAGTCTTATCTGGGTAAAGCTTCTGGTGCTAAAGAACTGAACGAGGCATTGGGTAACTTGTATGTTGCTCAAGGTCAGTATGACAAAGCTGTCAACGCATTTGGTAGCACAAAGACTAACAGTGCTGCTTTGGCACAGATCTTGGCTAAGGATTACAACAAGGCTAAGAACACACTGGCAAGCGTAGAGAAGCCGGATGCATATACTGAATATCTGACTGCTGTGCTGGGTGCAAGAACTAACAATGCTTCTATGGTAACCAGCAGTTTGAAGAGTGCTGTTGCTAAAGATCCGTCATTGGCAAAGAAAGCTGCTTCTGATTTGGAATTCGCTAAGTATTTTACGAATTCTGATTTCATGAGCATCATTCAATAATATGAAAGTTAAATATAAATTTTAATTTTCTCAAACGAATAACGGTTAGACTTCTTATGGATTTGTTCTTGTATATATGTGCGCATGTACATGTATGTTGAGAAAATAAATCTCCGTAAAGTCTATTGTTATAAACTGGAATTTTTTCCATTTTTTTTTTGGAAAGGGAATGCCTGACGTTGTGAAATGTTGGGCATTTTTTTTTGTTTTATCTGTAAAAACCGTACTTTCGCAAAAAAAGTTTTTGTAACAATGAAGAAAGTCTGTTTGTTATGCTTGTTATTAATCGGTTTGTTCGCTTGCGGAGGAGGGAAAAGCGAGTTTGTTAGTCTCAGTGGAGAGATTAAAGGGCTGGGAAACGATACGCTCTACTTGTATGGAATGGATCGAATGTATGACCGCGTGGATACGCTGGTCGTCAAGGAGGATAAATTCTCTGCTACGCTTGCTGTCGACACGTTGGTGTCTGTCGTCCTGTTGTTCAGTGATGGTACGGAATATCCACTCTTTTTGGACAAGGGAAACCGGATACGGATTGCAGGTTCTGATGCCGCCCTGTCCGCATTGCAGGTGGATGGGAATGCAGCTAATGTGGAACTGACTGCTTTCAATCAGGAACTGAAGACACTGGAAGTGCCTTCTGCCAAGGAGTTGGAAGAGCGGGCGGAAGGTTTTATCAAGAGCCATCCCGCTTCGTTGGCAGGCGTCTATTTGTTGGACAAATACTTTGTCCAAACCCTGAAACCCGATTTGAAACATATCAAGACACTGGCAGAAGGCATGATCGGAGAACTGAAAGACCGTCCGTATATGCGGGAACTGTTAAGTCGGATAGATGAAGAGGAGAAGGCGGAAATTGGGAAAACGGCGCCTTTCTTCCGTCTGCGTAATGCCAAGGGGAAGGAGATCACCCGTTCTTCTCTGAAAGACCAATATTTGTTGGTACACTTTTGGGCTTCGTGGGATAGTATAAGTCGAAGAGAGAATGCGATGTTCCGCCGTATCTACAAGAAAGAACAGAAAAACAAGGATTTTACACTGCTTGGCATATCACTTGATTGGGAGAAAGATCGATGGAAAGAAGCTATCAAGGCCGATACGTTGAAATGGGAACAGGTTTGCGACTTTGCCGGGTGGAATGGAGAAGTTGTCAAACAGTTTGCCATACGAAAACTTCCTGCCAACCTGCTTCTTAGTCCCAACGGAAAGATAGAAGGGAAAGACTTGGATGAAAAAGCTATCGAGCGAAAACTGAAAGATATACGCGAAGAGAATGAAAAGAAAGAAGCTGCAAAGAAGGTCACGGCAAGGAATAGGAACAGGCGATAGGGATTTTCTACTACGTGTTTCTTATGCTTTGTTCATCAAGGAACGTACTTTTGTTTCTCAAAGTTCATTTTTTTGTTTCTCAGGGCTTATTCCCTTATCTTTCAAAGCTTGTTCTTTTGTTTTTGAGGATTTATCTTCTGTTTTTTCAGGGTATATTCTCCCGTTCTTGGTGTTTCATCCTTTATATTTTATGATCATTAATACCTCATTTCTAATACCTATATTAATCAGATGCTAATCAAAGTTTTCGGAGCGGCTGTACAAGGCATTGACGCAACCCTCATCACCATTGAAGTAAACAGTTCTAAAGGTTGCATGTTCTATCTTGTGGGGCTGCCTGATTCTGCTGTCAAGGAGAGTCATCAACGCATTATTTCCGCATTGCAAGTTAACGGTTATCGGATACCGACCAGCAATATTGTTATCAATATGGCACCTGCCGACATACGGAAGGAAGGTTCTGCCTACGATTTGCCCCTTGCCATCGGAATGCTTGCCGCCGGCGAAGTGATCAGTTCCGAAAAATTGAATCGTTATCTGATGATGGGCGAGCTGAGTCTGGACGGTAGTCTGCAACCTATAAAGGGTGCTCTTCCCATAGCCATCAAAGCTCGCGAACTGGGTTTTGAGGGAATCATCGTTCCCCAGCAGAATGCGCGTGAAGCGGCTGTTGTCAATAAAATCAGTGTGTATGGAGTGGAGAACATCAAGGAGGTCATTGAGTTCTTCAATGACAAGCGAGAACTTACTCCTACTATTGTCAACACTCGCGAAGAATTCTATGCCCGTCAAAGCCACTTTGACTTGGATTTTGCTGACGTAAAGGGGCAGGAGAACGTGAAGCGTGCGCTGGAGGTTGCCTCGGCAGGCGGACACAATATTCTTCTTATCGGTGCACCAGGCAGCGGAAAGTCTATGCTTGCCAAACGGCTTCCTTCCATTCTTCCTCCTTTGTCTTTGGGCGAAAGCTTGGAGACGACCAAGATACATTCTGTTGCAGGAAAGTTACAGGCAGATGCGGGACTTATTTCACGACGTCCTTTCCGCGATCCACACCACACGATCTCTACTGTCGCCATGACAGGCGGGGGAAACTATCCGCAACCGGGTGAGATCAGCCTTGCGCATAATGGCATCTTGTTTCTAGATGAGTTGCCGGAATTCAACCGCAACGTGTTAGAGGTACTCCGTCAACCGTTGGAAGACCGTAAGATTACGATTTCCCGTGTGAAGAGCAATGTGGAATATCCTGCCAGTTTCATGTTGGTGGCTTCGATGAATCCATGTCCCTGCGGTTACTATAACCATCCTACTAAAGCCTGTGTATGTACTCCTGGGCAGGTACAGAAATACCTGAACCGCATATCCGGTCCTCTGCTCGACCGCATCGACTTGCAGATAGAGGTGGTGCCTGTCCCCTTTGAGAAGATATCCGATGCACGGGCGGGGGAATCCAGTGCCGTGATACGCGAGCGCGTGATACGTGCGAGGCAGATACAGGAAAATCGCTATGCCGACCTGCCTGGTGTCTACTGCAATGCGCAGATGAACAGCCGATTGCTCGCACGCTATGCCCGTCCCGACGACAAAGGGCTGGTTCTGCTGAAGAACGCGATGAACCGCCTCAACCTCTCTGCCCGTGCCTACGACCGCATACTGAAAGTGGCGCGCACGATAGCTGACCTTGATGCCTGCGAATGGATACAGCCTTCACACCTTGCGGAAGCCATCGGATATCGGAATCTGGACCGGGAGGACTGGGCAGGGTAGCCTGCTATGGTCAGAGAGAAACATCCTGCGATTGTTTCTCATTAGTTTATCAGCTTGCAAGACACTTGTTGGTGGAATTAAAAGCCTGTTTAGATATTGTTCAGTCTTCTTTTGGAAATTCTTTTTGAGGATGTTTCCCTGTTTTATAAGGTGCATAGCGGGCTATGTGATGAATAGAAAGATGGAAACAGACCGAGAAGACCCCCCAAAGAAACTGAATAAAAGACTTTTTGAAGGAGATTTAAACAGGCTCTAAATATTCAACTGATGTCTTTTTCAAGGATTGGCGTTGAAATGGAACCGGAATCTTAACACGCCGTCCGATAGTGTTATGGGATGTTGATCGGTCGTTTTATCCTTGCCTTATGTTTATATTGTTGGCTTCGCATGCTTACGCTAATCCTGTATCTTGCGACTTTGTATCTTGTGGTCTTGTAACACATAATCCTGTATCTTGTATCTTTGTAGCCCCTTATTAGTCATATAAGAACGTAATAGAGACAAAAAAACGTACCGTTCACTATTTTCCCCTTGTTTTGTATTATTTTCCTCTTTGTTCTCATATAGTCAACTTAACTTTGCAATAATTAAAAACCTAAAATACTGTGATGGCAAAAACATTTTCTCAACTTGTTTCTAAGTCTATGCCAGTCTGCAAGACTAGCATAGAGTCGCAATTCTCATTGTCTCCACCACTGCCGTACGGAGATTGTAACACTCCGTAATACACATTTAATATGTGTATAACATAGATGTAATAGGTAGATCCCATTTTTACCTCCGTAAAATAATAAGTGCTAATACATATAAACAATAAATCATTTTATGACTAAAAACTTTAAATTTATGCTGAATGAACATTTAAGAGGAAAGAGAACATTTGTACAGAGCATGCTCTTTGTCGTGTTCCTGCTGAACAGTACTTTGGCATTTGCCCAAAACAGGGTGACCGGTACTGTAACAGATAAGAGTGGTGAGCCGCTTATCGGTGTCAATGTATTTGAAGCCGGTACCACCAACGGCTGTATCACCGACATCGAAGGAAAATACTCCCTGAATGTAGAAAGAGGAAGAACTCTGATATTCTCTTTTATAGGCTATACCAAACAGGAAGTGAAAGTGACCCAAAGAATCATGAACGTAACAATGTCCGAGGACAACGAATTGCTGGATGAAGTTGTTGTTATTGGTTATGGAAGCATGACCCGTAAAGACGTTACCTCTTCCATCACTACTGTGAAAGCCGACGAATTGAATAAAGGTGTATTTTCCGATGCGGCCAGCATGCTGCAAGGCAAGGTGGCAGGTCTGACGGTGACAACATCCGGAGACCCCAACGGTACGCCCAGTATAACTCTGCGCGGTGCTTCTTCGTTGCGCTCGGGTGCCATGAGCCCTTATTATGTGATCGATGGTATCCCTGGTGTGGATATCTCAATGGTATCTCCCGACGATATTGAGAGCATCGACGTTTTGCGCGACGCTACGGCTACCGCTATCTACGGTTCAAAGGCAGCCAACGGTGTGATTATCGTCACTACCAAGAAAGGTAAGAATAATCAGGAGCGCGTCAACGTCAGCTATTCAGGCTATGTGGCATTTGATAATGCCCTGAAGACGCTGGATATGGCTTCTGCCGATGACATCCGTGGCTATGTGAAACAAAATAATATCAATTACATGTATGACGGTGGCAATAGTACCGATTGGCAGGATGAAGTCATGCAGACAGCATTGAGCCACAATCATAATCTGTCTATCAACGGTGGCGGTCAGAAAACCACCTATATGGCTTCGGTCAACATAACCAAACGCGAAGGCGTCGTAACTGGTTCGAAGATGGATCGTGCCAACTTCCGTTCATTGGTCAGTACCAAAGTGCTGAAGGATAGGCTGGAATTGAGTGCTGGTGTAAATAGTATGTTCGGCAAGCACGTCGGTGTACCTATGGGCGATGAAGGTGCATCCGTGCTTGATGCCATGAACTACTTCAACCCCACGTTGCCTATCCGTCAGACTGACGGTAACTGGTCGCATGGCGAAGGTTCCAGCAACTACAATCCCCTCTCTATGATCTACGAAGACAAGTCGCAGACCGAATGGAAGCGTAATCAGATTCTAGCTAAGGCTACGTTGAACATCATCGATGGTCTGACTTGGAATGCCAACTATTCGTATGATAACCACCAGAGAACCTATAGTGCCTACCATTCGCACAACACCCAAATCAATGACAAGTACGGCAATGTAACTCCCTCGATGAACGGTGTGGCTCAGCGTAGTACTTACTTCGGCCACAATCAAACCTTTGAGACCTATGTCAACTTTGACAAGACCTTCAACGATGTACACAAGTTGGGTCTGATGGCGGTTACTCTTGGGAAGAGAATACCAGCAACGACGGTTTCGGCGTATCGGTACACAACTTCCTGAACGATGACTTGGGCTGGAATAACCTGACTTACGCCGGTATGATCGACGGTCCGCAAAAGGTGGAGTTGGCTCAGCATGCCGGGACGATGGGTGGAATAGCGGTACCGTTTCAGGCTGCGTTCTGCATGGTTATACTTGAAAAGTCCGCGGTTGGAACCAATCCACAGCAAGTCGCCATCGGCTTGCAAGCAAGAGATGCGCCAGTCCTCGCTGAAGGAGACCAAACTATCGGAGAGCAGATGGGCTTTCAGACTGTTGCCGGATTGCTTCTCGATGCAGCACATCCGGTTGTCGATGCCGGCACAAACGGACCAACCGATGTCAAGAATGGCATGTACGGGAGAGGCGGAGTCGTTGTTCAGGCGATACCAAGTCTTCACTTTTCCCTTCTCGTCCAAGTCGATGCACCACAAGTCTTTGTTGCCTGCAATCCATATATTTCCTTGTCCGTCTTTGTAGATGGTACTGACGTATTCACCCATCAGTTGATGTAACGGGCTGTCGGCAGGAAGTGTCAATTCGACCAGAGAATAGGTGTCCAGATCTATGATGTCTATTCCGCCTTCGGAGGCAATCCACAGCCGCCGGAAGTTGTCTTCACAAATTTTGCGGACAAAGTCGTTCTTTAGCCGTATCGGTTCAGTCTGCGTACTGTAGTTCAGGGATTGATAGCCGTCGTAACGTCCTATCCCGCCGTGTGTACCTATCCACACATAGCCATCGGAGTCCTTGAAAATATCGCTGACAAAACTATAAGGGAGCCCTGCATTCTCCGTGATAAACTTAAAATTGTACTGGTTGAAGAAACGCTCTGTACCTTGGGGGAAGAGCGATAATGTCTGCACCAGAAAAATGGCAGATACCAGATTGCGGAAGAAACATTTGCCAACCCTCTTTCTCATTCTCATCCTTTCTTTTCTATCCGAATGCGTGCATCTACTGCGATTACCTGCTTCTCTGTGGCAAGTAGTGGATTGATGTCCATTTCCTTAATTTCCGTAGCAAAGCGCAACAAGGTAGAAAGGCGTACGATGATTTCCGCAAACTTATCTTCGTTCACCCCTTTCTGTCCGCGTGTCCCCTTGATAATCTTGTAGGCGCGGAGGGAATGAATCATAGAGTAAGCTTCACTGTAGGATAGCGGCGCCAAGCCGGAAGAGACGTCTTTAAGTACTTCCACAAAAATGCCGCCCAAACCGCAAAGCACCACATGACCGAACTTCTCTTCGTATTTGGCACCGATGAATAGTTCCGTACCTTTCAGCATAGGTTGTACCAGAATACCGGTTACCTCGGGTATCTGCATCATACGTTCAAACTCGAATGCTAGATGTTGCTCTCCTTTTATATTGAGTACTACGCCGCCGACGTCGGATTTATGAACAGGACCTACAACCTTTGCTACGACCGGGAAACCCGTGCGGCGGGCAAAAGCAAGTACTTCGTCTTTGTTTGCCGATACAAATTCGTCCACTACCGGAATACCGGCAGCGTGAAGCAGCGCCTGTACATAGTGCGGCTGGATGTATCCGTCTTCGGGAATGGAATCGATGATACGTCGGATGCGGGGTACATCCACACCGAAAAGCTCTATCTCGTTAGCGGCAGGTCGGGGGGCATTCATAATGCGGGAGAGTGCCGTGCCTAAAGTCACTTCATCGGCAAAGTTCACATGACCCTTGGCAAGGAAAGCGGATACTTCTGCTCCGGCAGTATTGATGGAAGGCAAGATGGGGAATATCGGCTTGCTGCATGTCTGCATTTTTTCGTGTAGCACATCGTACATATCGAACATGGTAACTAGTCCCGGTGTACCGAAGATAGCCATTACGGCATCTATGTTTTCAAACTTTTCTTCGCAATATTCCAGACAAAGCCGCAAGTGTTCAGGCGTTCCGGTAGCAAGGATATCAATCGGATTACCTACGGCAGCACCAGGGAAGAGCAGGCTTTTCAACTCGTCGGCAACCGAACCTTCCAACTTCGGGACATTCAGTCCGCCTTTGCTCAGTGCGTCGGTCAGCATCACGCCCGGTCCACCGGCATGGGTGATGATGGCGAAGTTCTTTCCTTTCAGTTCGGGTAGGGTAAAGACACAACCTACGGTTGTCAGTTCCTCTCGTGAGTAACAACGTACGATACCCGCCTTACGGAACAGAGCCTCTACCGCAGAATCGCTGCTGGCAATGGCACCTGTGTGCGAAGAAGCCGCACGGCTGCCACTCTCGCTGCTACCTGCCTTGATGGCGGCAATTCGGCACCCTTTCTTTATCAGGGAGGAGGCATGGAACAGTAGGCGATCGGGGTCGCTGATACTTTCGATATAGAGCAGTTTGATTTTGGAGTCTTCTTCCGGACGGAAGTTTTCATCCATATATTGCAGTACGTCTTCCACGCCTATCTGTTTGGCATTGCCCACAGACCATACGGAGTTAAACTGTAAACCTTTGGTCACGGCGCTCTCCAGAATGAAGACGGCCGTTGCACCGGAACTTGAGATAAGGTCTACGCCCTGTTCATGTAGTTGGGGAATAGGCTGGCTGAATACACTATGATGCCAGGTATTCATCAGACCAATACAGTTGGGACCAATCAGGGAAGCACCATACTTGTTCACTGTCTCCAGAATGCGATCTTCCAGTAAGGCTCCTTCGTGTGTCTCCTCACCAAATCCGGCGGACAGGATGATGAATGCCCGTACTTGCTTCTCTGCTGCAAGCACTTCTACGGTATCAGGACACAATTGGGCAGGAATGGCAAGTATGGCAAGTTCCGTTTCGGGAATATCTTTCACGTCGGCATACGCCGTTACGCCTTGCACTTCCGTCTCTTTCGGATTCACGGCGCGTAGTTCTCCGGTGTAACCACCGTTAATCAGATTACGCAGGATAGCGCCTCCCGGTTTGTGTACATTGTTGGATGCTCCTACCACTACGATGCTGGCAGGACGAAGCAATTGGTCTGTTATCATAGCTCATTAACTTTTAATTCATGATACGATGATACAAATATACACCTTTTATGCAATTCTACAACAGGGTGAGGGAAAAGAAAGGCGGGGATAAGAAGAATAATCAGACTTCTTCCGCCCTTGCCGGTTCCCAACCGAAGAACTATTCCGTGTTTCGTCAGAGCCATTCCAACAATTCTGCCGGACTACTCATCTGCTTCAGTCTGGGATGCGTAAACGTTTCCACTACCTCGTGTTTCCACATCACTTCAAAAGGAATATGTATGCCATATCCGCCAATTGCCAACACGGGTTGGATGTCGGATTTCAGTGAATTTCCGATCATCAGAAACTCCTCAGGTGCCACGTGCAGGACTTGTAGCAGGCGATTGTATTCTTTCTCCGTTTTATCGGACATGATTTCGATATGGTCGAAATAGGAAGTCAGTCCGGAACGTTTCAGTTTACGTTCCTGATCCAGCAGGTCACCTTTTGTTGCCACTACCAGTCGATAACTGTTTTGCGCTTTCAGTGCCTTCAGTCTTTTCAGTGTCTCTTCCACGTCGGGTAGCAGCTTGATGGGCATTTCGAGCAAAGACTTACCCAAAAGGATGATTTCTTGTATTTTCTCTGCCGTAATCCTTTGTTCACTAACTCGCAACGCCGTTTCAACCATTGAAATGGTAAATGCTTTGACCCCATAACCCAAGCATTCCAGATTGCCCATCTCCGTTTTAAACAGTTCTTCTGAAATCTCTTGCGCACTGCCGTAGTCGTTCAGTAGCTCCGTATATTTCTGCTCCACTTCCTGAAAGAAAGGCTCATTACTCCAAAGGGTGTCATCTGCATCGAAAGCGATGACTTTTATGTGGTGTTTCATCTTCTTATTACGTTGATTATTTTTTTCTTGCGCAAGATACGGAATATATTCTATACGGTAAAGTGAAAATACGGGCAAAAAACTTTGTATTTTCTTATGATTTAATCAGAAGTTTCCTATCTTTGTTGCGATTAGTAAAACAATTTATTAATGCTCTTTCCAAAAAGACCGATGCAGGAACGGCGAATAAATAACAATTTATATTTCGATTCACTCGCTGTAATGGTTGAATCCTGTCTCCTTTTTATGTATTTGTTATGTAAGATACATATTATAAACAGGTATAAAACATTGCTGACAATTTTCTGCTTGTTGCTTTGTTTGTTCTCTTGCGGAAGCAAACCATATCCTTATGCTTTACTTTCTGCCGATTCCTTAATGAATACTTGTCTGGACAGTGCTGTCATATTGTTGGAAAAAATGGAAGATGGTATATCGCAAGAATCCAAAGAGATACAGATGTTCTACTGGTTGCTGACCATAAAAGCCAAGGATAAGGCATATATTACGCATACTTCCGATAGCCTGATCCAAACCATAGTGCACTATTATGAGAAAAAGAAAGATGAAAAATATCTGCCGGAAGCATACTATTATGCCGGACGGGTATATCGGGATTTAGGAGATGCTCCGCAGGCGTTAGACTATTTCTTCAAAGCTGCCGAAATAGCAAAAGGGTGTACCGATTATAGACTGATCAGTAGAATTTATAGTCAGACAGGGACGTTGTTTCTGTATCAGGACACTTATAACGAGGCTTTAGACGTTTTCAGAAAAGCTTGTCAATATTGCTTTTTGGCCAAAGACAGTATAGGCGTAATCTATAGTTTAAGAGATATAGGACGTACTTTTACTACGCTTAATCGTGCAGACAGCTCAATCTACTATTATAAAAAGGCTTTTATCAAGGCGGAACAGATGCAGAATAAACCTTTGATGGGAATAGTCCTGAGTGAATTATCCGGTCTTTATCTTCAGTTGAATAGGTATCCGGAGGTCAGTGATGCCATTCAACGCTCCAATCAGTATATAAAGAATTTGGATTTGGCTCCTCACAACACGATATTGGCTGATTATTATTATCAGATGAATCAGTATGATTCTGCTGCTTTTTATTATACAAAGGCATTAAGTTCTGATGATTTCTATCAGAAGCAGAGCAGCTATAAGGGGTTAGGAAGTATAGCCCGCAGGAAGGGGCGTTATGAAGAGGCTGTGGATTATTTTGACAAATACCTCATATATACTGATTCTATTAAAGCGCATACCCATACGGAAACTGTCCGCAAAATGCAATCTCTGTATAATTATCAGTTAAGAGAGAAGAAGAATCGTGAACTACAACAAGAGAATGCGATGCAGAAACTTTGGCTTATGGCTTTAATTTCGGTCATCATGCTATTAATGGCTCTTTTCATCAGCTATCATCAATACAACAAGCGTAAAAAGCAGAAAAGACTGGCGCAACAGAGATTATTGGATGAATACAAAGAAAAACGATATCACGAAAGTATTCAGTACATCAGGCATAATGAAAGACAACTATGCCTATTGGAAGAAACCTTAAAACAGGCAGAGGATGAAAAGAATGAACTGTGGCAGCATCTGATTAATGCTCGAAAGGAGTTATTGGTATACACCAACAAGCAAGTTGAAGCCAAACAGAAAACATTGCAGATTTCTGAGATGGCTTTACAAGAATCCGAGATTTATAAGAAATTTCATTTGGCAAATCAAAATTCGAAAATACAACCGGAAGATTGGAATCTTCTTGCGGAAGAAATTGACAAGACATACAATGACTTCACATCACGGCTTTATGCATTATATCCATTCAGTGAAAGAGACATACGTATCTGTTTGCTTATCAAGATTAACTTGAGACCCAGCCAAATAGCTCCCCTTATTCCATGTGCCAAGCAGACCTTGACCTCTATTCGTAAGAGAATGTACGAAAGAGTTCATAATCAGTGTGGTACTCCCGAATCATGGGACGATTTCATTCGGAAATTCTAATACTTCTGTACGAATTTGTACAGTTCTGGGACAAAAGCTGTATAAGAATCGTACAAAACTCGTACAACTCCAAAGGCGCTTTTTGGAGAGAAGTTTGTTCCTTTGTAACCTAAATTTTAACAATTAATATTATGAAACATTTTAGAGTTACATTTCTTGTTTTAGTTATGTTCATGGTAACTGCCAAAGTTTTTGCTGAAGAAAAAAATATAGAGGTAAACAAAGCACATTGGCATCAAGATTTGCGTTCAGTATCTTACGTTCCGACAATTACGCATGACGACAATTTGTTCCATATCTATTCGGATATGGATATGGAGAATCTCCATATTGTAATAAAAGATGTGGCAGGAACGATTCTGTATTCCAGTATTGTTACTATATCAAGTGTCCAACCATATTCTTTCACTGTAGTGGACATGAGTGAGGGCGAATTTGTAATAGAATTAACTCATGGGAATAAATATCTTTATGGATATTTTGATATCTCATTATAGAACTGTCTGACGATATAACATTCGTGTTTTTTTAGAAGTAACATTGTTTTAGTCTAAATCAATAGAAATAACAAACACTTATATGTTTGCTATTGGACAATTGAACAAGATGGAAGCAGGGAAAAGAATGCAGGGTACAGAGGTGATTGTCTTGACAGGAGTTTGCCTTGTTATGATAGGAAATGTATTCTGTATTCCTGATGTGTTCGTTGATCGTTTTCGAACTCCTTCTGTCTTGCTGACGGGGATTATTATGGGTATTTGGGGGATTGTCTGGTGTCTGGCATCCCCTAAAAAGCCCTTTTACCTTTCGGATATAAAGTTTCTGATAGGGATACTGGTGTATATGTTTTATGAGATTATCAATGGGGCTGATGGGATATTCCTGTTAATGAATTTATGTTATTTCCTATTTCTATTCGACGGATTATGCAGATGTAAAAGAGTGAAGCCGGTGATTGGCGTAATCTGCCTTTTATTGGCTTGTTGTACTTCTTTGTTTGCCTTTTTGCAGTACCTGAATTGTATTCCATCTTATCATGCTGTATTCACGGTGACGGGACCATTTGATAATCCGGCGGGATTAGCCTGCCTTTTAGCAGTGTTGTTTCCGGTTACTTTACTATTTCTTGCTTCAAGGACGCTTATTATTAAGATTCTGTCTGTTGCGACAGGCATTTTTATAATTGGAATCATACTATTATCTGCTTCTCGCACGGCTTTACTATCTGTGTTTGTCGTTTTGGCTATATACAGTTGTTATAAGATGCTTCATTGGAAGCTCTCAATCCTTTTAGGCTGCATTTCATTACTGATTATCTACTTGTTATATAAGATAAATCCGGCTTCGGCAGATGGGCGAATACTGGTTTGGAATTGTTGCTTGATGATGATTACCGATAACATTTGGACTGGGATTGGAATAGGCAATTTTCAAAAGGATTATATGATGGCGCAAGCGGATTTCTTTAAGTTACATCCAGGCTCGAGTGATGCGATGCTGGCAGGTAATGTGCAACATCCTTTTAATGAATTTATAGGTTTGCTCGCTGAACAAGGAGTCATTGGCTTTGTGCTGGTTGCTTGTCTTTTGGGATATGTAATCAGGCAGGTATATCTGCATGCTGCTTCGGATAGAAAAATCATATTGTTGTTTTTGCTTTCGTTCGCAGTATGCTCCTCTTTCTCATATCCGTTTGATTATCCGATATTTCATATACTGTTGATAACTCTTGTTGCTGTAATGCTAAGTAATGACCCAAAGGTCGAAGTGAAGTTTCCAAAGTGGAGATTTCTTTTCCTGATTCTGCTGTTCTTTTTATTTCTCATTTCCGATTCGATAAGAAAAGGACATGATGAATTACGGTGGTATAATGCATGCTCGGCAGTGGAAGAAGGGGAAATCTCAAAGCAAGATGTCGAGCGATTCTCTTCCTTGTACAATAACTCTTATTTGAAGGATAATGGAGATTTCTTGTACAATTATGCTGTAATACTATATGAAGTTGCTGAATATAGCAAGTGCCTATCGGTTCTTGAGCGTTGCCAAAGTAGGATAAGGGATTATGATGTACAGTTACTAATAGGATACAACAATCTGGCATTAAAGGATTATTGTAGTGCGGAAAATGCCTATCAGACAGCTTCCCGCATGATACCTAATAGGTTATTGCCCCGATATGAATTGATGCGGTTATATAATTTGACGGGACAAACCTCAATGGCAGTGCGAATGGCACAGGAAATAGTAGAACAACCATTGAAGATAACTTCCCCGAAAGCTTTGCTTATGAAACAGGAGGCTATGGAATATATGTCAAACAATCTAAAAGAAAGGAGGTAAGTATGAGAAACGAATAAAAGATGAATAGGAAATTTTTATGGACTTGCTGATATGCAAGTCTGCACTTCTAAATTAAAAATAAATCTAATCAATTAAAAAATGAAATTAGCGAAATTAACGAAATCTTTTTTGAAATCCGTTGCATGCATCTTTGCCTTGGTTTCCATATCCTCTTGCCAGGAAGATATGGAAACGATGTATATGCAATCATCGGAGAACACAGTGCTCACTGAGCAATTGAATGCTGCAAAACGCTGGTACGAAATTCAAAAAACGAATGGGAAAACGCGTAGCGTGGACAGCCAAATGCAAATGTATAAAGAAGACCCCAGTTGGAAATACTTTGCGGTAAACCGTAGGAAGGACTTTACCGCAGTGGATATTGACCTGACAGACTGTATCTCTTTGGATTTTGTGCCACAAGATAACTATGAGGCTTTCCAAAGGACAGGAAACTGGGACTTTCGTCGTTCCTATACCCGCTTGGTATATACGTTTGACAAGAAGAACAATAAAGAGAAGGGCTTCTTGATGACCATTGTTCCCAGCAAATATTATGCGAAGACTTATAGCAAAAGAATCAGAAGAAATACGTATCTTCATCGCGATAAATATCTAAGTGGATATGTGCTCTTTCATCATTTGGATGGAACATTTGCGAACGGTTGGGAATACAAGCGGGGTAAAGTCATTAGAAAGGTGAATATGAAGATGCAGACTGGGGATTTGAACTCCGGACGTATCCTTATGCACACCTTGTCTGCCAATTATACGGTTACTCCAAAAGTATATAGTCCAACGCAAACTCGTTCCGATTCCGAAGGTGATGGAGATATAGATGGAGGATGGTTAGGTGAAGTAGTGATAACTCCGGATCCCGACCCGGATCCATATCCTGACTTGCCTACTTCTTGGGTAGATTGGCTTGACGATCCTGATCCCGAGCCGGATCCGGATGATGGATGGTATTGGGATGATGAAGATGATGGCTATGTGGGAAGTGAAGATAGTAATGTTGGTAATGATCCACATGCAGATTTTGATAAAACGGTTCAACATTTAACAACTGAATTGACGAAGAAGGGTATAGATATGTCCAAGTATGTGATAGTAAAAGGTAAAGAATGTAGTGCTAATGCACGAGTTTCAAAAGGTAAAATAGAGATATGTTCTGAATTTTATCGTTGGGGTGCTAATACTCAAGTGGCCATTGTTTGGCATGAGATTTATCACGTAGAACATGATAAACCTTGTAATAAGGATTTTATACGTTTAGCTGAACCAATAAACAGAACACCTCCTGCTGAAATAAGAGATATAATTATGAGTGAGATAGATCATAGTTATGGCCCTTCTTATGTAGAACAAGAATATATAGGGTATACTACTTTTTACGTTGCTTTTGATCCTGTTTATATTCAAAATGAAATAAATACTTATACTGCGGAAATAAAAGAGTTTTCTGATAAAAATTTGGATACCGAATATGCTAATCACAGATATATTGAACTGTGGCAAGCTCAACAAAAATTAGATATAGCTAATACTTATTATAAAAAATAATATTATGAAACATGTATGTACTTTTATATGGTTTGCGTTAGTATTCCCTATTTGTATTGTAGCTCAAGATAAACCATTAGATTTTCAAATACAATACAATAAAGAAACTAAGAATTTGGCATTTACCATAACTAATAAAGCAAAGGCTGAAATTTATTTTATGAATGATAGAGGTAATAAACAAGGTAGTCTTTTTTGGCTGAAGGCTTATGATGTGGATAATAAATGTATTTTCAATATTGATTTCATCTATTGTCAAGAAGGAAAAGAATGTAGTAAAGTTTTTGTTATCCAGCCAGGTGAGACTATTGTTTGTAGTTATCCTTCTTTAGTTGAAGAATACATAAAAAGATATCATTCGTCTACTAAGAAAATAGAGATAGATGCTTTATTGCTATATGGTATAAAAGGAGGGAAAAAGCTTGTTTTTGATATAGTTAAAGCAAGCTTCGACTATTAAGTTTGTTATTTCTAAAAAAAACGGACTGATAAGATGTTTCATTTAAGGTCTGATTGATATCAATAACTATGATATGTTTTATCTTATCAGTCCTTTCTTAAAATCTATTTGTATGAGAACTTTTATTTTTACGATTTTCATCCTTTGCAGTACTTTAGTACTTGGACAAGATTTTGAATATGAATATCGGATAAATTTTGTTGAAGTTACGGCCAAGGGAGAAACATTTTCTAAGACAGGTAAAAAGCAAACTGAACACATAGGTTTTAGTCTTGATAGTGATTATTGGGTATCTACTATATTGTGTAAACATAGAACCTATCTTACGGAAGAGCAACTTGAGATTTTGAAAGAAAGTCGTCCAAATTTGGTAGCTAAAATGATTATTACTTATAAAGGTGATATCGAGTCTGTAACTTTCCTTATTAGAAATGAATTTTTTAGTTCCATACCAGAAGATGTAATTCGAAAGTTGTATAACGATTATCGCAATACCAAAATAGATGTAAGCAAAGGACATTTTGATCCTCCTTTGGATGAGAATACTTATGCTTTGATTCATTTTCCCTTGAGATAGGAAATGTAGGCCGGAAGATGTGCCCATACTCATGCTGGGCATATCTTTTAATTTTGTTATAAACAATAGTCCCCATGAAACATGTATGTATTTTTATTTGGTTGGTTTTAATGTTTCCTATTTGTATTGTTGCACAAGATAAACCATTGGATCTTCAAATACAATACAATAAAGAAACAAGAAAATTGGTACTTACCCTAACTAATAAAGCAAAGTCTGAAATTTATTTTATAAATGACCGTGGTAACCTACAAGGTAGTCTTTTTTGGTTGAAAGCGTACGATGCGGATAACCAATGTACTTTCAATCTTGATTTTATCTATCATCAAGATGGAGAAGAACTAAAGAAAACATTTATTATACAACCAGGTGAGACTATCGTTTGTAGTTATTCCTCTTTAGTAAAGAGATATATTGAAGAGGAGCATCCGTCTACTAAGAAGATAGAGATAGATGCTTGGTTGGTGTATGGAGTAAAAGAACAAAAACGTCTTACTTTTGATGACGTTAAAGCAAGCTTTGACTATTAGTTCGCATCTTTCTTAAAGAAGGACTGATAAGATGTTTCATTTAAGGTCTGATTGATATCAATAACTATGATATGTTTTATCTTATCAGTCCTTTCTTAAAATCTATTTGTATGAGAACTTTTATTTTTACGATTTTCATCCTTTGCAGTACTTTAGTACTTGGACAAGATTTTGAATATGAATATCGGATAAATTTTGTTGAAGTTACGGCCAAGGGAGAAACATTTTCTAAGACAGGTAAAAAGCAAACTGAACACATAGGTTTTAGTCTTGATAGTGATTATTGGGTATCTACTATATTGTGTAAACATAGAACCTATCTTACGGAAGAGCAACTTGAGATTTTGAAAGAAAGTCGTCCAAATTTGGTAGCTAAAATGATTATTACTTATAAAGGTGATATCGAGTCTGTAACTTTCCTTATTAGAAATGAATTTTTTAGTTCCATACCAGAAGATGTAATTCGAAAGTTGTATAACGATTATCGCAATACCAAAATAGATGTAAGCAAAGGACATTTTGATCCTCCTTTGGATGAGAATACTTATGCTTTGATTCATTTTCCCTTGAGATAGGAAATGTAGGCCGGAAGATGTGCCCATACTCATGCTGGGCATATCTTTTAATTTTGTTATAAACAATAGTCCCATGAAACATGTATGTATTTTTATTTGGTTTGCTTTAATGTTTCCTATTTGTATTGTGGCTCAAGATAAACCATTGGATCTTCAAATACAATATAATAAGGAAACTAAGAATTTGGTATTTACCGTAACCAATAAAGCAAAGGCTGAAATTTATTTTATGAATGATAGAGGTAATAAACAAGATAGTCTTTTTTGGTTAAAGGCTTACGATGCAAATAACGAATGTACCTTTTGGCTTGATTTTGTTTATTGTCATGCTGGAGAAAAAATTAGGAAAGTATTTGTTATGCAACCAGGTGAGACTATAATTTTTAGTTATCCTTCTTTATTAGAAAGATATATTGAAGCGAATCATCCATCTACTAAAAAAATAGAGATAGACGCTTGTCTGGTATATGGAACCACCGATCCCGTAAAACTTATTTATGATAGGGCTACAGTAAGCTTTGATTATTGGTTTGCACATCTCTTAAAAGAAAGGACAGATAAGATGTTTCATTTTAAGGCTTAATAGATATCAAAATCAGTAGCTATGATATGTTTTGTCTTATCAGTTCTTTCTTAAAATCATATTTATATTATTAAACGACACATGAAAAGAGGACAAAAGTTATTCTATGTACTTATCGTTTTGTTATGTCACGCTTGTTCGTCTGATTATCCTGAAGATGTTCAAGAAGCGTTGAAGTTGGCACGGCGCAATGTTGTGGAACTGGAGAGAGTCTTGAACTATTACAAAACGGATTCTCTAAAGTATAAAGCAGCTTGTTTCTTGATAGCCAATATGCCTTATCATGGAAGCAGGGAAGAAGTATCATTGTCTAATGAATACGTTGATTATTTCACTACGACCGATTCACTCTTTAATTTGTATTTTGGAGGAATGACGGCCAAGCAAATAAAGACACGTGCATTTAAGATTCCCGACTCCATTCGGAACCGTTTGTCCTCAATCTATAACGAATTTCCTCAGCCTGTTTATTCCAAAGGGAAGAAGGATATTGAAACAGTCTCTGCTGATTTCCTGATAGATAATATAGAAACAGCTTTCAGCCTATGGCGTTCATCCCCGTTACTGAAGGATATGTCATTTGATGAATTTAAAGAATCTGTCTTACCTTACCGCGCAACGGATGAGCCTTTACTATATAAGAAATCGGAACTCCGGGAAAGATTTCATTCCATATTAAGTATGGAGGGGACGGATAAAATCACTGTCCCTATCGAACGCTACAAAATGTATATCCTAAAACAGCAGCGTATCAGTTATTATACAGAGCGGAAAAACAATCTGGAGTTATATGACTTGTTCCTGCCTTCTACGGAATTTAACTGCCACAATCAGGTTACCTGGACTGCCAACTTGTTCAGAGCATGCGGGATTCCTGTCTGCTATGAATTTACTCCGCAATGGCCTGATAGGGAAAACCGTCATTTTTGGAACGCATCGCCCGACTCTACCGGAATATACATTCCCTATTCTACGCCTCAGAATAATTTGAAGGAAGACTGGGATGAACATCTGAAATATGCGGGAAAAGTGTATAGAAGAACTTTTGGCATTAATAAGCAAGCGCCTTATTTCTTGAAAGCTCCCAAAGAGGTTGTTCCTGAGATTCTTTCTCTGCCTACTTTGCAGGATGAGACCTACCGTTATCATCAAACGGTTTCTCTTGAGTTGCCTTTCACTGCATCAACTCATAATCGTTTGGCGTACTTATCGTATATTACCCGGAGTGGTATAGTGCCTGTCGCATGGGGAGAAATAAACTCATGCGCCGAGAAGGCTGTGTTCCATCAAGTACCTCTTTCCATGACTTTCATTCTTTCCTATTATGAAGGTGATAGTTTGAAGACTGTGGGTGAGCCGTTCAGGTTGGTTTCATTGAAATACATAGAAGACACACCTCAACCCCTCACTGCCCGTGAAAACGCATCGGCTTTGTCATTGAGTTGGAATGGGGCAGATTTGCTTTGTGCAGAAGACAAAGATGTGGAAAATGGTATTTCTTATAGAGAGTATCGATGTGATACGACAAGGTATATGGATATGCTTTTGTATCGTAAATACCCTTTGAAACCGCATTTGCTTAAATTGCACAAGCAACTTAAGGGTGCTTATGTTCTTGCACGCAATAAGCTTCATGATCATTATGATACCATTGCCGTTTTGTCGGAAACGCCTAAGCCTGACTGGCAAACTGTTACGGTCAAAAACACTAAACGGTATCGTTATTTTATCCTTGCCACTGCAAACAGGCGTCCTCTGAATATCGCTGAGATAGAATTTTGGGGGTATGACACTTCATCCCCACAGGGTACGGATGATATGCAGAAACTGGAGATGAAAGCCGCTGAAACGTACTGGAACGCGATAGATGAAGATGCAGAAACTTTTATCAGTGCGCCAACAATGGAATTTGAACTTGAGTGCCCCGCCGTGATAAAGGAGATGAAATTCATTCCACGTACGGCCAATAATATGATAGTAGCAGGTAATCTCTATTCGCTTTGTTATTTCCAGGACGGAATTTGGAAAGAATTTGAACGGAAAAAGGCTAAAGACGGCTCTCTTTCTTTCAAGAATGTACCTGCCGGCGGGGTGTACATTCTTAAGAATTTGGATTACGGGAAAGAGGAATTACCTTTTCTATATGAAGGAGGAAAGCAAATCTGGATTTCACAATAACCCTCCGAGCTTGTGTTGATGGATTTTTCCTGTGTATTATTAAAAAAAAGTAATCTGCAAGTTTTCGCATCTTTATAGTCGAAAACTTGCAGATTCTACCAATTGTTCATCCCCTTACTATTTTCATTCAGGCATAGGCAGGGGAGGATTTTTTAATACTTTCTATAACAGTCCGTTCGAGCCCAGTATGATCAACATGGTATATCCCAGTATAAGTCCGATGATACCCATGATGATTCCCACCTTTTCCATCTCTTTCTGTTTGATCATGCCCGTTGCATGTGCCAGTGCATTCGGCGGTGTACTGATAGGTAATATCATTGCCAGTGACGAACCGATGGCCACACCTATCAGCAGTGTCTCCACGCCTCCCAGCGACATGAGGTTCTCACGCATACTGCTTCCGGCAATGGCAAGGATAGGAACGAGCAGAGCCGCTGTAGCTGTGTGTGAAATGAAGTTTGCCATAGCGTAACATATCAGTCCGGAACCTACGATCATCAATACAGGTGGCCAAGTGTTGAACGGAATAGCCTCGATCATGTGTTTGGCCAGTCCGGTCTCCTGCAAGGCGACACCCAATGCAAAGCCGCCGGCAACCATCCAAAGCACACTCCAGCTGATTTCTTCCAAGTCTCTCTTGGTGATTACTCCCGTCACGCAGAACACTGCCACCGGAATCATAGCCACTACATTGGAGTTGACTCCCGTAAACTTGTCGAACATCCACAGCAACACCGTCACCGCAAACGTAATGTACACCACGATGGAACGCCAGTCCTTCTTTGCCTCACCGTCGATCTGTAGCTCAATGGTCTTCTGTTTGAAGGGGAACAGGCGCAACAGGATGAACCAAGCGATGAATAACACAATCAAGGTATAGGGAAGCATGAATCCCATCCACTCTCCGAAACCGATGTTCAGGTTCAATCCTTCGGGATCATTCAGGTATTTCAGGGCGATGGCATTGGGCGGTGTTCCGATAGGAGTACCCATACCGCCTATGTTGGCAGCTACAGGGATGGCCATTGCCAGACCTACCTTGCCTTTCCCGTCTGCCGGAAGCGCTTTCAGCACCGGGGTGAGGAAAGTGAGCATCATAGCCGCCGTTGCCGTATTGCTGAGGAACATGGAAAAGGCTGCCGTAACAAGGATGAATCCCAACAGTACATAGCGCGACTGTGTGCCGAAAGGTTTCAGCATGACGCGTGCTAACAGTACGTCAAGATTACTTTTGGTAGCGGCAATTGCCAGAATGAATCCACCGATGAACAGCATGATGATGGGGTCGGCAAAACAGTGCATGATAGATTTGTACTTCACTGTTTGTCCCAGTTCTTCGGCAGATATTCCTTGGGTGAACAACCACAGACTACTGTCGGAGGTAGTGAGCAGAAGCAGCACTACAATCAGCACCGAAGTGGTCCATGCGGGTATCGCCTCGAAAACCCACATCAGTGTGGCAAATACGAAAATGGAAATCAGTCTCTGTTCGATTATCGTCAGTCCTTCTATTCCGAACGTCTCTATCGGAAGCATCCACAGGGTGAGTGAGACAACGATGGCTATAGCCAGTTTAACACATCGGGCTACCGTGCGGTTCTCTGCCAGTCGTTTGGCCTTCTTTAAATCATGGTAAGCCTCCACTAAGTGGAAACCTCTAAAAATTTTATACATGGTATTTAATTGTGATTAAGATGATTTTTTTAAAATTTCCGCGAAATTACGGAAAAATATTCGGTTTCCATACCTATAATCTGAAAAAGAGGTGCGAATTGTCTTTATCCTTTGGGAAAAACTATGTAGGTATGAATCATGGGTGTGAATCATCCGTGCGTCTTGTCTTCTCTGTTATTTTTTTGTGTGTGTTCATTCTTCACATCCTTCACCTGTTATTCTTTTCTCTTACTTACAGATGTTTATGGTGAAACATCTTTTTGCCTTTGCCGTCCAGTTGTATATAGTGTTTCTTTTAAAAATTCTATTATAGTGGTTCTTTATACGTATAAAACACTAATCTATCCAGTTTATACTTATGACAGAAAGCTTTAGTGTTTTGAGTGAAAACAAGCGGTGTTTTGAGTGAAAACAAGTGGTGTTTTGAGTGAAAACAAGTGGTGTTTTGAGTGAAAACAAGTGGTGTTTTGAGTGATATTTGTCTTGCAAAACGACTGATTTCGTCTCGTGGGCTGAATAAAACTGTCTCGTGAGCTGAATAGAATCGTCTCATGAGCAGACGAAAATCATCTCATGGGATGGTTTTATCCGTCTCACGAGGCAAAATCATTCGTTTCTAACTCCAATACAAGGCACTCGGAGCGTCTGAAGTTCACGTTTACGCCGCTAAACCTTAGCTTTGGCATGCTTAACCTAAGGTTAACAAGAAAAGCAGATGGGTGTAGGTAAAATTGCCTACACCTTCGCCTACACCCTGCCTACATCAATATAAATGTTTGATATTCATTGATGTACGAGTAAAAGTGTAGGTGTGTAGGTAAAATGTGCGCAAAACTACATAATATACGCGCACGCGAGAGAAAAGCTGGGATGCAGTACAGGAAGACAAAAGGATTTATGTCGGGACAGCATTTGGAACGCGAATATTTCATAGCCTTCTCTTTTTCTTTGAGTAGAAAACCGCTATCTTTGCACATCAAAATGTACTCATAACAAAAAGACATAGAAGAAGATATATCACAATGGAAAAGAAATTCAAACGCACCACCGTGACGTCGGCATTGCCCTACGCCAACGGACCGGTTCATATCGGACACCTGGCAGGAGTGTATGTACCCGCCGATATCTACGTCCGCTATCTGAGACTGAAAAAGGAAGATGTAATCTTTATCGGAGGCTCGGACGAGCATGGAGTACCCATCACGATACGCGCCAAGAAGGAAGGCGTGACGCCGCAGGATGTCGTAGACCGTTATCACACGCTCATCAAGGATTCTTTCAAAGAGTTCGGTATCTCGTTCGATGTCTACAGCCGCACCTCGTCGAAGACGCACCATGACACGGCTTCCGACTTCTTCCGCAAACTCTACGACAAAGGTGAGTTCATCGAGAAGACCAGCATGCAATATTACGACGAGGAAGCCAAGACTTTCCTTGCCGACCGATATATCACAGGCGAATGTCCCCACTGCCATGCCGAAGGCGCTTACGGCGATCAATGCGAGAAGTGCGGCACCAGCCTCAGCCCTACGGACCTGATTAACCCGAAGAGCGCCATCAGCGGAAGCAAACCCGTGATGCGCGAAACGAAACACTGGTATCTGCCCCTCGACAAGCACGAAAGCTGGCTCCGCCAGTGGATTCTGGAAGACCACAAAGAGTGGCGCCCCAACGTCTACGGCCAGTGCAAAAGCTGGCTCGACATGGGCTTGCAACCCCGTGCCGTAAGCCGCGACCTCGACTGGGGTATTCCCGTGCCCGTGGAAGGTGCCGACGGAAAAGTGCTGTACGTATGGTTCGACGCCCCCATCGGTTACATCAGCAACACGAAAGAACTGCTGCCCGACTCTTGGGAGAAGTGGTGGAAAGACCCTGAAACACGCCTTGTACACTTCATCGGAAAAGACAATATCGTGTTCCATTGCATCGTCTTCCCCGCCATGCTGAAGGCTGAAGGAAGCTATATCCTGCCGGATAACGTGCCGAGCAACGAGTTCCTGAACCTGGAAGGTGACAAGATTTCCACCTCACGCAACTGGGCGGTATGGTTGCACGAGTACCTCGCCGACTTCCCTGGAAAGCAGGATGTGCTGCGCTACGTGCTCACCGCCAATGCTCCGGAGACGAAAGACAACGACTTCACTTGGAAAGATTTCCAAGCACGCAACAACAATGAGCTGGTTGCCGTCTACGGTAACTTCGTGAACCGCGCCTTGCAACTCACCAAGAAGTACTTCGACGGTGTAGTGCCTGCCGCCGGCGAGCTGACGGACTATGACCGCGAGACCCTGAAAGAGTTCTCCGACGTGAAGGCGGAAGTGGAGAAACTGCTCGACGTCTTCAAGTTCCGCGACGCGCAGAAAGAGGCGATGAACCTTGCCCGCATCGGAAACAAGTACCTCGCAGATACCGAGCCCTGGAAGCTTGCCAAGACGGACATGGACCGTGTAGCAACCATCCTGAACATCTCCCTGCAACTGGTTGCCAACCTTGCCATTGCCTTCGAACCGTTCCTGCCGTTCAGCAGCGGGCGTCTGCGCAACATGCTGAATATGTCGACCTTCGACTGGGCGACTTTGGGAAGTACCGACCTGCTGCCTGCCGGACACCAACTGGGTACACCCGAACTGCTTTTCGAGAAGATCGAGGACAGCGTGATCGAAGCACAAGTGCAGAAGTTGCTCGATACGAAGAAAGCCAACGAGGAAGCCAATTACAAAGCAAATCCCATCCGTCCGAACATCGAGTTTGACGACTTCATGAAGCTGGATATCCGTGTCGGTACCGTGCTGGAATGCCAGAAGGTGCCCAAAGCCGACAAACTGTTGCAATTCAAGATTGCCGACGGACTGGAGAACCGTACCATCGTAAGCGGCATCGCGCAGCATTACAAACCGGAAGAGTTGGTCGGAAAGCAGGTATGCTTCATCGCTAACCTCGCACCGCGCAAACTGAAAGGAATCGTCAGCGAAGGCATGATCCTTTCCGCCGAAAACTTCGACGGTTCACTTTCTGTGGTGACGACCATGAAGGAGGTGAAGCCGGGTAGTGAAGTGAAATAAAATAAATTTAAATGCGGCTGCCCCCGAAAGTTGGGCAGCTGCATCATTTTATTATATTAAACATAGACGAAATATTTCCTCTCACAACATCAAAGAGGAAATGCTTTTACTTATCCAAAGTGAAAGAAGCGCTTTGGAGACAACCTCTTTTAAGCAGATAAATGGGAGCATCGCTAAAAGAAAAAACAGCCAAAGGATTATTGTGGGGCGGTATAGGCAATGGTGCCATGCAATTGCTGAACCTTGTCTTCGGGATATTCCTCGCCCGCCTGCTGGACAGTACCGATTACGGTATGGTGGCTGTGCTGACTATCTTTTCCGCCATGGCCGGAGTCTTCTCGGAAAGTGGCTTCATTCTTGCCATTGTCAACAAGAAAGCGGTGAAGCACGAAGATTATAACGCTGTGTTCTGGTTCAGTATCGGTGTCGGTACATCGCTCTATCTGCTGCTTTCCGCCTGCGCACCCCTCATAGCCGACTTCTATGACACTCCGGAGCTGACGAGGTTGGCGCGCTTCCAGTTCCTTGGGTTCCTTATCGGAAGTTTCGGCACTGCCCACACGGCATACTTCTTCCGTAATCTTATGGTGAAAGAGCGCAGCCAGATACAGATTGTCGCCATCCTCGTTTCGGGAATAGCAGGCGTCGCTTGCGCCTACCACGGTTGGAGGTATTGGGGAATTGCCCTGCAAACAATCCTCTATATCGGCGCCAATGTCGTACTGCTTTGGATACGTTCGCCTTGGCATCCCACGCTGTCGTTCGACATGCGCCCGTTGCGGGCGTTGCTACCCTTCAGCAGCAAGCTGCTCCTGACCTCGCTGTTCACACACTTCAACAACAACATCTTCTCCGCCCTCTTGGGGCGTCTCTATACCATCGAACAGACGGGATACTATTCACAAGGAAGCAAATGGACCACTATGGGCTATTCCACCATCTCTGGGATGATAAACAGTGTCGGACAACCCATCTTCAGGGAAGTGACGGAAGACCGGCAACGTCTGCAAAACGTATTCCGCAAGCTGATGCGCTTCACTGCCTTCGTCTCTTTCCCTGCCATGCTGGGACTGGGCATCGTCTCGCACGAGCTGATCATGATCAGCGTCACGGACAAGTGGCTGGACAGTGTGCCTGTCATGCAGATTCTATGCGTGTGGGGAGCGTTCATGCCGATAGCCACCCTCTACTCCAATCTGATGAACAGCCTCGGACGGCCGAACATCTATATGTGGAACACCATCGCACTGGGCATCTTCCAGCTGCTGTGCGTATTGTGCAGTCATCCCTATGGGTTGAATGTCATGCTGATAGTCTACACTACGGTCAATATGCTTTGGCTACTGGTGTGGCACTACTTTGCCCACAAGCATATCGGGATTCACCTGCTCGATACGTTGAAGGATATTGTGCCTTACCTGTTCATCGCTGCAGCTGTCATGGCGTTCACTTATTGGGTCGCGGGGTATATTGCTAATGTCTATCTTTCGCTGTTAGTGAAAGTGGCTCTTGCCGCTTCGCTCTACCTCCTTCTGATGTGGGGCCTGAAGTCCGTCGTGTTTAGGGAAAGCTTGCACTACCTGCTGAAGCGGAAACCCTATCCTGAAGATACGACCGCCGGCGCGGACCGCCGATGAAGGAAAGCAAATCTTCTTAATACAATTCGAAAATGATGAAACCGGAAGAAACGATAAAGGTCAGCGTACTGATGCTGACCTACAACCAAGAACGATACATCGATGAGGCTATACGCAGCGTCATGCTGCAAGAGACGGATTTCAGATTCGAACTCGTCATAGGCAATGATGCCAGCACGGACCGTACGGATGCCATCTGCCGGAAGTGGCGCGATACCCATCCGCAACAGATCAGGCTGTTCAGCCGCGAACGGAACTTAGGATTGATAGAGAACTTTCTGCAAACCTATGCGAATTGCCGCGGAAAGTACGTCGCCATCTGCGAAGGAGATGACTTCTGGATAGACCGGCATAAGTTGCAGATACAAGCTGACTTCCTCGACACGCATCCCAGCTGTTCCACCTGCTTCCACCGGGTAATCAACTACTTCGAGGATAACGGGACAAAGAGCCTCAGTAACGGCGGAGGACAGAAGTCGGATACCTGCCTGATCGACTTGGCGCGTAGTAACTACATCACCAATGTCTCCGCCGTCTTCCGCAAAGGGCTGTTCGGTGACTTTCCCGACTGGTTTGCTCAGGTAAGCACCTACGACTATGCCCTGCATATGCTTAATGCGCAATACGGGGATATACACTACATCAACCGTCCGATGGCAGTCTACCGGCAACACGGCAAGGCGATATGGAGTATGACAGGAATGGACCGGAAACTGGACACCGCCCTGACCGTACGCGAACTGCTGATCGCTCACTTCGAACAGGTGCAGCGCACGGAGGTTTGCGATGCCTTGCGCAATGCCCACACGCAGATTTGCCTGAACCTGATCCGTTACTACAGGCAGGTGTCGGCTGCAGAGAGTAAGATCCGGGACGCAGAAGAAAGACTGCTCCGGTACCGTCCCGAATGGAGCAGGCAGGAGTTGGCTGCCAAGGAAATTCCACTGAAACCCACAGCCCGTGAGCGGGTCATGAGGGTACTGAAAAAAGTGCGCGGCATGGTTTCCCTGTTCATTCCCCTGCCACGCATCAAAGAGAGATAAACCTACATGAACTTCTGGAGTACCGTCTCCAGCATGCCGTTGTCCGCCAGCAGCTTCTCTACGAACTCGCGGAATGCGCCGAAGCCGCCGTGGGCTGTTGTCACGTAGTCTACTTCGCGCTTCACGTAGTCGGGCGTGTTGCAGGGAGAAGCGCTGAAGCCGACCGCACGCAGCAGGCGGATGTCGTTCAGGTCGTCGCCGATGAAGGCGACATCTGCCAGCGTGATGCCCATTTCCTCGCAGACCTCTTTGGCTTTCGTCAGTTTGTCGCCGACGTGCAGGTAGCAACGGTTGATTTTCAGTTTGTCCGCCCGTTTCTGTACGAGGGCGGAGTTCTCGCCTGTCATGATGGCTACGGGAATGCCCAGTTCGCGGAGGAAGATGACGCCCCAGCCGTCTTTTACGGAGAAGAGCTTCATGACGTCACCTTCGGCGGTGTAATACATTCCGCCGTCTGTCCAAACACCATCAATATCTGTAATAACTAACTTGGGTAACATAAATCTTATTTAGGGTTTATGGGATAAAAACGAAATGAGAATAAAATGAGAATGAAAAAGGGTGCCTCACGATTCAATCAACGCAGGATATACAATCTCATTGCGCGGAATCTCCTTCAGCACCTTATGTCCTATGACCTTGTCGCGCTCCGCCCACTTGAAGCCGTCGCCGGGACTGAGCAGATGGAGGTCCTCCTCTGCGATGACCTCGCCAGGATGCAGCGTGCGGCGGGTAGCGATGGAGCGTTCCAGCTTCACCTTTGCCGAAGCCACGGAAGCGTCGATGTACAACTCTTCTTTCCCCAACCAACGTTCAGCTATCCGGATGTCGCGTATCATGCGGTTCACCCCGTCCGGTCCCAAAGAGCCTTGCTGGTCAGTTCCCTTCATGCGGCGGTCGATGGTGACATGCTTCTCTATCATTTCGGCACCCATTCCTACGGCAACAATAGGGGCGGCGATGCCGATGGTGTGGTCGGAGAAACCGATAGTGTACTGGCCATAATGCTGTTTCAGGTAGCTGATAGTCTTCAGATTGAGATTATCGGGATGGGTAGGGTATTGGGATACGCAGTGCAGGATGGAAATATCATTATGATAGCGGGTGATCACTTCCAAGGCATCATCCAGTTCCTTCCTACCCGCCATGCCGGTGGACAGGATGATGGGTATCCGTGTCTCCGCCATCACTTCCAGCAAGGGGAGGTTAGTGAGGTCGCGGCTTGCCACTTTCAGGCGGTCGGGCGTGAAAAGTTTCAGCAGAGAGAGGCAGCCTTTTGAACAGAGCGTTTCTACAAAATCAAGCCCTAAAGATTTGGCGTGCTTATAGACTTCAAAGTGTTCCTCGTCCGTCAGCTCCAGAAAAGCGCGGTGCTCGCCGTAGGTGCGTCCGAAAGAATGGGGAGAATCGTAAGAACGATTCATCTGGGAGTCTGTCAGTTCCTCATTCAAATCACGTTTGGTCATTTTCACGGCATCCATCGGACGAAGTTCTATATCGAACACTTCCTCACGGACGGGGCGGGATACCAGGTCTACAATCAATTTGGCTATATCAACGGAACCGTTATGGTTCTGACCGATTTCTCCGATAATATATGTACTGTTCATTCGGTTATCTTAGGTTTATTACTGTCTTCAGATCGGTTTCCCCTGCCTTTTTCTGGGACGGGAAGCGGGTGCGTCATGCCTTTATGTCATTTCTCATTCTTCGCAATGTTCTCCAGCATCTTGGCGCGGTATTCGGGATGCGCCTTCACCAGTTGGAGAAGGGCGTGAATGCTACGGTCGGTCTTCTCGTAGAAGGTGGCATACAGCTCTTGCAGCAAGGTGAAGTCTTCTGGGGTGTCGAGCGTGAAGCGGAGGTCGAAGCGGCCTTCCAGTTCGTCGGGCAGCGGCAGCAGGCGTACGTTGAAAGCTTCGGGATGCGTATAGAGATAGATGGTGACATGCTCCACATAGAGTTTCTCTTGCGTGGCGATGGCAGCATGGCGCAGGGCGTCCGTAGTGGTCAGTTCGGCATACAGCCCCAGGTGGGACTTGATGGTGGGGCGTCCGTCGGCAAAGCCGTAGGCGATGTAGTCGGCGGGTGCGAAGGTGTGCTCCGCGAAGAACGTGTTGAACGTCTCAGGGCGCAGGAAAGGATTGTCCGAACAGACACGGATGAAGCGGTCGATATCGAAGGCTTCGGCAGCACGGATAAAGCGGTCGAGCACGTTGTCCTCATCGCCGCGGAAGCAGAGAATCCCTGCCTGGTGTGCCACTTCGGCAAGCACGTCATCCTGCGGGCGTGCGGTCGTGGCAAGCACGATGCACTTGTCCGGACAGGCCTGCCGGATGTTGGCTATCAGAATGTCGATGATGCGCTGTTCGCCGTAGAAGGGGAGCAGAATCTTGTTGTGCAGCCGGGTAGAGCCGGTGCGTGCCTGAATGATTATTCCATCTTTCATATTTTCATCCGTTTAAAAGCGTCGATGTACGAGCCGGGGGTGACGTTGATGACCTCCTTGCCCAGGCGGCGGGCGTAGGCCTCGAGCACGAAATAGGATTTGAAAGCTACGTACATGTGATAAAGTATCGTGTAGAGCCGTGCACTGTTCAGGTTCTCCTGTTTCACGGTGTCGGCATGCGATTTGTTCTGGTCGTAGAAATGTTTCTGATGCATCAGCACCACATTGTCGTCAGTCACGTGGATTTCCGGCAGCCAAGAGTGATCGGCACCTGCCAGGTAAACCTTCTTGAACGGCAGGCGAAGTCCTACGGCAATGGACGGAATCAGCACGTTGTGCGGGCGGGGAACACCCCATCCCCGGCGGAATACCCAGTTGCAGAAGCCTTGGAAGCCTTCGATCGGAGTGGTATTGTAGATGTGGAGTTTGATGTGCGGATTGCCGGCAAGGAGCGGTTGCCAATCCTTGTTCTTCAAGGCGCGGGCGGGGACGAAGAAATTCATGTCCCACGTTGTCTTCTCAGCCATCGTCTTAAACAGTTGTACACGCTTCTCGGGAACTATCCAGAACAGCGGGTCGGCGATCAGGTAGATTTCGGGGCGCAGGCGCTCGAACATGGGTGAGGTGACGCAGAAGTTCACTGCCAGTAGGGTCTTCCCTTTGACGAAAGCCGCGGCTTCCTCTATCGTGCGGTTCAGCGAAGGACCGTTGGCAAGTATCAGCAACTCGTCCGGATTGCTGAAAGAAGAGGGCAAGCGGGTGTTCCACTTGGATTGCAGCAGGATTTTCACCACACTCAAGAATGTCTGCCACAACAACTCCAGTCCTTTTAATCCTTTTTCTCCCATACCATCATTAGCTTTTAAGTATCGTCTATCTGGCTCGCAAAGATAGCCACTTTAAACGAAACCCGTGAGAAACCCGTGAAAAAAACAATCTTTTATACACAACAAACACGCAAAAAACGTACTTTTGCCGAAAATATTCAAGCTCCTCCGAGGATTATGGAACAACTAATTATTCAAAATAAAATATATGAGGTGAGAGGTACCCGGGTCATGCTGGACAAAGACTTGGCGGAACTCTACCAAGTAGAAGTAAAAGTATTGAATCAGGCGGTAAAAAGAAATATCAAAAGATTCCCGCCTGATTTTATGTTCCAACTAAATAAAGAAGAATGGGATAACTTGAAGTCACAATTTGTGACTTCAAGTTGGGGCGGTATCCGCAAACTGCCTTTCGCCTTCACCGAACAGGGGCTTGCCATGTTGTCCGGCATCTTGAACAGCGACATAGCCATCTATGTGAACATCGCCATCATGCGGGCTTTCGTTGCCATCCGCCAAGGTCTGCCCGCTGTAAATACCCACCAGGAACTGGAAGAACTGAAAAATCGGGTAAAAGCACTGGAAAAACTGAGCGAGGAGACGCTTTCCGCTATCAACGACCTGTCCGAAGACAACCGTAAAGAACTGGACGACGTCTATATGGCTCTGTCCCAATTGGCCCGAAAGAAAGAGATACAGCAATCCCCAATAGGTTACAAGACTATTCAAGAAAGGAGGGAAAAAGAATAATGAGAGTAGTTATCATCAGTACGTCAGAACGCATCGGCGGTGCCGCCGTGGCAGCAAGCCGGTTAATGGAATCGCTCAAGAACAGCGGTATCAAAGTAAAGATGCTGGTGCGCGACAAGCAGACCGAACAGATCACCGTGGTGGCTCTCAAGAAGAATTGGAGCCTGGTGTGGAAATTCGTATGGGAACGTATCGTCATTTGGCAAGCCAACCACTTCAAGAAGAGTAATCTTTTTGCCGTTGATATAGCCAATGCCGGCTGTGATATCACCTATCTGCCAGAGTTTCAGCAAGCTGACGTCATCCACCTCCATTGGATAAATCAAGGCATGCTCTCCCTGAAGAATATCGAGAAGATTCTGGCATCGGGCAAACCCGTCGTGTGGACCATGCACGACATGTGGCCCTGCACCGGCATCTGTCATCATGCGCGTCAGTGCACCCGCTACGAGCAAGAGTGCCATCACTGTCCTTTCCTCTACGGAGGGGGCGGAAAGCGTGACCTTTCGCACCGCATCTTTCTCAAGAAGAAGAAGCTCTATCAAGGTCGGCATATCACGTTTGTGGCGTGCAGCCGCTGGCTCGAAAGCCTGGCGCGGAAAAGCGAACTGCTCAGCGGGCATACCGTGATGAACATCCCCAACCCCATCAATACCAACCTCTTCAAGCCTCATGATGCCGCCGAGGCACGCCGGAAATGCAACCTTCCGCAGGAGGGTAAACTCATTCTGTTCGGGTCGGTGAAGATAACGGACAAGCGGAAAGGCATCGACTACATGATCGAGGCGTGTAAACTGCTGGCGGAGAAACACCCTGAGCTGAAAGACGAACTGGGAGTCGTTGTCTTCGGCAATCAGTCCGAACAGATGGAACCCCTGCTTCCCTTCAAGGTCTATCCGCTCAACTTCGTCAGCAACGAGCATCAGTTGGTGGACATCTACAATGCTGTCGACCTCTTTGTGACCCCTTCGCTCGAAGAAAACCTGCCCAACACCATCATGGAAGCCATGTCCTGCGGAACTCCCTGCGTAGGCTTCAACGTGGGCGGCATACCGGAAATGATAGACCACCTGCACAACGGTTATGTGGCACAATACAAATCGGTCGAAGATTTCGCCAACGGCATCCACTGGATACTGACCGAGCCCGAATACGACACCCTTGCCGAACAAGCACACCGGAAAGCCGTCGGAAGCTATTCCGAACGCGCCATTGCCAAAAGATATATTGATGTGTACAACAAAATAACCGGAAGAAATGCATAACCGTCCCACACCGAAGTTCAGCGTCATCACCGTGACTTACAATGCCGAGGCTGTATTGGAAGACACAATACAAAGTGTCATCTCGCAGACCTATCACCACGTGGAGTATATCATCGTAGACGGCGCGTCCAAAGACCAGACCCTTGCCATTGCCGAAAGATACCGCGACCACATCACTCGAATCGTCAGCGAACCGGACAAGGGACTCTACGATGCCATGAACAAGGGCATCGGGCTGGCTACAGGCGACTATCTTTGTTTCCTCAATGCCGGCGACAGTTTTCACGAAGACGACACGTTGCAGCAGATGGTACACACTCTTTCCGGCAACGAACTGCCGGACGTGATGTACGGTGAAACCGCCTTGGTGGATAAAGAAGGACATTTTCGGCGGATGCGCCGCCTCTCAGCTCCCGAAGTGTTGACGTGGAAGAGTTTCAAGCAAGGCATGCTCGTCTGCCATCAGGCGTTTTTTGCCAAACGCACGCTCGTCATGCCTTATCATATGAACTACCGCTTCTCCGCCGACTTCGACTGGTGCATCCGCATCATGAAAAAAGCGCGGACGCTGCATAACACGCATCTCACGCTTATCGACTATTTGGAGGAGGGCATGACCACACAAAACCATAAGGCGTCGCTGCGCGAACGCTTCCGCATCATGGTGCATCACTACGGGCTGCTGAGCACCGTGGCGCATCATGCGTGGTTTGTGTTGCGGGCAGTACTGAAGAAATAGCTTCCCGCTTCCTGTCAGTTTCCCGCCTTTGGTGTAAGAATCGTCTGCCGTAATTCTTCTATCCCTTCCGAGGCCCCTTTCTGAATGACATGTATCTGCCTTGCAGAGTGGGTGTCAACAGGTTTCGGATCAATCAGGTAGACTTCCGCCGAACGGGGCACATAGTTCAGAAGCCCTGCCGCCGGATATACGTTCAGCGAAGTGCCGATGATGACGAAGATATCTGCTTTTTCCACATAATCGATGGCCGTCTCTATCTCCGGTACCGCTTCGCCAAACCAGACGATAAACGGCCGCAACTGACTGCCGTCACCCGCCTTGTCGCCCATCTTCACTTCATACTCTTCCGGCTCCAGCTCCTTTATGTAACGGGGATTGTAAGGGTCGCGGCTGGAACATACCTTCGTCAGCTCCCCATGCAGATGGATGACGTGCGTGCTTCCGGCGCGCTCGTGCAGGTTGTCCACATTCTGTGTGATCACTGTCACCTTGAATTTCTTCTCCAGTTCGGCAAGTCCTATGTGTCCTGCGTTTGGTAGCACATCAAGCAATTGCTTGCGACGCTCATTATAAAAGTTGATCACCAACTCCGGATCTCTCACGTAACCCTCGATGCTGGCAACCTGCATCACCGGATACTTGTCCCACAGCCCGCCCGCATCGCGAAACGTACTGATTCCACTCTCGGCACTCATTCCTGCACCGGACAAAATGACTAAGTTCTTCATAACCGATCTCCTTTTTACATTAACTTAATTTCTTTCTTGCTTTGGTGAAACAATTCGGTCCTATCTGGTCCGTACCCGCTCCATACCAAGTCCATACCCGCTCCAAGGTTCCTCCAAACTATAGGACACGGAGAAACTACGGAGAAACAGCGTTTCTGATAAGGAACTGATGCGACGAAAATATCGGTAATGCGAGAAACATCAATCCTCGAGGAATCTCTCTTTCTACCTTTAAGATTCTGGAAAAGTCGTCCGAGACCCGAATTGCACCGTTAGTTTCTTACAAAAGTACGTAAGATTGCCGAAATAGCCATAGATATAAGAAAATTTAAATCTAAAAAGCATAAATCATTCGAATAAAAGACTTACTTTTGCGACTTGTAATTTTGCAATTGACTGAAAGAGAAATCACTTTCAGTATCAACCCGAAAAAACGTATGGATAAATTTAGTTACGCTATCGGCCTTGGAATAGGTCAAAATTTATTGAGCATGGGTGCCAAAGGCATCGAAGTAGATGACTTTGCACAAGCAGTCAAAGATGTATTGGAAGGAAACAAAACCGCCATTTCGCATGCCGAAGCGCGCGACATCGTGAACAAATACTTTGCCGAACTGGAAGAAAAAATGAATGCCGCCAACATCGAAGAGGGTAAACGTTTCTTGGAAGAAAACAAGAAGCGCCCGAACGTTATCACCTTGCCCAGCGGCTTGCAATATGAAGTTATCAATGAAGGGCGTATAGGAAAGTATGCGACAGCCTCCGACCAGGTGAAATGCCACTACGAAGGTACACTGATTGATGGAACCCTGTTCGACAGCTCCATCAAACGCGGACAACCCGCAGTGTTCGGCGTAAGCCAAGTGATTCCCGGTTGGGTGGAAGCTCTGCAACTGATGCCCGAAGGCGCCAAATGGAAACTTTACATCCCTTCTGACCTCGCTTACGGCGCACAAGGTGCAGGCGAAATGATTCCGCCCCACAGTACACTGGTATTCGAAGTAGAATTGCTCGAAATATTATCTCAAAAATAAAAATAAACAGTAAAAGCAAAATGAAAAAAGTAACATTTATTATGGCTCTTGCAGTAGGTGCAGGCTTGGTTTCCTGTACTGCACAAAGCCCGAAAGCAAACCTGAAAACAGATGTTGACTCATTGTCATATGCTATCGGTATGGCTCGTACCGAAGGTCTGACTCAGTATCTGATGCAACAAGGCGTTGACACAACCCAGATGGCTGAGTTCATCAAAGGTTTCAACGAAGGTGCAACTAAAATCGATAAGAAAGATGCTGCTTACATGACCGGTATGCAGATCGGCCAAATGGTAAGCAAGCAATGGGTAGAAGGCTTCAACCAGCAGATTTTCGGTAACGACTCAACTCAGAGCCTGAGCCGCGAAAACATGTTGGCAGGCTTCATTGCAGGTGTCATGGGCAAAAACAACGTGATGGACAAAGCTGCTGCAGAGGTTTACATGCGCGAGAGCATGGAGGCTATCAAAGAAAAAGCCTTGGCCGTGAAATATGCCGATAACAAAGCTGAAGGCGAGAAATTCCTTGCTGAGAACAAGACTAAAGAAGGCGTTGTAACCACTCCGAGCGGTCTGCAATATAAAATCATCACCGAAGGTAAAGGTGAAATCCCTGCCGATACCTGCAAAGTGAAAGTGAACTATAAAGGTACATTGATCGACGGTACCGAGTTCGACAGCTCATATAAACGCAACGAACCGACTACCTTCCGCGCCAATCAGGTGATCAAAGGTTGGACAGAAGCCCTCACTATGATGCCTGTTGGTTCTAAGTGGGAACTTTATATTCCGCAAGAACTGGCATATGGCAGCAGAGAGACAGGCGGTCAGATCAAACCGTTCTCAACGCTGATCTTCGAAGTAGAGCTCGTAAGCATCGAGAAATAACAATCGGAGCATTGAAAAGCAACAATTAGAACTTCGAAAAGTAACAATTGGGGCATTGAAAAGTAACAATTGGAACTCCGAAAAATAACAGTCGGTAGAAGGTCATCCTTACCTTCCGCATAAACTTGGTGGACGAACAGATGTGAACAAAAACATCTGCTTCGTCCGCTTTTTTTTGACTTATTCCTTATTTTTTCCTCCTTTTGTATAGAGAAATTAAAATAAAGCTCTATATTTGCTTACTATTTGATAAGAATAAAAACATACACTTATTGATATTATGGAAAAAATAGACAATCTTGACCGTCAAATTCTGGAGATTATTTCCCAGAATGCTCGTATTCCCTTCAAGGATGTAGCTGCTGAGTGTGGTGTATCACGCGCTGCCATTCATCAACGTGTGCAGCGTTTGATTGACTTAGGCGTAATTGTTGGTTCTGGCTATCATGTGAATCCGAAATCTTTGGGCTATAGAACCTGTACGTATGTAGGAATCAAGTTAGAGAAAGGTTCCATGTACAAATCGGTAGTTGCCGAAATGGAGAAAATCCCCGAAATAGTAGAATGTCACTTTACCACGGGTCCCTACACCATGCTGACGAAAGTATATGCGCGTGACAATGAGCACTTGATGGACTTGCTGAACAATAAGATGCAGGAGATTCCGGGTGTAACGGCTACGGAAACATTGATCTCTTTGGAGCAGAGCATCAAGAAGGAGATACCTATTTGTCCAGAGAAGTAATTCAGTGTGGTTTATGGAGTTTCTGAATGACTATCATCTTTCGGGCCTATTCATCGGCATTTGTACATTCCTCATTATCGGTTTGTTTCACCCTGTTGTTGTGAAGGCTGAGTACTATTGGGGTACCAAATGCTGGTGGTTCTTTCTTTTGTTGGGTATCATTGGTGTTGTGGCTTCCCTTTGTGTGGAGAATATTCTGGTCGCTTCCCTTTTAGGTGTTTTCGCTTTCTCTTCGTTTTGGACTATCAAAGAGGTCTTTGAACAAGAGGAGCGAGTCAGAAAGGGTTGGTTCCCGAAAAATCCCCGGCGCACATATAAGTTTTAAAAGCGGAAAATAGAGAAGTAAATGGCATCTTTTTACGAAGATACCGATATGTTTTAACTAAAAAGTTTGTATATATCAACAGAATATATTACTTTTGTACCCGCTATCCGAGAAGGATAACACCGGACTTGTAGCTCAGTTGGTTAGAGCAACAGACTCATAATCTGGAGGTCCCTGGTTCAAGCCCAGGCTGGTCCACTTTCAAAATCAAGGAGTTACGAATTTCGCAACTCCTTTTTTCTTGCCCTTGCGTAAACAATGCGTAAACAAACTGTTTGAGTTGGCCGTGTTTTACACATAGAATTTCTATGATGCTCCATGCAATCCTGTAGCATTTTTACCCGAAGTTTTGTTAGTGTGACGACACTTTACGATTAAATGAACTCAAATATACTCCATTTGTATATTGATTTACAGAATAATATTGTAACTTTGCAAATGCAATGCATTTATGGCGAGCCATGACCAAGAGGTGCTCTTTCCTTATAAGGAAAAGTGAGTTTGTCTAACCTTCGTGGGAGGGTCATCCCATTCCGGTGAATCGAAGCGTAGAGGGAGTATTAGTCGGAGAATACTCTATTTCAAACAATATGTGAGAGTTGCTTCAGGGGTTGAGACCGATTAGCAGAAGCCCGGTTACCAGTCAGCGACAGAAGACAACGAGATTGCACCGCTGCATATAACGACAATGTTTTTATCCGTCAAAGGATAGGGACTCTGTGGTTATATGTAGCGTTTTGTATATGTATGCCTCACATTGCAAATCGGCTGTATTCAGAGGTTATGTTGAACATAAACAATGAATGCAATGGAAAAATTGACAAAGTCTTTGCCCCTTTTCAAAGAGCGAAACTGTTCTGTCTCTATCGTGTTGGATTCGCGTACCCGCAGAAAGAATGCGTGTGAGTTTCCATTATCTCTTCGTTTTACGATAGACCGCAAGTTCTTCTACTTTACAGTTGGAAGTTCTTTTACTGAGAAAAAGTTCTCGGACATCTGCAATGCGACGAAATGTAAAAGCGAGAACTACAGGTTACAAAAAGAATGGAAAGACACTATCGTTCCCAAGTACAAAGAAATCCTGATGAACCTGAACAAAGGCGGCATCCTGACATTTGAGATGGTACGTCAATGTATCATGGGTGAAGAAGTGGTGCTATCCAAAGAGGACACAACCAAATCACAATCCTTTATTAGTATATGGGAGCAAGTCATTCACGAGTTGCGTACAGAAGATGGAGGAGTACGTTTCACCACCGCAGAAAGTTATGAGTGTTCTCTCAAATCATTCAGAAAGATTCTTGGAGAAAATGCAATTAAGGGCTTCTGCATCTGTGCGGCAGAACTTCAGAAGTGGAAGGATGGTATGCACAATGGAGTTAAAGACGAAAATGGTGCGATTGTCGGTAAAATCAGCGACACTACGGCCGGTATCTACTTGCGCTGTTGCCGTGCCGTATGGAACAGGTGTGTACATGAAGGCTACCTCAAAGATGTTCCTTATCCCTTTTCTAACAAGAAAGAGAAAGGCTTGGTAAGCATTCCCAAGAGTGCAAAGCGCAAGCAGAGCTTCTTGAACGTAAATCAGATGACGGAACTATACAACCTTTTCGTATCAAAGAAGTATCCTGAACATTGGTCGGAAGAATATGTGCAACGTGCGCATTATTCATTGGGATTATTTCTTGCCCAATATCTTTGCAACGGTTTCAATATGGCTGATGCTGGCCGCTTGACCTATAATAGTTATTATTATCAGACAAATGGCAAAGCTTTCCGCTTCAATCGAAAGAAAACATCCCGACGGAGTGCTGACGGCTCAGAGGTAATAGTCCCTATCATCCCTCCTTTACGATATATCTTGGATGAGATAGCTGCACCTCCGATTCGGGACGGTTTTGTGTTCCCCGATATATTAAAAGGAGCGGAAACGGAAGAGTTACGCCGCAAATACACCATGCAAGAGAACTCAAACGTGAAAGACCGCGTCATTAAGATTTGCCATGAGGCATTGAATTGGGATAAGTCCATCTGTCCGTCCGGCACATGGTGCCGACACTCGTTTGCTACTAATCTGCATAATGCCGGAGTGGATATGGATTATATCTCTGAAAGCATGGGGCATTCAACTTCTGCTCATGCCATTACTCAAATCTACATTGAGCATTATCCTCTCGATATACAGATGCAAAACAATTCAAAACTGCTAAACTTGGAGAATTCTTCTGAAAGGAATGCTCTGTTAGCGAAACTGGCAAGCATGTCCACAGAAGAACTGCTTAAATTATTCAGACAACCTTAATCCGTAATGCTGATGATAAATTTCATAGAAAGGATAAAATCCTATTCCAAAAGGAAGGATGCGGCTGATATGGCTATCCGTGCATGGAAATCAGCCCATGAAGAAGTGTATGCCGACTTTTGTAAGCGCATGGATGCTGTGGCAAAAGGTGATGTATCTGTCCTGATGGACATGTATCTGATGATGCAGAAATGCACACCTCCCGAAGCCTTGATGATGTATGATTGGCTTTCTAATTTGGCAAATGGTAAAGACATACAAAATATAACCAATCAACAATGGGCTGGTCAATATACCGAGACCATAGCCCAATGTATCACCAACAAGCGTTTGTGGATAGGTGTCAGTATCAAAATGGGGACAATAGAACTGCTTACATCGCCAAAGTCCGGGCTGCTGATGGTTCATTCTGAAACACCTATTGAAATATGGAATCGTCTGCCGCAGGAGTTAAGGTCCTACTTGATTGGGCAATTAGATATGTTCATGAAAAACAGCAAAGGATGTTATCTGTTGAGCAAACTGGAAAGAAAAATGGTTTATCAGTTCCTGACCTATATCTCTCAAATTGTTTTCCTCTCTCATGCAGTATTCATTGGTGTGTTCATGGCTAACCTGTATGACCGTGTAATGGAAAAGAAAGAAGACTTGGCTTATTGTATGTATTATTTCGTGGTATTTGACCACGGTCTTTCACGTATGGCCAAATTACTTAACCGTCTGCTGAACAGTGAAGAGGTTGACCATGGCGATATGCTTCTTGTAAAGTTATGCGTTACCCTGCTTGTCAATGGAAGTATAGAGATGGGTACAGAAACCAAAGCAGACTGGGAAGATACCATAGAAGGCTGTACCACGGAAATCTGGAAAGAGGTGATGTTTGCCCTACGAAAAGTAAAAGGCAGGCGAGGCAATAGAAAGGTGATACAATCATTGGATGATATTCTTTTGGACGACAAGGAACGTATCAAGCAGGGTATCCTTTTGTTTCTTGAAGAAAATACAGAGGACATAAGTCTTGCCTATTTGTTGAAATCATTGGTAAAGTCTGGCAAGATAAAAGCGTCCACAAGATACATGACATTCCACCGTACCATAGAACAGTTCTCTCAACGACATTACGGGCACGATATACCACAGAAGCGATACGGGGAAATCAAGGAACTTACTTTGAACTCACCCCAAAGAGGAAGCAGTTACACCAAAGCAAAACGGATAATAGACCGATGGACGGACTATTTTGCCAATAACGGGTAGTTGGGAAATCAAGCTATCCGTATTTACTTTGCAAACAACTGTTGTAATACGGTCGGTTAAAATAAGGTATAAATAAACCGACCAACACACAGAGTTTCATACACTACCTTTGCTTGTGAAATCGGTTTCACAGAGTTGAGCCGAGGCTTAAAGTATTTAATCATCAAACAAGTAAAGGTATGGAAGAAAAACTCAATCTTAACCAACTACTCCAAAAGCCCATCGCCATGATGACGGGTGAGGAGCTTTGTTTTCTCATCACTAAAAGTGTGGAGAGTACAGAAGCGGCCACTCCCCAAGTGGCATCCAAAGGCAACTACTATGGCATAGAGGGTATCGCCCGTGTATTCGGTTGTAGCGTACCCACCGCCAACCGCATTAAGAAGAACGGCATCATAGACAAAGCCATCACGCAGATAGGACGAAAAATCGTAGTGGATGCAGACCTTGCATTGGCTTTGGCAAAGGAATCTGGTGGCATCCATATCAAAGAATAGCGGTATGGAAGAGAATTGGAAAAAGAATCTGGCAACAGACAGTTACGGGAATCCGGTTCGTTCCATCAGTAATCTCCGGCTTATTTTCACACTGGATGAGAATCTTAGTCAGATAAGGTACGATACCTTCTGTCAGGACGATGTGTGTTTCTGCCCTTTGTTCCGCAATGTCAATGGTAACAAAATTGATGAAGAATCAGCAGGAAAGATACAGGACTATCTGGAAAGAACATACAGAATACGCCTGACGCAGAACAAAGTATTTGAGATACTGAAGACCACTTCTTCTGAACGGAGTTTCAATCCTGTACAGGAATTCATCACACAAGAGACATGGGACGGACAACCTCGCATAGCCACAACCATCATAGATTATCTTGGAGCCGAGGACAATCCGCTTGTCAGAGAACAGACAAAACTTTGGTTTGTGGCGGCTGTAACTAGAGTATTCAATCCAGGTTGCAAGTTTGACAACGTATTGACCTTGCCCGGTCCCCAAGGTATCGGTAAGAGCACCTTCTTCAAAGCTATTAGCGGTAAGTGGTTCAACGACTCATTTTCTTTCGCCAGTGGTGACAAGGAGAAAGTGGAGACCATAACCAATGGCTGGATTATTGAAATCAGTGAGTTGAATGGTTTGAAACGAGCGAACGATGCAGAGGCAGCCAAGGCTTTTCTAAGCCGTTGCAGTGATTATATGCGTCCGGCTTATGGGCATAAGGTGGTGGAGTTCATGCGACATAATGTTTTTGCGGCTACCACCAATGAGGCAAACTTCCTGCAAGGAGACAATGGAAATCGCCGATGGTGGATTATCTCGGTCAAAGGCAATGGGTATGTGTCGGATTGGCTGGATAAACTACAGTGTTCCGTTCCTCAGCTTTGGGCAGAGGCATACGCCTATTATCGACAAGGAATGAAACTCTACTTGTCACCGGACATGGAGAATAAGGCCAACGAGGTGCAGATGCAACATTCCAACATTCTTGTCGACCCAATTATGGAGGACATAGAAATGTATCTGGAGCGTGAGGTTCCCATGCAGTATGCAAATTGGATGATTCCGACACGACTGGCTTATCAGAAAGGAGCCTACTTAGAACCAAATTCCACAATGACCTCACTCAATATGGTTTGTGCCCGACAGATAATAGAGGAACTGCCCAATGATTTGGTCAGACGAAATCCGTCCAAATACACTTCGCAATACATCAACCGCTTGATGTCCATGATTCCAAATTGGAAACGGAGTGAACAGGAGAAGGTCAAGGGGCTGCATCCAGCCTACTGCGATAAGACGGGACGGACGAAATCCCCATGGGTGAGGGTGGACACTCCAAGTGAAGAGTCCTGCGCAACACTGCCAAGTGAACTGGAATTACCATTCTAATTTTAAATAAGGGAAAAGAAAAAACTTATGTCCCCTTGTCCCTTTTGCCCTCGAAAAAGAATAAAAATAGGAAGTAAGCAAAATAGAAAGTTATAAAAAACGCTTGGGACACGGGACAATATAAACCAACAATATGAGGAAAGAAGAACTTATCAAACAGCTACAAGAACGTGACCCTTTGCTGGCAAATGTGGTCAGCCACATGGTTACGTATGTTCAAGACTGTTACCCTTCCACCTTTCCAAGTAAGGAACAGACCGAGGCGGTGAACAATTACCTGCGAAGTGTCCATGCCGATGGAGACGGAAGTATGTCAGAACGGAATTGTGAGCACCGGCGTATCGCGTCACAGAACATTACCATTGCCGCCATCCGTGTATTGGACAGCCAACAATTGGACAGGCTGCAAAACGTACTTGACCACATCGCATACGACAAGGAGTATTATATGCCAGAAAGAGGTTACGGTATGCATTGCTGACTTTCTCTTTTGGCTGCACCATTTATAAATCATCTCAAATTATACAGACGATGAAAACAGATTATTGTATAGTACTTTCGTCAGAGCAACTTGCGTATCTGGCAGGAAGCAAATACGGCATTGACCGTATGAAGATATTGCACCGACTTATTGAAGCGGCTGTGTTGGAAGAAACAGATTATGCCATAAAAGGATTTTCCACAACTTTACAAGTGGGGCAAGCCATCCTTTCGGAAGTGGATTTATCCTGCAAGTTAGGCTATGACAAAAAGACCATATCCCGTGTACTTGATAAGATGAACCAGTTGGGAATTGTCGCATCCACGCAGAGTAACCGAACAAGCGTTCACACCCTGAAATGTATATCGGCATGGATGGAAAATGGCAACAGAATAGACAATCCTTTCTATGTCCGAATAAAAGACCGGCAAGAAGAAGGAGAGGATGATTGCAGGCAAACAGAAGCAATGAATGAGGGGTGCGTTTCCGATTCAGATTTTTCCTTCGCAGGCAAAATGCCAGTTATATCAGATAATGGAGAAATTCCTTCTTCCCTTATTTCTGTTTCTTCACAGTCTGCGGCAGAGGAAGAATCCAACGAGGATATTTCTGCGGATAGCCCAACATCATCATATTAGAAATGGCGGTGGAGCCTATGTTTTCGTGTGGGGTCTTGCAAGAAGTTCCTATGTCGCACAAATTCGCTGCACTCATCCGTACCTTATAGGCATATTTCGGCAGTCGCAAGCTCCCACCGGGCTGTCCAATTTTAGAAAGAAGTTTCACTCATAACACAATGAAGAAGAAAAAGAATATCAGCAATGAAGTTGACGAAGAAAATGACAAGAAAGTTATGAGGCGTACCTTGCGACTTGAAGCCAGAGTAACGGAGCAGGAATACACCCAAGCGAAAGAACTTGCCAAAACCTGCGGTTTGTCCATGAGCAACTATGTGCGCCGCACTGCTTTAGGGCAGCATCCACGGCAACGGTTGTCTGAGCGTGAGGTAGAAGCCTTGTGCAGCCTGACGGATGCAAGAGGCGACCTCATCCGTATTGCGGCTGCCGTGAAATCCATCCAAGCGGATAAACGAGCCATGTATTTCAGTGACACACGCTTTGTGGAACAATGGATGATGACAGCCACGCAACTAATCAACCGCTGGAGCCAGATAGAGAATTATCTTACCGAATAAATTTCCTTACTCGTTATGATAGCAAAAGCCAGTACCATACCGCATGGCGCAAATGCCATAAGATATTCCGTCAATAAAGACAGAGCGGATGTAGTCAAAGCCAACCTGTTGCCCGATGATATTTCACCGGAAGCAATGTACGGTCGGATGATGCTCGTGCAGAAGATGTTTGCCGAGAAAATCAACAAGGGCAGACCTCTTGGCAGAAATGTGATAAGAATTGAAATTTCCCCTGCCGAAAACGAAAGCCGTGGTTGGTCTATGAATGACTGGGAACGTTTAGCAGATGAGTTCATCCGTGAGTTTGATTCCATAGACCTTTCTGGCAAGACTAAACGGATATCCTCAAAGCAAACCAATCTCAAAGGTTCGCAATACATAGCCGCCCTGCATCGTGAGGTTCTTCGTCACTTTTGGGGCAGTTCATGTGTTAAAGCTAGTAAATTTATTGCCTAACAAGGTAATGCTTGTCCTATTGAACATGTGTCTTTTGATAGCTTTAATTTTATTCCCTTAAATAAGCTGGTATAGTCTATAGATAAAGGTGTTTAGTATATTTTACTGCCCCAAAAGTGACGAAGAACCCATCGTGATTCCAAAAGTGGCATTCTCCACCTGCACATTGATGCCAACCGTGTGGATATGAATGGAAAAATAAATGATAGCCATAAGATTGGTGAGAGGGCAGTCATGGCTGCGAATATCATCAACGAAAAACGAGGATGGGTACAGTCCAAAGAAATCGGCATACGGCACAGGCAGGAAATCTCAAACTGTTGTATGGAGATACTTCGCGCGATGGACAAATTCAGTTGGCGACAATACAAAATGGAACTGACAAAACGGGGTTACAAAGTGCACATACAAGAAAATGATAAGGGAAAGGTTTATGGTTATTCCATCAAACGGGGGAATTCCAATTATAAATCATCCGTGTTGGGTATCGGGAGAAATCTGACTCCATCAAAGATAGAGGCTACTTGGGCAAAACTGCATCAGCAGGAAAGGAAATCCGAGCCAACAAAATCTATTCCTCAACAAACACAGACAGCCAACGCTGATTCTGTTGTACAACCCAAGATGGCTCCACAGCCTGTTATAAGGTACTATGATATAGCGACAGACGAATATCACAGCTACCATGTGGAGATACCCGAAGCCGCTGACAATATCATCCGGCAAGATTGTTCTTTGGATGAAGCTCATCCGTTGGCTAAGATTGAAGAGATACAACATACGGCTCTTTTACTCTTTGCCGGGTATTTGGATGCTGCCACAAGTATGGCTGCTTCAAGTGGTGGTGGCGGTTCTGACACTGGTGGCTGGGGACGAGATAAGGACGAGGATGAACTTGAATGGGCACGCCGCTGCGCAAGAATGGCAAACAGCATGTGCAAACGCAAAAAAGGACTTCACAGATAATCTACCTTTTATAAATATAAGAAAATGGGTATAGGAAAATCAAGGGGCACTTCACCTATAAATGTCAACGACATGCTGGAGAAAGTTGAAATCAACCAGCAAATTGAGTCAGAAAAACAAGAAATTGATAAACTTCTCATAGAAATAAGAGAAGCAAAGGAAACGCTGATAAAGTTCAATGAGGATTTGGAGAAAGCTATCGCTGCCGAATGTCGCATTGAGGGTGCACTCAAAGCGGCAGCTGGCAGTTGTGAGAATATAGTCAGTGGCATCTGTAATGCAATTGTGAAAGCTGAACGGGACACGAAATTCAAGACAACAATTACCCCAGAGCAACTTACAAAGCTTAGGCAACTTATAGACCATTCTATTGAAAGTTGGATTTCGGTATTGGCAAATCACCGCGCCGAACAAGCAAAACTTATTGCCGAGCATGAATCTAATATGCGCAAAATCATCAGACGGAATGAGGGCGTTTGGTTTTCCGACTTCTGGATGAAAGTTTTGGTGATATTCTTGGTTGTTTATACGGTGGGATTGGGACTGGTCGTATATTGTGCTACATGAAAATCACGTACAATGTAGTATAAATGGGACGGCATTTCCGTCCCATTATTGTCTATTTTTGATGGCTTTTATGTTTGTCTGCAAATTTCCAGCAAGTTAAATCACAAATTAACAGGAAGAAATCTCGCACCTCTACTATAATAATAGGGGCTAATTTCATTAGCTGAATATCCGTCTTATTCAATGAGACAATTTCAAATTATATAACTAAATAAATAACAAAAATGATTTACGGATACATTCGAGTAAGTAGCGACAAACAGACAGTAGAGAACCAACGCTTTGAGATAAACAATTTCTGCGAGCGAGAAAAAATTAAAATTGATGGTTGGATTGAGGAAACCATCAGTGGAACTAAGGCATACGACAAGCGTCAGTTAGGTAAATTGCTCAACAAGGTACAAGAAAACGATCTCATCATCTGTGCTGAACTTTCACGACTGGGACGTAACCTCTTTATGATAATGGAGATACTTAATATCTGCATGACAAAAGAGTGCCGCGTATGGACTATCAAGGATAACTACCGTTTAGGCGATGATATTCAGAGCAAAGTGTTGGCGTTTGCGTTTGGTCTGTCAGCAGAGATAGAACGTAATCTCATAAGCCAACGCACAAAGGAAGCGTTAGCGAGAAAGAAAGCAGAGGGTGTTGTACTTGGTCGCCCGAAAGGGAAAAAGAATGCCCCTGAAAAATACAAGCTATCTGGCAAGGAAACTTTAATCAAAGAGTTGTTGGTTGTTGGTGTATCGAAGCGTCAGATTGCTAAAATCTGTAAGGTTGACCGTAACACGCTTGCACGTTTCATCAATGAAAAAATGGCAGAATAAAACTGAGCGTTTTTGTGCAGCAACAGGGCGTGGAGTGTAATTTTGCAGGTAGTGACAGTTGGGTTATTTTGTCTCCAATAGAACAGAGCATCAAACGGAAGATTGAGGCGGTTGGTACTCCTCTCAAAGACTGGGATATTAACATCTATCGTGGAGTGCTCACAGGTTACAACGATGCTTTCATTATCTCTACTGAAAAAAGAGATGAAATTCTTGCCAGTTGCAAATGTGAAGAAGAGCGTAAGAAAACTGCGGAGTTAATACGACCATATAAGCGCAGTTCCTCAGGTTGTACGGTGTGTCCCCTTGGTCTGCTCTTTTCTCGATTTTATCCCAATATTGGTCTAAATGCGCTTTTATCGTAGGATATTCATTCACATCAATTCGTGGCAGTTTGCCTTTGATTCCATTGTGAGTATTGATAATCCACAAGTCAGCCCACTCATACCCATACCTCTTGATGTCCCTGCCACGAAGAATCGGAGGATTTTAATAAGCCGAAAATAGTGTGGGGAGAAATCTCAGATAGAAGTAAATTTGCATATGAAAGTATAGGCACTTTTGTACCAGAAGCTACAACATTCTTAATGGCAGGAAAGCACCTTCCTTATTTGCTCTGCATCCTTAATTCTCCAATGTCAGAATGGTTCTTTTCAAAAGTAGGAACTACAACTGGAGTGGGTACAGTAAGATGGAAAAAGTTCACAATTCAAGAACTAATAATACCAATCGTTTCACCAGTAGATGAACAATTCTTTGAAGAACAAGTTCAAAATTATATTGATCATTCTATAGATACACAATCTTTTACGTCATCGGTAAATAAGCGGATTTACAGTATAGTTGGACTTAGTGATGAAGAAATATCATTTGCTGAAAATTACTATCCAACAATGTTGTAAATAAACGTAAATATGGAGGATTT
>NZ_CAJUHF010000005.1 GCF_910585845.1 uncultured Bacteroides sp. | reverse complement strand
TATCGGCTGAAAAACAGCCGATAAAATTGTCGTGGCGGAAAATAGAATGATTACCTTATATTTCGACGCAGAACAGGCTGATAAACTGGAACAGCAAGGTTATGTTTCGGTAAACCGAAACTACCTTGCTTTGCTCACCGCAAAGAAAATTTCTCCCGTTGGTCGCAATTTTTAAGACACCATTTAAACGTAAAAACCTATGACGAATATAAAGGATAAGCCGGGGGGACGTCCGGCAAAGAAACGGATAGAGAAGCAGCAACGGGTTGTCAGTACGAAACTGACCGAGTTGCAGTATTACGCCATCAGAAAGAGAGCCGGAGAAGCCGGGTTGCGTGTCAGTGAGTATGTCCGGCAGGCAGTTGTTTCGGCAGAGGTCATACCCCGGCTGAATAGGCAGGATGCGGACACCATCCGCAAGCTGGCAGGGGAAGCCAACAACATCAACCAACTGGCACACCGGGCAAATGCCGGAGGTTTCGCACTGGTGGCGGTGGAACTGGTGAAACTGAAAAACAGGATTGTCGAAATTATAAACCAGTTGTCGGATGATTGGAAAAATAAAAAAGGGAAGCGGGTTTAAGGGCTGCGTAAACTATGTGTTGGGCAAGGAACAGGCGGCTTTGCTCCATGCGGACGGGGTACTGACAGAAAGTCAGGGAGATATAATCCGCAGCTTCTGTATGCAGACCGGGATGAAGCCCGACTTGAAAAAGCCAGTCGGACATATTGCGTTAAGCTATTCGGCAGTGGATGCACCCAAATTGACAGACGAGAAGATGATACAGCTTGCACAGGAATATATGCGTGAAATGAAAATTACCGATACGCAGTATATCATCGTGCGCCATCAAGACCGGGAACACCCACATGTGCATATCGTGTTCAACCGCATAGACAACAACGGCAAGACCATTTCGGACAGGAACGATATGTACCGTAACGAGCAGGTCTGCAAGAAGCTGAAAACCAAACACGGGCTTTATTTTGCTGGTGGAAAAGAACAGGTAAAGCAGCACCGCTTGAAAGAGCCGGACAAGTCGAAATACGAGATTTACACGGCTGTAAAGAACGAAATCGGGAAGTCCAAGAACTGGCGGCAGTTACAGGAACGGTTAGCGGAAAAGGGTATTACTGTCCGGTTCAAGTACAAGGGGCAGACAAGCGAGATACAAGGTGTTTCCTTTTCCAAAGGCGAATACACGTTCAAGGGTTCGGAGATAGACCGTAATTTCAGTTTCTCCAAACTGGATAAGTGTTTTGGGGATGTAGGGCAGGCGATAGTCGGAAGCAATAAGCAGACGGTTACTGCACCTGTTCAGAAATCAGTATCAGCACCCGACAAAGCGGATAATTCTTTTATTGCAGGTTTAGGCAGTCTGTTTTCCGGTTTGTCAGCCCCGGCTGATGAAATGCCCGATGATTCCTTTTTGAGAAAGAAGAAGAAAAAAAAGAAAAAACAACTAAAGTTATAAGCGTATGGAGGAAAATTTGATTTTAGAGGGGCTTCTCCCAATGGTTACAGAACTGAAAGAGAAGCAGGAAGCACAGGTAACGCCAGCCAGTCGGGAGGAAACTCTCGAACGGCTGGGAGCAGTCGAACAGGCATTGTCGGAACTGCACAGTAATTCGGCTGTTCCCGAAAAGGATTTGCGGGCTATCCGAAGCCAGCTTGACGAGATAAGGAACGGGATGCAAAGTCAGCAGAAACATATCGAGGACACCAAGAAAATAGCATTGGAAACCTACCGTTGTTTCAAAGTAATGATTGATACTTTGGGCTCTTGCAAGACGGATAAAGAGGAAGCTGCACCCTTGCCGCTTTATCAACGGATTTACAACAAGATTACCTCTTGGATTCGTCCGGGATTGTTTGTTTTTTCGGCAGTGCTGGTTGTCTGTTCTGTTTCCATATTCTTGAATGTCCGTTTGGCTGAACGGATGCAGCAGTTGCAAGACAACGATATGAAATACCGCTACATTCTGATGAAAGGGGAAGCGGATGGGGGCTGCCTTGATTTGCTGGAAACGAATTTCAGTAGGGAACGGGATAACGCTTTCATCCAAAACTTGACTGATTCGGTGACGGATTTTGAATACCGCAGCAGGAAGCAGGCGGAAGCGTTGGAGCGTGCAAGGCTACTCAATGAACAAGCCGAGCAGTTGAGAAAGGAAGCTGATAAACTGGGTAAGCCGTAATCGGGGTGAAGCCGGAGTAATGAAATGTGAAAATCTTCTTACTCCGGCTGTCTCGTTTTGTTTTGATATGTGATTTTATACTTAACTTACTAATCAACAATTTCAAAACGTACAAGTATGGAATAATTCTTTTTGATAGTGCGAAAGCTGTCGAACGAGGCAGCATTGGAGGACATAACATTACTCTGTGCAAATGAAATGCTGCTTGTATTATTCCCTTCCACAATACGAATTACACTTCCCAGTTTTTTACCTAATGTTTCAACTAAATAAGCGGCTTTTCGCTGTGCGGCTTTCAATGCTTCTATCTTTCCTCTTTGGTGATATGCCAATATATCTTTGTTTTCCAGTTCACCGATACGCATCGTATTAATACCTTTCGTGTCTATGTGCTTGATTATTTCATCTATCTGTTTGAAGTCGGTCAGTGTAATGTCAAATTGCTTGGACACTAAAAAGTCTTGCCCTTGCTTTCGCCAATAATCGCCAATCTCTTGTGTACGGATTGCATCCTGCGTAATACCTGCTTCGGCAAGATTCTTTCGCAACCCTTGTTCTATTTGTGACAATGGTACTTTGGTGTGATATTCTTCGGGCTTAGACTTTCCGTCAAATTCTTCCTTGAAGTATTCACGGATTTCAATGATGTAGTGAATTTTGTCCGGTACGATTTCTATTTCCGATGTACCAGTCACTTCGACATATCGTTCATTAACATCTTGCGCTTGCGCAGTTAGAACCATAAAGAAGACAATAGCGGATAAAAATAATTTTAGTTTCATGATAGTTGAGTATTTATTTGATTTCAAATTCAGCATATAAGTTGATTTCATCTTTTTCTTTAAGTAAGAATGACTTACTTATACGATACTTCCCTTTGGGAAGATGGTAATATTCACCAATAGGAAATCGAAAACAATATAATAAAGGAGCTTCCTTTTTACAGAATGCGTCAGCCTTAACATTTAGCTCAAATTTCTCTTGGGGGATACACCATTGTACCCCATTCCAAATACGTAAACTCCAATCTCGTCCAATCCAAAATTTTTCATTGGTAGGGTTGGTTACAAACACATTGATAACTGCCACATTTTCCCAATATACTTCACTTTCTGTCCACATCTGAAATCCTTGATTTTTATACTTATCTGGTAATTCTTTAGTGACCATAAATTAAATTTAGGTGATTCTAATATTACAGTATCTTTATCTGTTTTATTGTTCTCTTCAATTACGATGTTTGTAGAATCGTCGGAGCTACCGATAATAGCTACTGTATTGTCATCGGTCGCTTTCGGTTGGAAGCGCTTATGTTTATTTGAACAACTCACAATAAATGCACAAAACACAATGATTAGAATGATACTTCCAGCTTTCATAGTGAGATTATTTTACTTCAAACTCTGTATTCATGTATATTTCCAATTGCAATCCTATCTTGTATTTGTCGGGAGATAATTTCCCGGAATTGAATCGTTTCTTGTAATTAGGGTCGGTAATGCGACTGACATTCCATGATACAGGAATGGAAAACAATATTGCTTCTCCTGCTTCCAAACATGCGCAATTCCTCATGTAATCAGATTCATCTCTCGAACCAGAACGGGCAAGTGGATGTACCATATACAATTCATCCGTTCCTACGCTCGGAAAAAACAGGGGTTGTACCGAAAGGTTGGTATGGTTTTCAAACTGTATGCGGATAGAATCGTTATCGGATTCCAATACCCTAAAACTAAAAGCCCCCTGCATCTCTGTTCCTTTCACGGGCTGAATCCCCATGTCTGTTAGGTTGCAATACGTGTAGATATTGGAGAACACGTAAAAGTGGACTTGGTATTTGTTCGGTTTCAACGGATATTTAAACTCGGACATATGAATGTGTTCGGGCAACGTATCGCCTTTAGACAAATCTCTGCCCACGCCAGCAAAGGCAAGATTGTCAATGAAAGGAAACTCTTTCCACTCCCCGCCTTTCCAGTACTTCATCCAATGTAATTCCGGTTCGGCGGTAGGAGCATCTACATTGATTACATCCAACGTAATTCGTTTGGTTGAGGACGAGTAAACGGGTTGTTGAGTACGAATTTTGTAAGCATCCAGATGCGTAACGGAAACATTGGGAAGCCGTTGGATATGTACACGACTTTCGTACTTCTCTATTTCCGACTGTGAAAGAGGAAAATCAATGTTCTGTGCATTCAATTTCAGCGACCAAACGGACAAAAGGACAGATAAGTAAATCAGATTTTTCATACATATCTACTTGTTAATTATTTTATTATTCTTATTTATATAATACCAATTAGAGCTATCCCAGTAATGCTTTTCGCCTTTGGAATCGGGAACTTCTTTGTTTTCACCGGAGAAAGTAACCTTTGCTTTGCCGTTCTCGAATGGGTTAGCAAATTTAAATTGAGGCTTTATGACCACATTACCCAATGAATCGGCAAAACCTACCAATCCATCCTCGTTCATTATACGGAAAAGCCCTTCTTGTATGTAGTCGGGACCATTATCATATTTGAATACATAGAAAAGTTCTTTGCCCGCATTATTGATGCAGATTATTCGAGCGTCCTTTGGCTTGTTCTCATAAACAAAACCTAATTCTTTGATAGTGTCTGTCTGGCAGTATCTGTACTTGCCGTATGGTACAATGGTATCACCCCGTTCATTCAGATAACAGACCGGAACACCCACTTCCAAATAAGGCTCTGTGGTATGGGCGGTCAAGTATTTTCTCCAAATAGGCATTGTGAAATCTGTATATTCAATTGTATATTTCCCATTGATGAATAAAACTTCCCATGGGTATATAGATTTCAGCGTCTCTTTGAAGGCTATTGCCAACGGATGATTGCCATCCTCTATTGTTTCCCGTATAGGTCGCAAGAGGATAAAACGTATGTCGCAATCTTTAAAGTGTCCATCGTTGGTTAGTTGGAAATTTCGTATGACGAAAGTTATCCGCTGGTTTTTATATTTGGGAAAACGATTCCATGGAAATTTGCGAATAATCTCATCCTGTACATCTATTATCTTCAAGCCGGGCTTTTTATAGTTATGATAGGTAGTTGTATTTATCACCTTTCCATTCTTAATACGCAATACGCACTCTGTTTCCATATTACGGTCGAATCCGGAGTGTACATATCTTACCAAATCACCTTTTCCGGCTCGAAATTCGCCGTTTAGCCAACGAGCTTCAACGCTTCCATTCTCATAATAATAAGGTAAAAATGGTGCTTGTAATGCTTCTGCATGGTATATTAACGTAGAATCTTTTCGGCTTGTTTCATCATATACGCATACTTCTATGCGTTGCAAGCAAAGGTAATCGTTCTGTATCTCCCAAAAGGCTGTATATCCTTCCCAATTTCCTGTTGAAACACAATGGTTGTCAGGTATGAAATCCATCAAGCGTTTATATAAAGTGGAATCCATATTTATTGGTTTAGCCATAAAGACCCAACTATCTCCATTGAATGATATAATATCACCCGACAGTCCTGTAGCTTTAGCTTGTAAAAAGAAACAGAGCAACAAGATAATAGTGAAGTAATTTTTAATGCGCATAAACCTTTCTTTTTATAATGAAACTCTTCTCAAAAATAGGAATAAAGAATAACTCCATCAATTTTAGAGTTCTCTTTTTTCATTAGGTTTAAACTAATTAACGTTTAATATTCGAGAAAGGATTTTGGTATGTATTGTAAGTTTAGTCTGTTCTTTTGCCTATATATCCAAAACGAACTAAACTTATTCTTGTTGACAGCAAAATATATATACTGGCGAAAAGAAAAACAGTATTCTTCTTTTCGCCAGTTTTGCTTTTATGGTTAGAGGGCTTTTGTTACCTTTGCACATGAAGCCCACCACAAAGCGATTTCTTCGTTTTTTTGTTACTATTTTGTTACCAGCTATTAGTAATAGGTGGGCTTTTATTTTGATAATCAGATTTATATGATGTTGTATATATAATATGTGGCAGAACCTGTTCAACAGCTACCAGCTTTGGAAGAAAAGAAAGGCGGAGGAGAAAGGCCGATAGTCTGTATGTTCCTGTCTGTTTGGGAGGCGGAGCGCGTTGTGTCGTGCATAGATCCATTCTATATTCATTCCATATCCGTTCCATGTCTGTTCTATACCTGCTCCGTATCAACTCCGTACCTGCTCCATGCTTATAGACACGGAGAAACTATGGATGTGATACGTTTCAGACAAGCGGAAAATATGCCGGAAACAGCGTGTCGCTTCTCAACGTAGCAGCAGTTCTTCTTCGTTGTATCGGGGTCTGTCTTTGACTTCGATATAGATTTTACCGATGTATTCTCCCACAATGCCTAATGCAACCAGGATGATTCCGCCCACGAACCACAAGGAGATCATCAGTGAAGACCATCCCGGAACAGTGTTGTGGTAGAAATAGGCACGCAACGTCCACGCCGTCACACACAGGGCAATCAGGATGAAGATGCAGCCGATCCAGAAAATCATCCGCACGGGCTTCACGGAAAAAGAGGTGATGCCGTCGATAGCGAAATTCAGCATCTTTCTCAGAGGGTATTTGGATTCTCCGGCAAAGCGCTTGTCGCGGTTGTAGTAGACGCATGCTGTCCGATAGCCGATGAGGGGAACCATGCCGCGCAGATACAGGTTACGCTCGCGGAAGCGGCAGAGTTGCCGGACGGCACGTTGGCTCATGAGTCGGTAGTCGGCATGATTGTAAACTGACTTTACTCCCATTGCTTTCATCAGGCGGTAGAAGGCGAGTGCCGTGTTCCGCTTGAAGAAGGTGTCCGTTTTGCGCTCCTTGCGCACGCCGTAGACGATGTCGTACCCCTCTTGGTAGCGGTCAATCATCTCCGGGATGACGTTGATGTCGTCCTGAAGGTCCGCATCGATAGAGACGGCAATGTCGCATCGCTCTATTACGGCTTCCAGTCCGGCGAACAAGGCATTCTGATGTCCTACATTGCCTGCCAGGTTCAGTCCGCAGGCGTATGACGTGTTCTGGTAGAGGTCTTTGATGATGGGCCAGGTCTGGTCTGTACTGCCGTCGTTGACATACAGGATGTAGCTTTCCGGCGAAATCCGTTTTCCGGAAACGAGATTATCTAACAATGTACTCAGTCTTCGATGTGTCTCATGCAACACCGCTTCTTCTTTGTAGCAAGGCACTACGATGGCCAGTGTGGGGGTCTCTTTCATGATAAATGAATATTTCTGCAATATTCGCAAGAAATCCGGAAAAAAGCAAATGATTGCTACGGCTTTTTTCAGGCTGTCATTGCTTTTTAAAAACGAAACGTACCAGCAGGAAGTTGACAGGGATGGCAATGCCGAAGACCGGTATGGGCGCCCATGCTTCCGGAACCCCGATATAGAGGAACAAGTTGAGCAGGAGGATATGCAAAAGATAGTTGCACAGATGCGCACCGCCAAATCCCATCGCCTTTCCCCACGAGGGCTTTCGTCGGAAGGTGAAGTAGGCGCTGAGGTAGAAGTTGGCGACAAAGCTGACAAGGTAGCCGATGGTGTAGGCCATATTCACATACATAAACCACCGGAGAATAGTGTATAATCCGTAATGCATCGCCGTGGCAATGACGCCCACGACGAGGAAGCGCATGAATTCGGGTATTTGTTTCAGTTTTTCCATTCTATCAATTTGAGACGGCAAAGTTAGGTATTGTTACAGAATAATTGTACTTTTGCGGGCAGAAACATTGTATGTGAAGGAAATATTAAAATTGTACAAACAGTATAATAGAGAAATATGCAGGAGAGAAAAAAAGCAGTGTGGTTCCTAATGGTCCTCAGTGCGCTTGTAATTATCCCTTTTCTTGGGGAGACTATTTTTTATTCAAAAGGAGAACCCCGTGAGGCAATCGTGGCCTACACCATGCTGGAAAGCGGGAATTGGGTGCTCCCGTTGAACTACGGTACGGACATTGCCTACAAACCACCCTTCCTCTATTGGTGTATCGCTGCCTTTTCCACTTTGCTGGGAGGCGTCACGGAATTTGCCTCGCGCCTGCCATCGGCGGTATTTTTCTTGGCGATGCTTTGCGTGTTTTTCCGTTTTTTTGCCGAGCGGAAAGGTACGCGGGTTGCTTTTCTGGCGTCTGTGCTGCTCTTGTCTTCTTTCGAGGTGCACCGCGCGGCGGTGGCATGCCGTGTAGACATGGTGCAGGTGTCGCTGATCGTGATGTCGCTCTTGCTGCTCTATCGCTGGGATGAAAAGAAATGTCACTCCGTGCCTTGGCTGGCGATTCTTCTGATGGCATGCGGCACGTTGACAAAAGGTCCGGTCGGTTCGATATTCCCTTGCATGGTGATTGGAGCCTTTCAGTTGATGCGCGGCCGTTCTTTCTGGAAGACGTTCTTGTCGCTTGCCGGTATCGGGGCTCTCTCTTTGGTGCCGTGGCTCGTCTGGATGTGGGCGGCATACCAACAGGGAGGCGCTGAATTTTCCGCATTGATGGCGGAGGAGAACACGGGGCGTTTCTTTGGCAAGATGTCTTATGCATCCCACGAAAATCCACTTTGGTATAATTTCCTCACCCTGATTTGGGGATGGGTTCCTTGGACGCTTGTCCTGCTGATTTCGTTGTTCGGCCTGAAGTGGAAAGAGATGCGTTGGTTGCCCGAGGGAGACACTTTCGGCAGTCGCCTGAAACAGGCTTGGACAAAATTCCGCAACCAGCCTCCTTTGCAACTGTTCATCTGGCTGGCGATTCTGCTTATTTTCATTTTCTATTGTGTGCCGAAGAGCAAACGCAGCGTCTATCTGCTCCCTATATATCCCTTCATGGCAGTGCTTATGGCTGAGTATCTATTGGCCTTGGTTCAGCGTGGGGCGAAGGTCTTTAGGATTTCGGCGATGATTTTTGCCTCTTTGGGCATCCTGCTTACAGTAGTCTTTTTCACAGTTCGCCTCGGGCTGGTTCCGGAGAGTGTCTTCGGGACAGGACGCCATGCGGCAGAGAATGTGGCTTTCATGCATGCATTGCAGACGGTGTCCCTGCCTTTTTCCAAGTGGTTCCTGGTTCTGCTTCCGTTGATAGCGGCGGTCTGCACATGGGTGGGAGTGGCAAAGCGTACCGGTTCCTATTCTTTATTATATAGCATTGCCGGATGCATCCTTTGCATTTTTGTCTCTCTCGATGCGGTCTATCAGCCTACGGTGCTGGCTGTCAAGTCGGATAAGAACCTGGTTAGGCAGATACGGGAAGTGGTTCCTCAGGGCACAGTCTACTCGTATGACGACATGAGCTTCTATTGTGCCAACTATTATATGGGCAATCAGATGCGGCACTTCGAGAAGGAGCTGCCGGCTGAAGGTTTTGTGGTATCATCGGAAAAAGTGAACAAACGGTTGCTGGAGCAGTTTGGTGGTGTGTATGAGTTCGATGAGGTATTCCTCACGGAGAGACGTAGCTGCGACTTGCGTGCCAAGATTTATATGTACAAGTTTAGAAAGAAATAAATGTCACCCCTTACGATAATTGATAAATACTATCCGGAAGATAACGAGCAAAAGCATATCTTGACGGTGCATAGCCGTCTGGTGGCGGAGAAGGCATTGTGGATTGCCCGCCGCCATCCGGAGCTTCAACTGGATGAAGTTTTCTTATATGAAGCTGCCATGTTGCACGACATCGGCATTTTTCAGACCGATGCTCCCGGGATATACTGTTTCGGCGAGCATCCTTATATCTGTCACGGCTATCTTGGAGCTGACTTGATGCGCCGCGAAGGTTATCCGCGGCATGCACTGGTGTGCGAAAGGCATACGGGTGCCGGGCTTTCGCTGGACGACATACTTGCACAAGGCCTGCCTGTGCCTCATCGGGATATGCTTCCGGTCAGTTTGGAAGAACAAGTCATCTGTTTTGCCGACAAGTTCTATTCTAAAACGCATCTGGAACGGGAAAAGAGCGTCGAGAAAGCGCGGAAAAGCCTTTCCGCTTTCGGCACTGCGGGACTTGAGCGCTTCGATCGCTGGTGCGAGCAGTTCTTGTGACATTCTAAATTTCATTAAAAAAGGGAATTATCCGTATAAATTGCGTATTTTTGCCCCTTCAAGCGGAAACTATTAAGTTGATTACGCCATTGAAAGCAAATACATTCATATCATTCATACTATTATTTGTCCTGCTCCTGTCCTCCGGCGAGGTATTCTCGCAACGTCGGCGCGGGAGAATTGTCCCTCCTGTTGCCGGAAGAACAGATAGCCTTCGTGTGGAAGGCGTTCAAAGAGGAGATACCTTGAACAGCGATACCTTGCAAGTGCAGCCAGCCGAAAAAAAGAAGGAACCTTTGGATGCTCCGGTGGTTTATGAAGCTACCGACTCCATCGTCTTCTCTCAAAGCGGTGTAGCAAACCTCTATGGTAGCGGAAAGGTGAACTACCAGCAAATAGAACTGGCAGCTGCCGTGATCACCATGAACATGGATAGCAGTACGGTGTATGCTTACGGGGTGGAAGACACCGTAGGCACGGTGGTTGGGAAACCCGTATTCAAGGATGGCGATACGCCCTACGAAACCAACACCATACGATACAACTTCAAGAGTAAGAAAGGTATCATCAGCAACGTGGTCAGCCAGCAGGGCGAGGGATACGTCACAGGTAATAATGCCAAGAAAGGGGAGAATGACGAATTATATTTGAGGAGCGGACGCTATACCACTTGCGACAATCATGAGCATCCTCATTTCTATATGCAGATGACTTACGCCAAAGTACGTCCGAAGAAGAATGTGGTGACGGGACCTGCTTATCTGGTCATCGAGGATGTGCCGTTGCCCCTTGCCGTTCCCTTTTTCTTTTTCCCTTTTTCCAGCAGCTACTCTTCGGGCTTCATCATGCCGAGTTATATGGACGATTCTGCCCGTGGATTTGGTCTGACGGATGGCGGTTACTATTTTGCTATTAATGACAAGATGGACTTGAAACTCAGGGGCGATATCTTTACGAAGGGATCGTGGGCATTGAATGCTGAATCGAATTATAATGTCCGCTATAAGTATTCGGGGTTGTTTCAGGCTAATTATCAGGTAACCAAGACCGGCGACAAGGGATTGATAGACTATGCTGTGGCGAAAGACTTTAAGATCGTGTGGTCTCATCGTCAAGATCCGAAGGCGAGTCCGAACTCTTCATTCTCTGCCAGCGTGAATTTTTCTTCCAGCAGTTATGAGCGCACTAACATTGGTAACATGTATAACTCGCAAGCCATGACGCAGAACACGAAGACGTCAAGTGTCAGCTATTCACGTAACTTTCCCGACCAGAAACTCTCTATCTCTGCCACGGCTAATATTGCACAGACTATGAGTGACTCGTCCATTGCCGTTACCCTGCCAGACCTGAATATCACGCTGAGCACGATCTTTCCCTTCAAACGGAAGAAGGTGGTAGGCGATGAAAGGTGGTATGAGAAGATCTCCATACGTTACAGCGGACGTTTCTCCAACAGCATCAAGACGAAAGACAACCTGCTCTTTAAATCGAATTTAGTGAAGGACTGGCAGAATGGTATGAAGCACGATATTCCGATCAGTGCCACATTTACCTTGTTAAAGTACTTCAATGTGACACCATCAGTCAAGTATACCGAACGTTGGTACACCCGTAAGATCATGAAGGACTGGGATCCAAATGCAGGTAGAAGTGGGGAAGTGGTGAACACTGATACTATCTACGGTTTCCATCGGGTGTATGACTATAGTGCAAGCTTGGGAGTCAACACGAAAATCTACGGAATGTATAAGCCTTTGTTCATGAAGAAGAAGGAGATACAGATACGTCACGTAATAACTCCTTCCGTCAGCCTCAGTGCGACACCCGACTTCGGCGCCTCACGTTTCGGTTATTACGATACTTATTACAAACTCAATGCTGACGGTACGCAGGATACCATTGTCTATTCTCCGTATGCCGATCAGATGTTCGGTGTGCCGGGACAGGGCAGGTCGGGAAATATCTCATTCCAAATATCCAATAACTTGGAGATGAAGTATAAGGATAAGAATGACTCTATCCGCAAGGTCAGCCTGATTGATGAACTGGGTGCCAGTATTTCCTACAATACGGCGGCGAAGGTGCGGCCATGGAGCAACCTGACACTGAATATGCGTTTGAAGTTGAGCAAGAGCTATACCTTCAGTATGAGTTCGGTATTTGCTACTTATGCATACGAATTTGACAAAAACGGTAATGTGATAACCGGTAACCGGACTGAGTGGTCTTACGGACGCTTCGGGCGTTTTCAGGGATATGGTAACTCGTTCAGTTATACTTTCAACAACGATACGTGGAAGAAATGGAAGGCTTTCTTCACCGGCGAAAAGAAGGACAAAGATAGCGGTGGCAAGCGCAATGACGCAGAAGAGGATAGCGATGAAGACGACGACTTAGGAACTGAAAACGGACCAGTCAAGCGAAAGAAAGAACAGGCTGCTGTTGATGATGACGGTTATCAGGTATTCAAGATGCCTTGGTCTATCAATGTGAGCACCGGATTTAACATAATGGAAGATACATCGAAACCCATCAACAGGAACAGGATGCGTTATCCCTATAAATTCAGTCTGAATGCGCTTAATATCAATGGTAACGTTAAAATCTCCAATAAGTGGGCTATTAATTTCAATTCCGGTTACGATTTCAATGCCAAGAAAATCGTGCAGACCTCTTTCAACATTACACGTGACCTGCATTGTTTCAGTATGTCTGCCAGCGTTTCACCTTTCGGTACGTGGAAGTATTACAGTTTTGTCATTCGTGCCAATGCCAGTATCTTGCAGGACTTGAAGTATGACAAGAAAAGCCAGACACAGACCAATATCAGGTGGTACTAAGAGTTTGGGCGTATATTTTTCGGAAGAATCTGATACTTTGTTACCCGTTGGCGGAATTAAATTAGCGCATATTTGACTCAGCCAATGGGTCTCTTATTTTTATAGTTAATATATCGCAGGATTGTAAGTGTTATGTATTCGGAAATTTGTAGTGGCTAAAGTTCACGTTTGTGTCGCTAAACCTTAGCTTTGTCATGCCAGACCTTAGCTTTGACCAATAGAAGTTTGTGTACATGACTACTACTATAGACCGTGGTGAATACGCGTAACCAGCGTACCGGATACGACAAACCACGGACGGGAATACTGGTAAATAAGTTCCTCTTCTACTACAAGAAGTTTCACCATAAATATTTGTGTATTACACGGTTAACGGATGGGTGAAAGATGTGAGGGATGAAATAGGGTATTTATCTTTAATTGTTATTTTAGTTCGGAGGAATGCATCATAACATTACTTGTTATACTTCATAACATTACTTGTTATGCTCCATAACATTACTTGTTATGAGACATAACATTACTTGTTATGAGACATAAGATATGATGTAATTTCAGTTTAATTCCGCCAACGGCTACTTTGTTATTTCTGTGTATTCTGTATATCTATATTAGTTATAGCCGAGCATCCGTTCGTTAGATAAAGGCATCTACCTTTTGGACATAAAAAAACAAAAAGGCAAAAGAGGAAAGTAAAATCCATTTTTTTGCCTTTTTGGCTATTATGTCCGAAAAAGAAATTAGTAGCAGGCATTCTTGTTCGTTGAATCCAAATAGCGAAGTATTTTCCCTATTACGATGGAGAAGTCGTTTTTTCTGTCTTTACCAGACGATTTCCTGTTCGCCGTGTTCTTTCAGGTAATTGTTCGTTTTACTGAAGTGCTTGTTTCCGAAGAAACCATTGTAAGCGGACAGGGGAGAGGGATGTGCAGAAGAGAGCACCAGATGTTTGTTTCGGTCGATGAAAGCACCTTTGCGTTGTGCGTATGATCCCCAAAGAATGAACACCAGATGCTCGCGTTGCTCGGCAAGGGTACGTATAGCGGCATCGGTGAAGGTTTCCCACCCTCTGTTCTGATGCGAACCCGCCTGATGGGCACGGACGGTCAGTGTGGCGTTCAGCAGCAACACACCTTGTTCGGCCCAGCGTGTCAGATTGCCGGTGGCAGGGGCATCAGCTCCGATATCTTCCTTTATCTCCTTGAATATATTGACCAACGAGGGCGGAAAACGAACGCCATCATTGACGGAGAAGCACAATCCGTGTGCTTGTCCGGGACCATGATAAGGGTCTTGCCCGATGATGACCACTTTGACTTTATCAAAAGGGCATAGGTTGAACGCATTGAATATCAGTTTTCCCGGAGGGTACACCAGATAATGGGTATACTCTTCCCGGACGAAATCTGTCAGTGTACGGAAATAATCTTTCTCAAATTCCGGTGCCAACCGCATTTTCCAACTCTCTTCTATTTGAACATTCATGATTTTGTTGTATTAAAAGTTTCGGTCGCTAAGTTACAATTTAAATCTGTTCTTTCTGAAAAAAGCTCTTGGATTTATTTCCGTTGGTAGCAGAAAAAACTTTTTGAAGAAAATTTAAACAGGCTTTAGATTAAGTAGATATTATGCTCTTTGCATTCTTTGCGCATCTCCTCAGGCCAGATACTGGCTTGTATCTCTCCGATGTGTGCTTTGCGGAGATAGAACATGCAGAGTCTCGACTGACCTATACCACCACCGATAGACAGAGGCAGTGTATCGTTCATCAGGCGTTTGTGGAAGTAGAGTTCCAATCGTTTTTCTTCGCCTTCCTGTTTCAGTTGGCGTTGCATGGCTTTCTTGTCTACGCGGATTCCCATTGATGAGAGTTCGATACTGCGTTGCAATACATCGTCCCATAGCAGGAGATCACCATTCAGTCCGGGAAGCCCGTTCAGTCCCTCGGAGGTATAGTCATCGTAGTCCGGTGCGCGTCCGTCGTGCTTCTTTCCATCACTCAGTTTGCAGCCGATGCCGATGATGAATACTGCGCCGTATTTTTGGGCTATGGCGTGTTCGCGGCATTTGGGCTCCATGTTCGGATAGAGTTGCCGTAGCTCTTCAGCGTGTATGAAGTGTAGTTTCGGAGGCAGACAGGGTTTGATTGCAGGATACATTTCGTACACCATGTATTCGGTACGTATCATGGCTGCATAGATACGGTTTACGATTTCTTTCAGGAACTCTATGTTGCGGTCTTCGGAAGTGATGACGCGTTCCCAGTCCCATTGATCTACGTAGAGGGAGTGCAGATTGCCCAACTCCTCGTCCGAGCGTATGGCATTCATATCTGTGTAAATGCCATATCCGGGCTCGATGCTATATTCCGCCAATGTCAGTCGTTTCCACTTGGCGAGCGAATGTACTACTTCCGCCTGTGCATCTCCCAAGTCTTTGATGGGGAATGACACGGCGCGTTCCACACCGTTCAAGTCGTCATTGATTCCCATGCCTTTCAGTACGAAGAGTGGGGCGGTGACACGTCGCAATCGCAGTTCTGACGAAAGGTTCAGTTGGAAGAACTCTTTGATCTGTTTGATTCCTAATTCCGTTTGTTTTAAGTCCAGTACGGGTTGATAACCTTCTGGTTTTATTAAATAGCTCATATTTTTATACTATATTTTATGCTGTATTTTTGTTCGGCAAATATAGGTATAATATTTATATTTGCATCGTATTTATTCTGATTTGTGAGCAATTTGTTTGTGAATATCCTTTTTGAATTCTCAAAATAACATTTTTTTGTTTTGTTGTTCTCATCACAAAAAAAGATGAATAATTAGGAATATGCCCGATTTTTTTATATTTTTGCCGTTGAATTAAGGCTCCGTAGCTTAGTGAATAGAGCGTCAGATTCCGGTTCTGAAGGTCGTGCGTTTGAATCGCACCGGGGTCACAGAGAGAATCCTTGATAATCAGTAGATTATCGAGGATTTTTTGTTTTTGTAGCTTTGAGGTATGGCTAATTCGCTTACATTCAATCTGATAACTTTCTCTTTTGGGAAATAGAAAGCTGTGTCTGTAGTAATCTGGAGATTATGATTGTTAATATACGCCTTCTTTTTCCATTTTTTTTATAATGCGAGAAATGATGTTAATTCCGTTTTTATACCTCGAACCATTCTTTTCTGTGTTATGTTTCTCTTGTATATGACAGCGACTAAAGTCAGTTACATTACGAATTGTCGATTTATAGAAGAAATATCATAGGGTATATCAGATTGACATAACTGTCTGAGTCTGCATCATTAATTAAGGTATAAAATAGTAGAATTGTTTATTATTAAAATCTTTAGTCATGAAAAGTTTGAATTTTGATTGGCGAGTAAATGCTCGATTTTGTTATCAGAACGATAGATTATTTGTTTTCGAGTATCCGTAGACAGATCCGATTCTGTTGGATAGCCTGATGACTTCAATAGTTAGGAGTTGTCGTACTGCTGTGGATTGTAAAAAGGAAATTGAACTTAATTATTTTAACCGTTTAAAAACAACTTAATTATGGAAAATAGAAATTATAATTTGTGGATCGGCCTGGGAGTAGGTTCGGTTATCGGTGCTTTGGCTTATCGTTTTTCACGTACATCAAAAGCCAAAAAATTGAAAGAAAAAGCATGTGATGCTTTTCATAAGATAGCCGGTCAGGCTGAGAATGTGTTGGATGAAGCCAAAGAGAAAGCAGCGGATGCCGGAGAAGCAGTAGCGGATAAAGTAGCCGACAAGGCTTCCGATTTTGCCGGAAAAGCTGATGACTTCAAAAGTAAAATGCATGCAGTTGCTTCCGAAGCGAGAAAATAAACCAGAATAGGAAACTTGTTGATTATTCATACGCTTATGAGATGGGAAGAAAGCTTGATGCATCAGTTTGCCTCCGATGGTGGAGGGAAAAGCTATAAAGAACTATACCGGATATCGTTGCAGGCATATACCGAGGGCTGTAGTGAGGAAAAAAAGAAAGCCCTTGAAGCATATAGGCTTTGTTGCGGCAGACTGTTTGGGAATAGATGTATGCTGTCTGCCGGAAGCAGGACGGAACGGAAAAAAATATGTGATGCAGATTGCCTCTACATAAGAAAGTATGAATTTGAGTTGTATAAGCTTGGTGGATGTGCGGAAAGTACATCCGAACAAACCTAAATTTTTAACTCCAAATTGAAAAGATTATGTTTTATCATGTAAAAGACTTACAATTCAACGCTCGAGTCTCACGACCCGACCCGCGTTTTGCACGTGTAATGCTTGAGGCATTCGGTGGTGCGAATGGAGAATTGAAATCTGCTTTGCAGTATTTCGTACAGGCTTTCAGCTGCCATAATCCATTTCCGGACAAATATGACATGCTGATGGATATCGCTACAGAAGAATTTGGACATCTGGAGATTGTGGGTGCCACCATCCAGATGCTCTTGGGAAAGGTAAACGGAGAAATGAAAGATGCTCTCGAAGATACGCCTTTGCACACAATGATGAGTGGAAAATCTGCTAAAGAAGAGTTGATTCATCAAGCGTTCACCAACCCGCAATTTCTGGTGGGGGCTCCTGGCAGTCCGGCTTTGACGGACAGCAATGGAAATCCCTGGTGCGCTACTTATGTATCTGCCACAGCAGAACTTACCGTGGATTTGCGTTCCAACATGGCAGGGGAGGCTCGCGCCAAAATTGGTTACGAAAACCTTCTTCAGTTGACAGACGATCCTTTGGTAAAGGAAACGCTCGGTTTCCTCATGGCTCGTGAGGTGACACACTATCAGCAGTTTGAGGCTGCTTTGGAAACAATTCAGCCCAATTTTCCGCCTGGGGTATTTCAAACGTCTCCCAAATACAGCAATCTGTATTTCAATATGTCGAAGGGCAAAGATGCCCGTGGACCTTGGAATGAAGGAGAATGTACACAATTGAAAGAAAATTGGCAATATATAGAAAATCCGCTTGAAGAGGTAAGAAGTACCAATGGATTGCTGGATAGAAAACCGGAAGGTACGGATCGTTCAGAAAAAAGTATTGCTAAGAAAGAGGCTCATTTATCTAAAGAACGCAGCGGGCAAGTTTTGTCGGCTACTCCGGAGAAGGAGATGTCTTGGTGTAAATATCAGTAAAATGAAAAAAAACATCGGCTTATAGCCGTTGTAATTATTAACCATAAACCATTTTAATTATGAACAAGAAAACAGAAAAAAAGCAAGAAGAGGCCAAGAGCACGAAGAAAGTTGCTCAGGTCAAAGAATGTAAGTCTTCAACCTCATGCAAAAAAGCAGGGAAGAAGTGAGTGTTTAAAAACTTAAAATTTGTACAAGGAGGTGTATTATAACTTACCACAGATTACGCGGATTAGCACAGATTTTCTTTAAATCATTAATAGTTAAAACCAAATAATTAACCCCGATAATTTGTGATAATTCTTAGTAATCTGTGGTATATATCAGTGTGTGATGCACCTAACTTAAATTGATTAAATTTGAAATGAGTATGAAAAAAATATTATTTGCAGTTTTAATGTTGACACTGACTGTGTCTTTCACCTCTTGTCGTGATAAAAAAGCGCGGAACGATGTGAAACATCAGGTTGAAAAAGTAAAAGAGGATGTCAATAATGCAGCCGAAAAGGTATCTGACAAAGTTCAGGATGGTGCCGACGCTGTGAAGGATGCATGGAAAGATGCGAAGCAAGATGTCAAGCAAGGTGCCGAAAAGGCCAAGAAAGAGATAAAGGAAGAATATAATGATGTAAAAAAAGAAGTAAATAAGAAATTGGATTGATTCTTATGTCGATATTTACTTCTTAACTATAACATATTGTATACATTATGGTTGGATTTGTAATATGGCTTGTAGGATTGGTACTAACTATCAGAGTGGTTCTAGAAATATGGCGTATTCATGCGCCGATAGAAAGGAGGCTGATAGCTATAGTCCTGGTAGTTCTTACCAGTTGGATAGGACTACTGTTTTATTATTTTTATGGTAAACCCCGTATGGCACAATGGCTGGGCTCTCAGACTTGTTGAGTAGGGTGGGTCGTAATGCCAGAATAGTAGAAATTACTCCTGCCACAGATAGAGCTGTAGCAGGAGTAATTTCTTCTGAGAGGGAGTTTGGATACATCCTCCTTTTCTATTTTTTGACTAATGACTTCCTAATGAATGGAACGGCAATAAATGTTACCATCAGAATATAAGTAAAGCGGAGTCTTTCTTTTTTTCCTCTTATGTTTATTGTGAATATAATGTGTTTTGTTCCGTGCAGAGTGCTTTGTGATCAAAAAACACAGGCGTGGTTCACGTTCTGTGGAGGGTGTAGGTAAAATTAGCCTACACCCTGCCTATACCTTGCTTACACTTTTGTATCTTGTTGATGCACATTAGAATACCTCGGATGGTATAGGTGTGTAGGCAAAAGTGTGCATAAACTCTGGGTAGAGAGAGTTGCTTTTCTTTAAATTTGTGTTGTGTAGCCTGCGATGGGTAATGACATGCTGTCGCGCAAGTTCTCCCAGTTGTCGCAGAATGCTTGCATGGATGGAAACAGGACGTTTGCTCCGGCATCCAGCAATACTTGTCCGTCGATGGGTCCTGTGTTGACAGCAATTGTGAAGATACCTGCTGCCGCTCCGGCTTGCACTCCGAGCGGAGCATTTTCTATCACAATGGCTTCATTGGGTTTTAATCCGCCTTTTTGCAATGCCATCAGGTAAGGTTCCGGATTGGGTTTGCCATATTTCACGTCGAATGCAGTCACCATCAGTTCGCTGCGGAACATTCCGGGAAAGTTGTGCGAGAGGCGGTCCAACAAGGAGCGTTGTCCGGAGCCGGTGACTACCATCGGTGTCAGTCCGTCCGCCTTGATTTTTTGTAGCACTTCCCATGCACCTGGTATACGTTCGGCATCGGGATGGCTGTTGAACTCAATGCTCTTTTCTGCATAAATGTTTTCTATCATTTCGGGAGTGGCATCTTGTCCATATTGCCGTTGGTAGACGATGTTTATGGTTGCAGCACCAGTGCGCCCTTCATGCAGGTACGCTTCTTCGCGGCTCAGGTGAAGTCCGTGACGTTCCATGACCTTGTGCCAGGCATCTGCATGATAAGGCATGGAGTTGAATAGCACGCCGTCCATGTCGAAAAGGACAGCTTTCAACTGGAGGCGGTTGTATCCGTGGGATTGGAGATAATGATTGACAGCTTCTTGAAACATTTGTTGCATGGATATTTATTAAATTTTGAGAGTTGAAAGTCTGCATGCAACGCGATCGCGCATTCGACTTCCAACTCTCATTACTTGACTTTTGATTATGACATGGACTGCCGGTTTCGGCTGTTGCCGTTTCCAGCCTTGCCCTTTCAGTCTTTCTTTCCAGTCAGCCTGCTGTTTTTTACAGTCTTGCTTGGATAGCTTTTGATTCTTCTTCGTATCCAGGCTTGTTCAGCAGTGCGAACATGTTCTTCTTGTATGCTTCTACGCCCGGTTGGTTGAACGGGTTAACCTCCAGCAGATAACCACTTATGCCGCAAGCTATTTCGAAGAAGTATAGCAACTGTCCGATGTTGTATTCATCCAACTTTTCGATGACAATACGCATGTTGGGTACACCGCCATCTACGTGAGCCAGCTGAGTACCGAGTTCTGCCATCTTGTTCACTTCGTCTACGCGCTTGCCTGCCAGGAAGTTCAAGCCGTCTAAGTTAGCTTCATCAGAAGGAACTTCCAACTTGTGGTTTACCTTTTCTACGGAGATTACAGTTTCGTAGATGGTGCGTTCGCCTTCCTGAATCCATTGTCCCATAGAGTGCAGGTCGGTAGAGAAGTCTACGGATGCAGGGAAGATACCTTTGTTGTCTTTACCTTCTGATTCTCCATAGAGTTGTTTCCACCATTCACTTACGTAGTGCAGTTTGGGGCAGAAGTTGACAAGGATTTCGATCTTCTTGCCATTCTTGTAAAGCTCATTGCGTGTAGCGGCATATTGTGCAGCCGGATTCTCGGCAAACGGTACGTTCATGCCACAAACTTTCTCCATATCAGCAGCTCCGGCTACCAGCTTTTCAATGTCGAAACCGGCAACAGCAATCGGTAACAAGCCTACCGGTGTCAGTACAGAGAAACGTCCGCCCACGTTATCGGGAATGATGAATGATTTGTATCCTTCCTTGTCGGCTGTGATACGTGCAGCACCTTTGCGCGCATCCGTAATGGCGACGATGACTTTCTGTGCCATCTCTTTGCCGCGTTGGTCTTCGCATTGTTTTTTCAGCAGACGGAAAGCCAATGCGGTCTCGGTAGTGGTTCCTGATTTAGAAATGTTGATGACACCGAATTTCTTGTCCTTCAGGAATTCAGTCAGTTCATACAGATAGTCTTCGCTGATATTGTGTCCTGCATAGATCATGACAGGGGCATTCTTCTTTTCTTGCAACCAAGTGAAACTGTTTGACAAAGCTTCGATCACTGCGCGTGCGCCGAGATAACTTCCGCCGATGCCGGCAATGATCACTACTTCGCAGTTGTCACGCAGCACTTCGGCTGTGGCTTTCAGTTCGGCAAGGGCTTCAGGGGTGATGGACGAGGGGAGGTGTAGCCAGCCTAAAAAGTCATTACCTTTTCCTGTACCGTTTTCCAGTGCTTCCTGCGCAGCCTTTACCTGAGCTTCGTAAGCGGCAACAGATTCCTTGGAAATGAATCCAAAAGTCTTTTCAATGTTCAAACTAATCATAATATTATAAGTTTTAAGTTTTGGGTACTTAATTCTGAGTATTTCTATCCGATGCCGGATGATTACCGTAGCGAATCAGTCAGCAACTTGATTTCTATCATTGGTGATATGCGCTCGTAGAGGATGTTATAGACGGCATCCAGTATTGGCATATTGACATGATGATGTTTGTTGATTTCTTTGATGCATTTGGTTCCATAGTAGCCTTCGGCAATCATTTCCATCTCTATCTGTGCGCTTTTTACGGAGTAGCCTTTTCCGATCATCGAACCGAATGTACGGTTACGGCTGAAGTTAGAATATCCCGTCACCAGCAGGTCTCCCAGGTAAACGGAATCGTTTACATTTCTGTCCAGCGGATGTACAGTCTGCAAGAAGCGTTTCATCTCTTGCACGGCGTTGGACATCAGTACTGCCTGGAAATTGTCTCCGTATTTCAATCCGCTGCAAATACCGGCAGCGATGGCATATACGTTTTTCAGTACAGAGCTGTATTCAATACCTGCTACATCGTTGCTGACTGAGGTCTTGATGAATGAATTTGCCAAACGTCGGGCGATGGTACAAGCCTTGTCGGTGTCCGGACAGGCGAGGGTGAGGTATGACAGACGTTCCAATGCCACTTCTTCTGCGTGACAAGGACCGGCGAGCACGGCAATGTTTTCGGGTGGAACGCCATATTCTTTGGTGAAATACTCTGATACGATCATGTTGTCATCGGGTACGATTCCTTTGATGGCGGTGATGATGAACTTGTCACGTATCCGTGTTTTCAACTTCTTCAGGTGAGCCTTGAGATAAGGGGAGGGGGTAACGAATATCAGCGTATCGGATTCTTTTACTACATCGTTGATGTTTGAACTGAAATTGATGCGCTTCGTGTCGAATTTGACGCCCGTCAGGTAGGCAGGGTTATGGCCCAGCCGTTTAAAATCGGCTATACGATCATCCCGCCGCATATACCAATTAATCGACTCTGTCTGGGCGAGTACCATTTTGGCAATGGCTGTAGCCCAGCTTCCTCCGCCCATTATGGCTATCTTTCCGGGTAGTTTCATATTGAAATTCATGATTAAAAAAGGAAAAAGGGAAAGGGAAATTCTCTTTCCCTTCTCCTTTTTTCAATCTCACCTATTTAATGTTTAATGTTTAATGTTGCTGATCCAATCAGCAACATCGTTAACTGACGGATTGGTCAGTTCCAGTTTGTACTTCTTGTTGATGCCGCAAATGTCCATGTGTAACTTTTGCGGATTCACGCCTTGCATGTCTTCCACGGTGTTGTAGCCGGCTTTCTGGATAACGGGTACCCACTCTTCGCCGATGCCCAGTTCCACGTATTTGGCAGGTGCGTCTTTGGCTATTGTCTTTTCGGGTCGCATCTGTGGGAAGAAGAGTACTTCTTGGATGAATGCCTTTCCGGTCATCAACATGGTCAGACGGTCGATGCCGATGCCGATGCCTGACGTAGGAGGCATACCGTATTGCAATGCTTTCAAGAAGTCTTGATCAATGAACATCGCTTCGTCATCACCCTTCTCGCTCAGTCGAAGCTGGTCTTTGAAACGCTCTTCCTGATCTATCGGGTCGTTCAACTCGCTATAAGCGTTTGCCAGTTCCTTGCCGTTCACCATCAGTTCGAAGCGTTCGGTAAGTCCCGGTTTGCTACGGTGCATCTTGGTCAGCGGGCTCATTTCTACGGGATAGTCAGTGATGAAAGTGGGCTGTATGAAAGTTCCTTCGCAGAATTCGCCGAATATCTCGTCGATCAGCTTACCTTTGCCCATTGTGTCATCAATCTCCATTTTCAACTCCTTGCATACTTGTCGAATTTCTTCTTCGGTTTTGCCTTCGAGGTCGTAGCCGGTTTTTTCTTTGATGGCCTCTAGGATGGGCAGACGGCGGAAAGGAGCTTTGAAGCTGATGGTTTTTCCGTCGATAGTGGTTTCGGCGCATCCGTTGACTGCAATACAGATACGTTCCAGCAGTTTTTCAGTGAAACTCATCATCCAGTTGTAATCTTTATATTGCACGTACAACTCCATGCAGGTGAATTCCGGATTATGGTTTTTGTCCATACCTTCGTTGCGGAAGTTCTTGCCTATTTCATATACACCTTCGAAACCGCCTACGATCAAACGTTTCAGATAAAGCTCAGTGGCGATGCGCAGATAGAGGTCGATGTCGAGCGAATTGTGGTGTGTGATGAACGGACGGGCGCTTGCACCTCCGGGAATGGATTGCAGGATAGGTGTTTCTACCTCGGTATATCCCGCTTCGTCCAAAACGGCACGCATGGTGCTGATGATTTTCGCACGTTTCAAGAAGGTCTCTTTCACGCCGTCATTCACGATTAGGTCTACATAGCGCTGGCGGTAGCGGAGTTCCGGATCCTCGAACGAGTCGTATGCCACGCCATCTTTATACTTGACAATGGGTAATGGCTTGATACTTTTTGCCAGTACGGTCAGCTTCTTGGCGTGGATGCTGATTTCACCCATTTGTGTGCGGAACACGAAGCCTTCGATGCCGATAAAGTCGCCCAAGTCGAGCAAACGCTTGAACACGGTGTTGTACATTTCCTTGTTCTCTTCGGGGCAAATGTCATCGCGGGTGATATATACCTGGATACGTCCTTTGGAATCTTGCAATTCGATGAAGGACGCTTTGCCCATGACGCGGCGGCTCATCATACGTCCGGCAACGGACACTTGGCGAGGCTCTGCGTCGTCTTTGAATTCAGCTTTGATATCGGTAGAGAAAGCATTGGTTACATACTCTGCTGCGGGATAGGGTTCGATGCCCATCGCGCGAAGTTCATTCATGCTGTTGCGACGAATGATTTCTTGTTCACTTAGTTCTAATACGTTCATTTCGCTATATTTCACTCAATTTGGGGACAAAAATACGAAACATTTTTCAGATAGCGAATCTTTTTATTAAATAAAGCAATCAAAAGCAGGGCTTAGAGCCTGTTTAAATTTTGTTCAGCCTTCTTTTTTGAGCTCTTTTTGAGGCTGTGTCTCATAATAAGTAATGTAATGGAGCATAACAAGTAATGCTATGAAGTATAACAAGTAATGCTATGAAGTATAACATTACTTGTTATGATGCCTTTCATTATATGTTATGATGCATTCCTCCGAACTAAAATAACAATTAAAGATAAATACCCTATTTCATCCCTCACATCTTTCACCCATTCGTTAATCGTGTAATATACAAATGTTTATGGTGAAACTTCTTGTAGTAGAAGAGGAACTCATTTACCAGTATTCCCGCCCGTGGTTTGTCGTATCCGGTACGCTGGTTCCGCGTATTCAACACGGTCTATAGTTGTCATGTACACAAACTTCTATATAGTCAAAGCTAAGGTTTAGCATGACAAAGCTAAGGTTTGGCATGACAAAGCTTAGGTTTAGCGACACAAACGTGGACTTTAGCCACTCCAAATTTCCGGATACATAACACTTGCTATTCTCGCATACTGCTTTTTCACTTTTCAGGTCCTTCAGGATTTACCTAATTATTTGATTAATAAAATATTGGGCTGAAACTAAAGACCAAAAAATAAGGCTGAGACTTCGGCATTTTCTTTCAGGTTTCTTAGTTTCAGAGCAATGTGCTATAAAACAGGTTATTAGTGAATGGCTGAAAGAGCTGAAGAGCAAATTAATGATATAAAAAACAGAAGTAGAGTAATATTTTAATTCCGCCAACAGATTATGTATGTGTACTCATGAAATAGAATTGTGACAGAACAGTGTGAATAGAGTGGTTTATTTGCTAATGCCTGATAATTTGTTTGCCTTCATTCTGAAAATTAAGTACCTTTGCGGTTTCAAAAATTAATTAGGTAATTAGTATGGCTGGACAAAAGACACCCACAGCGTTGGGTACAGAGAGTATAGGAAAACTCTTGATGCAATATGCCGTGCCGGCAATCATCGCCATGACGGCTTCTTCCTTATATAATATGGTAGATAGTATTTTCATCGGCCACGGAGTGGGCACGATGGCCATCTCAGGACTGGCGTTGACTTTCCCGTTGATGAATCTTGCCGCAGCTTTCGGATCGCTGGTGGGCGTGGGGGCTTCGACGTTGATTTCTGTCAAACTGGGACAGAAGGATTATGATACGGCACAGCGTGTGCTGGGTAATGTCTTTGTGCTGAATATCCTACTCGGTGTCTCTTTTACACTGATTGTGCTGGCTTTCCTCGATCCCATTCTTTATTTCTTTGGGGGGAGCGACCAGACAGTCGGCTATGCCAGGGACTATATGCAGATTATCCTGTTAGGAAATGCCGTCACGCATCTCTATTTGGGGCTGAATGCGGTGCTGCGTTCTTCTGGTCATCCGCAGAAGGCGATGTATGCTACTGTGACTACGGTGGTGATCAATACCATACTTGACCCCGTCTTCATCTATGGCTTCAATTGGGGTATCCGTGGCGCTGCCATTGCTACGATTGTGGCGCAGATGATCTCGTTGACATGGCAGCTCAAGCTGTTCAGCAACAAAGAAGAGTTACTACATTTTCATCGGGGAATTTTTCGCCTGAAACGTAAGATTGTTTTCGACTCTTTGGCGATCGGAATGTCTCCCTTCCTGATGAACATGGCGGCTTGCTTCATCGTGATCCTGATCAATCAGGGACTGAAAAAGTATGGCGGAGATTTGGCTATCGGTGCATTCGGCATCGTAAACCGGCTGGTGTTTGTGGTGGTGATGATTGTGATGGGATTGAACCAAGGCATGCAGCCCATTGCTGGTTACAACTTCGGTGCAAGGCAGTATGACCGTGTCAACAAGGTGTTGAAGCTGACCATTATTTATGCTACGGCAGTAACTACCTTCGGATTTCTTGTGGGTATGCTGGTACCCGATTGGGTGGTGGGTATTTTCACGTCGGATACAGAACTGATTGCGCTGTCGTCGAAAGGATTGCGCATTACGGTTATGTTCTTCCCTATCATCGGCTTTCAGATGGTGACGTCCAACTTCTTCCAGAGTATAGGGATGGCAGGTAAGGCGATATTCCTTTCTCTTACGCGTCAGATGTTGATATTGTTGCCATGTCTGCTTATTCTACCCCACTTCTTCGGGGCGGCGGGTGTGTGGTACAGTATGCCAGTGTCTGATGTGCTTGCCAGTTTGATCGCGTTGGTGATGTTGGTGATGCAGTTCCGTAAGTTCAAGGTAGCAGCAGATAAGGGTATCGACTGATCGCTCTACGTGTGGGGTAAAAATGGCGGAATAAAAAAACGTTCATTTTCAACAGATATTCCGTAATAATATTTATATTTGCTATCACTAAATTAATAGATAGTCAAGTTATGAATAGTAAATATGTAGTCAATATAGGTCGTCAGTTGGGTAGTGGCGGACGGGAGATAGGCGAGAAACTTGCTGCCCGTTTGGACATTGGTTTTTATGATAAAGAATTGATCCGACTCGCTTCGGAGGAGAGTGGGCTTTGTCGAGAGTTTTTCGAGAAGGCGGACGAGAGAACCTCGCAAGGTATTATCGGCGGACTGTTTGGTATGCGATTTCCTTTTGTCAGCGATGGGGCGATGCCGACAACAAATTGTTTGAGTAACGATGCTCTGTTCAAGGTGCAGAGCGATGTGATACGGAGGTTGGCGGCAGAGCGGTCTTGCTTGTTTGTGGGGCGTTGTGCCGATTACATCCTGCGCGATCATCCTCGCTGCGTGAATGTATTTATTTCCGGTTCCGATGAAGAACGCATCGGGCGTATTTGCCGTATGTACTCTGTTTCGGAACATACGGCAGAGGAGATGATGGCGAAAGAGGATAAGAAACGTTCTGAATACTATAATTATTATAGTTATAAGATGTGGGGAGCGGCTGCATCCTATCACCTTTGCATAGATTCTTCCATACTGGGGATTGATGCTACGGTGGATTTTGTGGAGCAGTTTGTGAGAAAGAGATTAGGACTGTAAAAAAAAGTATTGATCAGACCTAAAACAAGCAAGCATTGAACAAATCTGAAGTAAGCATTAAGTAAGCTTAAAACAGACTTAAGCAAATCTAAGATTAGGTATAAAGGAAAATATAAAGTAATAAGAAAGCTATCTAAAGCAACTATTAAAGAAGAAAGGCTGCGCAAACAAGGATGATTATCCTTTGCGCAGCCTTTCTTGCTTATTATTCAGTTTTTATTTCCGGTGTCGGTTACATCATTGTTAGTAAGATCATCTGTCCTGCTAAGATACGCAAGAACATCGTTAACGGATAGACTGTGGAGTAACCTACTGCTGGAGCATCGTTACCGGATGCTTGATTGGCGTAAGCCAGTGCAGGAGGGTCTGTATTACTACCGGCAATCAACCCCATCAGGGTAAAGTAGTTTATCTTGCAGTAGAAGCGGGCAATCATACCGATAATAAGCAATGGAATAACAGTGATCAGGAAACCATAGCCCACGTATGACAAGCCGGAACCTTCGACTACCGTTTGTACGAAATGTTCTCCCGCCTCGATACCTACGCTGGCAAGGAAAAGTACTATACCAATCTCACGCAACATCAGGTTAGCGCTCATTGTCGTATAGGTCACTAACTTCATCTTGTGACCGAAACGACCGATAAGGATAGCAACCACCAGCGGACCACCGGCTAGACCAAGCTTCACGGGTGTCGGTATGCCTGGGAAAGCAATAGGAAGGCTGCCCAGCAGGATACCTAAGAAGATACCTACGAAGATGGTCACGATGTTCGGCGTGTCCAGACGTTTCAATTGGTTACCCAGCACGTTGGCAACGCGCTCTACAGCATCTTGCTGACCTACTACCATCACACGGTCGCCCACCTGCAATACTAGATTAGGATCGGCAAATAGGTCCATACCCGAACGGTTGATGCGCGTTACGTTCACTCCATACATACCGCGGAAGTGTAGGCTACCCAGTTTTTTTCCATTGATCTCAGGCTTGGTTACCAATATGCGTCGTGAAATCATCGGCATGTCTTGTTTTTCCCAGTCCATTTGGACTTCTTTTCCGATGAAAGCGGTCACTGCCTCAGCATCTTCTTCGGAACAAACAATGAAGACCTGGTCACCGATGTAGAACCTTGTGTCCTGATAGGGGATGCTGACATGCCCCTCGTGGCGAATACGCGAACATACGAACGGACGCCCCAGAAATTCTTTGATCTGAATCAACTGTTTCCCGTTGATGGATTCGTTGCGTACTTCCAGACTCAGCATGTGCGGCATGTGTTTTAGGTCTGTGCCTTGGGTAGAAAGTTCTTCCTCTTCCTTTTTAAGATTCACGCGGCAGATGTAGCGGATAGCAATGATAGATCCGATAATGCCGACTACACCGAGCGGATAGGCGCAGGCATAACCTAATGCAATTGGGTCGCCTGTGTAGCTCAGCTGATTCAGAGCTTCATTGGCAGCACCTAGACCCGGAGTGTTGGTTACGGCACCGTATAGAATACCTACCATCATCGGAAGCTCTATTCCTCCATCGATGAAGTAGATGGTCAGCGCGACTACGATGTTCAGCGCTACGATGCCTACGGCAAGCATGTTCAGCGTCATTCCGCCTTTCTTGAAAGAAGAAAAGAACGACGGTCCAACTTGCAGACCGATACAGAATACGAATAAAATCAATCCGAACTCACGGATGAAATGCAGGATGTGGGTTTCACCTGTAAAACCAAAATGTCCCATCAGAATACCTGTGAAAAGCACAAAGGTCACCCCCAGTGATATTCCGAAAATTTTGACCTTACCCAGCAGTACACCGACCGATATCACGAATGCATATAAGCATACGATATGGGCGACCGAACTGGGATCCCATAATAAATTCTCAAACCAATTCATAGATACGTTTGTTTATTATTCTTATTTAGTAGTTGAATTTTCGTGCAAAGGTAGCTATTCTATGGGAGGTGGCAAAAGGTTTATAGTTGTTTTTCTTTTAGTTTTTTTAATAAGACTGTTCATGCAGCAGTGTCACATCCGCTTCATATCCGAAACATACCAACTCTGTAAATTCTCCGTAATTATGGTTGGAGCAGATACGGAGCAGGCATGGGGTCGGTACGTTCCGAATATGGTCTTGATATGGCGCGCGTGGAGTTCGGAACCGGAAAAAACGGGTAATATCCTTTCATTATGTCAGTCTATATGCGAATTTTACTTAAAAAAACTTGTTATTATAACTTATTGTTTATATTTGCATATCCTATTTCTTGCAAATGGGATGACGAAGGGATCACTAATAATCTTTTTAATTATTAAATAAACTATGGCAGACAGTAAAGAAAGACTCTTCTCTGACTTTGTCCCCACTTCTACCGAACAGTGGATGGAGAAGGTGACAGCCGACCTGAAAGGTGCTGATTTTGAGAAGAAACTCGTTTGGAAGACAAACGAAGGATTCAAGGTAAAACCTTTCTACCGCATGGAAGACCTCGAAGGGCTGAAGACGACCGATGCGCTTCCTGGTGAATTTCCCTATCTTAGAGGTACCAAGAAAGATAACAATGAGTGGCTGATTCGCCAGGAAATCAAAGTGGAATCTCCTCAGGAGTCCAATGCCAAAGCACTCGATATACTTAATAAAGGTGTCGATTCGTTAGCATTCCGTATAAAGGCGAAAGAACTCAGTGCTGAATACATAGAGACACTGCTTGAAGGCATCTGTGCCGACTGTGTAGAATTGAATTTCTATACCTGCCAGGGGTACGTAGTGGAGCTGGCGGAAATTTTGGTGGCCTATTTCAAGAAAAAAGGCTACGACCTGACGAAACTGAAAGGTTCCATCGGCTACGACTTCTTTGATAAGATGCTTGCTAAAGGCAAGGAGAAAGGTGACATGGTGGCAACTTCCAAATCCTTGATCGAGGCGACTGCCGCCCTGCCCGAATACCGTGTGCTGAACGTGACCGCCTTGACCATGAACAATGCCGGTGCATACATCTATCAGGAATTGGGCTATGCTTTGGCATGGGGTAACGAATACATGCAACAACTGACCGTTGCCGGACTTCCCGCAGCCCTTGTTGCTCGGAAGATCAAATTCAACTTCGGCATCAGTTCCAACTACTTCCTCGAGATAGCCAAGTTCCGTGCCGCACGCATGTTGTGGGCAAACATCGTTGCATCCTATGATGCCGAAGACCGTTGTGCTGCTAAGATGCACGTGCATGCCGAAACATCTACGTTCAATCTCACCCTGTTTGATGCCCACGTGAACCTGCTGCGCACGCAGACCGAGGCAATGAGTGCCGCTCTGGGTGGTGTGGACTCCATGACGGTAACCCCGTTCGACAAAGCCTACGAGGCTCCCAACGATTTCTCAGAACGCATGGCGCGCAACCAGCAATTGCTGCTGAAGGAAGAGTCGCACTTCGACAAGGTGATCGACCCTGCCGCCGGTTCTTATTATATTGAAAATCTGACTGTATCCATCGCCAAGCAGGCTTGGGAACTCTTCCTTGCCGTAGAAGAAGCCGGCGGATTCTATGCCGCAGTGAAGGCGGGGACGGTGCAGGCAGCCGTGAACGAGAGCAACAAAGCGCGTCATGCAGCCGTGGCCAAACGCAAAGAAGTGTTGCTGGGCACCAACCAGTTCCCGAACTTCAGCGAAATGGCTGCTGGAAAGAAACCGCTTGAAGCCACCTGCTGCTGTGGCGGTGGTCATGACACTTGCCAAAAGGATGTTCCGGCATTGAACTTCGATCGTGCTGCCAGCGAGTTTGAGGCTTTGCGTCTCGAGACGGAGGCATCGGGAAAACGTCCGAAAGCCTTTATGCTGACCATTGGAAACCTGGCTATGCGTCAGGCACGTGCCCAGTTCTCCTGCAACTTCCTGGCTTGTGCCGGTTATGAAGTGATCGACAACCTGGGCTTCCCCACAGTGGAAGCCGGTATAGAGGCGGCTATGAATGCCAAAGCCGACATCGTGGTGCTGTGCTCCAGCGATGATGAATATGCCGAATATGCCATCCCCGCTTTCAAGGCTTTGGACGGTCGTGCCATGTTCATCGTGGCAGGTGCTCCCGCCAACATGGAAGAATTGAAGGCGGCCGGTATCGAGAACTTCATTCATGTGCGTGTCAACGTGCTGGAGACATTGAGAGAATATAATAAGAAGTTATTAAGTTAACAAGGGGAGAAGGGAACCTGTTGACCAGTAAACAAGTTGACAAAGGAAGAAAGGAATAAGGAACCAAGAGAAAAAGCAGGTCAACTTACCACCTGAATCCTCGTCAACTAAAAAGAAGTAATATGAGAAAAGATTTCAAGAACTTAGATATATATGCCGCATTCCAGCCCGTGAACGGTGCTGAGTGGCAAAAGGCTAACGGCATCCATGCTGACTGGAAAACGCCGGAACACATCGAAGTGAAGCCTGTTTATACGAAAGAAGACCTCGAAGGCATGGAACATCTGGGCTATGCTGCCGGTCTGCCTCCCTATCTGCGCGGCCCGTACTCAGTGATGTACACGTTGCGCCCCTGGACCATCCGCCAGTATGCCGGATTCTCTACGGCCGAAGAGTCGAACGCATTCTATCGCCGCAACCTGGCTTCCGGTCAGAAAGGTTTGTCCGTAGCCTTCGACTTGGCTACGCACCGCGGTTACGACCCCGACCACGAACGTGTGGTAGGCGACGTAGGTAAAGCCGGTGTGTCTATTTGCTCATTGGAAAACATGAAGGTGCTCTTTGATGGTATTCCCTTGAACAAGATGTCCGTCTCAATGACGATGAACGGTGCCGTGCTTCCGGTGCTTGCCTTCTACATCAATGCCGGCCTGGAGCAAGGTGCCAAACTGGAGGAAATGGCCGGTACGATCCAGAACGATATCCTGAAAGAGTTTATGGTGCGCAACACCTATATCTATCCGCCTGCATTCTCCATGAAGATCATCTCCGACATCTTTGAATATACTTCACAGAAGATGCCGAAGTTCAATTCGATCTCCATCTCCGGTTATCACATGCAGGAAGCCGGTGCTACGGCCGATATTGAGCTGGCCTACACCTTGGCGGACGGTCTCGAATACCTCCGTGCCGGTGTTGCGGCGGGTATCGACATTGATGCTTTCGCTCCGCGCCTCTCCTTCTTCTGGGCTATCGGAACCAACCACTTCATGGAAATAGCCAAGATGCGTGCCGCACGTATGCTGTGGGCGAAGATCGTGAAACAGTTCAATCCGAAGAACCCGAAATCCCTTGCCCTGCGTACCCACTCCCAGACCTCCGGTTGGTCACTGACCGAGCAAGACCCCTTCAACAATGTAGGTCGTACTTGTATCGAGGCTATGGCTGCTGCATTGGGACACACGCAGTCTCTGCATACCAATGCTTTGGATGAGGCGATCGCATTGCCCACCGACTTCTCAGCACGTATTGCCCGCAACACTCAGATTTACATCCAGGAAGAGACGTACATCTGCAAGAATGTCGACCCGTGGGGTGGCTCCTACTATGTAGAGACGCTGACCAACGAATTGGCTCACAAGGCTTGGGAGCTGATTCAGGAAGTAGAAAAGCTGGGCGGTATGGCAAAAGCCATCGAAACCGGTATTCCCAAGATGCGTATCGAAGAGGCTGCCGCACGTACACAGGCACGTATCGACTCCGGTTCGCAGACCATTGTCGGTGTGAATAAGTACAGGTTGGAGAAGGAAGCTCCGATTGACATCCTTGAAATCGATAATACGGCAGTCCGTCAGGAGCAGATAGCCAACCTGAAGGTATTGAAGGAAGGTCGTGACGAGGCCGCTGTGCAGAAAGCACTGGATGCCATCACCAAGTGTGTAGAGACAAAGGAGGGCAACTTGCTCGAACTTGCCGTCGAGGCTGCCCGCGTTCGCGCAACGCTGGGTGAGATCTCCTATGCTTGTGAGAAGATTGTAGGACGTTATAAAGCAGTAATCAGAACTATTTCAGGCGTGTATTCATCAGAGAGTAAGAACGACAGCGACTTCAAGCGTGCCTGCGAGCTGGCAGAGAAGTTCGCAAAGAAAGAGGGACGTCAACCTCGCATCATGATAGCGAAAATGGGACAGGACGGTCATGACCGTGGTGCCAAAGTGGTTGCAACCGGTTATGCCGACTGTGGTTTCGATGTCGACATGGGACCTTTGTTCCAGACACCTGCCGAAGCTGCCCGCGAAGCAGTTGAAAATGATGTTCACGTAGTGGGTGTTTCTTCACTGGCTGCCGGACATAAGACGTTGATTCCGCAGATTATTGACGAACTGAAGAAACTGGGACGCGAGGACATCATCGTCATTGCCGGTGGTGTGATTCCTGCCCAAGATTATGATTTCTTGTACAGGGCCGGCGTAGCTGCCATCTTCGGCCCCGGTTCTCCGGTAGCTAAGGCTGCTTGCCAGATTCTGGAAATCCTGATGGAAGAAGAATAAAAGGATAGACCGAAATATTAAGAAAGGGCGGCATGTATTTACATATCCGCCCTTTCTTATTAAATTATGTTATTAAACATGCTTTTTTTTCTTGGATAATTTGCAAGTTCGCTAAAAGTCCGTACATTTGCACTGTGTTTTTCATAGTATTAGATTTAAGGTTAACAAAGGTTGGAGTACAGCGGTACTCCTTTTTTTATGCCTGTATGTGAAGTATTATCAGTTGTCTTCATCGGTTTCTTCGGTCAGCAATTCCAGCAACTCTTTTTCTGTCAGTTTGTGGCTTATATTGTTGCCTTCTATCAGCGAGTCGGCAAGGTTGCGTTTGGTGTGGTGCAGGCGCAATATCTTTTCCTCGATGGTGTGTTGGGCAATGAGGTGGTAGACGGTCACTTTCTTTTGTTGCCCGATACGGTAGGCGCGGTCGGTAGCCTGTTGCTCGATAGCAGGATTCCACCAAGGGTCCAGGTGAATGACGTAGTTGGCACCGGTCAGGTTCAATCCCAGTCCTCCGGCTTTCAGGCTGATAAGGAACAGCGGGCATTCTCCTTGCTGGAACTGCTTGACCATCTTTTCCCGTTGCTTCATGTTGGTGGAGCCGTCTAGGTAAAGGTACTTTTCGTTTGCTTCGTCAAGTGTCCGGCGTACCAGCTCCAAGAACGAGGTGAATTGGCTGAATATCAGTACACGGTTGTTCCCTTCTTTAATTTCGTTGATGAGGCTGACGAGCATCTGTATTTTGGAGCAGGACGTTCCTAATGCCGGGTTGGTCAGATACATGGCACAGGCGGCCTGGCGCAAACGGGTGATTGCTGCCAGAGTGCTGACATTGACACCGCTTGTCGTCTCAATTTCTTTTTTGGCTTCGAGCCGTAGGGCTTCATATATTGACATTTCTTTTTCGGATAGTTCCACAGGTAGGATGATTTCCATTTTGTCGGGAAGTTCTTCCAATACTTCTGTTTTGGTGCGGCGTAGCATGAAGGGGCTTACGATGCGTTTTAGTTGACGCTGCTTTTCTTTGTTTCCTTCTTGTTCGATGGGGGTGATGTATTTGCGGCTGAACTGTTCGTAACTACCCAACATGCCGGGTGTGATGAATGCAAACAGGTTCCACAGTTCGCTGAGGTGGTTTTGTATGGGTGTACCGGTCAGTATTAGTTTGTTGTCAGCTTGCAAGCGCATGGCTACTTTGGACATTTTGGTATCCCGGTTCTTGATGGTATGGGCTTCATCAAGACAGACGACATTCCATTTTTTCGAGACAAGCGCTTCTTCTTCCGTCACCAAGAGGCCGTAGGTGGAGAGTATCACGCTGCCGCCCGCTTCGGTATCTATCAGTGTCCGGCGGTCGGTGCTTTCATTGAGTATGGATATTTTCAGGGTGGGGGCGAAGCGTTGCAGTTCGTTTCTCCAGTTGGGGATGACCGATGCCGGTGCAATCACAAGCGAGGCTCCTTCATTCGCTTTGTATAGTAAGAAGGCGATGGTTTGTATCGTCTTTCCCAAACCCATGTCGTCGGCGAGACAGGCACCAGCTCCCCAGCTGTTCAGCCGTACGATCCATTGGAACCCGTCTTCCTGGTAGTTACGCAAAGAAGCTTGCAGGGTAGTAGGGACTTCCGGAGCAAGTTTCAAACTTTTCCGTATCTTCTTGCGGAGGGTATCGACCGATTTGTCGCATTCTATTTTCAGTTCTCCTTCCAAGGCTTCGCCTAATAGGCCGGCATTGAAACCGGAGATTTTCATTTTGCCACGTTCTTTGATGGAGAGTGCTTCCAGCTTCTGCAACTGTTTCCGCAACATGTCATCCAGTTTTAGGTAATCTGTTTCGTTCAGCCGGATGTATTTGGCAGGAGCATTCCCTAATATTTCCAACAGTTGGGCCGCACTCAACACGGTTTGTTCGTCTATGCGTATCTCGCCTTCCACTTCAAACCAGTTACCTTTTGCCTTCAGGCTGATACTACAGTCGGAGGAAGATAGAAAAGTGTGTAAATTCAATTTTTTTTCCTCCGGCCATTCTATGAAATAGGTGTCTGGGGCTTGTCGGACAAATTCCAGCATGTCAAGCATCTCATGGATATATAACATATTGTTGCTGAACCCGTTGAAACTTCTGTCGAAGGCATCTTCCATGAAGTTGTTCAGGGCTTCGTAGTTTTTCCATTCTTGAGTGAGTTGCCGTTTCACTTGCAGGCGTTTCCCGTCGGCTTCGTCAAATATGACGGATGCTCCTTTTCCGGGTGCAAATGTTTTCTGTCCGCCCGACAGCGGCCTTACGCAGAAGGTCATGCAGAAACATTCGCTCTCCGGAGCCACTTGCAGGCAGATGCTTGCGCTTCCATTTACGCTCTCTAATGTGGAGCCGTTTTCCAACAAAGGGGAATGTACCTCTACTGTCTTGCTGATTTGGGGCAGGAATGCCTTCAAGGCTTGCTCGGCTTCGGGAGGAAAGGTACCTACATTCATCAGGCGCTTATAGTAGTTCCACTGTTTGTTGGTAATGGGAATTACGGTGTATAGGGTGTCCGATTCCTTCAGTATAATGTGTTCCTTTATACTTCCATTGATTTTGGACAGCGGAATGTTGGATGACACGGCGAATCCTTCCGCGGTTTGGGTGATGTACAAGTATGGTTTCTCTTCTCTGACGGTAACGGGGGTGAAGGGGGCATAATATCCGGTGAACACCCGGTCAGAGCCGACCAGGGCGGGCAGGATGTCTTCTATGGAGAACATATAGCTTTTTCTCTTAAGCAACAGGTTCCAGACTTTATGGTCCGTTTCGTCCATCAGTTTGGAACCTTCTGCTAAGTATCGTGCTTCTGATATGGTCTTTCCGCTGCTCCATGCACCCGATTTCAAGATGCCTTGTTCGCGTATTTCCACGAGGTTTGATCCTCTGATAAGATATGCGATACGTCCCTCTTTGGATCCTTTGCCTGTGTGTTGTTCCTGTTCCTTTTTCAGGATGTTCTCTATTACGATTTCCCAAGGCTGCTTTCGGGGTATGGAAGTCAGGGCGGGAGCATCCCCGTAGGCATCGGCCAGCATCTTCCTTTCTTCTTGTGACAGGGGTAGGTAGGCAGAGAGTTCGTGCCTGTAGATGGCTTGTTGGGGAATTATTTTGCTTTGCCCGTCCGGAATCTCGATGGATTTCAGTCCGAAGTATTTGCAGAACAGATATCCCATGTGCTTGGTAGCAGGGGAAGCGACAAGGTGGTATTTGTCTTCTGTGAATATGTGCTCCACAAGATATGGCTGGGCTTCTACTTTTTCGTTGCAGAAAGCATCTGCGACGATGAGTGCCGACAGCATCTCGGGATTACTCTTTGTGTCATTCTTCTTCAAGAACTGTTCCAGCTTCTTCATGCTGCCGGACGAACCTTCGTGCACGTAGTTCATCATCAGAAAATAGCAGTTCAGGAAGTTGTCGAATATGTTTTTCTCCTTTGCTTCTTTATTGCGTATTTTCAGTGCTTTGTCAAAGAAGGCCGTTGCTTCTTTGTACTTTTGTGCATGCATGGCGCGGACACCTTCGAGTATTATCCCGAACAGGGTTTGCGGCTTTTCCTTCGATGGCGCATATTCTCCGTGCGAATAATATCGATATAAGGCAAGTGCCTCTTTCAACAGTTCCCTATTGGTCGGCGACAACGTTTTCTGTTCGAGCAACATCGGCATCATGTTTTCAGAGTCAAGCAGGTCGTTTTTCTGCATATAGACTAATAAGGAGAGGAATGTATGGCAGAACATTTCTTCGTTCATGCCGGATATCAGTTGCATGAATGAAGGCTCAAAGGCTACGGGAAGCAAGCGGGGAACCAGTTGTAGGAAAGGAAACGTGCCGTTTATCTGTTCCTTTTTCCCTTGGATGTTTGCCTGGAGGTATTGGGAGATACAGGTGGAGAAAGTATTCCGTTTGATTTTCATGTCCTCGAACTCGGCAAACCATTCCGGTTGCTGGGTTATCAGGAAGTGTAGTACGGTGAGATAGGATTCGATGGAAATCTGATATGTATATTTCCTTGTCTGCCAATTATAGTTATATAGAGTTAGGAATGAAAGATTTATCAGTTTTTTGACGCTTTCATCCGGATTTATGTTATGCTTTTGTTGGAGGGAACTGAAAAGAACCAAATGCTTGTCCGTAACTTCGTCGCCTATGTAGGCATAGAAGCATAATAATTTTTTTTCGTAGGGTTTTAATATTTTAATTTGGTTATGGTCAACTTTAAGTATCAGGTTCTTCTGCATGTTGTTGTAATGTTGCTATTAGGGTATATATATACTGGACGAAACAGGTTCTTTTCCAAAGTTTTTGCAAAAATAGTGATTTACTTTATACTTCGTGTCTGTCTGGGATGAAAAAGGTACTTTATGCAAATAAATTTGCTTCTGTTTGTGGATTGCATTACTTTTGCTCCGTTAAAATGAAGATGAAATGATAGTTTGTATTGCCGAAAAGCCCTCTGTGGCACGTGATATAGCCGATGTATTGGGAGCGAAAGAGAAGAAGGACGGATACATCGAAGGAAACGGATACCAGGTGACTTGGACGTTCGGACACCTCTGTACACTGAAAGAACCGCATGAATATACGCCTAACTGGAAAGCATGGAGCTTAGGAAGCCTGCCCATGATACCGCCCCGTTTCGGCATCAAACTGATCAGTAACCCTACTTACGAACGGCAGTTCCACACGATAGAAACCCTTATGCAGAAAGCCGACATGATCATAAACTGTGGTGATGCCGGTCAAGAGGGAGAGCTGATTCAACGTTGGGTGATGCAGAAAGCCGGAGCACGCTGTCCGGTGAAGCGACTATGGATCTCTTCGTTGACGGAAGAGGCTATTCGTGAGGGGTTTGCCAAGTTGAAAGATGCTTCCGACTTCCAGCCCCTGTATGAAGCAGGACTGTCGCGCGCCATCGGCGACTGGCTGTTGGGGATGAATGCTACGCGCCTCTACACCATGAAGTACGGGCAGAACAAGCAGGTGCTTTCCATCGGACGTGTACAGACACCCACGCTTGCGCTTATCGTAAACCGGCAGCTGGAGATACAGAACTTCGTGCCCAAGCAGTATTGGGAACTGAAGACCGTGTACCGCGATACCACCTTCGCCGCCCTCATCAGGAAGAGCGAGGAAGAACTGATTCTGGAAGCAGAAAAGAACAAGGAGGCCATTGCCGCCGGAAAGAAGCCCAAGAAAGAGGAAGAAAACCGGGGAATAGACCCCATCACCAGCCAGGAACAGGGGATGGCTTTGTTGGAACAGATCAAGAATTCTCCCTTTACGATTACGAACGTAACCAAGAAGGAAGGCAAGGAAGCGCCGCCCCGATTGTTCGACCTGACCTCCTTGCAGGTGGAATGTAACAAGAAGTTCGCTTATTCCGCCGATGAGACATTGAAGATTATCCAGTCGCTCTACGAAAAGAAGGTCGCCACTTACCCGCGTGTGGATACTACTTTCCTTAGCGATGATATTTATCCCAAGTGCCCGGGCATACTGAAAGGGTTACGTGATTATGAAGCCTTTACGAAACCTCTGGAAGGAACCGTCCTGCTGAAGTCGAAGAAGGTGTTCGATAATTCCAAGGTCACCGACCACCATGCCATCATTCCCACCGGGCAATATCCTCAGAACCTGACAGACATGGAACGCCGGGTATTCGACCTCATTGCACGCCGCTTCATAGCCGTGTTCTATCCTGATTGTAAGTTTGCTACGACTACGGTGATGGGTGTAGTGGAAGAGATTGAATTTAAGGCTACCGGTAAACAAATTTTGGCTCCGGGGTGGAGAGTTCTCTTCGGCACTCCGGGTGTGCAGTCGCCGGAAGAGAAAGAGGAAAAGGCGGGCGATGAAGAGAAAGTGCTGCCGCAATTTGTAAAGGGCGAGAGCGGACCTCATGTCCCCAGTTTGTATGAGAAATGGACGCAGCCTCCTCGTCCCTATACGGAGGCAACCTTGCTGCGTGCTATGGAGACGGCAGGTAAGTTGGTAGATAACGATGAATTGCGCGATGCGTTGAAAGAGAACGGTATCGGTCGCCCGTCTACCCGTGCTGCCATCATCGAAACGCTCTTCAAGCGGAATTATATCCGCAAGGAGAAGAAGAACCTGATTGCCACACCTACCGGAGTGGAGTTGATTCAGATTATCCACGAAGAATTGCTGAAATCGGCAGAACTGACGGGTATCTGGGAAAAGAAACTGCGCGAGATTGAAAGAAAGACATACAATGCCGCCCAGTTCCTGGAAGAGCTGAAACAGATGGTTTCGGAAATTGTGATGAGTGTGCTTTCCGACAATACGAACCGGCATATCACGATTGAGCAAGCGGTTCAGGAAGCATCGGCCACCGGCAAGAAGCGGGGCGGGAAAACGGCTAAAGAACAAACGGAACCGAAGCCCAAACGGGAAAGCAAACCGCGCAAGAAGAAAACAGAGGCAAAGGCGGATACACCGGTGACGGAAGGACAACCCTGTCCGTTGTGTGGGAAGGGTACAGTGATCAAAGGAAAGACAGCTTACGGATGTTCCGAATGGAGGAGTGGATGCACCTTCCGTAAGCCGTTTGAATAGCTCCCGGTAAGTTATGCGAACGTATATACATAAGTCGTTCTACTCTCTTCTGGTTTGCCTCCTGCTGTTCTCTTCCTGCGGGGCGGGACGGAGCCTGAAGCAAGCGGAACAGAGTTATGCCCAGGGAGAATATTTCGATGCAGCCCGGCATTATAAGCAGGCTTATGCCCGTACCTCCCCAAAAGACCGTCCGCGCCGTGCCGTTCTGGCTTATAAACAGGGCGACTGCTACCGGCGCATAAACTATACGCTGAAAGCCAAAGCGGCTTATGCGAATGCCGTTCGTTACCATTATCTGGACACTGTAGCTCATTTCTACTTGGCAGAGATGCTCCGTAAGAATGGGGAATATGCCGCCGCCATACCTTATTATGAGAACTACCTTACTTATGCGCAACGTCTTTCCGACAACAGGAAGCCCGCAAACATCAGAAAGGAGGTAGCCGACACACTAGCATCGGCAGGACTTGCTTCCTGCCGGCTGGCGCAAGAGTGGAAAAAACATCCCACCCGCCACATCGTGAAGCGTGTTCCGGTCTTCGCCTCCCGCCGTAGCGATTATTCCCCCATGTATGCAGGTGATGATGCCGGGATCTTATACTTCACCTCTACCCGCAATGAAGCGAAGGGGACCGACCTGAACGGCATCACCGGAATGAAGAGTGCCGATATATTCCATTCCAAGCAGAATGAAAAGAAACAGTGGCAGAAGCCTGAGCCGCTTGCTTCCGAAGTGAACAGCGAGTTTGAGGACGGTGCCTGCTCTTTTTCGGCAGACGGCAAGACGATGTATTTCACCCGTTGCCGGACATTGCCCGATGCGCCTGCCTATGCCGAGATTTACGTTTCCCAGCGTGCCGGTGCCGAATGGGGGGCGCCCCAGAAGTGCGTTATAATGAATGATACCCTTTCATCGGTAGCCCATCCGGCTCTCTCTCCGGCAGGCGACTACCTCTATTTTGTATCGGATATGCCGGGTGGTTACGGTGGTTTGGACGTGTGGCGTATCAATGTAACTCGTGACGGCTGGGGGTATGTGGACAATCTGGGTCCCGAAATCAATACCTCCGGTAACGAAATGTTCCCTTCTTTTGCACCGGACGGAACGCTCTACTTCTCTTCCGACGGACATCCCGGAATGGGTGGGTTGGATATCTTCCGTGCAGTCCGGGACACCTTGACCGATAAGTGGCACGTGGAGAATATGCGTTCTCCTGTCAATTCTCCGGCAGATGATTTCGGCATGACCTTCGAACCGGAAGCACCCAATCGGGGTTTCTTTTCTTCCAATCGTGGCGACGCACGGGGATGGGATCATATTTTCAGTTTCGAGTATCCCGAAGTGCATCATGTGCTGAAAGGACTGGTGTACGATAAGGAAGGTGATGCATTACCCAGTGCCCTTGTCACACTGGTAGGCGACGATGGCACTTACCTGAAAATCAATGTCAAGAAAGACGGTACTTTCACCCAGGAGCTGAATCCGGGACACCGTTATGCCTTGTTGGCTTCTTGCCGTGGTTATCTGAACAGCCGGGAAGAGATGCGGACGGAGAATGTGGATGAAAACCGGCACTATCAGTTGGAGTTTGCTTTGGCTTCCATCACCCGCCCGGTACTGATAGAGAATATTTTCTACGAGTTTGACCGTGCCGATCTGACACCAGAGTCTGCCGTGGCTTTGGATGAACTGATAGCCCTGCTGAATGATAATCCGAGCGTCACTATCGAGTTGGCGTCACATTGCGACTATAAGGGGAATGATGATTACAACTTGCGCTTGTCGCAACGTAGGGCGGAATCGGTGGTGCGTTATCTCATCAAAGGAGGCATAGACTCGGAGCGTCTGACTGCCAAGGGATATGGCGAACAACAACCGAAGACGGTCACCAGGTTTACGCTCCAGTCGGCACCCTTCTTGAAAGAGGGGGATGTTTTGACGGAAGAGTTCATAAAAAATCTCCCGCCGGAACAGCAGGAGATTTGTAATGCGGTGAACCGTCGCACGGAGTTCAAAGTCTTGCGGACGACCTATACGAAATGACCGGTTGTCATTCGTAGTTCAAGTGGAATACCGTTACGGCTTCGATTCCTTTCCGTAAGATATCCAGCGGCATGTTCTCATTGGGCGAGTGGATGGCATTTGACTCCAGTCCGAAGCCCATCAGTACGGTCTTGATGCCCAACACCTGTTCGAACGTAGAGATGATAGGTATGCTTCCTCCACGCCGTACGGCAAGCGGCTTTTTCCCGAACGCCTGTTCAAAACCCTTTTCAGCAGCCTGGTAGGCGGGCAGGGTGATGGGGCATACGTATCCTTGTCCGCCGTGCATGGGGGTGACTTTCACCTTCACGGTGTCCGGGGCGATGTTCATGATGTAGTCGGCAAACAGGCGCGATATCTTGTGATGGTCCTGATGGGGTACCAACCGGCAGGAAACTTTTGCCGTTGCTTTAGACGGGAGCACGGTCTTCGAGCCTTCGCCCGTATATCCGCCCCAGATGCCGCAGACATCAAACGAAGGACGGCAGCTGTTGCGTTCCAGTGTACTGTATCCCTTCTCGCCGGACAATGCATTTACACCGATGGCGGCTTTGTATTTCTCTTCATCAAACGGGATATGGGCTATCATGTCGCGTTCTGCCTGGGGCACTTCCTCTACGTCGTCATAGAAACCGGGCACTGTGATGCGTCCGTCTGCGTCTACTACCTGGGAAATTATGCCACACAGTACATTGATGGGGTTGGCAACGGCACCTCCGAAGTGTCCAGAATGCAGGTCACGGTTAGGCCCGGTAACTTCTATCTCCCAGTATGCCAGTCCACGGAGTCCGGTTGTCAGCGAGGGGAGGTCGGCACCCAGCATGCTGGTGTCCGATACCAAGATGACGTCTGCTTTCAGTAACTCTTTATGGGCTTGGCAGAAAGCTTCCAGACTGGGCGATCCGATTTCTTCTTCGCCTTCAAAGATGAATTTGATGTTATGCTTCAACAGACCGTGTTTTACCAGGTATTCGAATGCTTTTACTTGGATGAAGGCTTGTCCTTTGTCATCATCCGCACCGCGTGCCCAGATGCGTCCGTCCCGTATCTCCGGTTCAAAAGGTTCGCTTTTCCACAGTTCCAACGGTTCGGCGGGCATGACGTCGTAGTGGGCATATATCAGTACGGTCTTTGCTGCCGGGTCTACTATCTTCTGCCCGAACACAATCGGATTACCTGCCGACGGCATGACCACAGCTTCATCTGCTCCGGCTTCGAGCAGCAATTGTGCCCAGTGTTCTGCACATGTCAGCATGTAGTGGTGGTGATCCGGTTTCGCACTGATGCTCGGTATACGGATGAGGCTGAAAAGTTCTTCCAGCATTTTGGGTTCGTTCTCTGAGATGTATTTCTGTATTTCGTTCATAATAATATAAGGTGTGATAATTATTCTTTTATAATTGCGTGGTGCGATCTATCAGATAGAAGTCTAATATGGTCAGTGCCGCCATGGCTTCAACGATGGGGACGGCTCGCGGCAATACACACGGGTCGTGGCGTCCACGGGCTTTCAGGGTGGTATCCACGCCGTTAATGTTGACTGTGTGCTGTTCCATGAGCACGGTTGCTACGGGCTTGAATGCTACACGGAAGAAGATATCCTGTCCGTTGCTGATTCCGCCTTGTATGCCGCCTGAGTGGTTGGTGCGGGTTTCGATGTGTCCGCCATTGTTGAAGAAGACATCGTTCTGTTCCGAGCCTTTTTGCTTCAGTCCTTTGAAGCCGTCGCCGTATTCAAATGCCTTGGCGGCATTGATACTGAGCATGCCCGAGGCGAGTGCGGCATGCAACTTGCCGAATACCGGCTGTCCCAGTCCGATGGGGCATCCTTTGATGACACAGGTCACTACGCCGCCGATGGTGTCTCCCTCTTCTTTCACTTTGAGTATCAGTTCTTCCATCTCCTTTGCCTTATCCGGATCCGGGCAGCGGACAGGATTCGTATCGATCAGGCTGAGGTCGTAGGCAGTATAGTTCTCTTCCAGGCGGACCGAGCCTACCTGCGAGGTATAGGCCGTGATGCGTATGCCCAGTTGCCGGAGTGCCAGTTTGGCAAGGGCGCCGGCTACGACGCGTGAGATGGTCTCGCGTGCCGAAGAGCGTCCTCCGCCCCGATGGTCACGGATTCCATATTTCACCTTATATGTATAGTCTGCATGCGAGGGGCGGTACACCTCTTTCATATTGTCGTAGTCGTTGGAGTGCTGGTTTTGGTTCCATACGATGAATCCGATGGGGCATCCGGTCGATTTTCCCTCGAAGATACCCGATAAGAACTCCACTTTGTCTTCTTCCTTCCGTGCAGTGGTGATGGCAGACTGTCCGGGGCGGCGGCGGTTCAGTTCCGCCTGTACGAAATCCATATCAATGCGTATGCCTGCCGGAAATCCATCGATGACGCCTCCGATACCTTTGCCGTGCGACTCTCCGAAGCTGGTCAGGCGGAGGATGTTGCCAAATGAGTTGAACATAATCTTTTGCTTTAAAGGTTTATATATTAGGTTGATTCATGCCAAATCTTTTGCGTAAAAGTGGTTTGGATGCATAAAGATAAAAAATAGTTGTGGATTATTCTGCATCGGAGGGCGGAAATCTTACTTTTTTATTTTTTCAATGCGTCCTGATTGTAGTCTGTTTCGGCTGGACAAGGGTGAAGATAAAGTATTGCTCTACTTCTGCTTTTTTTATATCACTTTTTATCTCTCACATCTTTCACCTTTTTTAATAAATAGTTGGTTTATAGTGTGTTGTGGTGAAACATGGAGCCTAAAGGAGGAAATTGAAGTTTCAACGTTTGGTTTCAGCCGCAAGTTTCAGCTCAATTCTTTGTTAATCCAATTGTTAGTCCAAGGCTGAAAGAACTGAAGGATGAAATGTAGTATGCAAGAAAAGCAGGTGTTTATAGAGGCAGAATGAGAAGTAATGAAAAGCATCATAACATTACTTGTAATGCTACATAACATTACTTGTAATGCTCCATAACATTACTTGTTATACCTCATAACATTATTTGTTATATCTCATAACATTATTTGTTATATCTCATAACATTATTTGTTATATCTCATAACATTATTTGTTATTTCCTTGTCACCTTGTTGCCTTTTTTTTACGAAAGTTGAGCTTGCACTTTGGCGTACCTGAAGGTCACGTTTAGACTGCTAAACCTTAACATTAGATACTTAATCCTCTCTTTTGACCATAAGGACATTTGTTTGTCGTTATTCAAGATGTTTCACCATAAATGTCTGTATAATATATGATTAACGGTTGGGTGAAAGATGTGAGGGATGAAATACGATGTTTTTTGGTTCTTCGTCACTTTTGGGGCAGTTCATGTGTTAAAGCTAGTAAATTTATTGCCTAACAAGGTAATGCTTGTCCTATTGAACATGTGTCTTTTGATAGCTTTAATTTTATTCCCTTAAATAAGCTGGTATAGTCTATAGATAAAGGTGTTTAGTATATTTTACTGCCCCAAAAGTGACGAAGAACCTGTTTTTTCTACTGTATAGTGAAATCTTATCCGTACATTCTATTACATTATGCAGTATTGATTACCTTTACACCGTAATTTAGTCTATCCATTAGGGCGAAATCTCCATAAATAAACAGGAAAAATCGTCCTTCTTCTTAAAAAAAGAACAGCAAAACTTTAGAATAGACCTTGCATGTTGTATTTAAAAGCTGTTACTTTGCACCCGAATTTTTGTATTTATTAAAAATATGTCTTTTCTCGATAGAGTGAGAGAAACAGACTGATTAAATTTAGAAAATTATGAAAAAAAGTTTGTTTTACTTGGTTGCACTGATTTGTTCAGTGAGTTTGTTTACTTCCTGTAAGGATGACGATGATGATATTATCAACAGCCCTTGGACAGGAACTTATGAATTGGCAGATTATACGGCTGTAGATTATACATGGTCTGAGACGGAAGTGAAGAATTGGCCAGCTACAAGTGCATTGTATACAGATTGGCAGTTTACAGGTATCGATGCTTATCCGGAATTTTTGTCTGCATTGTTTAGACATTTGGGAGGAGCTATTTTGCCTCAAGTTTTGAATACAATCACTTTAGATAACAGAGGAAACATTATAGCTGATTATGTCGATAAACCAGAAGTGGTAATGGATCCCAGTTCAATAATGGGTATATTCTTTGGTAGTGGATTTCCTACAGCAAGTGATGTAAAGACTAATTTTGCTACAAGTGGTTTTTCCACTTCTCCTAAGGGGCTTGCTACTTGGAGTGAAAGCAATGGGAAATTTACTGTGAAACTGGATATTCAAGCTATTTTGGGAACTGCAACAGGAGAGGATGTCAGTGGCTTGGGTGATATTATAAATACTGTGTTGAATTCAGATCCTGCCACTATAAAGGCTTTGCTGGGTAATATGCTTGGTGCTGACATTAGCGGCATTCAAGATGCTACTATCAACCAGTTGTTGGGTTGGGTGAAAAACGGTGTCCCCATGAATATAAAGACAGCTGCAAACGGGCATGTTTATATCTATTTGGATAAAAGTGCTTTTGACAATTTGTTTACGTTGCGTGAAACAGGTGAGATTAATGATTTTGGAGATCCGGAAATGATAAATGATTTAATGATTTTGTGGGGGGCATTGAGTAGTGCTGGAATAATACCACAAGAAGCTGTAGCAGCTGGACTTTTCATTAATATGATGGGAGCATACTGGAGCGTTACTACAAGTTTTGAATTGGGATTGGATTTGGTGAAAATCTAAAATAGGATTAAAGGATTTTACTAATTTAATGATATTTGTGCTCGGTATTATATCCAATAGTACCGGGCATGTTTTTTATAGAAATCTGTCTGATATTTAGCATAAGGAAGGCGAAAAGTAGAAAAAATACTTATTTTTTTGCAGTGATAGATGTTTTTTCGTAATATTGTCTTTTGTAAATGTGTGAATGCATGCGAAAAGAGAAAATCAAAGTTCAAAAAATGAGAATGAAAGTATGAACGAATCCATTTATATAAAAGACATAGGACCTCTTCGTCATATTGAATTGGATGACATAAAGCCGCTTACTATTATTATAGGAGAGTCGGCAAGTGGAAAAAGTACATTGATGAAGATACTTGCGCAGTTCCGTTACTTTTATAAGATGGCTGTGATAAGTTCGTGGCTGAAGAACGCTAATGTAAAAGGTACTTATTTTGAAAACGAAGTATCTGAATATTGGAAACGTGCAGGACTGGAAGAAATGTTGAAACCTTCGTCTGCTGTGCTTTATAGGGTCAAAGTCAATGGAAACAGTTATGAGCTCAGTTATAAGAACGGAATTCTATCGGCATTTCCCGTTATACCGAACGAAGACCTGCAATTCTTTAAGATTTCGTTTATCTCAGAGAACCGCAGTGTAATACCCGACTGGAGTAAAAATGGTGCATCCAATGCCGGCTTCGGTGCCAAACTCGGATTTTATTTCCACGAAACATTCCACGATTTTAATAAGGCGACCGACATGCTGCAAGATATTCCTTTGGAACATTTGGCTATGCGTTTGCAGGTAACCAAAGAAGGTGGCAAGAAAAGATATACAATAAAACCGGATGACGGCAGCTATACTCCAATGAAACTGGAGAACGCTTCTTCGGGAGTACAGACTTCTTCATCACTGGTGACTATTTCCCAATATATGGCGCATCATTTCTCGTTTAAGGATGCTTTCAAACGTGCTACTTTCGACTTCCTGTACAATTCTGACAGATTGGAAGAGTTTAATTCCAGCTTTGACATCTCGAAGATGAAAAGATGGGTGCATTTGCATGCAGAAGAGGCGGAACTATGTCTGTTCCCAGATGCACAGCGTGCTTTGGTTGATGCTTTGGTGAAAATTTGCTTCATCAACCATGAGGAAGATCGGCAATTGACGTTGATGGTCACAACTCACAGTCCGTATATCATCAATCACTTGAATGTAATGTTGCGTCGCCACCGATACCATTCGGAGAAGCCTGGCATAGAATCTGAAAAATTGGGCGTATTTCGAATCAAAGACGGTACTTTGCAGGATTTAGTGGGAAGGGACATGCATACGGGAGAGGTCGTTATAAACACACTCGACATGTCCGAAACGATGAGGGATATCTACCAGGAGTATATGGCATTGACCGGAACGGAAGACAGGAAGCTGTGATGAAAGATTTGTTAGAGAAAGACTTTATTAGGCATTATGGTGTTGTCCGGATGGTTAAAGTCAATGCTGTTAGCTATAATGCTGACTTTACCTTGAGTGATGAAAAAGCCTGTATTGCTTGTGTAAAGAAAGGGGTGGATACAGTTTGCAATAAGCACGAGGTGGTTAAGTTTGGATGTGAGGGGAAGGAGGCTATTGTGATAGATTATGAAGGATTCATCAACAGTTTGGCTGGAACCAAGGCGGGAACTGGAAGGAAGTGCGATAATATCGTATATACATCGGACAAGGAAAAATTTTTGTTGAATGAATTGACGTGTTCACAATCCAAATATATAGAGGCATATACTGCAAATGGAAAAGACCAGCCGGGTAAACGTGCTACTGCTGTAAAGCAGCTCAATGAAGCGATAGGTAAATTGTGTGCCGTACCTGCAATAGATACATTTATCCAATCGTTTAATCAAAATGTGGGATTGTTTGCTTATAGATTGAAGCCTATGTCTGCTGTCGAAAAAGAGCAAGACAATAAGGCTGTGGAGGCTATTCGTGATTTTCTTCTACCATTGTCTGCTACTCCAATGATACAGACTGATAAAGGGCTGGATAAAGGGTTTGTATTTGTACAAATGATGTATCCTGATGTCTATTATTTGTGATTTATTATAAATCATCTTATATATTGAATAAAGCAATCCATTTGCACATAAATGTAGTTAAGAATAATATTCAGGTAAATATTTTCTATAAAATAAGAATCTCCTGACTTAGAACTTAAGGCAGGAGATTCTTATTTATGGTTATATGGTTATCTCAATATGTTTCTGACTGTTTAGAACGAATATCCGAATCCCACATTCAGGTAAATGGGATACATAGCGAAAGTAATGGTATTGAAATCTTTCTGGAAAATATCATTCAAGCCCCAAGTCAGGTCAGCGTAAACGTTCAGATGCTTGAAAGCTCGCCATTCTCCGCCGAACTGTATTCCCCATTGGAATTTGCGCAACTCATGAGAAAAGTCGTACGTTGCAACGCTTTCTCCACTGAAATTAACCCGTGAACCGGTTGGGTCAGGAGTGCGAAGATGTCCCTCGTAAACATGTCCAGAGAAATCACCTTCGAGCAGGTAAGACAGGTAAGGACCGGCAACCAATTTCCAGCGGTTGCTGATTTTGTAGTTAGCCAATATGGGAACTGTCAGATAGGAGTTCTTGACTTTGGTCTTGACTCCTCCAGTCCACAGACCTTCCAATTCACCACCGTTATTATTGATAATCTTCATACCATAATTCTTGACTGTGGCTTCTGTGGTCATGTTCTTGTTTTCTAATCGCAGTCCTAAAGTCAATCCCCATACCTTGTTCTTATTCAGCCACTTGGTTGCATTACCTTCGATAGAGATAGCCATGCCGGGAGCATAACTGTCTATTTTGCGTATTTCTTTGGGAAGTGGTAGCGGGGAAGTACCACCGATGCTGAAGCCTGCTTTCAATGAATATTCCCAACCGTGGAGATAAGACTGGATAATGCTCTGCGTCCGATCTTCTTGGGCGTTAGCGCATGTGGTTCCTACTATCGACAATAGTAACGTAATAAAAATAATGCTATATTTCTTCATAATCATTCTCCTTTTTAGTTCTCTTCGCAACTTAGTTCGACTTCATCTATGTATAGTGTGCTTCCTACTGCTCCTTTGAAGTAGTCTCCATATACGCTGGAAGAAAATACTATACCCAGTTTATACTTACCCTCCTGAAGTTTTTGTTCGTTAATCGTCTTGCCATTTTGGGGTTCGAATGGAATTTTAAATTCGGTCCATTGGTCAGTCTCTAATGCATCTTCGGCTTTTAATTGCGCTAAATAGACCAGCTTGTCCGAAGTCCTGGCATTAGTTCCGTCCAACATGAAGGAGTTGTCTTCCGCCTCGTACATGATAGCATAAATGTCAAACCGGTCTTTCTCGCCACTCTGAACTTCTCCGTTCGCAGTGTAGACGGGGCCAGCTTTGTACTTGTAATATCCTTTTAGTTCTTTGGGATGCTTATAGAACTGGAAGCCGAAAGTCGTAGCTTTCAAGGCTCCTTCTTGTCCGGCTAAAGCCTTGCTTACATCAAAGTTGCCGATAAACAGGTTTCCGGCGGCAATATACATCTTCACCATTGCACCGAAACTACCCGTATCTTTGGTCTCCAGTTTGACGCACTTACCGTTGTATCCGCCGCCTACGTGTACGGTAGGATAATCAGTAGGATTATTAGTCATACCGGTCAATGCGAATCCCGGATTACCACTGGACCATTGCAAAACTTTTGATACACCTTGCGAAGTGCTGGGCGCAAATTCATAGAGGATATGATAAGGAGTTTTTTCAGTGTCCAACAGCCTCTCGAAGTGATAGCTGGTAGGCAATTCGGTCGGTTTGATATTGATGGTGTAGGTGGGTTGATATTCCCCGTCTTCAGAGGTCACGGTAAACATGCGTGAGTTACCCTCTTCGCTAAAGTTGTAGAAATTATCACTGTCACCTTCTTTGCTACTGTTTGGCTTGATGGTAGCTCCTTCCGGTAAGGTAAATATTAACTCTTGTTTGGCAAGGTTTGCTCCTTGGTGTACATAGACATCGACTATTTTTTCGTCTGGATTGATATTTGCCAATTGTACATCGGCACCTGTACAACCATCAATGGCAGCTTCAGAATTAAGTGCTTCCTCTTGTATGCAAGAAGACAACACCAGTGTCACGAAGAAATACGAGGTTAGCGTTTTAATCTTCATTTCATTCAGTTTTGGTTATTAATAATGTAAAAACTCGGCCACAAAGTTAAGTTTCTTTTTTTGAAATAGAAGACTTTGCATCCATATTAAAAACATTTTTTCTAAATTTGTCTCCATTAAAAAGAATTATGAAAATGATACCGGACATAGAAAGAAAACAGATTATAGACCTGATACATCGGGAGGTGGTTCCTGCTATTGGGTGTACGGAGCCGATTGCAGTGGCGTTATGTGTGGCTAAAGCGACGGAAACATTGGGAGTGAGACCGGAAACGATCAGCGTACTGCTAAGTGCCAATATCCTGAAAAATGCGATGGGCGTAGGCATTCCGGGAACAGGAATGATAGGTCTGCCCATTGCGGTTGCGTTGGGAACACTGGTCGGAAAATCGGAATACCAGTTGGAAGTACTGAAAGATAGTACCCCTGAAGCAGTGGAAGAGGGGAAACGTTTCATTGAAGAAAAGCGGATACACATATCTTTGAAAGAGAATATCGAAGAGAAATTGTATATCGAAGTCTGTTGCGAAGCCCTCGGCGAACGGGCGGTTGCCGTAATTGCCGGAGGGCATACCTCTTTTATGTATATAGAACGCAATGGAGACATCCTCTTGCAGAAAAAGCATGATGCAGGTAGCAAAGAAGAGGCAGATGCAGTGGAACTGAACTTGCGGAAAGTGTATGACTTTGCCTTGAATGCTCCCTTGGATGAGATCCGATTTATTCTTGAAACCGCCCGCCTGAACAAAGTCGCTGCCGAACGTTCGTTTGAAGGAGAGTACGGTCATTGTTTAGGTAAGATGTTGCGCGGCACTTACGAGCATAAGGTGATGGGTGACAGTGTCTTCTCTCACATCCTTTCTTATACTTCCGGTGCTTGCGACGCCCGCATGGCAGGAGCCATGATTCCCGTAATGAGCAATTCGGGTAGCGGTAATCAAGGAATCTCCGCCACACTTCCTGTACTGGTGTATGCTGAGGAAAACGGAAAGTCGGAAGAGGAACTTATACGCGCCCTGATGTTGAGCCATCTGACAGTGATTTATATCAAGCAGAGCCTGGGACGCCTGTCTGCCTTATGTGGTTGTGTAGTGGCTGCCACCGGTTCCAGTTGTGGCATCACGTGGCTGATGGGTGGAAATTATGAACAAGTGTCATACGCCGTGCAGAATATGATAGCCAACCTGACAGGTATGATTTGTGACGGTGCAAAACCCAGCTGTGCCCTGAAAGTTACTACCGGTGTCTCTACTGCCATTCTCTCCGCCATTATGGCTATGGAAAACCGTTGTGTGACCTCTGTTGAAGGAATCATCGACGAAGATGTAGACCAAAGCATCCGCAACCTCACCAAGATAGGTTCGAAAGGAATGAACGAGACAGACAAGTTAGTACTGGAAATAATGACAACGAAAAACTAACGATTGAGTTAACAATTGACAATTACTCTCTCTTATTCTGTATGGTAATTGTCAATTGTTAATTGTCAATTCTTTAGTGGCATCCGCCTTCGCATCCATGTCCGTGGCTGCCGCATCCGTCGCCACAGTCGTCGCATCCGCAGCAACATCCGCCACCGCTCATCATGCGTGCTACTTCGGCCAATTCTTCGTTGGTTGCCGGACGGTTTTCCACGACTTCGCCCACGAAGTTCAGGTCGCAACCAGCCAACGGGTGGTTCATGTCCATAACTATGATGTCTTCTTTTACTTCTACCACGACGCCATTCACCTGCTGTCCTTCGGAGGTGATCAGAGGAATCAAGTTACCCGCAACGACACGTTTGCTATCGAACTTACCATCCACTTCGAAGATGTGCTTCGGCAGGTCGATCACGTGTTCTTCATCATATTCGCCATACGCATCGGCGCAAGCGATCGTGAAGTCAAACTTATCGCCGGCATTCAGGTCTTTCACTTGATTTTCGAAAGTATCCAAGGTCAGTCCCAAACCGCTGATGAACTGGAACGGATGTTCGGCAGTCGCTTCTTCGGTGAAGTCCTTAGTGTCGTTCTCTATAGCATATAATTTATAGGCTACGGTGATGTACTTGTTTTCTACTGTTTCCATATCTTATTTAATAAATTAGTGTTTTCTTCTTAACCAATTAATGCTTTTTCTCATTAGAAAGTGCCAAAGGTACGAAATAAATCCGGTTCAGTCGATAAAAATTGAAAATAGCGAACCGAAATGGAAAATTTCTTGTCTGCACGGAGAAACTACGGAGAATCTACGGAACAGAAGCGAACAGGATATGGACAGGATAGCGTACAGACCGTGTCCGGAGATAGGTATGTTTGCCTGTTTGGACTTTAGTAAGTGATAAAATCGGATTTTAAGGCAGTTTTTTCTTACGATTAATCATATTTATCTCATTTTTTTCTTCAAATTGTTTGGAGTTTATAAAAAAGCCCTTACCTTTGCAGCACAATTAATGAAAACAATAAAGTCAATCGAATTATGAATCTACATACATCTATTAACCTGGCAGTCTTGCACATTATTCGCGTCGTGGTCTTGGAATCGAGAGCGTGAGAAAGGTTGTTGTATGTATTCGTACGTTAAGATATTCGTTTAAAAGCCTTTCTCACGATGCGTGAGGGAGGCTTTTTGATTAAAAGGAGATTTGAAGATGAAACATCAGTTACGTAGTTCGTTCAGCACGCAAGGTCGTCGTATGGCAGGAGCCCGTGCGCTGTGGGTGGCAAATGGCATGAAGAAAGAACAGATGGGCAAACCCATCATTGCGATAGTCAATTCGTTTACGCAGTTCGTTCCCGGACATGTGCATCTGCATGAGATAGGCCAGCAGGTGAAAGCCGAAATCGAGAAGTTGGGCTGCTTTGCCGCCGAGTTCAATACAATAGCTATTGACGACGGTATAGCGATGGGGCACGACGGTATGCTCTATTCACTTCCCTCGCGCGACATCATTGCCGACAGCGTGGAGTACATGGTGAATGCGCATAAGGCCGATGCGATGGTCTGCATCAGCAATTGCGACAAGATCACTCCGGGCATGCTGATGGCTGCCATGAGGCTGAACATCCCTGCGGTGTTCGTTTCGGGCGGTCCGATGGAGGCGGGCGAATGGAACGGACGGCATCTCGATCTGATCGATGCGATGGTGCAGTCGGCAGACCAGAGCGTGAGCGACGCTGATGTGGCGCAGATAGAACAGCACGCCTGTCCCTCGTGCGGCTGCTGTTCGGGCATGTTTACGGCAAACTCGATGAACTGCCTGAACGAGGCTATCGGGCTTGCACTGCCGGGCAATGGAACCATTGTGGCTACTCATGCCAACCGTGCGCAGCTCTTCAAGGATGCCGCCAAACTAATTGTGGAGAATGCTTATAAATATTATGAAGAGGGAGACGAAAGCGTGCTTCCGCGCAGCATTGCCACTCGTCAGGCTTTCCTGAATGCCATGACGTTGGACATTGCGATGGGAGGGTCGACCAACACTGTGCTCCATCTGCTGGCTGTGGCACACGAAGCGGGCGTCGACTTCAAGATGGATGACATCGACATGCTGTCGCGTAAAACGCCCTGCCTCTGCAAGGTGGCTCCGAACACACAGAAGTATCATGTTCAGGACGTGAACCGTGCCGGTGGCATTATCGCCATTATGGGCGAGTTGGCTCAAGGCGGACTGGTGGATACGGCAGTGAACCGTGTGGACGGCATGACCTTGGGCGAAGCCATCGACAAGTTCGGCATAACCAGCCCGAATGTCTGCGAAGAAGCCATCAAAAAGTATAAGAGTGCCGCCGCCGGAAAGTTCAACTTAGTCTTGGGCTCGCAGGAGGCTTACTATAAAGAACTGGACACTGACCGTGCCGAAGGCTGCATCCGCGACTTGGGACATGCTTACAGCAAAGATGGCGGACTTGCCGTGCTGAAGGGAAACATTGCCCAGGACGGTTGCGTGGTGAAGACGGCAGGTGTAGACGAGAATATCTGGAAGTTCACCGGTCCCGCCAAGGTGTTCGACTCGCAGGAAGCAGCCTGCGAAGGCATTCTAGGCGGAAATGTGGTCAGTGGTGATGTGGTGGTCATCACCTACGAAGGTCCGAAAGGCGGTCCGGGTATGCAGGAGATGCTTTATCCGACCTCGTACATCAAGTCGCGCCATTTGGGCAAGGAGTGTGCGCTGATCACGGACGGACGTTTCAGTGGAGGCACCTCCGGACTGAGTATCGGGCACATCTCGCCCGAAGCGGCCGCCGGTGGCAACATCGGCAAGATTCAGGATGGAGACATCATAGAAATCAACATCCCCGAACGTACCATCAACGTGCGGCTGACGGACGAGGAACTGGCTGCACGCCCGATGACCCCTGTCACCCGCCAAAGGGAAGTATCGAAGAGCCTGAGGGCGTATGCCAGCATGGTAAGCTCGGCAGACAAAGGAGCAGTAAGGCTGATTTAATTGACAATTGATAGTTGACAATTGGTTGTTGGGAATTGATAGGGCATGGTTGATCATGGATATTTACTATTTGATAGCGCATGCTGGAGAGTTTAATTTGAAATAGGAAGATAATGAAAGATATGATAACAGGAGCTGAGGCATTGATGCGTTCGCTGGAACATCAGGGAGTAAAGACTATTTTCGGTTATCCGGGTGGTTCTATTATGCCTGTATTCGATGCCTTGTACGACCATCGGAAGACATTGAATCATATTTTGGTCAGGCACGAGCAGGGAGCAACCCATGCCGCACAAGGTTTTGCACGTGTGTCGGGTGAAGTGGGGGTATGCCTTGTGACCAGTGGACCCGGTGCCACGAACACGATAACCGGTATTGCGGACGCGATGATAGACAGTACTCCGATGGTGGTTATTGCAGGGCAGGTAGGTACCGGATTTTTGGGCACTGACGCTTTTCAGGAAGTAGACCTGGTAGGCATCACGCAACCCATCTCCAAGTGGAGCTACCAGATACGCAATGCGGAAGATGTGGCTTGGGCAGTAGCCCGCGCCTTCTACATCGCAAAGAGCGGACGCCCCGGACCGGTGGTATTGGATTTTGCCAAGAATGCACAGGTCGACAAGACCGAATATACACCTGTCAAATTAGACTATATCCGCAGCTATCAGCCTATACCCGAAATGGATATGCAGGCTGTCGGTCAAGCAGCCGAGCTGATCAATAACGCCCAACGCCCGCTCGTATTGGTGGGGCAGGGTGTCGAACTGGGCGGTGCGCAGCAGGAACTTCGCGCTTTCATCGAGAAAGCAGGTATGCCTGCCGGATGTACCTTGTTGGGACTTTCGGCATTGCCCACCGAGCATCCCCTGAACAAAGGCATGCTGGGCATGCATGGTAACCTCGGACCTAATATCAACACCAACAAGTGTGACGTGCTCATTGCCGTAGGCATGCGTTTCGACGACCGTGTGACCGGAAAGCTGGACACGTACGCCCGACAGGCGAAAATCATCCATTTCGATATTGACCCCGCCGAGATAGACAAGAACGTAAAGACGGATGTCGCCGTGCTGGGCAATTGCAAGGAGACTCTTGCCGCTGTCACCGAATTGCTTAAACCCGCCACCCATCAGGAGTGGCTGGACAGCTTCCGGACTTATGAGGAGGTAGAGAACGAGAAAGTAATCCGTCCCGAACTCCATCCGGCGGGTAAGTCACTGAGCATGGGAGAGGTGGTACGCGCCGTGAGCGAGGCGACGAACAACGAAGCCATATTGGTGACCGACGTGGGACAGAACCAGATGATGTCCGCCCGTTACTTCAAGTTCAGCAAGGAGCGTAGCATTGTCACCTCCGGCGGATTGGGTACGATGGGTTTCGGGCTTCCTGCTGCCGTCGGTGCCACATTCGGTCGCCCCGACCGTACGGTCTGCGTGTTTATGGGCGATGGCGGTCTGCAAATGAACATCCAGGAGTTGGGCACCGTCATGGAACAGAAAGCTCCCGTGAAGATTATCCTGCTGAACAATAACTTCCTTGGCAACGTACGCCAGTGGCAGGCGATGTTCTTCAACCGGCGCTATTCGTTCACTCCGATGGTGAATCCGGACTACATGAAGATAGCTTCCGCCTACGACATCCCTTCGCGACGTGTGACTTCGCGCGAAGAGCTGAAAGGCGCGATAGAGGAGATGCTTGCCACGGACGGACCTTTCCTGCTGGAGGCTTGCGTGATAGAAGAGGGCAATGTGCTGCCGATGACGCCTCCGGGCGGTTCGGTCAACCAGATGCTGTTGGAGTGCTGACATGCCGCTCTTACTGTTTGATTCAACATGCTTAAATCTTCATTTTTTTTCATTTGATATGGATAAGAAACTATATACGATAATCGTTCATTCAGAGAACTTTGCCGGTTTGCTGAATCAAGTGACGGCCGTATTTACCCGCCGCCAAATCAATATCGAGAGCCTGAATGTATCGGCATCCTCCATCAAAGGGGTACATAAGTACACCATCACCGCGTGGACGGACCGGAACACCATCGAGAAGGTGACCACACAGATTTCCAAGAAGATAGACGTGTTGCAGGCGCACTACTTCACCGATGATGAAATCTATCAGCACGAGATTGCACTCTACAAAATCACTACCCCTACGCTGGAGGAGAAACCCGAAGTGTCGAAGGTGATCCGTAAGTACAGTGCGCGTATCGTGGAGGTGAACGCTGTCTTTTCCATCGTAGAGAAGAACGGAATGAGCGAGGAGATCACCAACCTTTATGAAGAACTGCGTGCGCTGGATTGCGTGCTCCAGTTCGTGCGTTCGGGGCGCGTGGCTATCACGACCAGTTGCATTGAGCGCGTAAACGAATATCTGGCGGACCGCGAAGCCAAGTATAATCGGAAAAGAGAGAAGGAGCAGGACAATGGACAGGAATGACAAGATAGGAAAGTATAAATTCGTAGCAGAGCCTTTTCACGTAGATTTCACCGGCAGGCTCACGATGGGCGTGCTGGGCAATCATTTGCTGAACTGCGCCGGTTTTCATGCCAGCGATCGTGGCTTTGGTATCGCTACGCTGAACGAGGACAATTATACGTGGGTGCTTTCGCGCCTTGCCATCGAATTGGACGAGATGCCTTATCAATACGAAGACTTCACCGTCTGGACGTGGGTGGAGAATGTCTACCGCCTCTTCACCGACCGTAACTTCGCCCTGTTCGACAAGGAGGGACGGAAGATAGGCTATGCGCGTTCCGTGTGGGCTATGATCAACCTCAATACCCGCAAGCCTGCCGACCTGCTGGCTCTGCACGGGGGGAGCATCGTGGACTACGTGTGCGACGAACCTTGCCCTATCGAGAAGCCTTCGCGCATCAAGGTCTCCGCTTCCGAGCCGGTAGCCGCACTGAAGGCGAAGTATAGCGACATTGACATCAACGGTCATGTGAACAGCATCCGCTACATAGAGCACATCATGGACCTGTTTCCGATAGAGCAATACCGCGAGCAGCGCATCCGCCGGTTTGAGATGGCTTACGTGGCAGAGAGCTACTATGGCGACGAACTCACCTTCTACAAAGAAGAGGCAGAGGACGGGTCATTCAACATCGAAGTGAGAAAGAACGGCGCAGAAGTGGTCTGCCGTTCGAAAGTGATATTTACAGCGAAATAAATATATTAATTAATTAGGTTGGCGCAAGCCACAAATAAAAACAATTATAAAGAAAATGGCACAGATGAATTTTGGAGGGGTTACAGAGAACGTAATCACTCGTGAAGAATTTCCTTTGGAAAAAGCTCGTGAGATTTTGAAAGATGAGACAATCGCAGTAATCGGCTACGGTGTGCAGGGACCGGGACAGGCATGCAACTTGCGTGACAACGGTTTCAACGTAATCGTCGGCCAGCGTCCGGGCAAGACTTACGAAAAGGCTATAGCAGACGGATGGGTTCCGGGCGAGACATTGTTCGGTATCGAAGAGGCTTGCGAGAAGGGGACTATCATTATGTGTCTGTTGTCTGATGCAGCTGTCATGTCTGTATGGCCTACTATCAAGCCGTATCTGACCGCAGGCAAGGCACTCTACTTCTCTCATGGTTTTGCTATCACGTGGAGCGACCGTACGGGTGTAGTTCCTCAAGAAGATATTGATGTGATCATGGTGGCTCCCAAGGGCTCGGGTACTTCATTGCGTACCATGTTCCTCGAAGGCCGTGGCTTGAACTCTTCTTATGCTATCTATCAGGACGCTACGGGCAAGGCTATGGACAGAACCATTGCATTGGGTATCGGTATCGGTTCAGGTTATCTGTTTGAGACGACGTTCGTTCGTGAAGCTACTTCCGATCTGACCGGTGAGCGCGGCTCGCTGATGGGTGCTATTCAGGGATTGCTACTGGCTCAATATGAAGTGTTGCGTGAAAACGGACATACACCGTCGGAAGCATTCAACGAAACCGTGGAGGAGTTGACACAGTCGTTGATGCCGCTGTTTGCCAAGAATGGTATGGACTGGATGTATGCTAATTGTTCCACTACTGCCCAGCGCGGTGCATTGGACTGGATGACGCCGTTCCACGATGCTATCAAACCGGTGGTTGAGAAACTCTATGCAAGCGTCAAGTCCGGTAATGAAGCTCAGATTTCTATCGACAGTAACTCTAAGCCCGATTACCGCGACAAGCTGAACGAAGAACTCCGCCAGCTGCGCGAGAGCGAAATGTGGCAGACTGCCGTTACCGTTCGTAAGTTGCGTCCGGAGAATAACTGATCCGTATAGTTGGGTATCTGAAATAGAAAGCCTGTTTAATTTCCGTTCAGCGGAGATTAAACAGGCTTTTTGTTTATCGGAAGAAGTTGGCTGTATTCGGGCGTTATGATACACCATCAGCAGTCTGTTCGTTCTCTTGATTATGCTCCGTTGAAATCTCTTTGATATATTCAATCAGTTTCTGATAGAATTTATGCTGTTTCAGCGTGTCGGTATTTCCCAATATCACCAGTTTCATGCGCGCTCGCGTGATGGCTACGTTCATTCGTCGCAGGTCGTTGAGGAAACCTATCTGCCCCTCTTCATTGGCACGCACGAGGCTGATGAATATGACATCCTGCTCCTGTCCCTGAAAGCCGTCTACAGTATTGACGGTGAATAGGCTGCGATAGGGGCGCAGGGCGGCACTGGTCTTTATCTTGTTCCTCAGGTACTGCACTTGCGCCTTGTAGGGCGAGATGATGCCGAAGTCTATCCTTTCGTCCAGAATGCGGTGTCCGCCGATGCGTTGTATATAAGCTTCCAGCTCGTTCAGCAGCAGATGTGCCTCTTCGCGGTTTATGCGCCCGTGGGTCTCACCGACAAACTCCTCTTTGAAGTCCATTTCCGAGGTGTCGATCCAGGTGATGGGGGTATCCCAGTCGAGGATACCTCGATGACGTATTTCGGGGGCGGCTTTCAGCTCTCCGCCATAAAACCACTGTGAAGGGAACTTCATGATTGTCTCATTCATGCGGTACTGGATTTTCAGTAGGGAGACAACGGAAGGTTTGTTTGTGACGATGCGTTCCATTAACGTCTGCTCCAGACCGGCGCGGGCGGCTTCGTAGCATTTTATGGTGGCGGGCAGCTGGCAATGGTCACCGGCAAGCACCACACGGTCCGCCTTTCGGATGGCTATCCAGCAAGCGGCTTCCAGCGCCTGGGCGGCTTCGTCGATGAAGAGAGTGCCGAAACGGCGACCGCTCAATACACGGTGGTTGCTGCTGACAAGGGTGGAGGCGATGACGTGCGCCGAGTCGAAGAGATCGGCATTGATCTGTATCTCCAGCTGGGTGGCACGGTCGCGCAGACGGCTCAGGCGGTTTCGCGCACTTTCGCGCTCTTCGTAACTGCCGCGGCGGCTGTTGGTTTCTCGTATGGCTTTGCGTATGCTCCACAGCTCGGCGTATGCGGGATGTCCTTCAAAGCGGCGTTCGTAGGTGAAAGAGAGCATCTTGTCGTTCACCCGTGTAGGGTTTCCGATGCGCAGGACATTGACGCCCCTGTCCACTAATTTCTCGCTGATCCAGTCTACGGCCGTGTTGCTTTGGGCACAGACCAACACTTGAGGCTCGCGGTGCAAAGTTTCGTAGATAGCTTCTACGAGAGTGGTTGTTTTTCCTGTTCCCGGAGGACCGTGCACAATGGCGACGTCCCGCGAACATAACACTTTGTTTACGGCACTCTCCTGCGTGCTGTTCAGCCAGGGAAAACGTACCGGATACAATTCGCGAAAGCCGGGTTTCAGCGTACCCAACATCGTGTCGCGCAATTCGGCAAGGCGATTTCCCTTGGCATGGAGTACATCGGAGAGGGCTTCGAACATCGTGCGGTAGGAGGTTTCGTCGAAGTAGAGTTGCACACCGAGGTTCTCCGCCGCCTGCACTTCCAAGACGGCACCCGCTCCAGGCATGACGACTACCATCCGCGTCTCGTCGGCATAGCTGACGGTACCTATTGAGGTCATATAACTGATTTTCCCTTCCCACGACTGCCGGAAAAAGCATACGGGGCGTCCGAACTCGAAGTTGTGTTCTATGTCCGTATCTTCGGTACGGGTGATTTCGATGACCAGTTGGTTCAGAGAATTATAGTAACTCCGTCCGGGCGTGGCAGGGTACCAGCAAAGCCCCTTTTTCACCTTGCGCGCCACACCTGTGTTTTCAGTCTGTCGTTTGAATTCTTCTTTCTCGTATTCATATTCCATACGTAGAAGCAGCTCCTGACGTTGCAGGTGGTCGGTCGGAGAGAGTAGCTTGTTATTCATATAGATAATGATAGATGATCACTTATTGTTCTGTTTTTCTGCAAAGGTAGTCAATCTTCTTCTTTACAATTCTCTTTTTCTTCTTTTTTCTATATCTTTGCCTGTTATTAGGTATAAGTTAATCAGTTAATCAGTTAACGAATTAACCAGTTATCCAGTTGACGAGTTGGTAAGTGAGGTAACTGTTTTGGGAACAGTAAAGAGTTTTCTCCTCGTCTCCTCGTCAACTGAAGCCTTGTTTATTAAATCATAAAATTAAGGGTATATGGATAAAGAAACTTTCGATCTGTTTCTAAGTGTGATGAGCCTCATTGCATTGTTTGTTTTTATTGCGCTTTATTTCATCAAGGCGGGTTATGGTATGTTCCGCACATCGTCGTGGGGATTTTCTATCAACAATAAACTGGCTTGGATGCTGATGGAAGCACCGGTGTTCGTGGTGATGGCTGTGCTTTGGTGGCATTCCGACCGCCGTTGTTCGCTTGTGCCGCTAATCTTCTTTCTACTGTTTCAGTTGCATTACTTCCAGCGCTCGTTCATATTTCCTCTGCTGATGAAGGGCAAGAGCCGGATGCCGATTGCTATAATGTTGATGGGTGTACTGTTTAATCTGCTGAACGGCTTCATGCAGGGTGAATGGCTGTTTTATCTGGCTCCTGAAACGCTTTATACAGCTGATTGGCTGACTACTCCCCAGTTTGTCTTGGGAGTATTGTTGTTTTTTACCGGAATGGCTGTCAACTGGCATTCCGATCACATCATCCGCCATTTGCGTAAACCGGGGGATACACGTCATTATCTGCCGTCGAAGGGAATGTACCGTTACGTCACCTCTGCCAATTACTTTGGCGAAATCATGGAATGGGCAGGATGGGCAGTACTGACCTGGTCGCTTTCAGGTCTCGTATTTCTGTGGTGGACTGCCGCCAATTTGGTTCCGCGCGCCAATGCCATCTGGCACCGCTACAAAGAGGAGTTCGGCAATGAAGTAGGGACAAGGAAACGCGTTCTTCCTTTCATCTATTGACAATTGATAATTGATAATTGACAGTTGATAATTGATAGATAAGTGTTGTTGGTTGGTAAGTTTGTCATTTTGAATAGTTAATAACTGTCAGATAATGAATCGTAGAGTAGATTATAAATTATAAATATTAAAATTCAATCTTCATGAGCAAATTGTTTACTCCTGTTACTTTCGGTCCGTTGACCTTGCGTAACCGTACGATTCGTTCGGCTGCGTTCGAGAGTATGTGTCCGGGTAACGTTCCTTCGCAGATGCTGCTCGACTATCATCGTTCCGTAGCAGCCGGAGGAATAGGCATGACTACTGTGGCATACGCGGCAGTCACCCAAAGCGGACTGTCGTTCGACCGGCAATTGTGGATGCGTCCGGAGATCGTTCCTGGCTTGAGGGAACTGACTGACGCCGTGCATGCAGAAGGTGCGGCTGCGTCTATTCAGTTGGGACATTGTGGAAATATGTCGCATAAAAGTATTTGCGGAGTTACTCCCGTGGGAGCGTCTACCGGCTTCAACCTCTATTCGCCGACATTTGTGCGTGGGCTGAGGGCGGACGAACTGCCGGAGATGGCACGCGCCTACGCACGTGCTGTGAATTTGGCGCGTGAATCCGGTTTCGATGCAGTCGAGATACACGCCGGACACGGATATCTGATCTCCCAGTTCCTTTCTCCTTACACCAACCACCGCAAGGACGAGTTCGGCGGAACGTTGGAAAACCGTATGCGCTTTATGGATATGGTGATGGAAGAGGTGATGAAAGCAGCAGGAACCGACATGGCTGTGCTGGTGAAGATGAACATGCGCGACGGTTTCCGCGGAGGCATGGAGATAGACGAGACGATGCAGGTGGCAAAACGTCTGGAACAGTCGGGCGCACATGCACTGGTGTTGAGCGGAGGTTTCGTCAGCAAAGCGCCTATGTACGTGATGCGTGGTCAGATGCCTATCCGTTCGATGACGCACTATATGGATTGCTGGTGGCTGAAATACGGAGTACGGATGGTAGGAAAATGGATGATTCCGACCGTACCTTTCAAGGAAGCCTATTTCCTGGAAGATGCACTGAAGTTCCGTGCTGAAATCAAGATGCCGCTGGTCTATGTGGGCGGTCTGGTCTCTCGCGAGAAGATCGATGAAGTGCTGGACGACGGCTTCGAGGCAGTGCAGATGGCACGTGCATTGCTCAACGAACCAGGTTTTGTCAACCGGATGCGTGCGGAGGAGAAAGCGCGTTGCAACTGCAAGCACAGCAACTACTGCATTGCGCGGATGTATTCCATCGAGATGGCATGCCATCAGCACCTGAAAGAGGAACTTCCTGCCTCTTTGAAAAAGGAAATCAGTGACATAGAAGCTAAAGAAAACTGACACACTTGAATAGAGTATAATCTGTATGAATCAGAAACTTGCAATCATAACTGGGGCAGACGGCGGCATGGGAACAGAGATTACGCGTGCTGTGGCATCTGCCGGATATAAGATAGTCATGGCATGCCGCGATCCGCAGTCGGGAGAGAAAAAGCGACAGATGCTGATGCAGGAAACGGGAAACACGGCTATTGAGGTTTTACCTATAGACCTTGCTTCCTTGTCGTCCGTTGCCGCTTTTGCCGATAAGCTTCTTCAGCGTGGAGAGAAAGTCGCCTTGCTGATGAATAATGCGGGTACACTGGAAACTGCCCGCCGCATCACCGAAGACGGGCTGGAGCGTACAGTCAGCGTCAACTACGTAGGTCCTTATCTGCTCACCCGTAAGTTGTTGCCACTGATGGGCGAGGGGAGCCGCATCGTGAACATGGTATCTTGCACGTATGCCATTGGCAAACTGGATTTCCCGGATTTCTTCCAGCGCGGAAGGAAAGGGGCTTTCTGGCGTATCCCCATCTACGGCAATACGAAACTGGCTTTGTTGCTCTTCACCCTCTCGCTTGCGGAGCGGGTAAAGCAGCAGGGAATCACGGTGAATGCCGCCGATCCGGGCATTGTCTCCACTCCCATCATAACGATGCACATGTGGTTCGATCCGTTGACGGATATCTTTTTCCGCCCATTCATCCGTACTCCCCGTCAGGGAGCGTCGACGGCAATCGGCTTGTTGCTTGACGAAGAGGCTGGCGGACGTACCGGCACGTTCAACTTGAGTAACCATCCGAAAGCACTCTCTTCCAAGTATACAGCCCATAAGCAGATGCAGCAGTTGTGGGAAGAGACGGAACGGATTGTCGCCAAGTTCTTGTAGAATTTGTAAGATTACTATTCTCTCTACCTAAAGTTTGGTTCTTCGTCACTTTTGGGGCAGTAAAATATACTAAACACCTTTATCTATAGACTATACCAGCTTATTTAAGGGAATAAAATTAAAGCTATCAAAAGACACATGTTCAATAGGACAAGCATTACCTTGTTAGGCAATAAATTTACTAGCTTTAACACATGAACTGCCCCAAAAGTGACGAAGAACCAAGTTTATGTGTGTTTTTACCTACACACCTACACCCGATGGGATATTTTATTGTAAACCAGTTTAATATGTGGGTGTAGGTAGGGTGTAGGCATGGTGTAGGCAAAATTTGCCTACACCATGCCTATTCCTCTATTATTATCGTCTATTTTATTGATATTCTTTTGGCTATCCTTTTTGTTTGTCCGAATTCAGCCGTTTCATATCCCTTCATTTTTATCCCTTTTTTGTGTCTTTCTTCTCCCTTTTTCCCTCTTTTTTTCCTCTTTTCTCTCCTTTTTAGGGAGGAAAACTACCGGAATTCCTCTTCTTATCGAGCAACTGTTTCTTTATTTGCCTGCATATCCTGTCTTCAACAAAGTGATTGTGTAACGTAACTACCGTATGATGCTTCGTATAACTACGCGTGTTTATTGTGTTGATGTCCAATGTTATATATATAACTACAGCGTGGAGATGCTGAACCACGATTGTGGAATAGCCGAACCACATCAGTGGAATAGCTGAACCACATCTGTGGAACAGGTGAATCACATCTGTGGAACAGGTGAATCACATCTGTGGAACAGGTGAACCACATCTGTGGTTTATTATTAAACCGCTTTGTTTTATTGATCAACTAACGATGTTATAGCAACAGGGAAGGAGGGTTTTCTTTTCATTCCCTATACCATTGATACACGTACGATACGGATGATAATTTAGTAACAGATTTGAATATATATAGTACATGAAGAGGAGATGATAAAGCAGTGTCCGGAAATAAATCAGAAAGATGTTAAGGGCAATTTACATACTCTTCTTCTGTAATCGCTGTTCCGTGGGATGATTTGATGAAAGCAGTATTCTGATAAAAAGAGCACTCCAAAATCTGAAAATATCTGACTTTGGAGCGCTCTTTTTATAGCTAACTTATCCCTTTTCTTTGAAGGAGACAATGCTTCTTTTCCTTAATAAAGGGGAGGGTAATACTCTTTTCCCCTTTTAGATGGACAATGCCCTCAGGACATTTACCAGTTCCTTCTTGATCGGCTTATCGTTCTTGATTGCTTTGGTGAAGGGTACGTATACCACTTCGTCATGCTCAATACCAATCATAACATTCCGCTGGCCTTCCATGATTGCGTCGATGGCGGCTGCACCAAGTCGGCTGGCAAGGATACGGTCGTGTGCTGTGGGGCTTCCTCCGCGTTGCAGGTGACCGAGGATGGTGACGCGTACGTCATATTGGGGATACTCGTTCTTCACACGTTCGGCATAATGCATTGCGCCGCCAGTCAGTTCGCTTTCGGCTACGAGCACGATACTACTGTTCTTCGATTTCCGGAATCCGTTCTTAATGAACTCTTCCAGTTGGTCCACTTCCGTGTTGAACTCTGGGATGATGGCAGCTTCGGCACCCGATGCTATGGCACCGTTCAGGGCAAGGAAACCGGCATCACGTCCCATGACCTCTACGAAGAACAAGCGCTCGTGGGAAGTGGCAGTATCACGGATTTTGTCTACCGCATCCAGAATGGTGTTTAGGGCAGTGTCGTAACCGATCGTAGTATCCGTTCCGTACAAGTCATTGTCGATGGTGCCAGGCAAGCCGATACAGGGAACATCGAATTCTTGCGCAAAAATACGGGCACCTGTCAGAGAACCGTCGCCACCGATGATTACTAAAGCATCGATGCCCTCTTTCTTCATATTGTCGTAGGCTATCTGTCGTCCTTCGGGAGTGGTGAATTCTTTGCAACGGGCTGTTTTCAGGATCGTACCACCCAATTGTATGATGTTACTAACGTTCTGGCTTTTAAATTCTTTGATTTCGCCGCTTACCAGACCTTTGTATCCTCTGTATATACCTTTTACTTGCAGGCCGTTGTAGATGGCAGTACGCGTAACCGCACGAATAGCAGCGTTCATTCCCGGTGCATCACCACCGGAAGTCAGAATACCTATGCATTTAACTATTCCCATAACAATCTTTTAAGTTTGATGTTAATAATTGCTGCGCCGCAGCTCAGTTTTTGATTGGCAAAGATACGGAAAAGCTGAGGACCTTATTCATATTTAATGTTAATTTGTTGTTCCAATGCGCCTCCTTACCCTTCTTTTAGGCGCGATAGGATGGCTTCGCTTATCTCCTCCATCAGCCATTTCGGAGTGGAGGTAGCTCCGCACACTCCGATGGAAGAGGCTCCCGTCAGCAGGGAGTTGTCTATTTCCTCGGCACTGTCTATCAGGTGGGAATTGGGGTTGACCTTCCGGCATTCACTGAACAACATTTTTCCGTTGGAACTTTTCTTTCCGCTGACGAAGAATATCAGATCGTGTGATGCTGCGAACTTCCGGATGTTCGGAATTCGGTTGGCAACCTGGCGGCAGATCGTATCGTAATATTCGAACGTCACTTCTGGTGAAATGTGCTCTTTGATGTATTCCACTATCTTCCGAAATTCATCCAGCGACTTTGTGGTCTGGGAGTATAGCCGGATGCTTTTGCTGAAGTCAAGTTGCTTTGCCTCTTCCAGTTTTTCGATGACGATGGCTTCTCCGCTGGTTTGCCCTACCAGTCCAAGAACTTCCGCATGGCCGGTTTTCCCATAGATGACGATTTGTTTCTCTTCTTCGTCTTTCTGTGTGTATTCTTGTTTTATTTTTTTTTGCAACCGGAGCACCACCGGACAAGTGGCGTCAATGATTTCAATATTGTTGCGGCGGGCTATTTCGTATGTTTCGGGAGGCTCGCCGTGGGCACGCAGCAAAACTTTGGCGTTGTGCAAGTGGTTGAAGTCGTCGTGATTGATTGTGATGAGGCCCATCTCTTTCAGACGCTCCACTTCGCGGCTGTTGTGTACAATGTCTCCCAAACAGTATAAAGTACCGCCTTTGCTTAGTTCCTCTTCAGCTTTATTTATCGCGGTGACTACACCGAAACAGAAACCGGAACCTTCGTCAATTTCTACTTTTATCATATCTGATTGTTTGAAATACAGTTGATAAACAAAGCCCGGAAAGGACTATGCCTTTTTATTTGTCGGGGCTATGTCTGTTTGCTTTATCCGTTGACAACTCTGTTGAACTGTTCCTGCAACCATTCCTTTTGTTGGGGGATTGTCATGTCGGTATTGTCCAGCAGCAAGGCATCATCTGCCTTACGGAGCGGGCTGACTTCTCGGTTCTGATCGATGTAATCCCGTTGTTTCACGTTCTCCAGAATTTCGTTGAAGCTGGCTTCCTGTCCCTTGGCTTTCAGTTCGTCGTAGCGGCGTTGTGCACGTATCTCGGGCGTAGCCGTTACGAAGATTTTCAGTTCGGCGTCCGGAAATACCGTAGTCCCGATATCCCGTCCGTCCATAACGATTCCTTTGGACTTTCCCATTTCCTGTTGTTGTGCCACCATAGCTTCGCGCACAAAGCCTAAGGCGGCAATGGGGCTTACACGTGAGGAGACGGCTATTCCGCGTATCTTATCTTCTACATTCACCCCGTTCAGGTAAGTGTCCGGACGTCCGGTCTCCTGATTTAGCTGGAATGAGATGCGGATACTGCCAATCTCTTTCTGTAGTCTTTCGGCATCAATCCGTTCACCTTGGAATATCCCGTTCTCTATACTGTACAGTGTGACGGCGCGATACATGGCTCCACTGTCAATGTAGATATAACCTATTTCACGGGCAAGATCCTTTGCCATAGTACTCTTCCCGCAGGAAGAGAATCCATCAATTGCGATCGTTATCTTTTTCATTTTTGAGTTATACTAATTATATATATGTATATGTATTATGTTATAGTTATAAAGCGTATGATAAGTTAAAGACGAGCGAAGACGAACTGACATGGTATTTGGCATACGCCATTCCCACTTTCAGACGTTTCAATTGTATGCCCGTGCCGCAAGCGAAGCCTGCCCAATGGCTGGAACCGTTGATTTTCATCTCTTCACCACGGCGGAAGTTATATCCGGCTGCCAGATAGAAATGGTCGGTAGGAAGAAAATCTATTCCGAGTACGATGTGGTTCAGCAGTTTTTTTCCGAAGCGATTGGCGCCTGTGATGGAGGCACTCCAGTGCGATAGGTCATGCAGAGTGGCGGAAAGACGGAACGGGGCATGGGCTAACCGCTTGCTGAAGCCTAACTGTACGTCGACGGGGAGTTTTTCATGCTGTTCTTCGAAAGCCTTAAGTTGTCCTCCCAAATTGCGGACAACCAGTGAGGCGGAAAAGTCGGATGCCTGATGATAATAATTCAGTCCCAAATCAACACCGATGGCGAACGAAGAGTATCTGTCGTAATGCGAATAGATGAAGTTGGTACGTACGCCGCCACTCCAGTAATCGCTTAAGTCGTAGGTATAGATGCCTGAGATGGAGATGTCCTTGGCGGAAAATGTGCCGATTTCGATATTCTCTTCCGTAGTCTCTTTCAGTTTCCCGTAGTCTGCGTATTGTGCGGTAACTGCCCATGTGGAGCGTTCGCCGACAGTACGTGCAAAAGCTGCTCCGGCAACATGGACTCCGTCCATATAAAGCATATAGTTCAGGCTAAGTGTCTTGTCGGCCACGCAGGAAAGAAGGGCGGGGTTCTGGACAGCCATAGTCGCATCATCCTCTATGATAGAAATGTTTTCTCCGCCCAGTGCGGATGCATGGGCAGAAAAAGGAAGTTTCAGAAATTGGAAGGCGCTCGTTCCATCTTGCGCATGTAGCAAGACAGGGAAAATAGACAATAATAACGCCGTGATAAAAGACTTTTTCAACATTTCATCTAAAATTATTGCCAAAGATACGGGTATTTTTAAAATATCTCGTTACATTTGTGGCACAAAAGCAAAGGAATGCTTTTGGAAGGATAAAAAAAACAAAAAAGGGGGGGATATTGTATTAAAAAAGATAGCACAGTTGGACGCTTTGCAGAAAAAGTACTATATTTGCCCAAAATGAGAAACACGTTAAAATAATTATATTATGGAAATTAAAAAGACGCCTAAAGCAGATTTGGAGAACAAGAAATCGACTTGGATGCTTGTTGGTTATGTTATTGTGCTCGCCTTTATGTTCATAGCATTTGAATGGACGAAGCGCGATATTAAGATTGATACGAGCCAGGCCATTGTTGATCTTGTTTTCGAAGAAGAAATGGTTCCTATTACTGAACAGGAAGAAAAGATCGCTCCTCCGCCTCCTGAGGTAGCTCCGATTAACGAGACTTTGGAAATCGTAGCGGACGATGCTGATGTGGAAGAAACGGTGATTGCCTCTACCGAGGAAACTGGTGCAGCTGTTGAAGTGAAGTATGTACCTGTAACGGTGGTAGAAGAAGAACCGGAAGAGCAGGAAATCTTCGAAGTTGTAGAACAAATGCCTGAATTCCCGAATGGTGGTTTGCAGGGACTTATGCAATTCTTGAGTAAGAATATTAAGTACCCCACTATCGCACAGGAAAACGGTACTCAAGGTCGTGTGACTGTACAGTTCGTTGTAAACAAGGACGGTAGTATCGTAGATGCCAAAGTCATAAGAGGTGTTGACCCCTATCTTGACAAAGAGGCACTTCGTGTGATCGGTGCCATGCCTAAGTGGAAACCGGGTATGCAACGTGGTAAACCGGTACGTGTTAAGTATACGGTGCCTGTAATGTTCAGATTGCAGTAATACATTAATTTATACAGAAGGAGGCTGCCGGGAAAGCAGCCTCTTTTTATTGTATCTATTCTCCTACTTAATTTTTTTATTATCATTATGTTTACAGCTTCCGAGCTCCTCGATAACTTTAATGCTCATATTGCCGATTTGCAATTTACGCGTACTCCTAAAGGTCTGTATGAACCGGTAGAATATGTCTTGTCTATGGGTGGAAAAAGAATCCGTCCGGTATTGATGTTGATGGCATATAATCTGTATCAGGAGGATGTGACCCGCATTTATGCTCCTGCCACTGGTATTGAGGTCTATCATAATTATACTCTTTTGCACGATGATTTGATGGATCGTGCCGATCGCCGTAGAGGAAAAGAAACGGTGCATAAGGTTTGGAATGATAATACGGCTATTCTTTCGGGAGATGCCATGCTGGTACTTGCCTATCAGTTTATGGCGGAATGCCCTCAGGCTTTTCTGAAAGAGGTGATGGCTCTGTTCAGTCTGACAGCCCTTGAGATATGCGAAGGGCAGCAAATGGATATGGAGTTCGAGGAGAGAAACGATGTGACGGAGGAAGAATATCTGGAAATGATCCGTCTGAAGACTGCGGTCTTATTGGCTGCCAGTCTGAAGATCGGTGCCCGTTTGGGAGGGGCTTCCGATGAAGATGCCGAACGTTTGTATGATTTTGGAATGCATATCGGTGTGGCCTTTCAGTTGAAAGATGACCTCTTGGATGTATATGGTGATCCGAAAGTGTTCGGAAAAAATATCGGTGGAGACATCCTCTGCAATAAAAAGACATATATGCTGATAAAAGCGCTGGAACATGCTGATTCCCACCAACGGGAACAACTGGACACCTGGATAAATGCAAAGGACTTTCAGCCGGATGAGAAAATCGCTGCTGTCACAAACCTCTATAATCAGATTGGTGTGAAAGAGATTTGCGAGAATAAAATGTCGGAATATAGTGCCCGTGCAATGGAAAGTCTGGCTGCCGTCCGTATTGCCGAAGAAAAGAAAGAGGAACTGAAAAAGATAATCGATAATTTGATGTATCGGGAAGTGTAGCTTTAGGAAAATATGCCTTATAGAAGATTACCAAATACAGACCAGGCGAGGATACGGGCGTTGAAAGCAGTGGTTTCTAAACAGGATACTTCCAATCTTTATGATTTGCCTGTTTCTTTGAAGACATTGACTGAAGCCCGGAATTTTCTGATAAGATTTGAAGCTGCCCAAACCTATTATGCGCAATGCTTTGAACGGCAGTCTCAGGCAGGGCGCAAGCATCAGGCTAATGTGAAAATGGCGCGCCTGTATATATCTCATTTCATTCAGGTGCTGAATCTGGCCGTGATCCGATCGGAGTTGCGTGTGGCACATAAGGCATATTATGGTTTGCCGGCCGACAGTACAAATGTGCCGGACTTGTCTACTGAACTAACCCTGATAGAGTGGGGAAGGAAAATCATTGATGGAGAGGTCAGACGAACTTCGCAAGGTGGAATCCCTATCTACAATCCTACCATTGCTAAGGTTAGGGTACATTATGATATCTTTGTAGACAGTTACGACAAGCAAAAGAATCTGCAAAACTTGACTGCGCGTAGTTTGGAGACTCTTGCCGCTATGCGTACTACTGCCGATGAGTTGATATTGGATATTTGGAATCAGGTGGAGAAAAAATTCGAGACCGTTTTTCCGAATGAGAAACGATTGGACTTATGCCGTGATTACGGGGTGATCTATTACTATCGTACCGGTGAAAAACAAAAAGAAGAATTAAACGAATGAGATTGATAGATACACACTCACATCTCTTTTTAGAGGAATTTTCAACAGATTTGCCACAAGTGATAGAGCGGGCGCGTGACGCAGGCGTGACCCATATATTTATGCCAAACATTGATAGCACAACGGTTGATGCAATGGTTGCGGTGTGCAACGACTATAAGGGATATTGTTTTCCGATGATTGGACTGCATCCTACTTCGGTAAATTCCAATTATATGGAAGAGCTGGAAGTGGTGGCTCGCGAGTTGAAATCTTCCAAGGGATATGTTGCCATCGGAGAGATCGGTATGGATCTTTATTGGGACAAGACATTCTTGAAAGAACAGCAGTTTGTATTGGACAAACAGATCGGTTGGGCATTAGAATATAACCTTCCAGTAGTGATTCATTGCCGTGACGCTTTTGATTATATATATAAGGTATTGGAACCCTATAAAGGATGCGCCTTGAAAGGCATTTTTCATAGTTTTACGGGTAGCGCGGAAGAAGCCGTTCGAATGTTGGAGTTTTCTGGTTTCTCTATCGGGATAAATGGTGTGGTCACTTTCAAGAAATCCCATCTGCCGGAAGTTTTGCTGGAGATACCCATAGAAAGAATCGTGCTGGAGACAGATTCACCCTATCTGACTCCCGTGCCCAATCGTGGCAAACGGAATGAAAGTGCCAATGTAAAGGATACTTTGAAAAAGGTTGCCGAAGTATATCGGATGTCACCGGAAACCGTGGGAGAAATCACCTCAGAGAATGCTTTAAAAGTGTTTGGAATGCTCAAATAACATTGCAAAGATTTTAAAGTTTATTAATTTTGAGATTTTATTAAAGATAAAACGGGAAGAATGGATGGCAAGAACGAAAAAAAGAATACATTTGTAGCAGAAAACGCTGGCGGTTCGTATTTTTTTTGTAATTTGCAGCCGTTTTAGAAAAGAGATCCTTTTTTGGAGAGATGCTCGAGTGGTTGAAGAGGCACGCCTGGAAAGCGTGTATACCCCTAAAGGGTATCCGGGGTTCGAATCCCCGTCTCTCCGCAAAATAAATAGGGAAGAAAAAACAATAATAAATACAATAAATAATTTAATTAATTAATCTTAAAAATTAGACACACAATGAAAAAGTTATTTGCAATTGTTGCTGTGATGGGAGCCTTGACATTTGGCTCAACTCAACTTGCTCAGGCTCAAGACGCTCCTGCAGCTGAACAAACAGAACAAGCTGCTCCTGCAGCTGTAGCTGACAATGCTGCTCCTGCTACTGTAGATGCTGAAGAAGGCGGTATTCACAAAGAATTGAAAACAAAGTTTATTGAAGGTACTGCATCTTTCATGAGTTTGGTAGCTATCGCATTGGTTATCGGTCTCGCATTCTGTATCGAACGTATCATTTATTTGAGCTTGGCAGAAATCAATACTAAGAAATTTATGGCTGCTATCGAAGCTGCTTTAGAGAAAGGTGACGTTGAATCTGCTAAAGACATCGCACGTAACACAAGAGGTCCTATCGCTTCTATCTACTATCAAGGCTTGATGAGAATTGATCAAGGTATCGATGTAGTAGAAAAGTCTGTAGTATCATACGGTGGTGTACAAGCTGGTTACTTGGAAAAAGGTTGCTCTTGGATCACACTGTTTATCGCCATGTCTCCGTCTTTGGGATTTATGGGTACTGTAATCGGTATGGTGCAGGCATTCGATAAGATCCAACAGGTAGGTGATATCTCTCCGACGGTTGTAGCAGGTGGTATGAAAGTCGCTTTGATTACTACTATCTTCGGTTTGATCGCTGCTTTGGTTCTGCAGGTATTCTACAACTATATTCTGTCTAAGATTGAAGCTTTGACCAGCGAAATGGAAGATTCTTCTATCTCTCTGTTGGATATGGTTATCAAATATAACTTGAAATACAAAAAATAATCAAAATGGCTAAGTTATCTTATAAATTATCATACTATGTACTGTACGCCTTATTTGCTGCTATTATAGTAGTATTGGGTCTGTTCTTCTTCGGTGGAGACGCCCAAGGCGATGCAGTAATGATGGGGGTTGATCCGGAAATGTGGCAACCTGCTTATACTGATGCCTTACTTTATTTGAACTATGCTTTCTTTGCAATTGTTTCAGTATCTGCAGTCATCAGTTTCTTCCACTTTTTGGTTAGTAACCCGAAGGCTTCTATGGGTTCTCTCTATGTATTGGCCGGTTCAATTATCGTGCTTGCCATTACATGGTTTATGGGTAGCCCCGAGAAGTTGGAAATTATCAGTTACGATCGTTCCGATAACGTAGGTTTTTGGGCACAGGCAACTGATATGTTCCTTTATTCTCTTTATACACTCTTCGTTGTTGCCATTGTGTGCATGATGTTGGGTGCTATTAAGAAAAAATTGTCATAACAACTAAAGGTTTGTAAATAGACCTTTTAAAAAAGAAAAGAAAAATGGCAAAAGGAAAAAGAAAATGTCCTGAAGTTAACTCAAGTTCAACAGCGGATATCGCATTCTTGTTGCTGATCTTCTTCTTGATTACGACTTCTATGGATACGGACCGTGGTTTGGCTCGGCGTTTGCCACCGCCGCCTGAGACAGAAGATCATAAGGATGATTCGGATAAAGTCAAGGAGCGTAACGTTATGACTGTTTTCCTGAACATGAACGACCAGTTGATGGCTAATGGAGAATATGTTAACGTAGATCAGTTGAGAACTATGGCAAAAGAATTCATTGCTAACCCGTATAATGATGAATCTAAACCGGAAAAGCATACAAAGGAAATTCAATTCTTTGGCGCTGTACAGGTTACGGAAAAGCATGTAGTTTCTTTGCGTTGCGACCGTACTTCGTCCTATAAAGCCTATTTGGCCGTTCAAAACGAGCTGGTAGCTGCTTACAATGAGTTGAGAGATGAATTAGCTCAGGAAAAGTGGGGAAAAGATTACGCTGCATTGGATGAAGACCAACAAAAAGCAGTTCGTGAAATTTATCCTCAGAAGATTTCTGAGGCAGAACCTAAAAAGTACGGAGAAAAGAAGTAATGGGAAAATTTAATAAGACAGGAAAACGTGAGATGCCTGCATTGAATACTTCTTCTCTGCCTGACCTTATCTTCACTCTGTTGTTCTTCTTTATGATTGTAACGACTATGCGTGAGGTAACGTTGAAGGTTGAGTTTAAGGTTCCGCAAGCTACTGAATTGGAAAAGCTGGAAAAGAAGTCTTTGGTTACGTTTATCTATGTAGGAAAGCCTACTGCCGAGTTCCGTAAGAAACTGGGTAATGAAAGTCGTATCCAATTGAATGACAGTTATGCTGAAGTTGCTGAAATTCAAGACTACATTATTGGTGAACGTGCCAGTATGAAGGAAGAAGACCAACCGCAGATGACTGTATCTTTGAAGGTGGATCAAGATACGAAGATGGGTATTGTAACAGATATCAAAGAAGCTCTTCGTAAAGCTTATGCATTGAAGATTAACTATTCTGCACAGTCTCGTCAGTAAGAAGTTAAATGAATTATCTAAATAGAATGAAGGGTGTCCGTTGAAACGGACACCCTTTGTTTTTTTATGCTTTTTAGTTTGTTGTTTTGGGGCTGATTTATGGGGCACAGAACGAAACGTATATTGAGGGTTGGGAGAAAAAAGGCATCAAACCTATTGATATACAAAAGGTTGTGCAAAATGTGAGTGGATGGCTCTGCAAAACGAAACGTTTACGTGGGTTTAATTTGCAGCTACATTTAGGTGCTTTTTAGGCATACAGATTTGCAGATAGGTTTAATTGGGTTTACATAGGGCTTACATGGTTGATTCGGGTGGGGGAGTGCATGGCAGCTGCGGCTGCTTTTTTTGTGCTTGATTATTTGATATAATGTTGCTTCAATTATTCCATATAATAGTTATTTGGTATATTTGTGCCAAAATATTATTAGTATGGCAAAGGTAATACATGTGCATTTGACGCACGGAATAGAAGGAACAAAGCGGAAAGATTGGTATTTCAGCAGCATTTCGGCGGTTTATACCGTTTTTACAGCTGAGCAGGTGGGTGCAACGAAGAATTATTTGCTGCATGCAGGATTGTCCGGAAACGGTACTATATGCACCAAAAAGGCTATAATAAAGCAATCTACGCTCATTTCTTGCGGGCGTAGTGGAAATGTGTCAGACGAATAATAAGCGGCCAAAAACGCAATAAAAATGGCTTTAGAATGATCCGGTGTGGGGAGGTGGTTATACCTCCCTTTTTTTGTGCTTTAAATCGGTCTTTTTTGATGCTGGACATTCAGGTGGGCATTAAAAGTGGACATTCACTTTTATAGAACTGGACATTCAAAATAGGGTTTTGGCGGTGTGCGATACAGACGTACTAAAATACTATAATTTTAAAAATACCCCTTGTTTTTTATTTAATAGCCCCCCCCTAAAAACCTATCATTTTTCACGCTTTAGTTTTTAAATGCCCAAATATCAGTGTTTTTATACCCATATATGAAGGTAGGGGAGGGGGATTGCTTGGGAGGGGGACATCATGGGGGGTGATAGGGGGTACGCTTCGTTTCCCATCACCGGTGTATGGTAACAGTAAATCCGCCTACCCGACATTTGCAGTACCGGAAATGGACGCATCCGATACATGTTTTTCCTTTTCGATTGTCATTTGCCGGATTCGTTCCTCTAAGCGTCCGATTTCTCTATCTTGTTCCCTGATGATTTCTTCTTTTTCGCGAATTAAGGCAAGGAGAGAGGAGAGTTCGGTTGTTTGTGTTGTTGTAGATGATGTATTATAGTAAATATCACCTTTCCCTGTAAGTAACCAGGTAGGGTTTATATCATTATGTATTTCGATAATTTTCGACACCCATAAACTTGATATATCTGTCCCTTTGCTAATGCATCTTGAAATTACTCCATTTGAGCACCCAATAGCTTGTTCAAGCGCCCTTGTACTGATACCTTTTTCTTTAATTAGGATTGCAATCCTGTCGGAAATGTTCGCCATAAATCGTAAATTATCTACATAAAACTTTTTGGTGTCGAAAATATTCTATATATTTGCAGCGTGTTCAAAAAGGAACACCGCGCCAAATATACAAAAAAGGCGTGTGATTAGCGAATTTTAAGGATTAAAGAAAATGAAAGCAAAAGTAATTATAGCCCAAGCAACAGCTGAGACCGCCGAAACTCTTTACGGGCTGGTCAAGAAGATGGTAGATACAACAGCAATCAAGGCTTATCCCAGTGTAGATTATCAGGCAGTTTTCTTTTCGGCTGATAGATACGACTTAGACTTTGTAAAAAGAGTATTGGCGGATAAGTGCTTTTCTTTCAAAATTGAAGATGCAGAGTAATACAATAAAATAAGTGAGTTTATGACACAGCAAGAATTTATGGAACGGACGGGGATAACCCCTACAGTAGAGGATTTTGATTACATCTGTGCGGTTTATCTGAACACTTCGATGAACAAGGATGAGTTCTGCAAAGATTTCAAGAAACATGGGGACAGCCGGATTATCCGCGATGTTCATGTACGAGTGCTGAACTATGAAATGAAATGTGAACGTCAAAAGGAAGTTATCGACAGCCTGACCGACTTTCTGATTGGCAAGGCACATGCGTATGACGATACCGATTTCCGCAAAGAAGCGGTAAGGCTGGCCGGTGAGGTGGAAGTGGTGAAACGGACCATCGAATTGGGGCTTCCGCTTTGGGATGAAGACAGAAAGATTGTCCTTTCGATGATAGAGGAACAAGGCAAATAGATTCAGGATAACCCAGCGTGACAACCCGGAAGGCGTTAAGAGACGGGTGACGGTGTGGAAAGACACACGGGAGTGCATGGTTCTTGCGCTGGGGTTCGATTCCCCGGACTCCCTCCAATATTAATCATTAAAATAAGTGAGATATGAACAAGAGGTACATTCACATTACGAAAGCTGACCGCGACTTTATCGCAAAGGCGCTCAACGTGACAGAGAAGACTGTTTATAACGCTATCCGGTTTGATGACCGTCGTGGCAACTCCGAACTTTCTGCAAAGATTCGTAAGTTGGCCATGGATCGTGGCGGTATTGTGATGGTTGTTATTCCGGAAATAGAGACTTTCCATGATTATGACAATGTGATGCATCAGTACTGTCCGAACGGTGCCTTAATAGAGCTTGACCGTAAAGACGGCAGTGGGCAGGTAATTTTCAAGGGGGAAACGGTGAAGACTTACGAGCATGTGATGGTTGCTGATATTAACCAAATCCAAGCGTTTGCATCGGCATTGAGATAGGAGGTGGCTATGTTGGTGTATTACGGTAACATACAGTGTATTTCTGCACGCGAGCTCATAGATAAAGGCTATATCACCAAGTCCTGTTATGACAATTGGGTGAACCGTGGCCGTATCAAGGTGGTGCGCCGTGGTGGAGGTGCTGCTGGAAATTGCGCGTTGGTCGCCCTCAATAGTCTGCCTACCGAGTGTCTGGAGCGGGTGAAGGAAGATAACCCCGGTGGAACTGAGCAGGCACTCCGCCACTGGATACTATCAAACTATGTGCTGGATCAGGCTGCAGTAGCTTATTTCTTGGATTGGGCCTCCCATTCTTCCAGCAACAGAGCTACAGACGAACTTGCCCGGAAATATGCGGTGAATGCTTCAGTTCTGAATACTTGTATCAAGCTTTATAACAGAAGCAATGATTACCGCAAACTGATGGGTGAAAAATATAACTGGGACATGATGGCCACTACCATCGAGACCTTACGCAAAGACTTTGGTCATGACCTTCCTGCCAGTACCCTGCGTTTCCGCAAGAAAGTGAACGAATACAAGCAGTATGGTTACGAATGTCTGATAACCGGAAAATTCGGCAACCAGAACAAACGGAAGGTAACTCATATGGACGAACGCCTGGTGATGAGTTTGAAAGTACTTCCCAACCAACCATACGGCAGTGATGTGCATGAAATGTATCTGTCGTTTGTATGCGGTGAGCTGGAAGTATGGGATCTGGAAACAGGAGAGATATTCAATCCGGAAAACTTTACGGATAAGAACGGGGAACCGAAAGAACTGAGCGAAAGCACTATCCGGAACATTCTGAACAACCCGGCAAACCAGCTGCTGATAGAGAAAGCCTTGCGTGGGCGTATGGAATTCTATCATGAGCAAATGCCGCACATGCACCGCCATGGTGGTGAGTTCTCTTTGTCACAAATTACGATGGATGACGTGGATTTGCCGCGTCGGATGAAAGGCGGCGAGTATGTGCATGCCTATTATGCCTATGATGTGGTGAGCCAGTGCCGTATCGGGCTGGCCTACGGACGGGATAAGGATGATGCCTTGGTAGTGGACTGTTTCCGTGATATGTTCCGGCTCATCGAACGCAACGGATGGGGTATTCCAGCCGGTATTGAGGTGGAGCAGCACTTGATGAGCAAGTATAAAGGAGGATTTCTGAAGGCAGGTGAGGTATTTAAGTTTGTGCATTTCTGTGCTCCACAGAATTCACAGGAGAAATATTCTGAAGTTCTGAACGGTGTGTTCAAGACAACCATAGCACATAAGAACCATGAAGGCATTGGCCGCTGGTATGGTAAGGGTGCACGGCGGGTGGACCAGAAGAAAGTGAGCGACAGCAGCAACCACACCTGGGAAGACAGAAAGTATTATACGTTTGAAGAGCTTGTGGCGGATGACCGTCGCGATTGTGAAGAATGGAACAATACGCTTCACCCCAATCAAAAGAAATATCCCGGAATGACCCGTTGGGATGTGCTCGTAGCCAAAATCAATCCGACCCTTCGACCGCTTGATAAACTGACCTTGAGCAGATATATCGGAGAAAAGGTAGATACCAGTATTCGTAGAAATTCCACAGTACGTGTGGCAAATGCGGACTGGTGGCTGAGCGGTCCGGAAGTGCTGGAGCAGCTGGAACCAAACAACCGCAAGGTGACGGCTTACTATCTGCCGGATGAAGAGGGCAAGCCTACGGATGTCTTCCTGTACCAGAACGACCGCTACCTTGACAAGGTTCGTCCGGTAGTGACTTACAACCGGGTGATGGCAGAACAGACCGAAGAAGACCGGGTAGCCTATACAGAGCAGGCTAAGATTGTAAGTCATTTCGGCAAATACCTCAATGACCACGCCATCGGCAAGGTGGGCACCGGTACACCCGATCAGCCAACGGATGATCCGGAAGAGGAACTGGAACTTCCCCCGGTGGAACTATCCGATGATTTGCCAGCCGATTTGTCGGCAGATCCGGAATCTGATTATGAATGGCACTCCGGAATAAGCGAGGCAATGAGAGCCATCAGTGATATGTAAGAACAGAATTAGAACAACATTAAAACAGCGTTAGAATTATGATTACAGAAGCGCAAAAACAGAAGATTATAGTAGCGATAGCCGGCAACCGTGTGAACTATCCCAGTGATGCCAAGCATGCTGCCTCTTTGGGCATCAGTACGTCTGTGTACAGTGCAATCAAAAACGGACAGACAGACAAAGCCCTGAGCGATGCCAACTGGATAAGCATTGCCCGCAAATTAGGGGTAAACCTCCGTGGTGAAATGGAATGGAAAGCAGCCAAGACCCCGACATTTGAATATATCACAGCCCAGCTGGAGTTTTCACAGCAGTCCAGCCTGTCGGGTATCTTGTGCGACATGCCCAATATCGGCAAGACTTTCACGGCACGTTGTTATGTGCAGAGCCACAAGAATGCCGTTTATATCGACTGCTCGCAGGTAAAGACCAAATTGAAGCTGGTACGCAAGATTGCTGCAGAGTTTGGTGTGGACAGTAAGGGAAAGTATTCTGATGTGTATGAAGACCTGGTATATTACCTCCGTTCTATGGAAACCCCGCTTATCATCCTCGATGAAGCAGGCGACCTGCAGTATGAAGCTTTCCTTGAACTGAAGGCCTTGTGGAATGCCACTGAGCGCTGCTGCGCCTGGTATATGATGGGGGCAGACGGATTGAAAGAGAAAATCAACCGGTCCATAGAATGTAAGAAGGTGGGCTATACCGAAATGTTGAGCCGTTATGGTGACCGTTACAGCAAGGTGACTCCGGATGATGGCAAGGAGCGCGAACAGTTCTTGAACAACCAGGCACGTATTGTGGCCAAGGTAAATGCCCCAGCAGGTGCTGATATAGCCCAGATTGTACGGAAGACACGCGGTGGTTTGAGAAGAGTTTATACTGAGATTGAAAAACTTAAAATGACAGCGGAATAATGAAGCGTGCGTACAGTCCGAAGGAAATAGCCGCCAAGAAATGGGTTACTCTGCCGTGGAATGAGAAATGGAGCAAACCTTTCGGGTTCCCGGCAGAGAACGCTTCGTGGTTCATCAGTGGTGCCAGTGCCAGCGGGAAGAGCAGCTTTGTAATGCAGCTTGGAAAGGAACTGTGTAACTATGGGCCGGTGCTGTACATGAGTTACGAAGAGAAAATCAACCAAAGTTTCCAACGGCGTATGGAGTACTTGAAGATGAATGAGGTGCAGGGTAAGTTTCGCGTGGTGACAGAAGGCAGTCTGGAGGAAGTGATTGCCAGACTGAAAAAACCGAAAAGCCCGAAGTTCATCATCATTGATTCCTTCCAGGTGGCCGGATGGGACTATCCGCAGGCTGTGGAACTGATGGAAACCTTTCCGAAGAAATGTTTCATCTGGATCAGCCAGGAAAAGAAGAGCCAGCCAATGGGTGGCGGTGCTGTAAGATTGAAATATATCTGTGATATGAAGATTCGAGTGGTCGGTTATAAAGCTTATTGCCAAGGCCGCGCCATTGGAGACCTAGGAAGCTATTATGTGGTATGGGAAGACGGAATCATTCAAACAAGTAATAATTTACCAAAGTGATTATGGATAATAACGAAAAGGCTTTTGAAAGCTACACCGGAACGGAAGTGTTCCAGATTCTGCTGGACGGAAGTTCCAGCAGGGCAGTGTTGGATGACTGGCTGGAGCGAAACATCCAAAGTGATCTGAAAGTGAGAAGAGCGAAAACGCCCGGTCATGTCGTAATAGAAACGGGTGATGTCTTGTTTGCACGTAATGTGCTGATATGGAATCCAAGTTGTAAAGTCAACATCAAAAAGAAGTGATATGGAAAAAGACAAAGTTTACATCAGTGGGGCAATAGCCCACTACAATATCGATGAGCGCAAAGGTGCGTTCCTCGATGCTGAAAACAGATTGCGTGCTATGGGGTTCAATCCGGTGAATCCATTTAAAAACGGACTTCCGGATGAAGCGCACTGGAGAGAGCACATGCGGGCGGATATACGCCTGTTGCTGGATTGTGAGTATATCTATATGCTGAAGGACTGGGAACTGAGCAAAGGTGCTAAACTGGAACTTGATGTGGCCAGTTCGTGTGGCATTAAAGTATTGTTTGAGTAAAAATGGTCGATATGGGAAAAATAAAAATGGAAACCGGTGTTGTGGTGATGACGTTGACTGCTACGGTATATAGAGGAAATATTCGTGAAATCCAATCTTCACGCATAGGATTTTGCGGGGAGTACAACAAGGAAATACTTTCTAAAATGGGTGCTGAATTCAAAAAGATATTTGCTGGGCAAATTGAGGCTGAATACAAAGCTAAATCAGTGAAGACGGATAAGATAATTTATCGTGTCAGTACCAAATCAACTGAATGTGAAATGATTCTTAATGGCAAATGATATGGCACAGGAAGTAACCAATTTCGCCCGGTTCTATGCATTGTTCAACAAGCTGCCCTGTACAGGAGACCGGGAAGAATTCAAGAAAAGCATTGTGCAGCAGTACACGTGGAACCGGACGGACAGTCTGAAGGAAATGACAGCCAAGGAGTATGAAGCCTGCTGTACGGCTCTGGAGAAGCTGAGCGGACAAGACGAATGGCGACAGAAGCTGCGTGAGGAGCTGCGGCGGAAACGGAGTCTCTGTCTGAACCTGATGCAGAAGCTGGGCATAGATACATCCGACTGGGCACGAATCAATGACTTCTGCAGTAATCCCCGAATAGTCGGCAAGGCGTTCAGACAGATTACGGTGGACGAACTGGATGAACTGGCAGTAAAGCTTCGGTCCATACAACGGAAAGGCGGCTTGAAGCCCAAGAAAGAAAAGCAAACGATTAACCCCGTGAGCATGGTATCACTCATTCAGATTGACCCTGATGCTCCGGCAAACTGATAGGATATGGAAAATAGAAACACAAAGATTTTAGAGAATCTGAAAAAGGAAATCAACCTGCTTGCCTCTGATATGGAGAAGCAAGATGCAGCCGAGTTTTATAGCGAACTGGCTGACTGGGCATACGCCAACGGAGAGGCTATGCTGATGGAAGATGAACCTGAAATGCAGGATTATGAAAACCAATAACCCCAAAAAACAAGAATCATGGAAGAAATGAAACAAACGACCGTGGTAATGACGGCAGAGGAAAAGGCGGAATTTGAAGCCTTCCAGAGAGAAAAAGCAAAGAAAGCGGCAGAGGAAAAAGCCAAGAATGACCGCGAAATGTACAAACAGATGGTGGATGAGGAGATAGCCAACTCCATTCCGGTACTGCTGGGCATCAGTGAGCAGATCAAGGCAAGCAAGCAGACTGTGATGGACAACTTCAAAACCATTCTGGAAATGAAGGCAGACCTTTTCAAGACCAAGGTGAAGGATGACCAGCGCAGCCATACCTTTACTAACAGTGAAGGCGACAAACGAATCACGCTGGGTGTGTATGTGACCGACGGCTATCGTGACACGGTGGAAGACGGTATAGCCATTGTGAAGGAATATATCGAAGGCTTGGCCAAAGATGAAAAGACCAAGGCACTGGTGAGCATGGTGCTTCGTCTGTTGGCCCGTGATGCAAAGGGTACGCTGAAGGCTTCACGCATTGTGCAGCTTCGCAAAGTGGCCATGGAAACCGGAGATGAACGTTTCATTGAAGGTGTACGCATCATTGAGGAAGCCTACCAGCCGGAAGTGAGCAAACAGTTCATCCGTGCTGAAATCAAGAACGAAAACGGAATGTGGAAACCTATCCCGCTGGGAATGACAGAATCATAAATTATAGAACTATGATACAAGAAGTGGAGAAATCTCCGAAAGTAGCCCTGTGCCGTACTTGTCACGGTACAGGTAAAGTAAAGAAAGTTGTAGAATATCCCTCTCGGATCTTTGGAAAGAAGCGAAGAGAAACCGTTGAGGAAGTCTGCAGACAGTGCGAAGGAAGTGGCCGGGTAATGGTAAGCGCAAAAATGACGCTTGACATCCGTCCCTATAAACCTAAAGTAGAACCGTCTATGAACGATTAAACCTATATGGGAAAGCGGCACGGAGTTAGTTATCAGAAGCGTGTAGCAGAAGTAAACAGGATATATGACCATTATGCCAGTCACGGTGTACCGAACCGTGAAATATGGCGGCGGTACATATATCCTGTGTATGCTATTAGTGAGCGTACGTTCTACAATATGCTTAAAGCGTCCGCAGACCCTAAAAACGATTTGCCGGACGATACGGTACAATTGAAATTTAACTTTGACTGGGAATGAACGAAGACGTTAAAAAAGTAGTGGCCCGGATACTGAAAGACATTCAGGTGGAAATGAGCGATGAGTTTGACAAGAACTTTGAGCGGCAGGCTTTTTTCAGTGAGAAATGGCAGCGGCGGAAAAGTCCCATCCGGGATGAAGGCAGAGCCATACTGACAGATACCGGGGCGCTTCGGAAAAGTATTGGGAGTCGGACGACGGAAAACAGCATTACCTTCTTTACTTCTCTGCCCTATGCGGCCATTCATAATGATGGTGGTGAAATAGTGGTGACAGGGCGAATGAAGCGTTTCTTCTGGCATAAGTATTATGAGGCCACCGGGTCGTTCGGGAGAAGGAAGGACGGAAAACTGCGGAAAGACAAACGAAATGCCCGGCTTGATACAGAAGCCGATTTTTGGATGTTCATGGCTTTAAAGAAAGAAGGAAGCACCATCAAGATACCCCGCCGCCGTTTCCTCGGCACATCGCCTGAAGTGGAAAAAGCCGTCCGTGAGATTGTAGAAGAGAACCTAACAGAGTATTTCACCATTGAATATAATATCATAAGAAAATGAGAAAAGAACTTTATCGGCTGCTTTGCAGCGAACTGAAGGCCATTGACCTTATAAAGCACATAGACTTGTGGAACCACAATGTGGAGTTCATCGAGCAGGAAGAGAACTGGGAGCGTCCGGCTGTCTTTGTGGAATTCTGCCCTATACAGTGGAATGCGATTGTTCCCGGTGTGGAATACCGGGCAGAACCTTTAATCAAGCTGCACATCGTGACAGACTGGGAAGGTTCGAGTGCTGATGGAAGTGAGCTGCAGGAAGATGCGCTGAAGGTGTTTGACCTGCCCGGGCTGATTCATGCTCGGATTGCCGGCTTGAGTGGGGAAACCTTTCTGGAACTGGACCTGGTGGAGAGTGATACCAATCACAACCATGAGGAGATTGTGGAAAGTATTGAGGTGTACCAGTGTGTGGCCATCAAGCGGATGCAATAGTCGTCTTTATTAGAAAGGAAAAGCCGTGGACGTATAAATTACCGTCTGCGGCTTTTCTGTTCAATACAGGCAAAGTAAACGCCATCAGGCGGCCTCTTTCTTGTAAAGCATCATATCCGTGTAAGAAGAGCTGTAATTCATGTGAGCATTGAATTCCACCTTTGTGCAGTTTTCAAAAGGATTACCCAAATCCCTATTTCTACCTATCCATTCGCACAACTCCAGAATTGAAGATTTGTTGGAAGTGAAATATACGTATGAATGTCCCTTCAGTACATTTAGCACATCCAGGTAGTCGGCCATATTCCAGTACATGTTATAGGTTCCTACGTCAGTGGACAGATAGGGCGGATCAACAAGAAATACTACCTCAGGAATATCTTTATACCGGTTGAACACTTCCTTGTAATCGCAAGATACGATTTCCAACCCTTCAAGATAGTCCGCACATTCCGGGTAGCCGGTCTTACGTATGTTGTTGTATAAAGCTTCCTTCCGCATATCCTGAACAGACAGTTTGTATTTCATGGAAAACAAAATAGAGGAGGAGAGGGTAATGAAATCCACATATCCGGTAGTTTTTTCTTCCTGCTCGATGCGGCTTAATATTCGTTCACGCAGTTCCCCTTTAATGATTTTATGACGTGGTACGGAATTTCCCACTATTTCGCGAATGTCTGCAAGCAGCTGATTCGTTTGCGGAATGTGCTTCATGCGGAAGCGGTAGTTATCAAAGTCATTATAGATAACAGTAGAGTGGGGCTTGAGGGATTTGGCAATGTGAGACAACAGTCCGGAGCCACCGAACAGGTCAACAAACAATGTTCCATCCGGATATTGCTCCAGCACTTTCATGAATTCCTTGGCGAACATGCGCTTTTGCCCGACAAATGGGAGAGGGGCTGACAGATACATCTTTCTCATACGTTCAATCATTTTTTTCTGCAAATGTAGATCTATCAAACTATATAGAGCATTCCAGCGAATTAATCACACTGTATCGATTGTGCAGTGCTTCCCTAATCGTTTGATAAGGTCGTACACCTTGCGTTCACAGATTCCGTATCTATGGGAAAGTACAGCTACTATATAAGACACTTTTTCACCATTGGTATGCAACTTGTTATATTCATTATATAGTTCTATATATTGTACATCATCGGGACGTATGCCCATGCAATGGCATGTTTTTAAAAGCTCCCTGTTCAATTTTAGTATCTCAATTACTTTCATATCCAGTTAAATTTTGTACATTTGCACTGTCTCACTTATCATTGCGCAGAATAGCGCTTACATAAAAAAAGCCTCTTACTGGCGAACGAGGGTATCTGCCCCCGGTCGTGCCGGTAAGAGGTGCTTTATGTTTAAATGGTAAGTGAGACGACTATTTAACAGGCCGGGGGCTTTTTTTATTCCTCCCCCCGTGGGGAATTCACTCAATCAACCCGATACAATTCCAAGTTGAATACATCTTTCCTTTTCCATCCTTCTGCCAGTGTATGTTGGATGTGTCTGACCGCTTGAACATAGAAGTCCTTCAGTTCATCCAAATTATCAAAGGTATGGTATTTCGGTTGTTCATCCGAACCAAACTTAAATGTCACTGGCAGGGTTTCTCCGCCTGTCTGAACGGCCAAATCGTATGCTGCCTTATAATTGTACTGATTCGCCACAGAAAGCCATACAGGAGCACCCTTATAGGTGAATCCGGACAGGATAGCTGCATCAGTCTGGCTGTTATACCAGGACATAATCAATGTGCGAATTTCCTCGCCGGTAGGTTTATGGTTAAACTCCTCTTCCATGTAGGAGGCAGAGCCGTCCTCTTTCTCCTGCACATCCCAGCGGATGCGCCATTTGTCTTTAACCGGGTTCGTGCATTCCATCAGCGAAACACCGGCACTTCCTTCAACTCTTCTCATGTAAACACGTATTTGGTTCTACCTTTGCCGAAGGTCTCTGTCTTGATGGTCGTTTCAAACGGAAAGCCATCCGGCATTTCTTTCACTTGTGCGAGAATATTCTTCATTTCCTCGCTGTTGGTGAAGAATTTCTTTGCCTCGCCGTTCACTTCGATGGCCACAATACAGCGGTCTTCTCCCTGCTCGGTCTTGATACCGGTCTCAAAATCCTTCACTACAATCGGTAAGTTTACCAGTTCCCGGATGCTTACCACCACTCCGGGAAATCGCTTTTTGCCGTCCTCCGGCTTGTAAGCGACATTCAAGTCTTTAAAACTTCTCATTTCTTTGCCTGTTAATTTTTTAAACAACTTATTACAGTCGGCGTGTTTCGTCATGCCGTAGAAACTGGCAATCAGTTCCCGCCGTCTTTTCCTCGATTTTACCTCGTGCATCTTCCGGGCAAACTTCTGCTTGATACGTTTCCGCAATCTCACATAGTCAGGCCGGATAACATAGCCAAGGAAATCAATGCCTTCTTCTACAGGGAACACCCGTTCATTCGGCTTAATTTCCAAGTCTATTTTCTCCATTTGCCCGTGAATAACATCACGAATCTTCCACAATTCCGCTTTCGTTTTACCGAGTACCAGTCCGTCATCGCAATAGCGGTAGTAATAACGAACCCCGTACCTGTCCTTCAGATAGTGGTCTAAAAATACAGACAGAAGCAGGTTGCCTGCTCCTTGTGAACTGCGCAGTCCAAAGCTGATACCCTCCGGCAGCATTGTCACGAACCGCTCCAGCAGCACCAACAGCCTTTCGTCTTTGAACACCCTGCGGAAGCACCACATAACAAAATCCTGCCGCACATTGTCGTAGAACCTGCGGATGTCAAACTTGTAGGCATACAGCGTGTACTCCGGGTCTTTTTGCAAATCGGTACGTATGCAATTCATCAGATCATGAGTGCCACGACGTTTAATGCTGGCCCCGGTAGTCCGGATATAGCGTTTCTGCAGGTGACGGTCCACCACGTTCATTACGGCATATACTGCGATGCGGTCATACATGGATAAAATCTGCAGGATGCGACTTTTGCCATACTCTTTGATTCCCGTCTCATGGTATCCACCAAGTTGAAACGAACCGTTTTCAATGGCAGCAGTAAGTTCGGATATAACCTTCTCCCTACGGGCAAGCAGTTTTTCCCCTTGAGTGGACTCTTTACGATCGGTTCCACGCAGTACGGCATCGAATGCCTCCGACATATTGGAGTATTCGATGATTTCCTCTATGATGTATCCTTCCCTGCGCATACGGTTTTGCTGTTGGTTTGTAAATACGGAAGATAAGGGCCTTCCTTTCCCCGGGCCTGACTTCTTCGAACTGATAACAGCCTACCAAACTCCACCCGACGCGTGATTTTTCAGCTTTCCACCCTAATGGGTGCTGTTGCTGTGGCTTGCTTCCCTCGGCACCGCATTGGGGACACGTCCCCGGTGCAGTACGCCGATTAATTAGATTTCCAGACGCGAGCCGACATTCGCATTCGTGTTCGAAGCATCGTTATTCGCATTCGCATTCGATACACCGCCATTCGCGTTCGCATTGTTGTACCCGCGATAGACCACACGGACTATCGGGAAGCTCCGCCGGGTACAAAGTTACTGATTTAACAGGCAAAATGAACTAAATCATTACACTATCCACCAAAATATGGCCGACAATATGCCGCCGATGACGGTAAGAGACCAGTCTATCCAGTCCCAAAGTCCGCCTTTCAGTTTGTCTTTGAGTTCCAGACAGGAGGCAGCGACAGCTGCAGCATAGAGTGCTGTCCAAGGTGTGAAGGCCAAAATGCCTACCAACAAACCGCCAATAAGGTGTTTATAGCGGTTGCTTTGTTTGAGAAATTCGATAATTTTGTTCATAACGGTTTGTTTTTAAAAATTGTTTTGTATATTTGCAGCAAGACCCCCGAAAGGGCGCGATAACTTCAAGCTTGTGGGGCAGTTAAAGCTGTGGCATGATTCATGTCATGGCTTTAATTTTTCTATAATACTCGCAATGGAATCTTTCCCTTTGTCATCAGCTGTTATTTTAACCGCTTTGCCTTGATGTATTACATAGCATTCCTTTATTGTGCCTTCTTCAAAGTCTGTAGAGCGCCAGTTTATGTATTTTGCCAATTCAGATACAGGCAATTTTTTATCCTTCATGTGCATATCCAAATCGATAACAACCACTTGGCAACCTTGCTTGATAGCTTTCTTGAATCCGGACTGAATCCCTTTAGGAGATTCTATACCTTTGCGGTCTGCAATCAGACCATTTATCATATATTCCGGGTTCTTTACCCCATGCTCTAAAACGTTCTCCCGGACTTTTATAACCATTTCCGGGAATGATTCGAGCATGGCGTATGCAGCACGAATATTGTCTTGTACTTCCGTTTTATCAGCATCCTTGCTGATTTTTAGTCTATTGCCATATAGCTTATCATTAAAGCATCCCTTATTCTCTTCACAAATACGGATGAACTGGCATGCCTCGCAGAGTTCATTGTCAGGAATAGGATTCTTTGCCAGTTTCAGTTTTCCTTTCGCTATGTCGCAATCCTTACAGTGCTTGATGGTGTATGGGTTATAGTCGGGCATCGTCTTTTGTTCCATGCCTGCATTGAACCGGAACATACCTTTCTTATCAAGTTCCAAAGCTGACTCTCCTCTTGCCATAGCCTCTTCATGATCCGTAGTCGGATACTTGGATTTGCGTACCTGGACTACGGAACAGCGGCAGCCCCATCCGTTAGGCGGATAGAATTCTTCCCAGAACGGGTCTGAAGCCGGGAGTGTAATGCCGGCCATCTCCGCATGGGTGGGACGTACCTTTGCATCCCCGGCCGTGCGGTACTGCAGATAATAGCGGTCGCCGTCCTGCATGAACCGTTCCCATTTGGCCGCCATTTCAGCCGAAGCCTGTACAAAGTTGAATTCAGCCCGTAGATAGTTTGAATTGTATGTTTCGTCGATCTTCCGGACATCATTCAAAAAGCGTTCGAACGTCTTTCTATTGCCGTTCTCATCCAACAAGGAGGGAAAGGCTTCATTCAGTTCATGAAAGGTCTTCAGCCCGGAGAATACATAGTTGGAGCGCTCCAGCCGTTTGCGCATAGCCTCGGACATTTCCACCTGCCGGAATGATCCGTTCAGGACAGAAGAATGAGTCTCTATCATTTTTTGCACATCTTTGTCTGCCATGATGTTAATGGAAAAAGAACTTCCTTCCTGCTGAAAAAAAACTTTCATCATATTCTTGAATTGTTTGCTAATGTCTTCACTTGGCAGACAAACATCTTGGCCGGTTCCATAAGAAAGGAGCCTTTTAATTATATCATTGTCAGATTGGCTAATCCGTGAGAGATTTAATACATTGTTGGAATAGACCTTTCCTCTCATTATTCCTGCATATAATTCAGCTTCCAATTCCCATTGGTCTGTAGCAGCATATATTGAGACTTCTTTTTCAATCAGTGACTTTGTTTCACCGAAAAATCTTTTGTTTTCGCTTTGTTTATTATATTTTTCTTTATTGCAAATAAAATCAATGTAATGACCGAGTTCGTGCAGAATAGGATTATCTTGTGCGGCCCAACCTATTTCTACAGATTTTGCGTCTCTTTTCCAGAAATCATCGTTTAATTTCTTATTGACTTCTATTGTTGGAGTGCCGTCACTCCGGAATTGTGCAAGCGTCCTTTTCTTCATTCGGCCAGATTCTTTAATCACAGGTAACTCTATGCCATGCCTTAAAATAATACGCGCAGCTTCTTCTGCTTTAGCTTTTGCAGTCTTGTCACTAAGAGCACTTGCCCATTTCTTTGCTGAAGTTTCGATGTTTTCCTCGCTTTTGCTCAAGCACAATGATAAATGGGAGTAATTCCTGCCTAAGATTTTAGCATATCGCTGGTGCAGCCCCGAATAATCATCGGGGCTCAGTCGAAAAAACGGGACAGCGTTTCAGCCGGTTTGCCGTCTTTCTTTTTTTTCGGTTCTGTCGGGTCCGGCTCTTCCTTCGGCTCCTTCTCCTCGCACGGAATGCCATATTTTTCCTCAAAGTACTGTGGCTTCACCTTGTAGTGCTGGAGTACCATTTCTTCGTAGGCTTTCTGCTGTTCGGGTGTGTAGTCAATGGAGTAGTCCCAATCAAAGCGCAGCCCTTTGACAGGGAACCCGTGGCGCACCATGCGCGGAATGAGCTGGTTGTTCACTATATCCCGAAGCATATCACAGTCGCTTTCCACAAGGTTTTGGAACACTTCAAGGTGCGTTTCAGACTGTGAGAGGCTGCTTCCGTCCTCGATGGTCATCGTCTGCCCGATGATAAGCTTTGACAGTTCGGAGTTGGCCCGATCGATGCGCTTGTCATAGACATTGAATGCATCTCCCTTGCCGCTTTCCACAAACTCTATTTCGGTTTCCATTCCTGCCACCATAGAGAGGGCGGTTCCGGTTTCACGCAGCATTTGGTCGAGACGGTCAATCTCTTTCTGATCGCGCGAAGTAGTGCGTGCTATACGCATGGGCATTCCGAATATTTCCCCGAAGGTATCCCAAAAGGCCAGCATGTTCTTTTTGGGGATAGTCTGTGAAGCCGCCTTGAGATACAGCCCGAGGTCGTCAGGTCTGCCGGCCTCAATGAGCCAGTCGGAAAAAGGAGGCTGGCGGTAATCTATACCGGTAGTCCAGTCCTGCCCGAGGTCGGTTATGACACGTCCGTACTCAGGAATGACATGTTTGCGCGGAATAAGCTTCACATCCGAATAACAGATGTAGCCGTCGCCGTCAGTGCAAAGGTCGCCCAATTCGATGAGCGAATGCCCCCAGTAGATTGAATCAAGGGCATAGCGCATGAACTGCTTGAACCAGGACTGGTCAAAGAAATGAACCGCTTCCTCGTTCTCATCCCCTTTCATATCCACGATTCTGAACGAACGTGCCATGACAAAACCTCTGCGCTGTTCCACACACCCGGAGAGGTGAAGGTCTATTTCCGCGTCCCGGTAGATGTCGTACAGGCGCTGGCGGCTGGGGCTGTCCACATTGATGGCATACTGCCAGGCATCGCGCCAGTTCTTGATGTCCTTCCGGGTGAGTGCATCGGTGGTGCGTTGCAGGTCGATGACCATTTTCTGCACCCGCTTGATGTCTTTTCCCTTGGCCAGATTAAAATTGCCGTATGGCGTTTGCAGTACGTTTTTCGGTTTACTGGAAAACATACCGCTGAAAAAGTTTTTAATATCCATAGTCCTACCAGTTATGATGAAGCTGCTTCTGACAGCTGTAAACAAATGAATTTCCGGACGGAAGCCCATCTTCTCCGACAGCCAGGGGCAAATCAGGGACAATTTTTCCGGCCTGTATCCCCTCGAGCATTTTTATTGCACGCTCGTAGCGTTCCTTGCGCACCTCGCTTCCCATTTTCTGCGGAACTGACGCGCTCATGTGATAGAGTGCGATGTCGCAGGCGTACGTTACGATGAGCTTGTTACGCTGTTCATCCTGTGCAGAGAAAATGGCCGTACAGTCGTATTTCGAACGCAGATAGCCGGATATTTCCTCCAAAGCCACCGTTTCCGCATCGGCACGGTTTTTGGGGCTTACCTGAGAGATGACCTTCAATGCGTTGTCGCCGATGACAACTTTGTAATCTTCTTCTGTAATGAACATGACTTTACTTTTATTTAGTGATGAACAATGCCATTTTTTCTATATCCCGGATAGTGGTTCCCTTGCGGAAACGGTGGCGGTGAATCAGTTCGCAGATATTCCTTTTGGGGACAACTTTCAGTTTGCCGCCCATATACAGGACATAGTACTTTCTTCCGTAGAGCTTGGCATACTTGCAAGCACGGGCAACGGCACGTTTATAGCGCCATGCAAAAATCATTCTTTTAATCAGCTGTATCATGTTACCATATATTTTTGGCGGTCGGCCTTTTGCCGAACACTGGTTGAAAACTCTCCTGCCTTGAATTGCGCTGCAGCATCCAGATGGCTCCTTCGTCGGCATCCGGTGCATCATCGTGAATACGGCTGCCACGCTCCAGTGCCAAGGTCTGTTCGATTCCGGTCTGCATATCCGGCGATTCTTTCAACTTCTCATTGTAGAATACGAAACCGCGTTCCCATAATGGTGACACCGCTTCGATTCGCTGGAGCTTGTCCGGCTTCTTTCGTTTGTCCGGCATGATGGGCAGTTGGTATCCACGCAGCTTCCCTTCTGCCTCAAACTCATCCAGAATGACATCCTGCATGAAGTTCGCTTCCATAAAGAACTGGACGGCTGCCGTATCGCGTGTACGCTCGTAGAGGTCGTAAAGCCACCGTACCATTCCGGAAACGGTATCCTGCCGAACGTAACAGTCTATAAGGTGCAGTTCCTTCCCAATCTTGCCCCAAAGCCGGCAAGCCTTGTAGTCGTTGGAGGTGGTCGATTTGAAAGAGGGGTCGGTATAGCAGACCAGCATTTCATACTTGGACAGTTTGGGCAGTTTCTTGTAACGAATCCAGTCTGCCCGAAAAATAGTTCCGTCCACGATGGGGTTGTGCATCATCTCCTTTTCCCATGCCCGGTAGCCTACGAAATCCCTGTATTCCTGCGCCTCCTCTTTCGTCCATTTTTCGCGCCATACCGGTTCTCCGTTCTTGTCTATTGCCTTGATGACGGATACATGTACCCCTTTTGTTTTGGTGAGATTGGCCAGCACCGAGTTTTTAGAAATGAGGTTCCCGACCATGATAAAACGCCCCCGGCCCACATCCAGTGCACCAAAAAGGGCTTCTTTCACCCAGTCTGTAATGTCATGCACCCGTTTTTCATTGCGGCACAATTCGTCGTCATCCAAGTCATCGATGACGATGTAGTCCGGACGTGCTTCCCGGTCGCGCAGACCACGCGGAGACTGTCCGCGTCCGCAAGCCAGGAATTTCACCCCGTTGGCTGCCTTGAACTCCCCATCCTGCCAGGAAGCATTTCCCTGCTGCTTGCCGAAGTCGGCAATGATGCGCTGGTTATGTTCCAGTTCTGCCTGAATATCACCCAGCAGACGTGTGGCTGAGTCTTCACTTTTTCCGACCACCACCATGAAGTTGATGAGACGTTTGGGCTGGAACATCAGCCACAGCGGAACAAAAATGTCCATGTGTGTGGACTTGGCATGGCCACGCGGCCACATGAACACCGCCTTCAGGTTGGGTGTGCCTTTTACTTTAGCCGCTGCCGCATTATGGAACGGTGCATTGTGGATGGTACGTATGATTTCCCCGGTGGTTTTGTCACGCAAGGTGAGAAAGTGGGGGAAGTAATATTCACAGAATGCGGCATAGTTACCCTGCAGACGCAGAATACGCCTGTCCTTTTGTGCCGGTGTCTCGCCCGCGAGCAAAGCCGTATCCGTGATGGACTGCACTCTTTTACAGTGTTCCTTCCACTGTTCGTATGCCTGTTTCTTTTCTGCTGCTGTTGCCATGGCCGTTTTATTTTATGCCCATCTGTTCGGTGATATACAGATCCTGGTACTTGTTGATTGCCCTGACCAGTTCCGGAGTCACTTCCGGGTCGATGGTTGAACGGTATTCAATCCATTTGGAGAATGCCATGAACACTTCGATGACATCCACTACATTAGCCTTCTTGTCTAACTTTTCGATCACCGCCGAAAGTTTGGCCAGTTTGTCCCCGAGACCGGCTACAAGTGCAGGGTCGTTTGATTCGTTGACTTGAGTAATGAGTGTATCAATAGTGAGCAGGAGTTTGTTCACCAGTTCCGGACGGGTGACGTTCTTTGCCGCCCTTGCTTCTTTCCATCCGTCAGCCGTGCACCATTTTGAAATGGTGACGCGTGACACGTCCACTTTCTCCGCAATTTCGGTCTGCTCCATACCGGAAAGGAACAGTGAGCGTGCAAGAGATTTTTTCTTTTCGATTTCTGCCTTTGTCATATAATAAAGAATATAGGGTTAAAGGCAGGCTTTGGAGTTCCTTGCACCTGCCCGATTTATTCGCAAAGTTGTCCGCTTATCAGCTTGCAGCCAAAATAATGTGCAACGGTTTCATAGAAGTGTGCAACCATTGCACACTTTTTTGGCTTCCCGGTAAGTGCTCTGTAATATTGCAGCGCCAATGCATAAAGGCGTGGCATGAGAAAATGAGTAAACGTGTAAGAATTTCAAACGACAGCCTGAACAGCTACGGAAGCCGTGTGCTGACATCGGGCATGAGTGTGGAGCAGTATTGCCGAAATCCGGTACTGCTGTACATGCACCAACGCGGGAACGTGATTGGCTATGTGAAGGACCTTCGGGTAGAGGATGGTGAGGTAACCGGGGAACTGGTGTTTGACGAAGCGACCGACCTCAGTAAAAGATGCAAGAAACAGTTTGAATTCGGCAGCCTGAGAATGGTGAGTGCCGGAATAGATATTCTGGAACTGAGTGACCAGCCCGAACATTTGCTGCAAGGGCAGACCAGCCCGACAATAACCAAAAGCAAACTGTATGAGGTATCACTGGTGGACGTAGGTTCCAATGATGATGCCATCGTACTGATGAAGGATGGGAAGCAAATCACATTGGGAAAGGATGGTGATTGTCCTTTGCCACTAATTAATAACCAAAAAACAACAGAAGAAATGGAACTGAAACTTTTAGCCCTTCAATTGGGGCTGCCGGAAACGGCAACGGATGCTGATGTTAATCAAGCCTTAAATGAACTTAAAGCAGCTAAGGCAGAGAATGATTCCCTGAAGCAAGAAAACGGGAAGCTGACTTTGGCCCGTATTACCGGTCTTGTGGAAAAGGCAGTGGTGGAAAAACGTTTGGGAGAAGACAAGAAGACACAGTTTATCGAACTTGGCAAGAAGGTCGGTGTCGATGAACTGAAGAATGTGCTTGATGCCATGCAGCCCCAGGTGAAGATTTCCACTGTATTGAGCTATCAAGGCGGCAAGCAGCAGGCACAGCCGTCCACCTATGCCAAACTGAGCGATGTCCCAAGTGATGCGCTGCTTGAAATGCGCGAGCATAACCCGGAGGAGTACAAGCGCCTGTACAAGGCTGAATACGGCATGACCTGTGAAATTTGAAAACCTTTAAAATGAAGAAAATGGGAAAAATTGTAATGCTTTTGACGGCACTTCTGTTCAATACGCTGACAGGTGTCGTGTGTGCTTCGGTATTGGGATTCTCTCCGGTGGCCGGAGCTGTGGGAATGAATGCGGTGGCAGCCTTTATGGGAATGACCCCGCAGAGTGCTTCAATACTCCGTGAAGGGGTTTATACGGAAATCTGGACAGGGGAACTTGTCAAGGTGCTTCGTGCCGGACTGGAAGGAACCTGGCTGGCGGGAATCCCCGACCAAAGCAGTATCGTGAACAACGATGTGATTCATCTGGTAGAAGTTGGTGTAGATCCGGATGTCTTGATTAACAACAAAACCTATCCGATTGATGTGCAGGCATTGGAGGACAAGGATATTGCCATCAAGTTGGACAAATTCCAGACCAAGGCCACGCCGATTACAGACGATGAGCTTTATGCAATCAGTTATGACAAGACCGCCCGTGTGAAAGAGGGACATGCCAACAGCATCAATGATGCGAAGTTCACCAAGGCAGCCCATGCGCTTTGTGCGAACAAAAATACGGAAACTACTCCGGTGCTTAAGACTACCGGCGAGAAAGATCCGGCTACAAACCGTCTGCGCCTTACCGTGAATGACCTTGTAGAAATGAAGCGTGCCCTTGACAACTTACGCGTACCGTCAGACGGTCGAAGACTGGTGCTTTGTCCCGACCATGTGAATGACCTTCTGCTGACCAGCCAGGCATTCCGTGAACAGTACAATATTGACCGCAACAGCGGCAAGGTAGGTAACCTTTACGGCTTTGAAATCTACGAGTACGGCAACAACCCGCTTTATACTACAGCCGGAGTGAAAAAGGCATTGGGTACAACGGCAGAAGCCGGTGAATTTCCGTGTTCGTTTGCCTTCTACAAACAGCGGGTTTTCAAGGCAACCGGTTCTACCAAGATGTATTATTCCGAGTCAAAGAACGATCCGTTGAATCAGCGTAATCTGATTAACTTCCGCCATTACTTCATCTGTATGCCCAAGAAAGAGGATGCCGGAGTGGTAATGATGAGCGGCTATCAAGCATGATGATTATGGGAAAGTTGAAGTATTTGGTAATTCATTGTACGGCAACTCCGGAGGGGCGTGAGGTATCATCGGCGGACATCCGCAAATGGCATACTTCTCCGGTTGTCCAGGGAGGAAGAGGATGGAAACAGGTTGGTTATACTGACCTGTTCCACCTGAATGGAGGCGTGGAACGTCTGGTAGAAAACAATGAGGATGCACAGGTGAACCATTGGGAAGTGACCAACGGAGCCAAGGGATATAACGGTGTAAGCCGTCACATCGTGTATGTCGGAGGCGTGGAAAAAGATGGTAAGACCCCGAAAGATACCCGCACCGGCTGCCAGAAGAAGGCACTGGAGAAGTATGTGAAGGATTTCCACCGGAAATTTCCTGATGTACGCATTGTTGGACACAATGAACTGGCAGTGAAAGCCTGTCCGAGTTTCGATGTGCAGGAATGGTTGAAAGAAATAGGTATTAATCAATAATAAAACCGGGTGGTATGGACTTGAGCGAATTTATGAACATTATCCTTGGCGGCGGCCTGGTTGGTACGGTGGCGACCATTGGCTCCTTGCGGGCTACTGTGAGAAAAGCGAAAGCGGAAGCGATGAAGGCCGAGGCCGGCGCAGAGGCTATGCGCATAGATAATGCCGAACATGCCACCCGCATTTTGATGGAAAATATTGTAAAACCTCTAAAAGATGAATTCTGTGAAACAAAGAAAGAACTGGCCCGCAATACGCGCGAGATGGCCCGTCTTAGAAAAGCCATTGATACAGCCGGTAACTGTCCTCATCGTGACGATTGCCCTGTGCTTGACAGGTTGCGCGAGTCACCGAAAGAGCATGAATCGGGAAGTCCGGACGGAATCGGCAAGCGCCGACAGCGCGAGCGGAAGCCGACGGGCGGGACTGGTGATGGCGGGGATACCGGCGAGTGCGTTGAAGCTGACAATACCGGTGGACAGCCTCCGTAAGCTACCTGAAGGTGCGGCGTATCGCGGCAAGAGCGGTCAGGCCAATCTGACTGTAGGGACTGACGGTAGCGGTAACCTTGTGGCCGAAGCTTCGTGTGACAGCCTGCAGCAGCTGGTGCTGTGGTATGAAGAAGAGCTGACACGCATTCGGAGCGAGACCCAGAGTGAAACTTCGAATGACGTTCAAATGGAAGAAAAACGCCCTCCGAACCGGATGCGGACGTTTATCACAGGTGTATTGGCCGGCTTATTGGCCGGTGTGTTATTAACCATCAAATTTTATAAACGATGAACAAGAATTTTATTTATGGCATAGCCAGCGTGAAGTTTGGCGAAGCGCTTGTGGGCTACATTGAGAAAGGCAGCTGGGACTGGGGCGGCCAGAAGCCGGAGAGCGTGGACATTGAGGCAGAACAGGTGCCGGATGCCCCGGTACTGACCCTGCTGCAGAAGAACGGCACGGTGAGCCCCACGTTTAACCTGATTCAGCTGGACTACAAGAACCTGAAGGCGGTGCTTGGCGGCAAGCTGAGCCCGAATGACGAAACCCCCACCTCGTGGGAGGCTCCGGAGGAACTGATTCAGCTTTCGGGCAAGTGGGAAATCAAGTTTGTGAGCGGTCAGACGATGACGATACCCAACGGTGTGATTCTGGCCAACCTGGGCGGCAAGCTGACGCTGACAGAAGTGTCGAAGGTAGAATGCCAGCTGAAGATCAACAAGCCAACGGAAGGCGGTGCTCCGTATAAGATTGCCGATTCTGCGGGCTAAAATGGGTGGCGATGGACAACCGATTGGAACAACTGATAGAAATGGAGTGTGCGGATGCGCTGCTGGACAGCGGCGTGTCCGTACCTCTTAAAAGGTGGAAGCTCCCATGGCTGAAACGTCCGTTGGAGGTGCGTGTGACGATGAAGCGTCCGAGACTGCGCGGGCAGATTCTGCTGGCGAGGGAATACCTGAAGATGGGTGTTGAACCTGGCTGGCAGCCGAAGGACAAGACCGAGGAACTAAGCTTTGTAGCGGAACATGGCAAGGCTGTGAGCCGTCTGCTGGCCTATACGGTGTGTCGTGGCTATGTGTCGCGGCATGTGGGCATCGGGGTGACGGCGTGGGTGCTTCGGAACTTTGTGGAGTGGAAGTATCTGATGGCGCTGTTCCGGACGTTTGAGCGGCTGATGGGCACGAAGGATTTTATGCGTATTATCAGCTCGGCGGCGCGGGCGAACCCGATGAGTCCGAGACTGAGCCAGGCAAGAAAGGGGAGTTAAGAACCCGTTATGAAGGTTCCCATAGCCCTTTCGGCTTCGTGTGGCAGGTGGCGAGCGCAACGGGCTGGAGTGTGGACTACATTCTGGACGGTGTGAACTGGCAGACGCTGCTACTGATGCTGAGCGACGCTCCGCGGTATGTTCGGCAGAAGGGAGGCAGCGGAAATAATGATTCCAATACGGGACGCAGCGCCGAGGATGAAGCGAACGATATAGTAGGATTTTTTCAAAGTAAATTGGAATGAGTAAACCGGTAGAAGTTGAATTTTTGATGAAGGACAAACTTACGCCCGGCATGAATAAAGCCGAGCGTGAGGCACTGGAATTGCGTAATACCGTCAGGCTGCTGGAGGCTGAACTGGAGAGGCTGCGCCTTGCCGGGGAAACAGCTGCGCCTAATATAGACCAGAGCGCCAATATCGCGCAGATCCATGCACTGGAGAAGCAGCTTGAGGAATTGCGAAGCCAGTTGAAACTGCTGCAGGAGGAATCAGAATCTGTACAGGTCACCCCTGCAGATGTACCCAATGCACAGCGCCAGTTCAACGGGCTGCACAACAGCATCCAGCAGATGGCTCGTGAAATGCCTTCCTTGGCCATGGGGCCGCAGATGTTCTTCCTGGCTATATCCAACAATCTGCCGATTTTTACGGACGAACTGGCCCGTGCCCGCAAGGAATACGATGAACTGCAGAAGTCTGGCAAGAAAGGCACACCGGTATGGAAGCAGGTTCTTTCCTCACTTTTTTCCTGGCAGACAGCCATGACCACCGGCATCATGCTGCTGGTAATGTATGGTGACGAAATCTGGGATTGGACAAAAAACTTGTTCAGTGCTAAAAAAGGCGTCGATGAATTCAACATCTCGCTGAAGGAAATGACCGAGATAGAGAAGGACGGCCGTGCCCAGATGGTGCGTACCCGCTTTGAGCTGAAATCGGTTATCAATGAAATAAAGAACTTCACCGGAAGCAAGGAACAGGAAAAGACCAAGGTGGAGGAACTGAACCGCAAGTACGGGGAATCTTTCGGGTATTATAAAACACTTTCTGAATGGTATGATACCCTTATCCAAAAGAGCGAGGACTATGTACAGGTTCTGCTGCACCAGGCCAATGTCCAGAACCTTGTAAAAAAAGCTGCAGAAGCCGATGAAGAGGTGAATAAAATCAAGGCGCAGAAACCGGAAGAGGCGGAAAGCGCCATGGGCTTTTTCGGGAAATGGGGACAATATATCATACAGTCCAACATGGCAGAATCCGGGCAGTTCTATGACGCACAGGCTGCCATTAAGAAACATGATCAAGAAGCTTATGACATACTGTTGAAAAATGCCGAAAACAAACGAGACGGTTATCTGAAAAAAGCGGAGGAAGAGGTAAAAAAAGCCGCAGAAGCAGCCAAAAAAGGAAATATCGGTGGGCATACCGACCCTAAGCAGTCCGGGAAGAATCCGGAAGCGGAAGCCAAGCAACGGCTGGCCACAGAGCGCAGGCTGGCGAAGGATCTTGCCGCCCTGCAGGCCGAGAACCGGAAGGAAGAGATAGACCGCATGCAAGCCGGTACCGAGAAGAAACTGGCACAAATCGAATATGACTATAACGCGAGAAAAGAAGAAATTAACCGGCAGGAAGCCGACTGGAAGCGTGAGAACAAGGAAGCCGGTCTTTCCACCGGAGATAACGGACTTACCCGGGAGCAACAGGATGAACTTGAAAAAGCCCGTGCCTCAAACACCGCGTCCCGGAAAAAAGCGGAGGCGGACGTGTACAGGGAAGAGGCGGAAGCCATGCGTGACTATCTGAAGGAATACGGGACCTTCCAGCAGCAGAAACTGGCCATCGCTGAAGAATATGCCGATAAAATCCGCAAGGCACAGTCCCAGGGCGAAAGGCTGACTTTGGAGAAGCAGCGTGATGCGGCTGTGCACAAAGTGGACATGGAAGCCCTTACCCAGAAGATAGACTGGGGAGCAGCGTTCGGGGATTTGACCGGTCTGCTTGCAGACCAGATGAAGAACCTGCTTGGCGAACTTAAACAATATGTCAAGACGGATGAGTTCAAAAAAACGGGAGCCGCAGACCAGCAGGTCGTTTACGATGCCATTGAACGTATTCAAAGCATGCTCCCCGGTGGCAACGGTACATTGGATTTTGCCCGGCTGCAAACGCAGATGCACGCTTTGGGGGATGCCGTAACACGCGTGCAAAATGCGGAACTGCAGCAGGAAGCGGCATTCGCCCGGTTAAAAGCGGCGCAGACCGATTACAACAAGGCTCTTGAAAGTGGTAACCAGGCAGAAATAGAACGTACCAAAATCGCTCTTCAAATGGCCCAATCGTCCAGCGTTTCAGCTGACGAAGAATACCTGAACGCTATCTCTGAAATGAAGGCGCTTGCCGGGGAGGTGAAAAGTGCCTCCCAGGACACGGTTGACGGGTTGAACATGGTATCCGACGGGTTGCACGGTTTTGCAAGCGGAACCTTGCAGGGATCATTTGAAGGAATCCAGAACATGCTTACCGGTCTTTCAAAACTGAATATCGGAGGCAAGGTCGGTGATGCCATCAGTCAGATGTCCGAGACCCTGTCAAGTGCCGGAGTCATCGGGCAGATTATATCGGCCATTCTCTCCATACTGGATTTGCTGAAAGACGGTATCGGCCCGATTATCTCATCATTGATAGACACCATTTTCAATGCGATAACCGGAATACTCGACAATATCCTCAGCGGAGACCTGTTCAAACAGATAGGCGGTTCCCTTGTGAAAGGTCTCGGAGGACTGCTGAACACGGTGTCTTTCGGAGGTTTCAACAAACTGTTTGGCATCGGCGGAAACGCCAAGGAAGTGCAGGCTGCTATTGACCGTCTTACAGACCGGAACGAGAAACTGCAGACTTCCATCGAAGACCTGACCGATACCATCAAGGCAAGCAAGGGGACAAAATCGGTGGAAGCTTACCGGGATGCTTACAAATACCAGAAAGAGACGAATGCAAACTATCTGCAGATAGCGCAGGAACAGGCACGCTACAGCGGTAGTCACCACAGCTGGAACTACTACTGGGGCGGTTTCAACCAAGCACAGATAGACAAACTGAGCGGACAGATTGGCCGCCAGTGGGACGGGAACCTGTGGAGCCTGAGCCCGGAGGAGATGAAGGCGCTGCGCAGCAACGTGGACATGTGGACGCAGATACAGAATACCGGTAAGGGCGGCTATGGCGGGCGACTGACCGAGAAACTGGATGACTACATAGACCAGGCCGGCAAGCTGGAGGAACTGACCGACCAGCTGTATGAAGGGCTGACGGGCATTTCATTCGACGGTATGTACAGCAGCTTCATCGACAACCTGATGAACATGAAGTACGGTGCCAAGGATGCGGCGGAGGATATATCCGAGTACTTCATGCGGGCGATGCTGAGTAACAAGATCGGTGAGATGTACAGCGAAAAACTGAAAGGCTGGTGGGAGAAGTTCGGCAAGGCGATGGAGGACAACGAACTGATCGAGGCGGAACGGAACGCGCTGACCGAAGAGTACATGCAGTATGTGGACGAAGCCCTTGCCCTGCGTGACAACCTGGCGGCAGCCACGGGCTACGACAAGACCGAAGCCGGCGGCACCAGCCAGAGTGCGAAAGCGGGCGGCTTTACGGCCATGACGCAGGACCAGGGGACGAAGCTGGAGGGCATGTTCACCAGCGGGCTGCAGCACTGGAGCAGCATGGACAAACAGCTGGAAAGCGTGGTGGAGAAGATGGACACGGCCGAAGGCCATCTGGCCCGGATAGCCGAGAACACCGGTGTGAGCGCCGGACACCTGGGCGAGCTGAAGGAAGTGATAAAGAAAATGATACGTGACGGACTAAAAGTGAAGTGATATGGGCAATATACTGAGCGGACTGGTGCTGGTGAACGGCACGGACATCTGGACGGAATACGGCGTGTTCCTGGTGGAAGACCGGCGCGGGAGCATGGAGAACCTGACGGCCATTCTGACCCCGAGCAAGGCCAAGAAGGATACCGCCGTGGACATACGGGAAGAGGATGGGGAGAAATACTCGGCAGTTCTTAATCCCAAGAACGAGGCGCGGGACGTGACGCTACACTTTGCGCTGTACAACAAGACCCAGGCAGGCTGGATGAAGCAGTACTTTGCCTTTGTGAATTTCCTGAAGCAGGGAAAGGACGGCTGGCTGGAGATCCGTTTCCCCCAGCTGGACCTGCAACTGCGGGTGAAGTATGCCGACTGTACGAAGTTCACCCCGCTGACCTATCTGTGGACGGAAGGCGTGCATGCCGGAAAGTTCCGGGTAAAGTTCCGGGAACCGAAACCGATTATATAACCATTCAAACGCTATTAGAATATGCTTCTAACGATATATGACAAAGCCGGGAACAAGCGTGCGGATGTGGCCGTGAACGACAGCTCGACGCAAAGCAAGGAGGTACAGGGAGACAATGTGCTTTCCTTGTCGTTCAGCTACTATGATTTTCTGCCCCTGGACGTGAACGACTACACGGACTATCTGGGCGAACGGTACTGGCTGACGGAACGCTACACGCCGCAGCAGGTGAACGAGGGCGAGTGGGACTATGACCTGAAGCTGTACGGCGTGGAGAGCCTGATCAAGCGGTTCCTGGTGCTGGAGACGACGGACGGGGACACGAACCCCCTGTTCACCCTGACAGCCACGCCCCGCGAGCATGTGGCGATGGTGGTGAAAGACATCAATGACGGCATGGGCCACACGACCGACTGGAAGGTGGGTACGGTGGAAGGTACGGAGCTGATCACGATAGACTACGAGGGGATGTACTGCGACGAGGCGCTGAAAGCCATTGCCGAAAAAGCCGGCGGCAAGGTGGAATGGTGGATTGAGGGGCAGACGGTGAACGTGTGCCGCTGCGAGCACGGGGAAGAAATCACCCTTGGCTACGGCAAGGGGCTGACCTCGCTGGAAAGAGACACCGGCAACACGGCCAAGTTCTACACCCGCCTGTTCCCGGTAGGTTCGACCCGCAACATCGATGCGGAGAAATACGGCAGCCCGAGATTGATGCTCCCCGGCGGCAAGAAATACATCGAGCAGGGTGTGGAGGAATACGGCATCTATGACCATTACGAGCAGGATGCCTTCAGTGACATTTATCCCCACCGGGTGGGTACGGTGAGTTCGGTACGCAGCGAGGAGGTGACGGACGATGAAGGGAAGAAATTCACCGTCTATTACTTCCGGGACGGGGGACTGAACTTTGACCCCAACCTGTACGAGCTGGCCGGCGAGACCAAACGTGTGTCGTTCCAGACGGGCGACCTGGCCGGGCTGGGAGAAAGCGATGACCACTACTTTGAGGTGAACTACGACAGTGCGGCAAGGGAATTTGAACTGATTACCATCTGGCCCTACGATGACGACACCCAGCTGCCGGGCGGCAAGCTGGTGCCCCGAGCAGGCGATACCTATATTCTGTGGAACATCCGGATGCCGGATGAGTATTACCGGCTGGCCGAGGAGGAATTTGCGGCAGCGGTTGAGGAGTACAACCGGGACCACTGGCTGGATATTGCCGCCTACAAAGCTCCGACAGACCCGGTGTACATGGAGGAGCACGGCATCGACCTGTTTGTGGGCAGACGGGTGAAGCTGGAGAGCCGGAAGTATTTCCCGGAAAAAGGCTACCGGCAGAGCCGTATCACCAAAATCAGCCGCAAGGTGAACGAACCCGGGCAGATGGACATCGAGATAAGCGATGCGCTGCAGGTGGGCAAGTTCGACAAGGTGACGGACAGCATCGGTGCGCTGAAAAGCTATACGAAATCAAAGACGGAAGGCGCTGCCCTTCCGGACATCATACGAAGCTGGGACAAGACGCTGCCCACGGACAACAACCTGTTTTCCGCGCGGCGCAGCCAGAAAGAGTTTCTGAACAAGAACCAGCCGGACACGGCCAAAGAGCCCATCCGCTTCCTGAAAGGTGTGAGCTTTGGCGAGGCTGCCGGCGGCAAGCCCTGCGGCAGCGTGGACGGTGAGGGCAATGCCGAGTATCTGACTGCCGTGATCCGCGAACTGCTGCGCAGCACGGAGTTTGTGGACGGACTGACCGGTGAGGGCTGGCAGCTGTGGATTGACCAGCTGACGGGACTGACGAACCTGACGGTGGACAAAGTGACTGCCCGGCAAAGCCTGGTGGCGCTGGAACTGCTGATCGAGCAGGTGCGCAGCGTGTGCGGCCAGCTGGTGGTGTCGGCAGCCAACGGCAAGATCAAGGACGTGGTGAAACAGGGCGACAACTACCGCATCGTGTTTGAACAGGAAACGGGCTTTGTGGCCCATGACCTGATGCGCTGTGCGGTTACAGGCGGAACGAAGCTCAAAGCCTACTGGGTGGAGGTGGTCTCGGTGATAGCCGGTGGTGTGCTGGTCCCGGTAAGCGAGTTTGGCGGGGTGAAGCCGGAGGCTGGCGATGAATGCGTGCTGATGGGCAACACGGAAAACCCGCTCCGGCAGAACCTTATATCCATTGCTGCCACGGAGGACGGGCAGCCCCGTATCGACATCCTGGACGGGGTGAAGGCCAAGAACTTCAACGGTTGCCTGCGCTGCCGGCTGGGCAAGCTGGACGGCATCAAGAGCAGCGCTTTCCCGGCAGACAACCAGCCGAAAGGAAACGGCCTGTATGCCGACAACGTGTGGCTGAAGGGTACGTTTGTGCTGATGACGGGCGAGGACATATTGACACGCTTTGAGATAACCGAAGGCAAAATCCATTCGGCCGTGGAAAGTTTGCGCAAGGAAATACGCGAAGACCAGAGCTATCTGGACAACAGCAGTTTTGCCGACGGCATGGACAAATGGAAGACGGGCAGCAAGGCTACGCTGTTCACACTGGGCGGACGCTGGATCTGGGCGAACGGCGGTCCTTACGGTACGAAGCCGGACGGGCATGCCGAGATACGGACCGACGGCAAGGTGCCTTATGCCTATATCCGGAACAATTACATCATGCAGAAACTGGAGGACTTCCGTCTGGTGCCGGAGTACCGGCAGACGAACAGCCAGGGCGAACGGGTGCCCGGCGTGGTGTATCTGTCCTTCAGCTACCGGGTCATCAAGGCCGGACGGTTGAAAATCGAATTTGTGGGTGCTGACAAGACCGGGTTTGAAAACTTCAACATGTTCGGCCATGAAGAAGACCTGCCCGTGGGCGGTGAGAAGATGTTTACGCTGGACGGGCTATGGAACGGAACGGGCGACTTCAAGCTGTCGTTTACGGGCGTGATTTACATTTCGCTGCTGGTATTCTCCACCAACAAGGCGGACGCACTGGCCTATAAGTACCGTACACTGTTCGAACAGAGCGACCGGCTGGTGAAGATTTCAGCGGCGGTGTTTGACAAGGACGGTGAGGCGCTGAAAGAGACCGGGCTGGTGATCAGGCCGGAGGGCTCCGGCTTGTACGCGCAGGACAGCACCGGCAAGGTGGCCCTTATCGGTGTGAGCGTGGAAGGGACCGGGGCGGACGGTGGGAGCGTCGGCAAGATAAAGCTTACCGGTGACGAGATTATACTGGAGGGGTCGGTCACCGCCAACGGATATTTCAAAATACTCAAGGATGGAAGCATCGAAACCCGGAATGCCAAGGTTTACGGAACCATATATGCCGATGACGGGAAGATCGGTGGCTTTACACTTGACGACGGGCGGTTGTACTGGAAAGCCGGTGACTATTTCGGCAATGATTCGCGCAGCCTGAAACTCGGCGTGTCGCAGTCAGATATGGAAGGCATCGTGGATGTGGCTTTCAACGCTGCCACCCAGGGGCGGTTCGGGGTGAAGGCCGTCGGTTCCAATATGGGCGGTGCCGCCATCTATGCCTCCAGCAAATCGGATGGGCTGACCTATCCGATAAGTGCCAACACCTATGCCGGATATTTTGACGGCGGCGTCCATGTGAACGGTGCTGTGTACAGTAATGATATGCTTTCGAACAATTACGGCACGGGATGGACGCTTGGCAGTGACGGTACTTACACATACAGGAAAGGGGTGAGCGGAAATTTTAGATGGATTATAAAAGGTGAATTCGGCATGTCCACGAACTACAATCTTGAGGTGGTTAATGGCATTGTAGTGGGCATGACACACATATAACAAATTCGGTTGAGATATGAAAGTGAATTTTTATGACAGTTTCAATGATTTTGACGGCCTGCCGTTGCAGATCAATGGCGAGATGCAAATTGTCGGCCGTATTGTAGCGCAATGCCTGTTCAACGGGACGGGGATCCGCCCGAGTGGCAACCAGCAGACGGATGCCGACAAGAAATTACGGGCATACCGCCTGTGCATACAGATAATGGATGCCGACGGGGAAATTGATATAACGGCGGAAGACGCGGTATTGATAAAGGAAGCGGTTTCCGGGCTTACCCCGGGGTGCTATTCACAAGTTGTAAAACTGATAGAGGGATAGGCTTATGGCAGAAATGACACAGGAAGAACTGGTCCAGGAAGTGCTGGACCGTGTACTCCAATCTTCTACCGGTGTGGAGGATCTGGAGATTGTCACCTCGCTGGGCGGTGTGAAATCACTGCCAGGGGAGAAGGACGGCAAGATGGTGAACGTACCCCTGGAACTGATTGGGAAACCTGCGAGCGATGCCGCCGCCCGTGCCGAGGCTGCCGCCAAGAAAGCGGAAGGAGCCGTAGCCGGACTGGAGGAAAAGACCCAGGCCGCCACGGAAGCGACCACTAAGGCCAACGAAGCGGCAGGGAAGGCAGAAAATGCCGCAGCCAAGGTGGAACAGACTACGGCAGCAGCCGTCGGCGGGGCTACTGTACGCTTTGCATCATGGATGGAAACAGGCAATGTCTTGCCTGACAAGAGTACCAAACCGGGCGGCAACGTGGTGTATGTGGCCGGTGCCGGGAAGTTCGCCTACCACATGGATTCCACCCTGTACGGGGACTGGGACGTGGCGGGAGTGCCTCCTGCCGGCATGTTCATGAATGCGGACCGGACAGCCATCCTGCCGGACAAGCTTTACCTGCTGGGCGATGCCGTATATACCGGCACGGGAGGCGCTCTGAAACTTCTGGCCTACCGGCATGAGGTGATGAGCGGGGAAGCTTACGAGGCACTGCCGGACAAGGATGCGAATACGCTGTATCTGATTTATGAGGAGGAGTGACGATGATAACCATAGGCGGTAAGGAAATAACGGCTGCGTATGTGGGAAAACGTGCCCTGTCGGCTCTCTATGCCGGTGCAAGGCTGGTATGGTCCGCAATCAGCAGCTGTTTCGGACTTGGATACTGGAAAGGCGACGAGCCGTGGAACGGGTCGGACGCATGGAACGGTAGCAGTAAAACTGATAAATGAATGATTATTATAAAAGGACAGTATTATGGCAAAAAGGAAAATAAGCGGAATCATCAACGCGACTGAACATCCGATGAATCTTGAAACACCATGGAACCAGAAACAGCCGGACGGCACCTATCATGCCTATGCCGGGGACGATGTCGAAGCGTTTCTGAAGAAGGAATTGTCAAACCGTACTCCTACCGAGGAACTGGTGGGCGGCGAGACGAAACCCCCTACATCCGGAACGGTGTTCGATGCAATGGTGGGTACGGTGACGGACGTGGATGTGCAGGACAGCGAGGACGGCACCCAGTACGTGATGACCGTGAAGCAGAAGGACAACCAGGGCGGCGAGAGTTCGAAGGAAGTGCGCTTTTCCAAGTACACCGACGACGACAAGGTGGTGGTGAACATTGACCTGACGGACAGCGGCGGAGCGGGACTTCCCTCCCAGCAGTACCTGGCACTGGGAAGCGGCTTTGTGGTGAAATACTCCGTGGGCGTGGGTACTGCCGGTGGCGGTACGGTGGACGGCTACAGCGACCTGAAAGCCCGCGTGATTGTGAAGCGCGGTTCGACCGTGATCAGTGAGTTCCAGGATGCGGAGTTTGTGGGTGTGACAGCCGGACAGAGCTACACCTTTGACGCATCGCCCTACCTGAAGGATGCCACCGCCTATACCGTGCAGGTGGAGGCGCAGGCTACCTACCAGGGCGGCACGCTGATGAAGACAGCCACGGCCAAGGTGACCATGGTGGCCATGACGCTGGAGACCACCTACTCGGTGGGCAACGGGCTGGCCGACGGCGGATACCGGAACGATGTGAACATCCCCTTTACGGCCAAGGGTACGAGCGGCGAGAAGAACATCTACTACCGTGTGAACGGCGGACAGGCTTTTACCCTCGGTCTTTCGGCCGGCAGCGGGGTGCAGCAGAAGAACGTGACCATCCCGCTGACGCAGATGCAGGAAGGTACGAACGTGGTGGAAGCCTACGCACAGCATGAGAACTCCGGTGTGGTGAGCCAGGTGCATTACATTACGCTGCTGAAGGCAGGTGGAGGTGTGACGGCCTATGCGGGCATGATGTTCAGTCACCGGGCTGCGGGATTCCAGCGTGACTGGAGACACCCGGTGCTGGAGGCAGAGCAGTTCACGGCATGGAGCTTTACGTATGCCGGCTATGACCGCGATGCGTACACGGCCCGCGTGAAAGTGACCAATCAGGGCAGTGTGGTGAAGGAAGACCTGCTGCAGCGCGGCGAGACCGGCAGCTACGGGCGGACGAACGTGAATGTGGAACCGCTGGACTACCGCGTGTCGTGCGGTGATGCCGTGCTTGAGTTGCAGGTGAACACGACATCGCACCCCGACATTGAAGCTACGCTGGCCCCGGATGCGGTGTGTACGTTTGATGCCTTCGGGCGCAGCAACACGGAAAACAACCCGGCCAGCTGGGTGAGCGGTGACAAGCGCATGGAGTTCCGGGACGTGCTGTGGAGCGTGAACGAATACGGGGCTGGAAGCGGCTGGCACAAGGACCGTCTGCTGCTGGCCGGTGGTGCAGGCATGACCCTGACCGCTGACGGTGGGTACCGCCCCTTCAACGAGGCGGACAAACCCGAGGGCTTTGCCATCCGTGACGTGGGCATGACGCTGGAGATAGAATACAGCACGGCCAACGTGACGGACACGAATGCCGAGCTGATAACCTGCCTGGGGCAGCTGGACAACGGCAACCGGTACGGGCTGATTGTGACCCCGGAAGAGGCCAAGTTCCTGACCGGCGTGGTGACCGAGGCGATGGATGCCGGACAGGTGCTGCGCTATGAGGACTCGGTGGGTACGAAGTTCCAGCCGGGCACGAACATCCGCATTACCTACGTGTTCTACCCGAACGTGCAGACGAACGAACAGCGCACGCTGATCGGCTTCTATGTGAACGGTGAAGAATCGGCAGCTTCCAAATGGCTGGACAAGGTGAACTTCAACATCCAGAGCCAGCTGGAGTTCAAGTCAACGGGTGCGGACCTGAACGTGAAGAGCGTGCGCATCTACAACAAGGCGCTGACCTCGGACGAGGTGCTGAACAACTACATCGTGGACCGCAACCACCTGGAGGATGCCGACGGGGAACCGGGCGTGCGCTCGCTGGATGAGGACAACCGCGTGCTGAACGAGGGGGACACGGTGAGCATGGAGAAGCTGATGGGACTGATGAAGAAGCGCCGGAACTCGATTCTGGTACTGATAGGTACGGGTAGCGTGGGCAGTGAGGTGCCGAGCGAGAGCGACACGCTGAACGTGATGGATGCGCTGGCCCAGCTGAACAACAAGAAGGCCAACAAGCTGTGCCGGGAAGTGAGATTCTACAACGGTGAGAACCGGGCGCTGGACTGGATAGCCCGTGACATTTATCTGCGCATCCAGGGTACCAGTTCGGTGAACTATGCCCGCAAGAACCTGCGCTTCTACTTCCAGAAAACAGCCAGCGGATATACGGCACGGATGAGCTACGGCGAGATAGACGGCAACGGGCAGCAGAGCACCCCGACAGCAACGGAGGGCAAGAAGAACCTGTTCCGGCTGCGGGACAACTCGGTGGGTGCGAAACTTGCCTGTGCGAAGTGTGACTTTTCCGACTCCTCCATGACGACCAACACGGGCGGTGCGAAGTTCATTCATGACGGCATGAAGGAAATGGGAATCCTGACCCCGGCCCAACAGTATGCCGCCGACCATGCAGATACGTGCAAGGAAGATATACGCTCGGCCATTGACGGCTTGCCCTGTGACCTGTTTGTGGCCAAGAGTGTGGACGAGGACCTGACCTATTACGGCCAATACAACATGAACAACGAGAAGTCCGACTCCTATCCGATATTCGGCCAGGACAAGACTATCGGCGGCGAGCAATGGGGAACCGGTGACACCCTGAACTACCTGCAGGCGAACGGCGACCAGCCGAAGGAATACCTGCCCATCTGCATCGAGACGCTGAACAACTCGAATGACCTGTGCCTGTTCCGCTGGCTGCCGTCCACGGAGCCCGACCATACGGACTTCATGGATTTCAACTTTGACGGCGGTTTCGAGTTCAACCACCCGAAAGATGTGTTCTGGAACGACGGCGGTGGCGATGCCGAAGAAGAACCGAACATCAAGGAACACTTGGGCACCGGTGACAAATATGACAAGATGTACAAGGCCCTGGACCGCATGATGGGCTTCCTGTACAGATGCGTGAAGGAAACGCCTGCCGGCAAGAATCTGACCTATAACAGGGAGTCGCACACGTTTGACGGGGTGGACTATGAGGATGACGGCAACAGGTTCCCGACCGCGAAATGGGCAAGCCCGACCTTCAGGAAGGAAGCCAGGAAGTATTTCAACCTGCCCAACCTGGCTGCCTACTACTTGTATGTGCAGTTCAACCTGGGCGTGGACCAGCTGGCAAAAAACATGCTGGTGCGGACGTGGGACGGTGTGATGTGGTGGATAACCTATTACGACGGGGACTGCCAGCTGGGTTCGGACAACAAGTCGTTCCTGACCGGTAAGTATGACGACAACCGGCAGACGAAACGCGACGGTGCCTACGTGATGCAGGGGCACAACAGCTGGCTGTGGAACCTGATACTGGGCAATATGGGCAATCTGCTGGAAGAAGTAATGACCAAGGGCGTGAACGGCGGAACCAGCTTCATGAGTGCCTTCAGTATCCAGAAAGCCATTGACCACTTCGATACCGAGCAGATGAAGAAGTGGTGCTCGCGCCTCTATAACAAGTCCGGCATATTCAAGTACGTGTATCCGTTCCTGAACGAAATGCCGGTGGGTGCGGACGGTGCGAAACAGACCTATCCGCAGATCTACGGTCTGAAGGGTTCGCTGAAAGCGCACCGGAACTATTTCATTCAGCGCCGGTACGACCTGAAGCAGGTGGAGTACGGCTATGTATCTACGCTGGGTGCCCAGTTCTACCAGAGTACGGCATCGCTGGATAAGGCTTATAAACTGAAACCGATGCAGTACCGACTGACCATCCCGTACCGTGTGCAATTGTCCACCAGCAACGGCGTACAGGCTGATAGCGGTGTGGTGGATGCGGACGTGCTCCACTCCCTGCAGCTGACCCGTGCCTTCGGTGAGAACGACCCGCTGAAGATTGTGGGTGCGGCCAAAATCAAGGAGCTGGTGTGGCATGAGGATGCGTTCGCCATCGGGTTTAACTTCGGTCTGCTGACCTCGTTGGTAAAACTCGACATGAGCGTGGAGAAAGCCAGCGGGTACCGGAACGGCTCGTTCATGGCTTCGACCAACGGGATGCTGCTGCTGGAAGAGGTGAACATGCGGAACAACCAGCTGGCCCGAAACGGAGACAACGGCAATGTGGCCACCCTGGACCTGAGCTGGCAGGGGCGTCTGAAGAAACTGGATGTGAGAGGTACGGGGCTGACCCGAGTGAAACTGGCCACCGGTGCGCCCGTTGTGCAGTTATGCCTGCCGGACACGATTGAGGAACTGTTCCTGGAGTATCTGACCAAACTGCAGGACAGCGGCCTGGTGCTGGAAGGCATCAACAACGTGCGGGGCTACCGCTATACCAACTGCCCCGGCATCGACGGGTTTGCCATGCTGGAACGCCTGCACCAGGCCAAACTGAACGGCAGCGGCAAGCTGGAGCGCTTTGTGCTGGAGATAGACCGGGAAGACGACGGGAGCCTGCTGAAGAAGTATTTTGACTACGGAACGTATACGCAGACGGGGGCCGTGGATGACCGGCATTCGGGACTGAGGGGCAAGCTGACCCTGACGAAGTATCTGGCTGATGAGGAATTGGAGAAGTATGCCGCCCGTTATCCGGAACTGACCATCAAGCAGCCGCCCTATACGATGATTGAGTTTGACGACAGCGTGGCCGATGATGCCAATGTTTCGAACCTGGACAACAAGACGGGGTACAAATTCGGCAATACGTACAAAATGAGCGGGCATGTGAATGCCATCCTGTCCAAGCGCCACCGCGTATTGGCCAAGGTGACCAAGATGCCCACGAGCCGGAAGGTGGAAATGGCCGGGCAGCAGGTGGAAGTGAACAACCCGGACGGGGAAATAACCTATTTCCCCCTGCATGACGAAAGCTCGAACTTCTATGCCGATGCGGAGGATATGAACGATTGCACGGTGGCGAAGCTGGACGGCAGCGAGGGTGACTGGATGATGTATGAGCCGTTTTACTGGAGCAAAGGCATCAACGACTATCTGAACAACAAGAAGTACGCCTGCTACAGCAGTTATCCGGCGGACGAAATGCCCCCGGTTCCGGACGCGACGATACTGACACTGGATGCCATCAAGGAGACACAGGGCGGCTGGCTGGGTGAACGCAAGATTATGAGCGGAAAGCCTACACTGATGGAATCCTATACGACTGACAAGGCCTATTCGGTATGTAAGGTGGATGTATCCGGCTACAGGCGCGTGCGCTTCCCGAGTGTTCCCGGCACGGGGCTTATCGGCAGTGTGTTTGCTGATGCGGAGGGAAACATCCTGAAGAGTATTGTGGTGCCGACCATCGGCTTGAAATTTGAAGCCGGCATGTATCTGATAGCGGATGTTCCGGAACGTGCAACGGCCCTGCATTTCTCCATCCTGAACACGGCAGAGTTTGACTGGGTGGTGCTGAGCAACAGCGACAAGATAGAGGACATGGAACCGGATTGGGTGGCCAATGAGGAACATCTGTGTGCCGTTGTGGGCAGTTCGGTGGTGGGCAGTAAGCTGCGTGCCTGTATAACCGGAGCTTCGACCACGGCAAGCATGACCTGGACGGACTTCCACTATTACAGCCAGCAGCGGGGTATGCAGCAGATAGATGCGCTGATGCACAGCCGCATCGCGAACCTGAGCTATGCACGGTATGGGCGCAAGGACATGCAGGAACAGTGCGGTTCCGGACAGCATACCAACAACCGAACAACAGGCGGGACGGCAGAACACGGGATGACAGACACCATCGGCTATGATGAAGCGTATGCCATCAACAACAAAATCACGAATTCGCTGATTGACGGCCTGGTTCACCAGTATGCCTGGTATAAGAGCCGGGACGAATACGGACAGGAGACTGTGGTGCAGGTAAACAATATCTGCTGCCTGGGCTACGAGGACATCTACGGCAACAAGTATGACATGATGGACGGCGTGGACCTGCCGAATGACAGCGGCAACCAGGGCAAATGGCGCATTTGGATGCCTGACGGCAGTATCCGTATGGTACAGGGCAAGAAGGACAGCGGTCAGTGGATTACAGGCGTGGCGCATGGCAAGTATATGGACCTGGTTCCGGTAGGTAATTTGAACGGATCATCTTCTACTTACTATACCGACATGTACTGGATAAGCACCGCCACAGTCCGTGTGGTCTATCGCGGGTGCAACAATGCGTACGCGTATGGCGGTGTATCGTATGCGAATGCGTATGACGATGCTTCGTACACGTATGCGAATGTCGGCTCGCGTCTGGCCTTCCGCGGCAAAATCGTCCGGGCGCAAAGCGTGGCAGCGTATAAGGCGATACGCGAGGTGGCGTAAGCGCAAAGCGCCAAAGCGTGGAGCGAAGCGACTAAAACGAAAGAACGGGATTCGGATGGTTTCCGAAT